>CAYNIP010000042.1:0-42702 GCA_964397305.1 uncultured bacterium
TCCCAAAGCTGGGAGAAGGGGAGTTAGAAGCCCCTCTCCCAAGTTGGGAGAGGGGCTGGGGTGAGGGCTTAGCGAAGGAGTACCAACATCCCGCGTAAAATTCGTCCACCCTCTGCACTGCGCCTGCTGCTGCCACTGTTGCCCCTGAAACTATGCAAACGCTTCGTTTTACGACCTTTGAGACAGTTGAGCTCCCTGTCACCAATCCCTCGGTTCCGATCCAGCACTACCTGCGCCAGCCTCAACGCTTGGTGCGGGCGATCGCCGATCCCCGCTTGATGGAGCAGTTGGGGGGCGATCGCTACCGCCTGAAGCTGCGGCCATTGCACATTCTGAGCTTGCATTTCCAGCCCGCCGTCGTCCTGAAAGTCTGGGCCGATGCAAGAGGCCAGGTCTATCTGCAATCAGAATCCTGCGAGATTCATGGCATTGAGTACATCAATACTCGCTTCAATCTGGATGTGGGGGGCAAGCTGACCCCGGTTCAGCGCGGCGACCTGACCTACTTGGAAGGTCGTGCTGATCTTGCAGTCAAGATTAGCCTGCCCTCCCTGCTCGCCCTCGCGCCCCCGGCTATTTTGGAAGCCACGGGCAATCATGTGGTCAAAAGCGTGCTGGCACGGATCAAGCAACGCCTGCTGGAGCAGTTACTGGCAGACTACCGGGCCTGGGCGGAGACAGCCGTCCAGCAACCCAAGGCCTATGGACTTCTATCGGCGGCGGAGCACCCGACAGCCTAGGGAATGCGCTCGGGAATCGTGGCGATCACCGCCGGCCACTCTAGGGGCAGGGTAGCGGCCGACGCAAGGCGATCGCAGCGGCGGGAAAAGGGACAAGATGGGCAGAGCCCCGCCTGCGGCTCAACCTGCGGCAGGGGCTCGCCGTGGTGATAGCAGCTCAGGGCGGCTTCCAGGTCCGTGAGCAAGACTTGCAGGGCTTGGCTGGTCTGCTCGTGCTGCTGGCGGCTATAGGTAAAGGTCAGGGCTTGGGGCTGGGGGGATACTTGCACAAACCAATAGGTGAGGCGGATCTGCTCCGGTGCATAATCCGACGTGGCGGCGAGGAGGAAGAGGTAAAGCCGCGTCTGCCAGTCCCGAGCCAACTCGGCTCGGGCGCGGGGCCGTAGGTAAGTCTTCCAATCAATGATCTGGGCCTGCTCCGGAGTCGTAATCAAGAGGTCGTAGACCGCCGTGAGCAAAAATCCCTGCTGGCTCAAGCTGCGGCTGTGCTCAGCATCCCGCTGGGCGCTTGGCTGGGGAATGAACAGTTCAGGGGCGACCTGCTCCAGGGCCTGTAAAGTTGATTCTAGCTGCGGCTCAGTGTCGAACAGAGGGGCGAGGGGCAGGGCTAATTCCCGCTGTTGCATCAGCAGGTGAAATTGGTTCCCCCAGCGGGCACGCTCCTGCTGGAGGGGCGAGGCCGGCACCGCCAACTGATCGAGGTAGAGGTGCTGAAACTTGCGTGGGCAAGCCTCAAAAAGGTTGAGATGGGCTTGAGAGAGACGGCGGGTCGGAGTGTCCACAAGCTTAAAGTCCCCAGGGCGATCGCCCGTCAAGCCCAACCGCCGTAGGGACTGAACCCAAGCCTGTACAGCGTCAGGCACGCGGAGGTGCATCTCACTTTGGAGACTCCCCTTCGTCCTCCTTGGGAGAAGGGGCCGGGGGGTGTAGACGCGCAGCGGCTTCTCGCAGAGGGGGCAAACTTGCCTAACTGAGATGCACCCGGCACGCGGGAGCGGCGGTCGAAGCTTTCGCAGGTCATCCAGATTTCCTAGACACTTTAGCAAAGTCTGACGCTCCTCGCCATTCACCCCCGGTTAATCACATCAAATTTGGTATAAATCGTACTTAGTGAAGAGAGCCCGCGTAGGGAGAACAGGAAACATCCCGCCTGACTATCTGACGCATTTTGACCAGGGGTTGGGTTCGGCTCTTCCCCAACTACGCTTACTTACAGCTCACTGCGACTCTAAATCTATGCGTTCCCTCCTCGCAATCTTGAGAAACCTACTGAACCCCAACCCCAGTCGCAACCAAGACTTTCTGGGACTACTCAAGGTTGTTGAGAGCCTGGTCTCAAAAGTGTTATCGCTGCTGATGATTGTAGTGATTCTGTTTTCAATCTATGAATTGGTATTATTCCTAATCACTGACTTCTTCTTACAGTCACCAGGGATTTTACGGAGTCGCCTTTTTGACATCTTTGGACTCTTTCTCAATGTCTTGATCGCCTTGGAAATTTTGGAGAATATCACTGCCTACCTGCGTAAACATTCCGTGCAACTAGAACTAGTCGTTGTCACTGCTCTCACCGCCGTAGCTCGTAAAATCATCATCTTCGACCTTGAGAAAAACCCCCCCGATCACCTAATCTCTATGTCGGTAGCTGTCTTCATGCTGACCCTGAGCTACATCATCATCCGCCGTAACACAGCCTCGCGCGACGAGTAGGGCGATCGCCCTCGCAAACTAGCCCTCTACACTAAATCAACATCCCCGCACCTGCCTAGCAGTGACGGAACCGCTCAAAGCACTTCAACCCTCACCCGTTGCGTAACGGATCGAGTCTCAACCAACCTAACCAGGGGTATGAGTTATAGCCTACGGATCGCTGATTTGCCTGAGAACGAGCGCCCCCGCGAGCGCCTCCTGAACCTCGGGTCGAAGACCCTTTCCGATGCGGAGTTGCTCGCCATCTTGCTGAACACAGGCCAGGGGCCGGGGAAGCTCTCGGCAGTGGGCCTGGGTCAATACATTCTGCAAGTGCTGAGCCAAGATGCTCGAGACCCCCTCGCAGCGTTGCGGGAAGTCAGCCCAGCAGAACTGATGGTGATCCCTGGCGTCGGCCCGGCTAAAGCGACCAGCATCCTGGCCGCAATTGAACTGGGGAAGCGAGTCTTTCAGCTCCGACCCGCCCCCCGAGCCCAGATCGATAGCCCCCAAGTAGCAGCCGACGCCCTCAGCCAGGAACTGATGTGGCAGGCTCAAGAGCGCTTCGCGGTCTTGCTCCTAGACACTAAAAATTGTTTGATGAGTACGCGCGTGATCACCATCGGCACCGCCACAGAGACGCTAGCACACCCCCGCGATATCTTTCGTGAGGTCATCCGCCAAGGAGCCACAAAGCTCATCGTTGCCCACAACCATCCCTCAGGCAATGTCGAACCCAGTCGTGAGGACATCGTGCTCACGGAGCAATTGCTACAGGCGGCTTTGCTTCTAAGTATTCCCCTGCTCGATCACCTCATTCTCGGCCATGGCAACTTCGCCAGCCTCCGCCAGACAACAGAACTGTGGAACCAGTATCCTCAGGGTGATTAGAGGTTGTCTTTGACCAGGTTATTGTGCTACAATTAGCATTCGCGGGCGATTAGCACAGGGGTAGCGCACTTCCTTCACACGGAAGGGGTCACTGGTTCAAATCCAGTATCGCCCATTGACTTGCAAGCTCGGAACCAGGCTACCGCCTGAGTTCCGAGCTTTGTTGATGGTAGTAGGGGGGAGGTGCGATCGCCAACCCTTCTTGCCTTATTGCTAGGTCTTGTTTGCCTCGACTTGCCCAACCCTGGGCTAGTGAGCCCCTAACAAGCAAGGAGAGGCTTTCACCTCTCCTCACTGTGGCTAACGCTAGGGCAAGGTAGCGTCAGGTCTATTGATTCGCCCCCTCCAGGAGGAGTTCCGGAGCTTTGTCCAGTGGCCGAACTACCACATTGTTGTTTTCATCAATGTCCACTTCGGCCATGGAGCCTTCACTGAGGCGACCCGATAGGATTTCCTCAGCTAGGACATCCTCTAGGAGGCGCATGATCGCACGGCGGAGGGGACGGGCTCCGTAGCTGGGGTTGTAGCCCTCTTCGACCAAGCGATCCTTGAACTTCTCAGTCACTTGCAGGGCAATGTGCTGTTCCGTCAGGCGGCGGAAGACATCCTTAAGCAGGATATCGGCGATCTCCTTGACTTCCTGCTTGCTGAGCTGACGGAAGACAATGATCTCATCCAAGCGGTTGAGAAATTCGGGCCGGAAGTACTGCTTGAGTTCTTCGTTGACCAAGGAGCGGATGCGGTTGTACTGCGATTCCGCTTGGTCTTGCTCGAACTCAAAGCCGAGGCCGCCGCCGCCCTTCTCGATGACCTTGGAGCCGATGTTGGAGGTCATGATCAGCAGCGTGTTCTTGAAGTCCACGGTGCGACCTTTGGCATCAGTCAAGCGGCCGTCTTCCAGGATTTGCAGCAGCATATTGAAGACATCCGGGTGAGCCTTCTCGATTTCGTCGAAGAGGACGACAGTGTAGGGCCGACGACGGACGGCTTCTGTCAACTGGCCGCCTTCGTTGTAGCCGACGTAGCCCGGCGGTGAGCCGATCAGCTTCGAGACGGTGTGGCGCTCCATGAACTCAGACATGTCGAGACGGATCATCGCGTCCTCGGAGCCAAAGAAGTAGGCGGCGAGGGACTTGGCGAGTTCTGTCTTGCCGACGCCCGTAGGACCGGAGAAGACGAAGCTGGCGATGGGGCGGTTGGGATTCTTCAGGCCGACACGGGCGCGGCGGATTGCCCGGGAGACAGCCCGAACCGCTTCCTCTTGGCCGATCAGGCGCTGGTGCAGGGTGTCTTCCATGTGCAGCAGCTTCTCGGACTCGGTTTCCGTCAGTTTATTGACCGGAACCCCTGTCCAGGAAGCGACGATATGGGCGATTTCTTCCGCGTCCACTTGGGGCCCGCTGGCGTCTTCCTCGCCTTGCGTTTCGCCTTTCTTGGCAGCGGCGATCGCCCGAATTTCGGCCTTAATCTCCATTTCGCGATCGCGCAGTTCCCCGGCCTTATCGAAGTCCTGAGCCCGCACGGCGTCGTCCTTCTGCTTCAGCACTTGGCGCAATTCCTTGTCCAACTCCTTGGCGGCTGGCGGCAACTGGGAGTTGATCAAGCGCACCCGAGAGCCAGCTTCATCGATCAGGTCAATGGCCTTGTCCGGAAGGTAGCGATCACTAATGTAGCGATCCGAGAGCTTCGCCGCCGCTTCTAGCGCTTCGTCGAGGATCTTCAGCTTGTGGTGTTGCTCATAGCGTTCCCGCAGGCCGTAGAGGATTTCGATGGTTTCGTCCACCGTCGGCTCCCCGACCATCACCGGCTGGAAGCGACGTTCCAGGGCTGCATCCCGCTCAATGTGCTTGCGGTATTCGTCCAGCGTCGTCGCGCCGATGCATTGGAGTTCGCCCCGAGCCAGGGCCGGCTTGAGGATATTCGCGGCATCAATAGCCCCCTCCGCAGCCCCCGCCCCGATCAAGGTGTGAACCTCGTCGATCACGAGAACGACGTTCCCCGCCGAGCGGATCTCGTCCATGATTTTTTTCAGGCGCTCTTCAAACTCACCCCGGTACTTCGTCCCCGCCACCAAGAGGCCGATGTCCAGAGTAACGACCCGCTTATCTTCCAGGATATCGGGGATGTCGTTGTTGGCAATGCGTTGAGCCAGGCCTTCGGCGATCGCCGTCTTGCCCACCCCCGGCTCCCCGATCAACACTGGGTTATTCTTAGTCCGGCGACCCAGGATCTGAATCACGCGCTCAATTTCTTTCTGGCGGCCCACCACGGGGTCGAGCTTGCCATCGGCCGCCATTTGGGTCAGGTTAGCGCCGAATTCATCCAGGGTCGGCGTCTTGGTGCGACCTTGGCCGCCGCCCACCGTCGAAACCTCCGCCGTTTCGCCCAACATCCGAATGACTTGGGTGCGGACTTTCGAGAGGTCTACGCCGAGATTTTCGAGCACCCGGGCGGCGACCCCTTCCCCTTCTCGGATCAAGCCCAGCAGCAGGTGCTCTGTCCCGATGTAGTTGTGGCCCAGTTGGCGCGCTTCTTCTAGGGACAGTTCGAGGACGCGCTTGGCGCGGGGCGTGAAGGGAATTTCAACGGCAACAAAGCCAGAGCCGCGCCCGATGATTTTCTCGACCTCAACCCGGGCATCTCTCAGGTTAACGCCCATGGATTTGAGGACTTTGGCGGCAACCCCAGTTCCTTCGCCGATCAGCCCTAGGAGAATTTGCTCCGTCCCCACAAAATTGTGACCGAGACGGCGCGCCTCTTCCTGAGCGAGCATGATCACCTTAATGGCTTTTTCTGTGAAGCGTTCAAACATGGCCTGTTTCCATCACCTGTTGCTTGCCCAATTGTGTGCTCATTCTAACACAGGGCTTTCGGCGGTGTTGGGGGGCTGGGGATCGGGACAGAGTGCGGAAATTGCGGCAGTTGGGGGCGGGTTGCCGCTACCTAGGGGCAGTGCCAGCCGGAATCACGCAAGCGGCGATCGCTCTCCGCCTGCCAGACCGCCAGTTCCTGAGCAAAGGCAGGCTGCTGCAAGCCGCTGCGCCAGAGGATCAGGGCATCTTCCTGGGTCATTTGATAGTAACCGCGCCGCCGCCCAGCGACCTGGAAGCCAAACTTAGCATAGAGATCGAGAGCGACCTGATTGCGCTCCCGCACCTCCAGGGTGCTGCGCTCGAGGCCCCGAGCCGCCGCCCGCCGCAAGAGCGTCAAGAGCAAACGTTGGCCCAGGCCTTGGCGCTGATAGTCGGGGTGAACAGCCAACAAGGTGATGTGAGCTTCTTCTAAAATCGCCCAGAAGCAGCCGAGGCCGATGAGCGAGGGCTGGGGCTCAGCCCCTAAGCATAACCCGAGCAGGTCACTGTTGGGGCTCTGGAGTTCGCGCTGGTAGCCTTCCAAGCTCCACAGCCCCCCGAGGCAGCGACGATCCAAGGCGACCGCGGCTGCTAACTGGTCAGCCGTGAGGGGTTGGAGGCAGAGTTCCGCAAAAGTCACAGTTGCTAATTGTAAACTGGGGGGATGGGTTGCGTGGCGGCGGCTCGCTCCGAGGGGCTGCTGCTAAATTCTAAAGCAGCGTGACGCAGCGGCAGGGACTACTCCTAAAAGCAGCCGTGGCAAGCTCACAACCTTGGCTGATCTCGGCCTCGGAGCCCCGCAACGCCCTGTATCCATTCCCTCCCTGCCCCCCTGAAGTGATGATGCCCGATTTGACTGCACCGACCTCTGCCCGCTCCTACCTGCCTCCCCACCCGGCTCCCCTGTCCCCGAACCAGGCCCTGCTGCCCCTGACGGCGACCGTCAATGACCAGGATCACCTTGTGGTCGGCGGCTGCGATGTGGTTGAACTGATCGCTGAGTATGGCTCGCCTCTCTACATTCTCGACGAGGCCACCCTCCGCACGGCCTGTGCCCAATATCGGGAGGCCCTGGCCCGCTACTACCCCGGTGAAGCCCAGCCCATTTATGCCTCCAAGGCCTGGAACTGCCTGGCGGTCTGCGCTCTGGTGGCTAGCGAGGGCTTTGGGCTGGATGTCGTCTCGGGGGGTGAACTCTACACGGCCCTGCAAGCGGGGGTGCGGCCCGACTGGATTTATTTGCACGGCAACAATAAATCGGCGGCGGAGCTGCGCCTGGCCTACGACAAGGGCTGTACGGTGATGGTGGACAACTGGCTGGAACTGGAACTGCTCCAGGGTCTTGCCAGTCCTGAGCAACCGGCGCGCATGGCCCTACGCCTCACGCCCGGTATTGAATGCCATACTCACGAATACATTCGCACTGGCCACCTGGATAGCAAGTTTGGCTTTGATCCCCAGCAGTTGCCTGAGGTGTTTGCCTGGGTGGGTCAACGGCCGCAGCTCCACTGTGTCGGTCTCCATGCCCACATCGGCTCCCAAATCTTTGAGCGCCAACCCCACCAGGATCTGGGCGGGGTGATGGTGGACTGGCTGCACCAGGCCCTGGAGGCGGGGTTGCCCATTGTGGAGCTGAATATTGGCGGGGGCTTGGGGATTTGTTACACCGAGGCGGATGATCCGCCGACGATCGCGGACTGGGTGAAGACGGCGAGTGAGGCGATCGCCCAGGCCTGCCAACAGCGGCAGCTCCCTCTACCCAAGCTGATCTGTGAACCGGGTCGCTCTCTGATCGGCCCGGCGGGGATCACGGCCTACACCCTCGGAAGCCGCAAGGACGTTCCCGGCCTCCGCACTTACCTCGCGGTCGATGGCGGGATGTCGGATAACCCCCGCCCGATTACTTACCAATCTCGCTACCGGGCGGCGATCGCCAATCGCTTCTCGGCCCCCTTCGCGGAGACGGTGACGGTGGCCGGCAAGCACTGTGAGTCCGGGGACATCCTCCTGCCTGAGGCCCCGCTGCCCCCGAGCCAACCGGGGGAAGTGCTTGTTGTCTTTGCCACGGGAGCCTACAACTACAGCATGGCGTCGAACTACAACCGCCTACCCCGGCCGGCGGCGGTGCTGGTTCACGCTGGTCAGGCGGAGCTGATCCTCGCTCGCGAAACCTACGCGGACCTGCTGCAATACGACCAGTTACCGGCCCGCTTGCAGTTGTCCGCCGGCGTCCCTGGTTAGAATCAAACCAGTTGATTGCCCGGCCTTCGCGGTCTGGGTTGTCGGCCAGCCGCGGCTCTGCTAAGGCGATCGCCCGCCTCGGACCGTCGCCCTCGTCGCCTCCCCCCGCTACCTGAGGTTCAATGCCACTTTTGGGCACGCTCCCAGACTTCAGTACCCTGCGCGCTTGGCTTCTCGATCTGCTCGATATCAGCCTAGTGCTGGCCTTGACCTACGCTGTATTGCTGATTGTCGGCGAGCGGCGCACCCTCTGGATGGTACGGGGCCTCATTGTCCTCATGCTGGCGGCTGTCATGGCGAGCAAACTGGGGCTGCCCCACCTCAGCTTCGTGCTCGAGCGCCTCGTTCTGGGCTCCGCCGTGGCGATGGCGGTGATCTTTCAGGCGGAATTTCGCCAATTTCTCGAGCAACTAGGGCGCGGCGAGATTTGGCAACTGCTCGCCCCCTCGCGTCGCCCGATTCCCAAGCCGGACAGCGTGATCGATGAAATCGTCGATGCCGTCAAGGAACTCTCGCAAAACCGCACCGGAGCCCTGATCGTGATTGAAACCAGCGGCCCCATTGATGAGCGGGATTTTTCCGTCCCCGGCGTGATTCTCAATGCCGAAGTCTCAAAGGAATTGTTGCAAACGATCTTTCAAACCACGACCCTGCTTCACGATGGCGCGGTGCAGATTCGCGGTGGGCGGGTGGTGGCGGCTGGCGTGATTCTGCCCCTGTCAGAACGCACAGCCTCCCGGCAACTAGGAACCCGCCATCGGGCGGCCATGGGGATCACGGAACGGGTCGATCATTGCGTCTGTATCGTGGTCTCGGAGGAGACCGGCTCGATCTCCTTTGCCGAGCGCCGCACTCTCAACCGCCCCCTCACCAGCAGCAAGCTCAAGGAATTGCTCGAGGAGCGCTTCTCTCCGACGGTCGAACGGGAAGCGGTGGCCCCCAACCTGGGTCGCTGGAGCCGCAGCCTCGGCTCCCAGGGGCGATCGCTCTGGCAGCACTGCCGCCGCTGGGGCCCCCATCGCGTTGACCCCAAGGCTCCCAAGGATCAATGCAGCGGCCGCACCCCTTGGCGGGACTAGCACCCCCTGTCAGGGGGCTGGATTCGTCAAGGTTTACGGACGCGGCTATAATTGGTAATATTTTCGATTGGCTGAACGAGCAGTCATCAGGGAACCCAGCCCCGGGCCAATGTCGAACCGAGAGCAGCCGTAAGCTATCTGTAGCGGGTTCTGAATCTTAGATTAAGGTCAAATGATTGCCAAACCCAGTGCGTTATTGGCGGAGCTACCGTCCGATCTCGACCGCGATCGCCTGCCTCAGCACGTTGCGGTGATCATGGACGGCAACGGTCGTTGGGCCCAGCGGCGCGGCTTGCCCCGCATCATCGGCCACCAGCGCGGCGTCGATACCCTCAAGGACTTGCTGCGCTGCTGCAAGGATTGGGGCATTGCGGCCCTAACGGCCTACGCCTTTTCCACGGAAAATTGGGGCCGGCCCCTGACCGAGGTGGATTTTCTCATGACGCTGTTTGAGCGCGTCCTGCGCCAAGAGCTCGAGGAGATGATGGCCGAAAATGTCCGCATCCGCTTTGTGGGCAATTTGGCGGCCCTGCCTACCTCGCTCCAGCAAGAAATTGCTCGCGCAATGGCCTACACAGCCAACAACAGCGCCGTCGAATTTGTCGTCGCCACCAACTACGGCGGCCGCCAGGAAATTTTGCAGGCCTGCCGGGCGATCGCCCACCGCGTGCAACAGGGAGAACTCACCCTTGAGGACATCGATGAACAGGTCTTTGAGCACCACCTCTACACCGCCGGCCTCGCTCACCCGGACCTCCTCATTCGCACCAGTGGCGAGCTGCGCCTCAGCAACTTCCTGCTCTGGCAACTCGCCTACGCGGAAATCTATGTCACCCAGACCGCCTGGCCTGACTTCGGCCGGCCTGACTTTCACCGGGCCCTGCTCGACTACCAGCAACGCCACCGCCGCTTCGGCAAGGTCTAGCCCGGAGCAGGGGCAAAGTTCCCGACTCGACGTTAGCCGCGACTGCGGTTAGTCTAAGATTAGTCTCAAGGTCACGCGCAGCGGGATGGCATGAGAATTTTGGTTACAGGTGGCGCTGGGTTTCTAGGCTCCCACCTCATCGACCGCCTGATGGAACAAGGTCATGAGATCGTCTGCTTAGACAATTTCTACACGGGTCACAAGCGCAACGTCTGGCGCTGGTTACAAAATCCCTGCTTCGAGCTGATTCGCCACGATATTACGGAGCCTATCCGCCTGGAGGTTGATCAGATCTATCACTTGGCTTGCCCGGCCTCGCCAGTTCACTACCAGTACAATCCGGTCAAGACGATCAAGACCAATGTACTGGGAACCATGAATATGCTGGGTCTCGCAAAGCGAGTGAAAGCGCGCTTCTTCCTGGCCTCCACGTCCGAGGTGTACGGCGACCCGACGGTGCATCCCCAGCCCGAGGACTATCGCGGCAATGTCAACTGCACAGGGATTCGGGCCTGCTACGACGAGGGTAAGCGTGTGGCGGAAACGCTGACCTATGACTATCATCGGCAAAATGGTGTAGATGTCCGAGTCGTGCGTATTTTCAACACCTATGGGCCGCGGATGCTGCCCAACGATGGGCGGGTAGTCAGCAACTTCATCGTGCAAGCCTTACAAGGGCAGGCCCTGACTGTCTACGGGGACGGTTCCCAAACCCGCAGCTTTTGCTACGTCTCAGATTTGGTCGAAGGGTTTATCCGCCTCATGAACAGTGACCACACGGAACCTGTCAATATCGGCAATCCGGGCGAGTACACGATTCTTGAGTTGGCTCAAACCATTCAGAGTCTGATCAACCCTGAGGCGGAACTCATCTACAAGCCACTCCCCCAAGATGATCCCAAGCAGCGCCAGCCCGATATTACTCGCGCCAAAACCTGGTTGGGCTGGGAGCCAACGGTGCCCCTGGAGGAGGGGCTAAACTTGACTATTGACTATTTCCGCGATCGCCTCCAAGGCGAATGACCAACCACGGGAGAGGCTCAGGGTCCTCCACCCCCATTCTGCTAGCCCATAAACTCTATCGCGAAGAGGACTTCTAATCATGCGCGTTTGTGTCATCGGTACCGGATATGTCGGCCTTGTCACCGGAGTATGTCTCGCCAAAATTGGCCATCACGTTGTTTGCATTGACAACAACGAGCAAAAGGTCAAGCTGATGAAATCAGGGCAGACACCCATCTACGAGCCGGGGCTGTCCGAATTGATGCAGGAATGCATGGCTGCCAATTCCTTGGAGTTCACCACCGATCTCGGCTACGGCGTGGGACACGGCGACATCCTCTTCATCGCCGTGGGAACCCCCGCTCTGCCTACGGGCGAGAGCGACACCCGCTACGTGGAAGCGGTGGCCCGAGGCATCGGCAGCCACCTCAAAGATGGCTATAAAGTCATCGTCAACAAATCCACGGTACCGATTGGCTCTGGGGACTGGGTGCGGATGATTGTGCTCGACGGGGTCGCCGAGCGTCAGAAGGCCCTCGTCAGCGCCGGAGGCAACAGTGAGGCGGTGGAAATCACAGCCCAGTTTGATGTCGTGAGTAACCCGGAATTTCTGCGGGAAGGGTCTGCCGTTTATGACACCTTCAATCCCGACCGCATTGTGTTGGGGAGCAATAGCCAGAAGGCTTTGGGCCACATGCAAGAACTCTACGCGCCCCTCGTGGAGCGCTCCTTTGCGGATGACAAATCCCTGCCCCCCGTGCCCATGGTGCTCACGGATCTGAGTTCGGCAGAAATGATCAAGTACGCCGCCAACTCCTTCTTGGCGACCAAGATCAGCTTCATTAACGAAGTGGCGAATATTTGCGATCGCGTCGGCGCGGATGTCGTGCAAGTAGCCAAAGGCATCGGCCTCGACACCCGCATCGGCACGAAGTTCCTCCAAGCCGGCCTCGGCTGGGGCGGCTCCTGCTTCCCGAAAGATGTCTCCGCCCTGATCCACACCTCGGACGACTACGGCTACGACGCCGAACTGCTCAAGGCCGCCGTGAGCGTCAACAAGCGCCAGCGCCTGATCGTGTTGGAAAAATTGCAGCAGGAACTCAAGATCCTCAAGGGCAAGGTCGTCGGCCTGCTCGGCCTCACCTTCAAGCCCAACACCGACGACATGCGCGACGCCCCCTCCCTGGACTTGATCGAGCAACTCAACCGCCTGGGGGCCAAGGTGAAGGCCTATGACCCGATCGTGTCCCAGTCGGGCATGAGCCACGGCATCTCGGGGGCGATCGTGGAAACAGATCCCGAGCGTCTGGCTGATGGCTGCGATGCGCTCGTCCTCGTGACGGATTGGGAACAGTTCCGCAATCTGGATTACGAAAAACTATCCAGCCTGGTCAACAACCACATCATCATCGACGGGCGCAACTTCCTCGACCGAGCCGCAGCCGAGAAAGCCGGTTTCCGCTACGTCGGCATCGGGCACTAGCCGCCAGCCGCGCTGAATCCCAACCCAAGGCTTGGGGTCGGGGTTGCTCCCTGCCAAGGTCGGACTCCAGACACCAAGGAGGACAGCCCTCTGAAGGCCAAGAGAGCCAGCCCTTGCACCAGTCCGAAGAAAACGCTCTCAAAGTCCCTCTTCCAGAGCGGGAGAGGGACTTTGAGGGTGAGGGCACGTCTTCAGCGATCGCTGTACAAGCGATACAGCGGTTTTTAGCCTCGTGCAATACCGCTAAAGCCCCTCGCCCTCTGGGAGAGGGGTTTGGGGTGAGGGCTACGTACTTGACTAGCAAGAAAAATGCTGTACAAGCTGTAGCAGTCAGGCTAGGTCTGCTAGCGCCCCGAA
Source organism: uncultured bacterium (assembly GCA_964397305.1). Lineage (GTDB taxonomy): Bacteria > Cyanobacteriota > Cyanobacteriia > Cyanobacteriales > Spirulinaceae > JAAUTY01. Next base: position 13,260 of record CAYNIP010000042.1, read on the forward strand.
TCCCGCGCGCTAGAGCCGCGACCTTCGGGGCAAATCTTCCCTAGCGCAGGGCCACGGGCTGCCCCAGAGCGAGGAGCCGTTCCACCCGGGCTGCGGTCGAGGGGTGGGTCGAGAACAGGCCCGCCAAGGCCCGCCCCGAAAGATTATTAGTGATCAGCAGAGGCTCGAAGGCTGGGTTTCCCTGCATGGGGAATTGGCGTGCCCCCGCCTCGAGGCGACGCAGGGCCCGGGCGAGAGCCTGCGGATTGCCCGTCAGGGTAGCTGCCCCCGCATCGGCCGCAAATTCCCGTGTCCGAGAGATGCCCATTTGAATAATGGCCGCCGCAATCGGAGCCAGCAGCATCATCAACAGTAGGGCCAGGGGGTTGGGGCTCTCATCATCGGAGCCGCCGAACCACCAAGCCAGGTTGGCGAGGAATGAAATGGCCCCGGCGATCGTCGCGGCGACGGCTTGGGTCAGGGTGTCGCGGTTTGCCACATGGCTTAGCTCGTGGGCGATGACGCCCTCCAGCTCGTCCGCCGGTAGCATCTCCAGCAGCCCCTGGGTCACGGCGATCGCGGCGTGCTGCGGATCACGGCCGGTCGCAAAGGCGTTAGCGGCTGGCGTAGGGACGATGTAGACGGCCGGTTTGGGGAGCCCGGCGCGCTGGCTGAGGCGAGCCACCATCTGGTGCAAGGCCGGCGCTTGGTGCTCGCTGACCGGCTGAGCCTGGTAGGCCGCGAGGGCAATGCGATCTGAGAAGTACCAAGCGCCCAAGTTCGTGACGGCGGCGAACGCAACCCCGAAGATCGCGCCCCCCCAACCGCCTAGGAGCCAGTAGCTTGCCCCGATCAACAGGGCACTCAGGGCCGCCAAAAGCCCCACAGTCTTAAATTCGTTCATCACGTTTCTTGCCCTCCTTTAGGAGACAGAAATCACGCTATAGCAGCGCTTTGCTCTAATTTTAGCGCGCCCTCAAAAGCCCGCCGGCCCGGAAAGCCGCGCTGGGGGGTACGGGTTCGCGTACTGGGTCCCTCGAGACCTAGGAGCCCGCCAGCCAGGGAGGGGGGCATCTCACTGTGGAGACTCCCCTTCGCTCTGACTCCAACATACAAGGGGCCGGGGGATGGAGGCGCGCAGCGGGGGCAAACTGGCCGAACTGAGATGCCCCCGGGGTTGGGGAATGGAGACGGGCCACAGCATCTCGCCGTGGGAACAGCCCCAGCACCCCGATGGCAGGTCCCCCTCTCAGGGGGGTGCAGTCCCACAATCTGCCCCGCGACAGATTTCATCCGGTGGTTTCTGGCCTGGGAGTGGGTTAGTCTGAACAGTACCTATCGTTTTGCGACTCGCCTGCTCGCGCTTCTGCCCCATGACTTCAGCACTGCCCTCCAAAGCCCACCACAAGGCCCGTGCCCTCAAGCCTGACAGTCGCCGCCCGGCGAAAGAACTCTGTAGTGAGTGCGGCCTCTGCGACACCCACTACATCCACTACGTCAAAGAAGCCTGTGCTTTTTTGAATCAACAGTTTCCTCAGCTCGAGACGCAGACCCACGGCCGGAGTCGGGATCTGGACCGTGAGGATGACTGCTACTTTGGCGTTCATGAGGAAATGATTGCGGCCCGTCGGCGGGAGCCGATCCCGGGAGCCCAGTGGACGGGGATCGTGAGCACGATCGCCTGTGAGATGTTGACTCAGGGCCGGGTCGAAGGAGTCGTCTGCGTGCAAAACCAGCCGGAGGATCGTTTTCAGCCCAGGCCGGTAATTGCCCGCACCCCGGAGGAGGTGCTGGCGGCGCGGGTGAACAAGCCCACCCTCTCGCCCAATTTGTCGGTCCTCGAGCAGGTGGAGCAGTCGGGGATGAAGCGGCTGCTGGTGATCGGGGTGGGCTGCCAGATTCAGGCGCTGCGGGCGGTGGAGCGGGAATTGGGGCTGGAAAAGCTCTATGTTCTCGGGACGCCCTGCGTGGATAATGTGACCCGGGCCGGGTTGCAGAAGTTTCTCGAGACGACAAGCAAGTCTCCGGACACGGTGGTGCATTACGAGTTTATGCAGGATTTTCGGGTGCATTTCAAGCATGAGGACGGTTCGGTTGAGAAAGTCCCCTTCTTTGGGCTCAATACCAAGGAGTTGAAGGATGTCTTTGCGCCTTCCTGCTTGAGCTGCTTTGACTATGTGAATGGGTTGGCAGATCTGGTGGTGGGCTATATGGGGGCTCCGTTTGGCTGGCAGTGGCTGGTGGTGCGGAACGAGCGGGGCCGGGAGTTGCTGGCTAGTGCCCGGGCGTTGCTGGAGGTGCAGCCGGTGGGCTCTCAGGGCGATCGCCATCAAGCCGTTCAGCAAAGCATCCCCGCCTACGAAGCCGGGGTGACGCTGCCGATGTGGGCAGCGCGGCTGATGGGGGTGGTGATTGAAAAAATCGGTCCCAAGGGGCTCGAATATGCCCGCTTCTCGATCGATTCGCACTTCACGCGCAATTACCTCTACGTCCAGCGCCAGCACCCCGAGAAGTTGGCCGCTCACGTGCCGGAGTTTGCGAAGCGGATCGTCGGCCAATACAAGTTACCGCCGTCGTCCTGAGGATCGGGGGGCGCCGTGGTCATTCAGGCCGTGAAAACGGCGTCCGCTTGCTTAAACCAACTTAACAATGCAGTAGAATGCTGAGGCTAAGGTCGGGAGCCGTTCGTCGGTTCGGTCGCTTGGGGCTCGCTCGGAGTCCCCTGGCCCCCTTGGTCTTGGGGCAGGCGTGCGGTGCTCGTGGTGGGGCTGGTGCTCTCTTGAGAACTGAGGCGCTACGATGAGCCGGGTTTGGGGTACATCTCAGTTCGGCAAGTTTGCCCACTTTTTGCCCACTTTACGAGAAGCGGCTGCGCGTCTACATCCCCCGGCCCCTGCTCCCGAGGAGGGCGAAGGGGCGTCTCCAAGGGGAGATGCACCTTGGGTTTGACAGGCACGGGAACTGTTTTTCTCCTGCTGTAAACGGCTGGCTGAGTAAAGTCTGATAACGTTGTAGGCGATATTCCCTCTGTTTGTCTCGATCCCTGCTCCTCACCGATTGCGAGTCGTTCACGTTGCTTGAAGATGAGTCAAGAGCCTTTATCCCTTCTCACGACCCCGATTTCACGCCGCACGGCCATTACCCTGATGGGAGCGGGCGCTGCTAGTGTCGGTCTCGGCTATTCCCGGTTTGCGAAGCCCCAGCCGACGGTCCATCAGCCGAATCAGTTGGACTTGCCCACGCACCTCCAGCGCCCTAAGCAGGTCTGTGTGGTGGGGGCCGGCTTAGCGGGCCTCGCGGCGGCCTATGAACTCAGCCAGCGGGGGTTTGCGGTCACGCTGCTGGAGAAGTCGCCGAACTTGGGGGGCAAGATTGCGAGTTGGACGATCCAGGTGGGGGAGGAGTCCTTCCGTATGGAGCATGGTTTTCACGGCTTCTTTCCCCAGTATTACAACCTGAAGAGCTTGGTCACGGAGCTGGCGATTGAAGAGAATTTCAAGTCCCTGGAGTCCTACTCCCTGGTTTTTCGCTCGGGTCAGTACGAGCCGGAGGTTTTCCGGCCCAGTCATTCGGCCTTTCCCTGGAATGTGATTGACTTGGCGATCGCCTCTCCCAATCGCCTCCGCTGGGGGATCAATTTGCTCAAGCTCAAGCATTTACAAGTGTTCCGGGCGATCACGGGCTTCCAGATTCCCCGGACGTACCAAACCTACGACAGCATCGCAGTCGCTGATTGGGCGGCTCAGGATTTTCCCCAGGGTCTTTATGACCTCTACTTTCTACCCTTTGCGAAGTCGAGTTTGAATGCGCCCGATGTGCTGAGTACGGGGGAACTGCTGCAATTTTTCCACTTCTACTTCTTTGGCAATCCGGAAGGCCTGGCCTTCAACGGCACTTGTGATGATATGGGCACGAGCTTGGTGCAGCCCCTGGTGCGGGCGATCGAGGCGAAGGGGGGGCGGGTGATCCCCGAGGCGACCGTGAGCGCGATCCAGTGCGATCGCGGTCAGATCACCCGCCTCACTTACCAGCAGGGCGAGGCCCTGTCGGCGGTTCCCTTCTGGGTGGAGCGGAACGAGCTGCTGAACCAGAATGGCCAGCGCTACTACGGCGCCGGGGATCGGGTCTATGTGGCCCAGAACGATCGCCAGGCCCTCTGCCTCACCTGCACCCATCAGGGCTGTACCGTGCAACCCCAGGCGGATGGTCAGTTTCTCTGTCCTTGCCACGGGGCCTTGTACGATGCGGCGGGGCGGGTGCTGCGGGGGCCGGCCCAGCGGGATTTGGCTCGCTTTGCGATCACGGCGGCGGCGGGCGACCGGGTGCAGTTGGTCGCGGCTAATCCGAGTCCACCGGAGGCTGAGACAACCATCACGGCCGATTACTACGTCCTAGCGACGGACGTGGGGGGAACCCGCCATCTGTTTGACCTGATCACGGGGGAGGTGGAGCCGGAGCTGGCCCAGCAGGTGGCCCAATTGCCCTTGGCTGATCCCTTTGCGGTGGCGCGCTTCTGGCTAGATCGGGATTTTCCTTGGGAGCACAGCAATTTCGCCTCCCTGTCGGGCTATGCGCTGACGGACAGTATTACGCTCTACCATCGCATTCAACAACAGTTCATCGACTGGCACGCCCGCACGGGGAATACCGTGGTTGAACTCCACGCCTATTGCTACAAGGAAAAGGAGTTTCCGACCCAAGCCGCTCTCTTGGCCGCCTTTGAGCAGGAACTCTACGACATCGTGCCGGAACTGCGGGGGGCGACGGTGTTGCACCGGGAGCTAGTGAATCAGAAGAATTTCTCCGGCTATCCGCCCAATAGCTATACGAACCGGCCGGCCACGGTGACAGCGATCTCGAACCTGATGTTTGCAGGGGACTGGGTGAAGATGCCCTTTCCCTGCGGCCTGATGGAGCGGGCGGTGAGCAGTGGCCTCTTGGCGGCGAATGAAATTCTCGCTCGGGAGGGGTTGCAGCAGCGATCGCTGCTCTCGGTCAATCCAGAGGGCATCTTCCGGATTTAATCCCCCCCGAGGTCTGGTTCCACCGTCCCGCTCTTGCAGCTCAGACTTACACTGGAGAGGAAAGGGACGTTTATTGCGGGAGATAGGCATGAGCTACGACTACGACCTCTTTGTGATTGGGGCGGGCTCTGGGGGCATTGCGACGGCCCGGCGCGCCGCTGAGTATGGCGCGAGGGTCGGCGTGGCCGAGTACGGCCGCCTGGGGGGAACCTGTGTCAACCGGGGCTGTGTCCCGAAGAAGTTGATGGTCTATGCCTCCCACTTTGGCGAACAATTTCAGGAAGCGGCGGGCTATGGCTGGACCGTGGGCGATCGCCAGTTTGATTGGACACGGCTCACGACGGCGGTGAACGACGAGGTGACGCGCCTCAACGGCATCTATCAACGAATGCTGGACAATTCTAAGGTTGAGGTCCTGCGAGCGCGAGCCCGATTTCTGGACTCCCACACGCTGGAAGTGGGCGATCGCAAAGTGACCGCCGAGCGCATCCTGATCGCCGTGGGGGGCCGGCCTGTGAAGCCTAGCAACATTACGGGCATTGAGCATACGATCACCTCGGATGACATTTTCCACTTGCCGCAGCAACCCCAGCGGGCCGTGATCATTGGCGGCGGTTATATCGGCTGTGAGTTTGCCTGCATTCTCAACGGCTTGGGCACGGAGGTGACGCAGATCATTCGGGGCGATCGCATCCTACGCGGCTTTGATGAGGAGCTGCGGGAGGAGGTGCAGGCGGCTATGCAGGACCACGGCATTCGGCTCTGCACGAAAGTCCAGGACATCGTGATTGACAAAAGTGAGTATGGTCTCGAAGTCAAGACCCACGGGGACTGTGACACGGATGTGATCGTGGATGCGGTGGGGTTGGCGGCGACGGGCCGCAAGCCCAATCTCGACAACCTGGGCCTGGAAAATACCCAAGTGGAAGTGAAGGCCGGGGCGATCGCCGTCGATGAGCACAGCCAAACGGCTGAACCCCACATCTATGCGGTGGGGGATTGCACGGACCGGATCAACCTCACGCCCGTGGCGATCGCCGAGGGGCGCGCCTTGGCCGATACCGTGTTTGGGGGCAAGTCGGTGCAGATGGCCTACGACAACATTCCCACCGCCATCTTCACCACTCCCGAGGCGGCGACCGTCGGCCTCACGGAGGCCGAGGCCCGCGAGCAATACGGCGACGCCCTCAAGGTCTATCGCAGCAAGTTCCGCGCCATGTACTACACCCTGCCGGGCAAGCAGGAAAAGACCCTGATGAAACTCTTGGTCGATACCAATACCGATAAAGTGGTCGGGGCCCACATGGTGGGCGACCATGCGGCGGAAATTATCCAGGGGGTGGCGATCGCGATCAAGGCCGGCGCGACTAAGGCGATCTTCGATGACACGGTGGGGATTCACCCCAGTTCCGCCGAAGAGTTTGTCACCATGCGCTAGGGCGGCGATCCAGTCGGGCAGTCCTGGGCTGGGTTTTCCAGCGGTTCCTAGGGCTATCCTGCCCCCCCCGGGAAACCCCGGCCCCCAAGGCCTGCGCCGCTAGCTGTACTGCTCGCTGCAATCTTCGAGGTTAAACAGCATTTGCAGCGACTCCAGGGCATGGCGGCGGGCCTCGATGTCTTGTTGGGCCCGGAGCTGCACCATGGGATCGTGGAGGATCTTGTTCACAATGCCCCGGGTGAGGGCCTCAATCACTTCCTGGTGTTTTTCCGCAAATTCAGTGCCGAGGCGGGAGAGGGCTTTTTCCAACTCTTGCTCACGGATGCCCTCGATCTTCGTCCGCAGGGAGTTGATCGTGGGCACGGTATCGAGTGATCGCCACCAGAGTTCAAAGGCGGCCACCTCTTCCTCGATCAGGACCTCGGCTGCCCGGGCCATCTCGCGGCGCTGGGCGGCATTTTGGGCGACCACTGCCTTGAGATCATCGACGCTGAAGGCGCGCACCGAGGCCAACTCACGCACCTCAAGGGCGACATTGAGGGGGACGGAAATATCGATCAGCACCAGCGATCGCCCCAGGGTCAGATGGGGTTCCAGGTTGTCCCGCGTGACCAGAGGTTCCGTAGCGCCGGTACTGGTAAAGGCGAGGTCAGCACTGGCGAGGGCCGGCAGCATTTCCTCCAGGGGCAACAAGTCGAGGGTTGCCTGGGGGAATTTTTTGGCCAGCTCCTGGGCCCGCTTCAGCGAGCGGTTGATCAGAGCGATCTGAGTCGCGCCCTTGGAGAGCAGATGCTTGACCAGCAGTTCCGCCATCTTGCCTGCGCCAACAATCACCGTCCGCGCGGCGGTCAGATCCGGCACTTTCATCTGAGCCAGTTCCACCGCCGCCGAGGAGATCGAGACCGCGCCCGTGCCGATGTCGGTCTCGGTCCGGACCCGCTTCCCCGCCGCGAGGGCGTTTTTGAACAAGCGGTCGAGGAGGCGGCTGAGCCCGTTGTATTTCTGGGCTAGCTTGTGGGTGGTCTTGACCTGGGCCAGGATTTGGCCTTCGCCCAGGACCAGGCTATCGAGGCCAGCGGCCACGCGCATCAGGTGGCGGATGGCATCTTGGTGCAGCAGGGTGAACAAGTGGCGGCGCAGGTGCTGGAGGGCGATGCCACTCTGTTCAGCGAGGAATTGGGTCACTTCGCGCACACCCGGCTCGCTCTCGGTCGTCACGACGTAGATTTCCAGACGATTGCAGGTGCTCAGAATCGCCACCTCTTGGATGTGAGGGTAGGTCTTGATGTGGGCGATCGCCGCCTCAATATGAGTCTCAGGAATGCTCAGCTTCTCGCGAACTTCGACCGGAGCCGTCTTGTGGCTTAACCCGACAACAGCAATATTCATAAAGTCTTCTTAAACGTAAGCTCGTCTCAACCCAGTATCATCCGCCCATTGTTAACGATGAGCCGCCTGCCCTTACCCTCTCTGTAACAAGTTGTGACAAAGGGTGTGCCAGGGGCCGCCCTCGCCTAGTCAATCAAAATATCTGAGGACTCCTCGACTTGCTCCCATTCAATATTTGGCATGGCATCAAAGGCTTGGCGCAGTCGCTCCTCCCAAAGGGCACGCATTTTTGCCAGATAGGGAGCCCCCAGGCGCAACTGGAGGCGATGGCGCACGACCAAGGTATCCCGCTCGTACATCACCAGATTGATCGGTGGACCTACAGAAATATTGGACTTCATGGTGGAATCAATGGAGAGCAAGGCGCATTTTGCCACGGCGTCTAGGGGGGTTTCATAGTCCAGGGTGCGGTCGAGAATGGGCTTGCCATACTTATTCTCACCGATTTGCAGGAAAGGCGTCTCGCGGGTCGCGCGGATGCAGTTGCCCTGGGCGTAGATCAGGTAGAGCTTGGGAGACTCGCCCGGCAGTTGACCGCCGAGCAGGATGCTGCACTGAAAATCAATCTTGTCCCGTTCGAGCCAGGGGCGATCCAGTTCTTGGATGGCGCGGATCTTGCCGCCGATGTAGCGAGCGACTTCATACATCGTGGGCAGGGTGTGCAGGTTGGGGTCGGCCTCGTTTTGCAAATCACGGTCCAGGCTCGTGAGCACGCCTTGGGTAATCGCCAAGTTCCCAGAGGTGCAGAGCAAGAGGGCCCGCTTGCCGGGTTGTGAGTAGTCAAAGAGCTTGCGGTAGGCAGAGATGTAGTCAACCCCCGCATTGGTACGGGAGTCAGCCGCCATGACGAGACCGGCGCGTGTCAGAATGCCTAGGCAATAGGTCATGGAGAACCCGTGAATAAGACGGCAAGCCCCATTATCTCCGAGGCTTGGCCTGCTGGGGGTCAAGCTTGGAGTTGATGGCCGCAAGCGCTACAGAAGCGATCGCCCGGTGTGACGCCCTGACCACACTGGGGACAGAAGCGGTGCTGGGAGGGGGTTGCCGGGGGGGAATCTCCCATGGCCAGCTTCATGTCACCCATCTGCATGGTCATCGGCTGCATCTGCATGGACATCGTGCCCATTTTAAGGGGCTGCATGGGCTGCATAGGCTGCATGGGTGTCTGGCTCGGGGTCGCGATCGCCTGCAACGGCACGACCTCTGCCTGGCTGAGGTCCGGGGGGGTGCTCAGGACTTGCATCCCCCTGGCTTGTAGGTGCAGCAACCAGGGGCGATCGCCCTCCAGCCGCAGGACATAGCCCGCCGCCGTGCGAAAGAGTAAGGGCGGCACGCGCCAGGACCCCGTGGCAAAGCTGTTGCTCTGGGCCTGTTGTTGGCCCGCCTGCTGGTGGGTCAGGGTGATCTGGGTTTCTGCCCCCTGCTGGGAGACGGTCAGGTGGGTGTCGGCAGTCAGTTGACCGGCGTAAGCGTTCATACTCAATCTTGACTCTGGGGATCTTGGCCTTAGGTCCAGGGTACTGACAGGATGGAGGATTGGGGCCCAAGCTTAAGCTTTTGTTGTCTTTGTCCCCCGGCGGCGCCTAGAGGGCTGTGAGGGCGGCGATGACCTGGGCTGCCGTCGCCGTCCAACCCACGAGGCCCCCCTGAGCGCGCACCATCTCCAGGGTGGCTTGCTTGAAGGCTGGGAAATAGCTGGCGGTGGCATCTTCGATCAGCAGGCAGCGGTAGCCACGGTCATTGGCTTCGCGCAGAGTGGTTTGGACACAGACCTCGGTGGTGACACCGGTGAACAGTAGATGCGTGATTCCAAGGGCTTGGAGCCCCGCCTCCAGTTCCGTGCGGCAAAAGGCCCCCTTCCCCGGCTTATCCAGCACCCACTCCCCAGCCTCAGGGGCCAGCTCCGGGATAATCGCGTGACCCGGCTCCCCCCGGATCAGGATGCGCCCTAGGGGCCCGCGATCGCCAATCCGGAGGTGGGGTTGACCGCGATCGCGCTTCGCGGCCGGACAGTCGGACAGGTCCGGGGCATGGCCCTCGCGGGTGTGGATGATCGGGATCTGGCGAGCGCGACAGACGGCCAGCAGCTCCTGGAGGGTCGGCACGATCGCGCGCAAAGGACTGACCTGATTGCCGAGACTCTCGCCAAAGCCCCCCGCCTCGAGAAAGTCCCGCTGCATATCAATGCACAGCAGCGCCAAGCGGGGCGGGGCCGGCAGCTCGTAGGGATAGGGTTGGGCCGCAATTGTCACCATCGGTTCGTTCTCGGCAGGCCTGCCGGATTATGGTAACGTTCAGCCGCCCGACCGGTTTCCCCTGCCCCAGCTGCCCGGGGCAGGGACCAAGGCGGGGGCGGGGAACGTGGCGATCGCCCGGTTAAGCTTGCCGCTGCGGTAGCCCTCGAGATCCAGCGTCACATAGGTGAAGCCAAACTCCTGGAACGTGCTGACCAAGGCCTCGAGATCCATCTGAGCGACAAAGGCGCGAATCTGCGCCGGTGGCAGCTCAATGCGCGCCGTGTCTCCCACAGAGCGCACTCGCAGACTGCGCCAGCCGCGATTGCGGAGGTAGATCTCGGCGCGGCCGACCCGTTGCAGTTTTTCAACATCAATACTCTCCCCGTAGGGAAAGCGGGAACTGAGGCAAGGTTGCGCCGGTTTGTCCCACCAAGGCAGCTCCAGGTAGCGGCTCATCTGGCGCACTTCGAGCTTCGTGATGCCCAATTCAGCCAGGGGCGATCGCGCCCCCCGCTCCCGCGCCGCTTGAATACCGGGGCGATAGTCCTGGAGATCATCGGCATTGACGCCATCGAGCACGTAGGGGTAGCCCCGCGCCGCAGCCAAGGGCTTGAGGGTATCGTGCAGCTCGCTCTTGCAGAAGTAGCAGCGATTGACCGGATTCGAGGCATAGTTCGGATCGGCCAGCTCATGAGTCTCCACCAGTTCATGGCGCAGGCCCAGGAAATCGGCTTGCTGGCAGGCTTCTTCTAAATCTTCCGGCAACAGGGAGGGGGACACGGCAGTAATTGCTAGGGCGCGATCGCCCAAAACATCCACCGCCACCTTCGCCACCAAAGCACTATCGACGCCGCCGGAATAGGCAATCAAAGCGCACTCTAGGGAGCGGAAAACATCGCGCAATTGCTTAAGCTTAGTCTCAATCATCGTTATCGGGCGAGCCGCCAACCGTCAGAGCCCAGCCGCGACCCTACAGAAAGGTGGGACTCTCACAATTGTATCGGAATTGGGGGAGCGGGACTGAGGAGCGAAAGACCTCAGAGGGAGCGAAATTTTACGCGGGATGTTGGTATTCCTTAGCTTAGCCCTCATCCCAACCCCTATCCCCACTTGAGAGGGGCTTCTAACTCCCCTGCTCCCAGCTTTGGGAGCAGGGGCCGGGGGATGTAGACGCGCAGCGGCTTCTCGCAGAGTGGGCCCCGTAACACTTAGCTCCCTCTTCATCCGAGCTTGGGGAGCAAGGGCCGGGGGGTGCAGACGCGCAACGGCTTCTCTCAGCAGGGCCCCGCAACACTGAAGAGACCTACACGCTGCTCCTGGAACAATCGCTCAAAATTCAGGGGAGTCGCGCTTTTTTTCATCCACCCAAGGGCCTCACCCCCCGTCCCGCCCTACTCCTCCTCCAGCGACGGCTCCGGGTCTGGGGGAACCTCGCTGGCACTCCCCTTCGTGCGACGGGACCCCTTGCGGCCGCGGCCGCTGGTGCTACTGCTAGCGCTAGGGGTGCTTTCTTCGCTCTCAACAGGAGTCGTCGGGGTCTCCGGGGCTTCTTCTGGGACCTTGACCCCGATCTGCAAGGCCTCGCGGACGCGCTGCTTCACCTCCTCAGCCACCTCCGGATGCTCCGTGAGGTAGATCACGGTGTTGTCGCGGCCTTGGGCAATGTTCTCGCCGTTGTAGCTGTACCAAGCCCCTTTGCGAACCACGATGTCCGTCTGCTCGGCCAGGTCAAGGATACAGCCCAGTTGCGAAATGCCCTGCCCAAAGATGATGTCAAACTCCGCAATCCGGAAGGGGGGAGCCACCTTGTTCTTCGCCACCTTTACCTTGGCGCGGATGCCATACTCCGCTTCGCCGCCCTTCTTCAGGGTTTGGATGCGGCGGATGTCGAGGCGGACAGAAGCGTAGAACTTCAGGGCCGTGCCGCCGGTCGTCACTTCGGGGCTGCCGTAGGTAACGCCAATCTTTTGGCGCAGTTGGTTGAGGAAAATGACGGTGGAGCCCGACTTGCCAATGTTGCCCGCAATCTTTCGGAGGGCCTTGCTCATCAGGCGTGCTTGCAAGCCGACCTGAGTATCCCCCATCTCCCCTTCAATCTCCGCCCGGGGGACGAGGGCAGCCACTGAGTCCACCACGACGATATCGACGGCGGCCGAGCGCACCAGTTGATCGACGATTTCCAGGGCCGACTCTCCAGCATCGGGCTGAGCCACCAGCAGGTTATTAATATCGACCCCCAAGGCGGAGGAGTAGGTGGGGTCGAGGGCGTGCTCTGCATCGACAAAAGCAGCGACTCCCCCTTCTTTTTGGACTTCGGCGATCGCGTGCAAGGCCAAGGTCGTTTTGCCCGAACTCTCGGGCCCGTAGATCTCAATGATCCGGCCGCGTGGCAGCCCGCCCCCCAAGGCGAGATCCAAGGTGAGGGCCCCCGTCGGGACAGTTTCGACCCGCATTCGGGTCGCGTCCCCCAAGCGCATAATCGCCCCTTTGCCAAAGTTGCGCTCGATCTGACTGAGCACCAGTTGCAGGGCCTTTTCCTTTTCGGGGTTTGCGGGAGTCGTCGCCATAGCCTCAATGTCTCACTGCGAAGTATCTGGGGGCGCGATCGCGCAGCCAAGCCCAGCGCACCCTATCAATATAGTACAAAAATACCAGTCTAGGTGGGCCAGCCTGGCATGGGGTCAGCATTGTTATTTTGGCATATGGCTTGGCGATCGCCGTTCCGTCTGCCCAGCAGAACAGGCTACCCCAACACCTCCAAGTCATCCCAGACCTAGGGATGACTGACTTCCTGGAGGACTCGAAAGCCCAGCAATACCCAAGGCTCCCCGTAGTGGCGCTTCAGCGCTTCCCCAGAGGACTATGGTTATTTCAATCAAGGCCGAGGTGTCTCAAAATTGCTTGAAATAACCCTATCCCTCAGCCGAGAAAGTGGCGGTAGTCAAAGACATCCAGGTATTGCCAGGTACGCTGGCGGATCTCCTCAATCTCGGCCGCCGATAGCTCCTGGGCCGTGGCCAAATTAGCGGCGGGGGTCGCTTTGCGGATCGTGCCCCAAGGGTAGACTTCTTGCAGGGGTTCTCCATTCCAGCTTGGCGTTCTCAGGCTCGCGGCTGTTTCCAGGCCCAGCTTCTCGCACACTGCCCCCAAGGCTCCGTGAGAGTCAGCCATGACATCCTCAGCTCGGACGATGTGAACGCGGTCGGGATAGCGTTCCTTGAACAGCAGCGCGTAGTACTGGTTCAGCGTCCAGCCCAGCATATAGTTGGCCAGCGACAAGGGCACGGGGCGTTTTTTAGTATCGGCATAAGCTGACCAGGGATTTCGCACAACGTGCAAGACCTGGGCCCCGGGTAGGTCCTTGAGGAGCTTTTCTGTGTCTACCACAAAGATGGGGCTGTAGCCCACATAAACAGCTTCTTCGCCCGTGCGTTTGTAATCCTTCCAGGCGTCGAAGGTGGCCCGGAAGAAGGCCGCAACATTGGCCCCGGGCGATCGCCCACTCGCCTTGACATATTCCTGATAAATCTCGCAGCGCTCGTCGTCGCTGAAGTCAAAGGGTTGATGACGGAACTTGCTGACATGGGGAGTGCGGGCCCGGACTTTGCACTCCTCGTCGATGATCGCTTTGTAGTCTTGGTAGGGGGTGGCCGCGAGGTCAAAAACTGGATAGCGGTACTTCACTGGAAAGGTGGAGCTGAGGGTATCATTCACCAACCGTGTACCGATCTGAGACTCGAAGGGATAAACGAAGAGCTGGGGATGGCCGTCAAGAAAGCGGTGTGTCGTGTTGCCGCCATTCTCATACATGGCTCCCAACATCAGGAAGCGGAAGTCGCTAGTCATGGGCAAAGGGGGTCAGTTAGCCGTACTCAGTTATCAGCGATCGCCCGTCCCCTGTCAACGTTAGGAGGATAGCCCGCCGAGTTTCTGCCCCCGGGAACAAGCCTCCAGCGATCATGGCCCTCTAGAATTCTAAAGTACAGATGATTATGGCCCACGCAACCGGCTTACCCTTTATGCCCGATATTGTAGACATTGCTGTAAGTGCTGGCTCCTTCCAAACCTTGGTGACAGCGGTGCAGGTTGCCGACTTGGTGGAAGTGCTCAAGAGCCCCGGTCCCTTCACCGTTTTTGCCCCTAATGATGAGGCCTTTGCCAAACTGCCCCCGGGTACGGTGGCCTCCTTGGTTAAAAGCCCCCCGCAGCTCGCCCGGATCTTGAAGTTTCACGTAGTCTCTGGCCGCTACCGTCAAGCTGACTTGGAGACAATAGCAAGCCTCGCCTCCGTTGAAGGCTCGCCGCTCCCGCTCGACTGCACCGAAGGCTTTGAAGTCAAAAATGCCACGGTGCTCGCGGCGGATATTGAGGCAGACAATGGTGTGATTCATGTGATCGACCGGGTGTTGCTCATGGGCTAGCGATCGCACCGGGGTCGCGATCGCTCACAGTAATAAGCTTTCTTCTCAACTCCCCTTCCTCCCCCCAGCGATCGCAGCCCGGGCTCCCGAGCCTGGATCTACAATCAAGCCACGGGGCGATCGCCCGCTGGCCTCACTCATCATCGCCATGACCTATTCCACCACCGAATTCTATCCCAACCAAGACCGTGACCTGCTTCAGCAGTTTGAATACCTGCCTGGACTCCTAGAGATCTTGCAACTCCGCCAAGTTCATGCCCTCGAGCACGCGACCGTCTGGGTCCTCAGTGAACGCCAAGGCCAGCGCGATGATGAAACCCTGAGTGGCCTGTCCCTGCCCGAGGGGTTCTTCCTTTATGGGGCCGTGCAACCGGGAGCCTTGCAGCAGGCCGCCCAGCAGGCCCTGCGCCGCCTGCAACAGGGGGAATGGGAGCTAGCCGTTCACCCCCGCTGTGGGACTAACCTCTCGGTGCGGTTGTTGGTGGGGGCTGGTTGTGCTCTCGGCTCGGCGGTCCTCTTGCCCAAAGATCCCTTCAGCCAGCTTTTCAGCGCCGGCCTAGCGACGGCGGCGACGGCGATGCTAGCTCCGGAACTGGGACGTTGGGCCCAGCGCTATTTGACGACGGCTATTCCTTTTAACTTGGCGATCGCCGACATCAGTGCTACGGTCGATCTTTGGGGCCAACCGGCTCACTTTGTTCGCGCTCAGTGGCAGACAGCCTAAAAACCTGGGTGTATTTCACCCAGGAGACCCCCCTTCGTCCTGCTGGAGAGCAGCGGCTGGGAGCATCTCAGTTGGGCAGCCCCCACCCTAAATCCCTCTCCCAACCTTGAGAGATGGACTTCTAGCTCCCCGGCTCCCAGCCCTGGGCGCCGGGGAGTCTCTAAGTGAGATGCACCCCTGCGATGCGCCTAGGAAGCTAGAGGAATCTCCTTCAGCTTAATAAAACTTAAATCCCAACAGGGGTCGAGGGCCGCAGTGGGATAGTAGGCTTTATCGATATACGGTGAACGCGGAGTACAACATTCATGGTTAAGCGCAAAGACAAAGTTAAGATCCTGCGTAAAGAATCCTACTGGTACGGTGATGTCGGCACTGTCGCGACGGTTGATAAGAGCGGCATTATTTATCCTGTGATCGTTCGTTTTGAGCGGGTCAATTACTCGGGCATCAACACCAACAACTTCGCGGAGAGCGAGTTGGAAGTGGTAGAATCGGCTCCGGAAAAGCAGCCGGCAGCCGCTCAGTAGACCCGCGTGCCCGAGCTGCCGGAGGTTGAAACCGTTTGTCGTGGCCTCGCGGCACTCACATCAGCACAACCGCTTCAGGGTGGGGAGGTGTTGCTTGACCGCACACTGGCTCACCCTGTTTCTGCGGCCGCCTTTTTAGCCGGGTTGACCGGCTGCCAAATCACGACCTGGCAGCGGCGTGGCAAGTACCTGCTCGCTCCCCTCAACCGCCAAGGGGCGGCGGCGGGCTGGCTTGCGGTTCACCTCCGCATGACGGGCCAGTTGCTCTGGCTGGAGCAGGCAGCTCCCTTGGGGCGACACACGCGAGTGCGCCTCTTTTTTCCCCAGGGCCGGGAGCTGCGATTCATCGACCCCCGCACCTTCGGCCGGGTTTGGTGGGTGCCGCCGGGGCAGGCCTTGGCCGAGGTGGTGACAGGGTTGCAGACCCTAGGGCCAGAGCCACTATCGCCGGAGTTTAGCCTCGCTTATCTGGGCGATCGCCTCCGCCAGAGCCGCCGCCCCCTCAAGACGGCCCTGCTGGATCAGTCCCTGGTGGCTGGGCTGGGGAATATTTATGCCGACGAGGTGCTGTTCACTAGCGGCCTGCGGCCGACTTGTCCGGCCAATCGTCTCAGTTCTGACCAGATCGCGAGCCTACATGCCGCGATTGGTGAGGTTCTACAAACCGCGATCGCTAAGGGCGGCACGACCTTCAGTGATTTCCTCAACCTACTTGGTGTCAGTGGCAACTATGGTCCCGGGGCCTGGGTTTATGGTCGCACGGGTCAGCCCTGCCGGGTGTGTGGTACGCCGATTGAGCGGCTCCGGTTGGCGGGCCGCTCGAGTCATTTTTGCCCTCGCTGCCAGGGCTGAGGGGTGAGCCCGGGGGGAACTGCGACTTGCGGTAGAGTTAAGCTAATCGTTGAGTTTGCCAGCCTTGGCCTCCCACTGCTTGCTGCCACTATGCCACCCTATCGACTCTCTAACTGGTTGCTTCAGGGCGCGATCGCCCTCAGCCTTGGGAGTATGGCCGGGTGGCTGTTCTTGGGCGGTTTCGGCACGGGGCTTCAGGTAGGGCTGATTGCCCTCCTCACGGGCTACGTCAGTGCTCTCGTGGCCGCAATCCAGCGCCGTAAGTATGAACAGCGGCTGCGCCACTCCCTGCGCTACCAGATCGATTTGCTGCTGGAAAAGCGCCACCACTTGCAGCAAGCTCTCAGTGTTACGGCGACGAATCAGCAGGAACTCGCCGCCAGTGTCGGTGCGCTGCAAAATGAACGGGCGCAACTCCTGGCGAGTGTCTCGGAACTCTACGGTCGTCGCCGCCAGTTGCTCCAAGACCTGGCGCGGCTGGAGTGCCCCTCGGGGGAGGCTGCTCCCAGCCCACCGCCTTCGGCCCGCGATCGCGAACTCGGTCAGATTGCCTTTAGCAAAACGATCCAGATCCAGCAGCTCGAAGTCCGGCTGGCGGAACTGCGGGCCGAGTACGACCGACTCCAGGCCCAGGCGGCCGGTTTGGGAACGGTGGCGGCTCCGTCCGGGGAGGGGCCTGAGGGGGCAAACCGCCGCAGCCGCCCCAAGAGCCGTGGCAAGGTCGATGCCCTCTCGGACTATGCTCAAAAGAAGCAACTGGTGGAGCGGCCCTCCGCGCCGGAGAGCAGCCTCCGCCTCAGCCAGCTCACTATCCCCGATCTCCAGCAGGTTGATCCGGAGGCCTTGCCCCAGGAGTGGCGGGATTTTGCCAATGTGCTCAGTGCCGACGAACGGGCGGCGATCGCTGCGATCCTAGCCCGCGATGAGGCGGCCTTGAAGGGGTTGGCCGACCGCCAGGCAACGATGCCAGAAGTACTGGTCGAAACCCTGAACGAGAATGCCTTGACGGTGCTCGGCGATACCCTTTTCATCACCACCGGCGGCACAGTTGTCCCGGAGATCCATGCGGAGTATGTGCCCTTGCTTCGCCAAGCGATCGCCGCGACGGAGTAGGCGAGTCGCTTTCTTCTAGGACGTGCTAAGGATCGAATTGATTGCTTTTCGTCTCCAGGCACAATTACTTTGCGAAAGCTCAGCAGTGTTACTGAATCAAGGGATGCTCCAGGCGGGCGCTAACCCATCGTTTCCCGCAGAGTGAGCAATAGCGCCGTTAAAGCGAGATGCACCCGCGCAACGGAAAGAAACGGGCGAATGGGCCCCAAGTGCTGGAGCATCGCAGTATTTATCTCAATGGAAAGCTCTCGAGGATGCCTGAGTAGATGTGAGTATATTTCTAAAGTGAGATGCACCCCGATCGCGCACGCGGTCGAGCAGCTTCTTAGGAGGGGGTTGCATGGCTTGAAATGCCTGCGCTGGGAAATACTAAATTAGTCTTAAGAAGCTTGGGCGATCGGTCGGAAGGGTGATTACACTGAAACTATCCACCTAACCACCCGTATGGGAGTGTTAGCTGGAGGTTATTCTACCTAATCCGCCTGTGCAGAATGTCATGTGGAAATTTTCTCTCTAACAATTTCCTCTGATTATCGGTGAGGATATAGCGAGAGGTTGTCTAATGGTAATCGATGTTCAAGGCTGCGAACAAATCATCTCAGAGCTTGAATATGAGAAGGATGTTCGCAACTATCCAGATAGTCGCCGTAAAGGGTAATTCAAATCAGGCTGGGAAGATGCAGTTATTCGACAACAGGTTTATTCACCGATCACTCTCCAAAGACTAACTTGGTGTAACTTGGGTTATCGAACAGGATTAAGTTTTGGTGAGAAGTCAGTGGATGAGATCAATCAGATTTTTGAACTGTTTGCCCAACATTATAAAAGTGTAAGGGGCCTTGACCCTTCATCTTGGCAAAGTGACCTAGCGGAGTTGCGAGACGAACGACAAAGAATTGAAGCAGAAGGATACTTTAATGTTGAGAATATAGAGGACGCAAAAAAAGGATTGCAGCTTCTATTGTGCAACGGCAAGGACAATCTGAATTTCGTCGTAAGCTACTTACTGCTTATGCTGGTCGGTGCGCTATTTCTGGCTGTGATGCAGAGCCAGCAATAGAAGCAGCCCATATCCTTCCCTATCAAGGTACCCAAACCAATCACATCACAAATGGGTTGCCACTAAGAGCGGATATACACACTTTATTTGATCTATATTTATTATCGATTCAGCCAGATACTTATGAAGTAATAGTTGCCCCGAAACTTATTGAAACCTGTTATCAGGAATTTGCAGGTCAAAAACTCACGTTGTCAAAGGATACTTTCGTATTACCCAGTAGCGAGGCACTCAGGAAGCATTATGAAAAATTCTTGCAGAAGCATAGTGAGAGAGAGTAGCCGTAACCTAACACGTCACGGCAGCGGACGGACCAAAGCTGCTGGTGCTTAGTTTGGTGTTATCTACGGACAAAGACCCAAAGAACCCGATAGTTTTTCCAAACTGCGAGTTGTATCAACAAAATTGGGTCTATCATGAGATATGAGTCTTGACGCGCTGGCTAGCCTGCGCCGATTCTCATTTAGAGATACAGTAAGATATTATGTAAATGCCTACCCTTTTGACGATTGGGCCATATCGTTTCTTTTGCTACGCTGGAGACCGTGATGAACCACCCCACGCACATGTTGAACGCGATCAAGATGAAGCAAAGTTTTGGCTTACTCCAGTACGGCTTCAAAATAATAGGGGGTTTAGTCGCAAAGAGATCAATCGTATTCAAAATCTGGTCGAAGAACATCAAGACAGGTTATTAGAGAGCTGGAATGACTTCTTTAATGATTGACTTACTAGATATACCCACAATTCAAGCAATTGAGATCACAGACGATACCTTGTCTGTCGATTTATCAGATGGTCGCACTATTTCCGTACCCCTAGCGTGGTATCCACGTCTATTACGCGGTTCTACGGAAGAGCGCCAAGATTGGCGACTAATTGGTAAGGGTGAAGGTATTCATTGGAACCAGCTTGACGAAGATATCAGCGTTAAAAATATAATTTTGGGTCAACCATCCGGGGAAAGTCAGAAATCGTTTCAGCGATGGCTTACATACCGTGCAGAAGCAGGCTAATAACCGCAATGCACTGGAACGGTTTAGTCGGAAACGTTGAATGACGAGAAATTCCCCCCAAAAAGGCATCCAAATTGGCAAAGTGGAAGCCAGATAAACTTTATTTATAATCAGGGTCTATGCTATCTAACTTCCCAGAAATCGCCAAACATCATCTCAACTACCTACTGGAAGCTGACTATCTAGTAATCTACACCTTTCTCTGCGTCTGAATGTTCGAGGTGTTGACGTGAACCTATCAACCTTCTCGAAAGCCAGCAAGAAACGAGATCCGCAGACTTTCTGCCAATTGCTCTTACGACAATGTAACTTGAATGTTTGAATCTGCGGTCTGATATAAACTCTGAGGTTAACCGGTGAATCAGATACAATGGAGAGGCGCATTCTTGGAGCAAGCAATATGTCACTTGGCGAACTGTTGCCGAGCGTTAATCAACTATCTCATCAAGACAAACTGCGACTGATCCACTTTCTTCTCTTGGCAGTCGCTAAGGAAGAAGGATGTATTCTAGAGCCAACTAGAGAAGCTGACCGAGCGAATTCGCTACCTTCAGCAGCTTGCATCTACTGAAGCAGTAGTCTGGTCGCCTCAAACCGACAGCGCATCCGTCCAAGCATTGTCAGATCTTCTGGTTGTGGCAAAGGAAGCATCTAATGCTTGATGGATAAGGCTATTCATTTACTGAGCGAACCGATAATCTTGGACGATCGGTGATCATGCCGTACATCCCTTGAACTCTCATGCTGAGCGATCGCTCTCTAGAAGGGACGGCGTTGCTAGATACAGGCGCGAGTGTCAATGTTTTGCCCTACGAGATCGGTTTACAGCTAGGAGCAATCTGGGAAAATCAGACGGTTTCAATCCCCTTAAGCGTTTAGGTCGAAGCGGTTCACGGGGTTTGGTTGTATCTGGCGCGATCGCTCAGTTTCCTCCCGTACTACTTGGGTTTGCTTGGACTGAACGAGAGATGTACCCGTTATTCTTGGACACATGAACTTCTTTGCGGAGTTCAATGCGTGTTTTTATCGACATGAGTCGGCTTTTGAAGTTTGCCCAAAGTAGCCACGCAGCCAGCAACCTAAGAACGCCCATGCACCTGACCATTGAGAGGTTACTGGTTGAGCGAGAGGTTATTAACGGCGGGCGATGGCGTTAGCCGTCTTAGGCTTCTTCGATGAGTGTTGCTACGTCTGCAAGTCAGATTACCCACAGCTTTTGGTGCAATGATCTGAACAAGCCCCTAGTTGAGCGACTAGAACTGTCTACAGAAAGACCAGACGAAGTAGCAGATTTTTACTTAGAGCTGTGGAATGGACAACATACTAATTTTGGCGAAACGCTGATTTAGCAAAGCTTTGGGAGCTTGGCCCTCCCGGAGTCCCGGCCCAGACTTAGGGAGCCTCCGTCCCCTCGGCTACTAGGTACTTGCCCAGGACTAGATAGTTGTAGCCTTCGGTGCTGCGAACATAGTCGAGCTTGTCCATGAGTCGGTACATCCAGCGGAGGCCGCGGCCGCCTTCCCGATCGGGGTTTTCGCCCTCTTGTAGGGCGGCGTGCAGGCGGGCTTGGAAGTCAAAGGGAGCACCGCGATCGCAGATCCGAATCTCCAGATAGTCACTCCAGAGAGTAAAGTCCACGTCGATAGGCGTGCGCGACGGCAGCTCCCGGTGGGCATGGCGCACGGCGTTGGTAAACCCCTCAGCTAAGGCAATCTGACACTGCCAGTACAGCTCCTGACCCCGAGCCCGACCTAAGCGCGTCGGTGGCTGACAGAGAGCCGGCCAGACAAAAGCTTCAAATTGCTGCAACAGGTAGCCCAGCAACTCAAGGTCTGAGTTGAGATGCAGGCGACACTGCTGGGGTTGATCATCCGCCACTACTGTTCGAGCTGAGTTACATTTCCTAGACTGCACCGCTGTTTTTGCGAAATAAGATCCAAATCGTTTTCAAAATGAGCTTTATATCGTACATCAAGCTCCATTGCCGCTGATACCGCAAATCGAGGGCAATCACGTCCTCAAAGTTACGAATTTTCGAGCGCCCGTTGACTTGCCACTCCCCGGTCATCCCTGGTTTCACATCCAGACGCTGCCATTCAGGGATCTGGTACTTTTCCACCTCGTCGGGAGTCGGCGGCCGGGTTCCCACCAAGCTCATGTCGCCTTGGAGTACATTCCAGAATTGGGGTAACTCATCCAGGCTGGTACGACGGAGAAAACGGCCGACACGGGTAATGCGAAAGTCATCTTCATTTTTGAAAAAGGCTCCGCTAGCCTGGTTGGCGACCCGATCCTTGAGCTTTTCGGCATCGGCGCGCATGGAGCGAAACTTCCAGATCCGGAAGCGGCGGCCGAGCCAGCCGCAGCGGATCTGACCGAAGAAGATGGGGCCGGGGCTGTCGCGCTTGATGGCGATCGCAATCGGGATAAACAGGATCGCCACGATCACCAGGCCCACCGTGCTGCCCACAATATCGATCAGCCGCTTGACCCAAGAGCGCACCGAGGGATGGGTAGCGGGCAATAGGCGCTCAGCGGCTTGTCGCTCGCGGGGTTCGAGAGGGGTCTGGGGAGGTTCGATTTGGAGGACTCGATCCAAGCCCGTCATCGCCAGCACACCCATGACCGGGGGGCTGACCTGCTGGAGCAAAAGGTCGGTATCCCGCTCCCGAGCCAGCTTCAGGACACTGACTAGGGCCCCAATCCCGCTGCTATCGATGAAGCGTGTGGCCCCAAAGTTCAGCCTGATCTGACGCGGTGCTGGCTCCGTTAAGAGCAAGGGCTGACAGGCGGCTTTGAACTCAACAGCTTCGAGAATACTGAGGCGGGCTGGCAGTTGCATCACGGGCTCGCCCGCCACCAAAACCACTGGAAACCTGACTTCAGGTGTATCGCTAGGCATCGCTCGTTCAGACCGCATTTTGGTTGGGCTCCGCCCTGCCTCCCACGGGGTTGCAGAAAGGTGTACTGATCCAGGTATTCCGTGCAGGAGTCCCAAAGTTTCCTAACCACTCTCCCGGCCTGGGAGTACTAGGCGCGACGGCTGGACTGAGCCCTCAGACGAGGGGTTGATCCTGACGCTGGGACTCCATTTTCGCTTTCGCCTTCGAGGCACTACGCCGCAGGGCTTGCAGGCGCGCTTCGTAGCGCTTGCGTTGGCGACGGTTGGGCGTCTGCTCGATCAGCGTTTTCAGGGCGCTACCGAGGCTTTTGTAGGCGTTGGGCAGGGTGTAACCGAAGCGCGTCGCTAGGGCGATCGCCTTCTCATCAGCGGCGAGAATTTCCGCTTGCCGCTTACCGCCGTTGTTTTTTTGCCAGAGCCGGAACCCGGAAACGCCACAAAGGGCGAGGGCCAGCAGCAGGAGTAGACCATCTTGCACCCAAAGCTCACCAACTGCCCCCCCAAGGCCGATCGCCAGCGCCGCCATTTCCCACCCTTCGCGGGGGATGGTGTCGTTCTGAATCCGGCCGACTTCATGCCAGAAGATCAGGTTGCGCTGGTCGATGGCGAGATTATCCCACTTGGCGAGGTCGATTTGAATTTCTACTTCATCCCGCCCAATTTCTTCGCAACGAATGAGGGGAGGATTCACTTCCGTTGCGCCCTCAACCAGCACCCAACTCTGCAATTCGGGCGGCAGCAGGCTCTTGAGGCGACGCAGCTCGCTCATTTCGGCGCGGGCAGTGGAGGCGACATACGAGGTCATGGCACGTTTCTGAGTGAAGGCAGCAGGGAGCTTGAAATTACCTACCACGGATCGTAGCAGCCTTTTTCAACTTCAACACGGCAGAACCCTCTGCGTTCTGGTGGTTGCCATTGTCGAGCCACGGATTCAGCTTGTAAGATGGACGCTACGCTCCGTTCTCCGCAAAATTCCCAGAGGCCGCCTTGGGCCAAGCTTGCGGAGGGCTCCTCGGGACGATGGTGATCAGCCCTAGCAGCGGCGGCTTGCTTGGTAGAAAGCGTTGCTGAAGTATCCTAATGATTTTGGTTGAAACTCATGCCAAAGCGGCTATTTGATTCCCTGAAAACCCTGATGTGGGCTTGGGGTTGGCGCAGCTTGGGGCTGCTGGGGCTGCTGCTCTGGGCGGGGCTGGGGATGCCCGCCGCGGCTTGGGCCCAGCGACCGGCGATCGCCCCGGCCCAGTCCATCCAACCCTACCTTGAGCGGGTGGTGGACAGCACAACCGAATTTCGGCTCGAGAACGGGATGAAGTTCATCGTCCTCGAGCGACACAATGCGCCCGTGGTCTCCTTCGTCACCTATGCCAATGTGGGGGGCGTGGACGAGGAGGATGGCAAGACGGGGGCGGCCCACTTCCTGGAGCACTTGGCTTTCAAGGGGACAAACCGCATCGGCACCAAGGATTACCAGGCCGAGACTGAACTGCTCGACCGGCTGGATGATCTGGATGCTCAGAGAAAGGCAGCCGCCGCGGCGGGTGATACGGCGCAGGCTGCCCAGTTGAGCGCTGAGTTTGAGCAAGTCCAGGCCGAGGCGACCGACCTCTCGATTCAAAACGAATACGGTCAGATCGTCGAGCGGGCGGGGGGGACGAACCTGAATGCCGCGACGGGTGCAGATTTCACCATCTACTTCTACAGCTTCCCGTCCAATAAGCTGGAACTCTGGATGTCCCTGGAGTCGGAGCGGTTTTTGGCGCCAGTCTTTCGGGAATTTTTTCAGGAGCAGCAGGTGATTCTAGAAGAGCGCCGCCTCCGCACCGACAATTCTCCCATCGGCCAGATGGTGGAAGCGTTCCTGGAAACCGCCTACCAGGTTCACCCCTATCGGCGGCCGGTGATTGGCTACGATGAGGACATCCGTAACCTCACCCGTGCGGATATCCGCGAGTTTTTTGAGACCCACTACGTTCCCAGTCAGTTGACGATGGCGATTGTGGGGGATGTCCAGGCTGAGCAGGTGCGTGACTTGGCGACTACTTATTTCGGGCGCTACTCAGCACGACCAGCCGCGCCCTCCCTCACGACGGTCGAGCCCCCCCAGCAGGAGACCCGGGAGCTGACCCTGGCCTTGGATTCGCAGCCCTGGTACTTGGAGGGCTACCACCGCCCCGCCCTGACCCATCCAGACAATGCGGTGTATGACATGATCTCGGCCCTGCTCAGCGATGGGCGCACCTCTCGGCTCTATCGCGCTTTGGTGGAGGAGCAGCGGCTGGCGCTGACGGCTCAGGGGTTTAGTGGCTTTCCGGGCGATCGCTATCCCAACCTCGTGCTGCTCTATGCCATGACCGCTCCCGGCCGGGACCTGGATGAGGTGGCCGCCGCCCTGCACCGAGAACTGGAGCGGTTGCAGCAGGAGCCGGTCACGGCGGCGGAACTGGAGCGGGTGAAGACTCAGGCGCGCGCTACCTTGCTGCGAACTCTGCGCTCGGATATGGGGATGGCTCGCTTGCTGGCGGAGTATCAGGCTAAGACGGGCGATTGGCGCAATCTGTTTGCTTACCTGGAGGCGATCGCCGCCGTGACTCCCGCCGATGTGCAGCGGGTGGCCCGCGCGACCTTCACGGCCAACAATCGCACCATCGGTCGCCTCGTGCCGCGCTCTTGAGCTTGCACCCTGCCTGGAGGCGGGCTAAACCATGCTGACCGTTGCGACCTGGATCACGCTCTCCCGACTGCTGGTGATCCCGCCGTTGCTCTACTGGCTCCAGCAGCCGACGCCGACCGAGCGCTGGCTAGCGGCGGGGGTCTTTGGGCTGGCGGCCGCGACGGACTGGCTGGATGGCTACGTGGCGCGGCGCTGGCAGCAAGAGACGGAGCTGGGCAAATTTCTTGATCCGTTGGTGGATAAGCTGCTGGTGCTGGCGCCCTTACTTTCCCTGGTGGCCCTGCAACAGTTGCCCGCTTGGGCCGTGTTTTTGATCCTGGGGCGGGAGCTGGCGATCGCCGGCTGGCGGGCTAACCAGCCCCAAGTGGTCGGCGCGAACCGCTGGGGCAAGCTCAAAACCGTGAGCCAGATCGGGGCGATCCTGCTCTTGCTCGCGCCCTTGCCCCCCCCTTGGCCTAGCCTGGCCCAAGGGACCTTCTGGCTGGCCTTGGGGCTCACGTTACTGTCCGGCCTTCTCTACCTCTGGCCTCCCCCTCACGGCCGAGCCGGAGCCGAGGGATGCGGGCCACCGTAGCACCCCCGCGAGAATGCACCCCTAGTCCGCTGCCAATCGCGCCAACAACGCCTCCCGCATGGCCTGCACGGGTACGGGCTGGTCGAGCCAGAGTTGCAGGGCGGCAGCGCCTTGCTGGACGAGCATTTCCGCCCCATCGAGGCTGAGACAACCCTGGGCCTGGGCGAGGCGCAGCCAGCGAGTGGGGCGCGGCCGGTAGATCAGGTCGTAGGCGATCGCCCCCCCGGGCAAGCTTGCCAGTTCCGCCGCCGTCAACGGGGTCGCCTCCCCGTCGGTCGCCAGGCCCAGGGGCGTGGCATTTACGACCAGGCGCGTCTGGGGCAGCGCCGTGGCCAGCGCTGACCAGGGCAGGACGCGCACCCGCTCCGCATAGGGAGAGCCCTGCCAACTGGCCTCGAACTGGGCCAGTTTCTCGGCCCGCCGGCCCGCGACCCAAATCTCCCGGCAGCCCAGGGTGCAGCAGCCAGCCACTACGGCCCGGGCCGCACCCCCATAGCCCAAGATCAACACCGGCACGGCCGACCAATCGCGAGCGAGGGACTTCAGGGGGGCGATGAAGCCGGCCGCATCCGTGTTGGTGCCGGCCCAGCCCGTGGCCGTGGGCCAGACGGTGTTCACCGCGCCGATGGCCTGGGCCACGGTCGAGACCTCGCTGAGCAGGGGCAGAATCGTTTGCTTATGGGGAATGGTGACATTGAATCCCCGCAGGCCGAGGGCGGTGAAACCGGCGAGGGCGGTGGTGAGGTCGGCGGCGCGCACGGGGAGGGGAACGTAGACGAGATCGAGGCCGAGCTGGGCGATCGCCGCATTGTGCATGACCGGCGAGAGAGAATGCTGCACCGGGTCGCCGATGACCCCCAATAGCTGCGTTGTGCCTGTGATAACCTGCATGATGGGAGACGGAAACACTGCTCGCTCCCCATTGTCGCCCATGTCACGCCCGCCGCTCGACTGCCCGCCGCGCCGCTTGCTCGTTACCGGTGGTGCTGGCTTTATCGGCTCTAACTTTGTCCGCTTCTGGGGCGAGACCCATCCGGGCGATCGCCTCGTGGTGCTGGATGCCCTGACCTATGCCGGCAACCGCGCTAGCCTCGCCGATCTGGAGCTGCAAGACGCACTGCGCTTTGTGCGCGGCGATATTGGCGATCGCGCCTTGGTGGAAACCCTCCTGCACCAAGAACAGATCGACACTATTGTTCACTTCGCCGCCGAATCCCACGTTGATCGCTCCATCCTCGCCCCCGATGCCTTCATTCAAACCAACCTGGTGGGGAGCTTTACCCTCCTAGAAGCCTTCCGCCGCCAGGCGGAGCACCGCCCAACCCCCGGCCTCTTCCTCCACGTCTCCACCGATGAGGTCTATGGCAGTCTTGGTCCCGACGATCCCCCTTTCTCAGAAACGACCCCCTATGCCCCCAATAGCCCCTACGCCGCCTCCAAAGCCGGGAGCGACCACCTGGCCCGGGCCTACCACCACACCTACGGCCTGCCCGTCGTGATTACCAATTGCTCCAATAACTATGGCCCCTACCAGTTCCCCGAAAAGCTGATCCCCCTCGCCTGCATCAACATCCTGCTGGGGAAGCCGGTTCCCGTCTACGGTGATGGGCAAAATGTCCGCGATTGGCTCTATGTGGGCGATCATTGCCGCGCCCTAGCGACCGTGATTGAGCGCGCCCTAGGCGGGGAAACCTACAACATCGGCGGCAATAATGAGGTGAAAAATATTGCCCTAGTGGAGCTGCTCTGCGACCTCATGGAGGAGCTGGTGCCCGAGTTGCCCGTGCGGCCGGCCCGCCAGTTGATCACCTTCGTGAAAGACCGCCCCGGCCATGACCGTCGCTACGCGATCAATGCCAGCAAAATCCGCCATGACCTCGGCTGGCAACCGGAGGTGACAGTTGCTGAGGGGCTGCGGCGGACGGTGGCCTGGTATCTGGCCCACCGGGACTGGTGGCAGCCCCTGCTCTCCTCGCAGTACCAAGCCTATTACCAGCAACAGTACGGCGGGCGATAGTCGCGTATCATGGTGGCCGTAAAGTTTCTCTGGGGTCGAGGGTTGGGGTTTAGCGGCTGGGATTGGGACAGAGTTGGCCCCGTCAATCCCCAATCTCGACGGCCCAATCCCTCGATCTGGCGACGATTTGCAACGACTACAGGAGCACCCTCATGGCGAAGACTCTGCTCGAACAACTGCGTGACGTTACCGTGGTCGTCGCTGACACGGGCGATATCAACGCGATTCAGAAAGCGAAGCCCCGCGACGCGACCACTAACCCTTCCCTGATCGCGGCCGCCGCCCAAATGCCGGAGTATCAGGAAATCGTCGATGATACCCTGAAGCAGGCCCGCCAGGACTGTGGCAGCAGTGCTGCGGCTAAAGCCGTGGCGTCCCTGGCCTTTGAGCGCTTGGCGATCGCCTTCGGTCGCAAGATCCTCGACATCATCCCCGGTCGCGTCTCCACCGAGGTGGATGCACGCCTCTCCTACGATACGGAGGGTACGATCGAAAAGGCCCGCTACCTGATTGGCGAGTATGAAAAAGCAGGCGTCGCTCGGGAGCGCATCCTGATCAAGATTGCCTCCACCTGGGAAGGTATCCGCGCTGCCGAAGTTTTGGAGCAGGAAGGCATTCACTGCAACCTCACGCTGCTGTTCGGCCTGCACCAGGCGATCGCCTGCGCGGAAGCGGGCATCACCCTGATCTCTCCCTTTGTCGGCCGCATCCTCGACTGGTACAAGAAAGACACCGGCCGCGATTCCTATCCCCCGGCCGAAGATCCCGGGGTGCTGTCGGTGGCGACCATTTACAACTATTACAAGAAGTTCGGCTATGCCACCGAAGTGATGGGTGCGAGCTTCCGCAACCTGGGCGAGATTACCGAGCTGGCGGGCTGCGACCTGCTAACGATTTCACCCAAGCTGATCGAGCAGTTGGACGCTACCACCGGCGACCTGCCCCGCAAGCTCGACCCCGAGCAAGCCAAGCAGGCTGAGATCGAAAAGATCACCATGGACAAGGCCACCTTTGACCAAATGCACGCCGCCGACCGCATGGCCTCGGAGAAGTTGGCTGAGGGCATTGCGGGTTTCACCAAGGCCCTGGAGGCCCTGGAACAATTCTTGGCCACTCGCCTGAATATCCTGGAAGGAGATACCCACACTGCCCACGCGGCCGAAGACCTCTTTTCGGCCTACGACTTTGACGGGGATGGCTTTATCACCCGCGAAGAATGGGGCGGCACCGATGCGGTCTTTGATGCTCTGGATTCCAACAACGACGGCAAAATCTCGCCGGAGGAAATGGCCGCCGGGATCGGCGCGACCGCGCTACCCCTGGCTACCGCCTAGGACCAGGCTGCCGAACCGAGTCTTGACGATGGAGTGGACGAAAAAAGCGCGGCTCCCCTGAATTTTGAGTTATTGCTCAAGGAGCAGAGGATCGCCCTCTATCGCTACGCGACGCTAGCGCGAACAGTGTTGCCGGGCCCTCATCCCCCGGCCCCTTCTCCC
>CAYNIP010000043.1:0-42635 GCA_964397305.1 uncultured bacterium
ACCGATATTGTTGAGGGTGGTGGCTTCTCTTTGCTGATTGCCGACAGATTGATAGAGAGGAATGGCAGCTTCCCACTTCGCAATTGCTGCTCTCAGCGATTCTGCTGAGCCTTCCCGATACAACGCCAGACCTTCCTGAAGCAACCGCTCCGCCTCGGCAGCCGCTCCCCCCTGCGCCACCTGCACCGGCTCCAGCCCCGCCGCGCTCGGCTCCGCCAGCCCAACTGCCCCCGGCAGCAGCAGCCCCACCAGCAGCCCCGCACTCCCCAGCCAGTTCCAGTGTCCCATCCTTCCCGCTCCGCAAATTTACACCACCCAGATTCTAGCCACCCGCCCCGCCCCGCGCCAGCCCGTTCGCAAATTGGCAACCAGTCCCGCTATCTATCTACTTCAAGCCCTCATCAACATCCCGGCGATGTCCCACCTTGATAACCCGTACCAGCAACGCTGTGTCTTCGACGCTGTAAATAATGCGATAGTCGAGGCAGCTCACCCGGTATTGATGTTTTTGCCCTTTCAGCTGCTGGTCTAGGTTCTTCAGCCAAGCTCTCCATCAACTTATAGCTACAGCACACCCGGATCAATGCCGAGTTCTTGGAGTTTTTGGGCTAGGCGATCGCGCTCGGCTTTGACCTGATCGCGTTCAGCTTTGACCTGATCGCGTTCGGCTTTAGCCTGATCGCGTTCCTGAGCAAATTCTTCCAGAGTCTTGAACGGTTCACCATTGGGATAAAAAACAGCCAAACCATCCTCAAACATTTCAAAGCGAATTTGGAGGAGGGGAGACGCCCAGGGCAAATTGAGTTCCGTCACCCAATGCCAATTGCTTTCAGCTTGGGTGAACCCCCAGAAATTGCGAGCTTGCGGGTCATAAAAATACATCTCTAGCACACCATATTTTTGATAAAAACGCTGCTTTTCCGCCATCTCTAAGTGGGTATTGCTCGGCGAGAGAATCTCAAAGACTACTTGGGGGGCGATGCCCTCTTCTTGCCATTGTTTATAACTGCCCCGATAGCCATCAGGACGACCCAAGACCACCATGGCGTCAGGCGCTTGACGAGGTACTTGGGGACGCGGTTGGCCAGGAATCGGTTTGACCTCGACGGGATACCAGAGCAAGTCTCCTGCCACGAAGGCCACCTGATCTTTTAACAGTCGCTTGAGATTTTCAACCAGCCTGACGATCCACTGATATTGTTCGGTGTTCTCTGCCATCGGCTTGCCGTCAGAGTCAGGGTAGAGTGTTTGGGGGGAGAGGGGAGTTTGTACCATATTTTTTGCCAACCTTGATGGAGGTGTTCGCGCATTCAGATCGGGCATGATGACGTACCGATACCCCATCGCAACTTTAGTGTAGCCAACGGTGGGGGGAGGGGTGGCCCATTGCTGCCAGAGAATCAGCGGCAGCAGGCAACCTTCAACTCAGCGCCAACAGCTCTCAACTGTCCGCTGAATTTGAATTGTTAGCCCTCTCAAGCCGTAAAGAGATTTCCCGAGTCTCTAGCCAGCGTTCAAAAGACTGGTGACTCTCCCTACTTTGCCTACCTGCTAACAGACCCTCAATACCAATATGTTCATCCAAGTCAATCCATTCAATTGGATAGCCGTCTCCTAAGAGTTGCCAGTTCTGCCGTTCCTCTTGAGAAGTGTGCAATAAATGGGGATACCAATTTAGAGGAATAATTAAGCTTCGTCCATCAACTAAATCCACAATTAATTTCTCATCTGTTACTCTAACTTGTGCAGCAAGGGGGTCTGTTTCAAGCGTTAAAGTAATCATGTCAAGGCTCCAGCAATGTTTGTTCGTGTTCCTCCACAAGTCGAGCAATATCCTTTAGTTCGTGGTCACTGCCGATCGCGCTTAACATGAATATGAGCAGGTTCACCTCTATCAGAGCCGAAAAATATGAAACTGTAGGGATCAACCTGAAGAACCGTGGGCATTGGTGAGGATACTGCTTAGCTATTTCCAGCTTAACCTGCCACTGCATTTAGAGATTTAGTATTCTACAGGTAGTTGCTCTATAGACGATCTTGAGGCTCTTTGAATTTAACACCAACGGACGAGCTTAATGCGCCGTCCTACAGACAACCTTGAGAGCTAACAACTTATTAGAGGAAAAATGCCCACATAGCACTCTGCACAGGCGGATTAGGTAGACAAATTTCTGCCTAAGGCCCCAATTCGGGCGATTCGGTGAATTGCTTCAGTATAGTCACCCTTCCTGCCCAACGTCCAGGCTTCTTAAGATTGATTTGGTATTTCCCAGTGCCAGTATTTCTGAACTGGGCAACCCCCTCCCAAGAAGCTGCGCGATCGCGCGCGCTGCGATCGCCCGGGTGGACGAAAAAAAGCGCGGCTCCCCTGAATTTTGAGCGCTTGCTCAAAGAGCAGAGGGTCGCCCTCTATCGCTACGCGACGCTAGCGCGAACAGCGTTACCGGGCCCCCTCTGCGAGAAGCCGCGGCGCGTCTACATCCCCCGGCCCCTGCTCCCCAAGCTGGGAGCAGGGGAGTTAGAAGCCCCTCTCCTAAGCTTGGGAGAGGGGTTGGGGTGAGGGCTGACTAAGGAGTACCAACATCCCGCGCAAAATTTCGTTCACCCGCTATCACCCTCACGGTCTTGAGCCCCTGGTTGGTGGCAGGGGATCGTGATCGCAAACTCTGCCCCCTGCCCCGGTTCCGAACAGCAGGTCAGGGTTCCTCCGTGGCGCTCAGTGACAATCTGGTAGCTGATCGACATTCCCAGCCCCGTGCCCTTGCCCGTCGGTTTTGTTGTGAAGAAGGGATCAAAGATGCGCTGCTGGACCTCCGCCGGAATGCCAGGGCCATTGTCCCGAAGACGAATCGTCAGCCAGCCCGGTTGCTCCTCCACCGTCGTGAGCCAAATACGGCTGGGGTCCGCCTGTTTTTCAGCTCGCGATCGCTGATGGTCTCGTTCCTCCATCGCATCCAGGGCATTCGCCAAGATATTCATAAACACCTGGTTCAACTGACTGGGATAACACTCCACCACCGCTCGCGGCCCATAGTTTTTAACAATCTCAATCGCCGGCCGGTCAGACTTCGCCTTGAGCCGGTTTTGCAAAATCAACAGGGTGCTATCTAGCCCCTCGTGAATATCGGCCTCCTTACACTCCGCCTCATCCAAGCGCGAGAAGGTTCGCAGGGAGGTGACAATGGCACGAATGCGCTCAGCCCCCAGCTTCATGGAAGCCAGCAAACGCGGAAAGTCCTGGATCAGAAACTCGAGGTCATGGGTCTCGATCAAGTCCTGCAAATCGTCCCCCAGCTCTGGGCAATGCGCTTGGTAGGCCTGAATAATTTCCAGCAGACCCTCGCCATACTCTTCCGTATGAACCAGATTGCCGTAAATGAAGTTAACTGGGTTATTGATCTCGTGGGCAATGCCAGCGACCAGTTGCCCCAGCCCGGACATTTTCTCGCTCTGGATCAAGTGAGCCTGGGTGGTCCGCAGCTCCTGCAAGGTCTCCTCTAGTTCCTGTTTCTGCTGCTGGAGGGTCAGCTCCGCCTGCTTGCGCTCGGTGATGTCCATGACCGTGCCAAAGAGCCGCAACGGTTGGCCGTCGGCCGTTGTCACCGCCTCCGCTTGAACGTGGACGTAGCCGCGCGTGCCATCGTCCCGCACAATCTGCAACTCCAGCGCACAGGGTTTCTGGGTTTCAGCCGTGTGCGCCAAGGCCTGCTCGAGCCGGGGCCGATCCTCCGGGGCATAGTAGGTGATACCAGCTTCCAGGTTGGGCTCTCCCAGGTGGCGATCGCGCCCAAAGAGGCGAAACACCTCCTCAGACCACTGCAACTCCTCACTGTGGAGATTGTAGGACCAGTTGCCAATGCGAGCCAAGCGCTGAGCATCCTGGAGGTTTTCCGTCGTCTCCCGCAGCGCCGCCTCCGCTTGTTGGCGTTCGCGAATGTCCCGCGTCACCGTCGCCAAACAGAGAGGCTCCTGAGTGTCTGGGTGACGAACCAGAAAGAACGTTGCCTCCACTGGCAGCGCCGCTCCCGTCTCAAAGTGGTGAAAATAGAACTCACCCCGCCACGTTCCCTGCATCTCCAAGGTCGCGAGAATGTCTTGCTCAAAAACCGGGCGACACTCAGACGCCAAGTAGTCAAGCATCGTCGTCCTCAGCACAGCATCCAGATCCGGCAGCCCCACCAGTTGCAGACCGGCCGGATTGACATACTGAATATTGCCCTCGAGATCACAAAGGCCGATGAAGTCGCTACTATTCTCAATCACCGCCGCCAGCTTGCGTTGAGTCGCCTCCGCATGGAGCCGCTCGGTGATGTCATTGCCAAGGCCCACAAAGCCCGTGATTTCGCCCGCCTCATCCCGTAGAGCGGTCACGGAAAGCAGCATGGGGATGCGGCAGCCCTCCTTGTGGAGATAGGTCCATTGGCGTTCATCTAATTGTCCCCGCCGGGCCTTCGCCACCAGCGTTTCAAACCCCGGCTCGATCCGCACCCCCAGCTCCTGGCTCAGTTCCTGGCTACGCTTCACGACTTCTTCCGGATCGTGGAAAAGGCCGGGCGTCAGGCGGCCCACCACCTCCGCCGCTGCGTAGCCCGTCAAGTTGGCGGCTGCTGTGTTGAAGGTCTGGATCAGGCCTTGGGCATCGGTGGAAATGATGCTGTAGTTCGTGCTATTTAGAATCGCATCTTGCAAGGCCAGAGCTTCCCGCAGTCGTGCCTCCGCCTGCTTGCGCTCCGTGATGTCGGTGGAAATGCCGCAGACCCCATCGATGGTTCCCTGCGCGTCGCGTAGGGGAAATTTCACCGAGACATAGGTGTGCAGGCCGCCGTCTTGGTGGGGGACGACCTCTTCTAAGTGCAGGGGCTGGCCGCTGGCGAGGACCTGTTGATCATTGGCTCGGACTTTCTCCGCAACGGCCTGGGGGAAAAAGTCATCGTCCGACTTGCCGAGGATTGCGGCTGAGCTGAGGTTAAAGATGGCCTCATATTGACGGTTGACTAACTGATACTTCCCGTGTCGATCTTTGACATAAATCACGGCCGGCGAGTTTTCCAACACCGCCGCCAGTTGCGCGGTTGTGCGCTCCAATTCTGCCGTGCGTTCAGCAACGCGAGCCTCCAGTTGCTCCTTAAGTTCGGAGAGTTCCTGATAGGAGAGTTCGAGTTCTTTGCGGGCGTTGATACTGGTGAAGTAGACAAATAACTCGTCTCCTACCGTATAGGCCCGCACTTCATACCAAATATCTAGGGGCGGGTAGTACTCTTCAAAGGTGACAGTCTCCCCCGTTGCCCAGGCCTGATGATAATACCGCTCAAACGACGAGCCCACTGTGGTGGGGTACAGTTCCCAGACATTATTGCCTAGGAGAGCGGCGGCCGGTTTACCCAAAAGGTACTCAGCGTGGTGGTTGACTTGGGTGAAGCGCCACTGGCGATCGAGGGCAAAGAAGGCGTCGCTTGTGCCGGCGAGGATCTGGGCCACGCGATCGCCCGCTGCCTGAAGATTGGCTTCCGTTCGCTTATATTCCGTCACCTCCAGCATCCAGCCATCCCACACCACCGCGCCCTCGGGCTGGCGATAGGGTCGGGATTCTGCTTTGATCCACTTGATCACCCCCCCGGCTAGCTGCAAGCGGCCCTCCCACAGCCAGGGCTGTAGTGTCGCTGCGGACTGGGCGACCGAGGCCTGAAGGCGCTCTACATCCTCCGGGTGGGTCAGGTTCATCAAGTAGGCGGCGTCCTGCATCACCAGCTCCGGCTTCAGTCCCAGGAGGGGCTGACAGCTCGCGGAAATGTAGGGGAAGGAAGTCGTGCCGTCAGGGTCGAGACGAAATTGATAGAGAATGCCTAGACCGTTATCCGCGAGCCGTTGGAAGCGGGCTGCTACACCGGTAGGATGGTCTGGGTTCGAGGAAGCCTGCGCGTGCTGGCGCAGCGCCGCCAACTCAGCCTGAAGGGCCGCGTAGGTATCGGCGTCAAGGGTGACAGTGGTTGGAGACATGGTTGGGACAAGAGAATGAGCGGGTTTTGTGGTTGGAGTCCGTTGGGACCGTCAGCGGCAACCCTGGCAGAAGCCGCGTTGCCGTCCCATGGGGGAGAACGGCGGCCATGCTTGCTAGGGCTGGGGTCTAGGCAGGGTCTCTCAAGAGGCGCTTTGGGGGGGGCGAGACATTTTCCGTTGGACCCAGGCCAGCAACTTCTAGTCTAGAAGGAAATCCGTAGATGCTTGTGAATCAGATCACCCCCTGGCCGGTTGACCCGGGCTGTCCTGAGGGGAACCACTGAGCTCCCCCAGCAATCCATGCCTACGGAATTGGCGGGGGTGGACGAACAAAAGCGCGGCTTCCCGGAATTTTGCGCGCTGGTTCCAGGAGCAGAGGGTTGCCCTCTATCGCTCCGCGACGCTAGCGCGAACAGCGTTACCGGGCCCTCATCCCTCGGCCCCTGCTCCCAAAGCTGGGAGCAGGGGAGTGAGAAGCAATGGCGGCCCAACTTGATGTTAATCGAAGAGGCAAGCCCGTCTCCCAAGCTAGGAGATGGGGAGTGAGAAGCCCCTCTCCCAAGTTGGGAGAGGAGCTGGGGTGAGGGAGGGCTTAGCTAAGACCAACGTCCCGCGTAAAATTTCGTCCACCCGAATCACCCCCTAGCCGGTTGCCCCGGGCTGTCCTGAGGGAATTCACTTAGCGCCCCCGGCAATCCATGCCTACGGAATCGGCGGCGCCAAGGCCGAGGGCTGGAGTTCGTAAGGTACAATGACTCCGTGAATTAAGTAGAATTGCTCAATGTTATGGCACGGCTAGCGCTGCTGAGTGTATCGGACAAAACCGGGTTAGTGGACTTAGCCCAAGCCTTGGTGACGGAATTTGGGTTTGACCTGATCAGCAGTGGTGGTACGGCCAAGACCCTGCAAGCGGCGGGTCTACCGGTGACGCCCGTGAGCGAGTACACCGGCGCCCCCGAGATCTTGGGAGGTCGCGTGAAGACCCTACACCCCCGGATTCACGGTGGCATTTTGGTGCGGCGCGATCGCCCCGAGGATTTACAAGAACTAGCGGCCAACGACATCCGCCCCCTGGATCTCGTGGTGGTCAACCTCTATCCCTTTGAGGAAACCATGGCCAAGCCGGCCGTTGGGGAGGCTGAGGCGATTGAAACCATCGACATTGGTGGCCCGACCCTCCTGCGGGCAGCGGCGAAGAACTATGCCCACCTCACGGTTCTCTGTTGCCCGGAACGCTATGGCGACTATGTGGCCGAGCTGCGGGCCCAGGCGGGGGAACCCTCCCTCGCCTTTCGCCGCGCTCGGGCCTTGGAAGTCTTCCAACGGACGGCCGCCTATGACCAAGCGATCGCCACCTACTTTGGGGGCCTGGCCGAGACCGAGCCAGCCCCCTTCAGCCTCCGGGGCACGCCCCAGCAGGTCCTCCGCTACGGAGAAAACCCCCACCAATCGGCCACCTGGTATCGCACCGGCCCTTGGGGCTGGAGCACCGCGACCCAGCTCCAAGGCAAGGAGCTGAGCTACAACAACCTCGTGGATCTGGAAGCAGCCCGGCGGATCATCAGCGAATTTCCGACCACGGAACCGGCGGCGGCGGTCTTGAAGCACACCAACCCCTGTGGGGCGGCCCTGGGAGAAACCCTGCTCACGGCCTACCAGCGGGCCTTGGCGGCTGATCCCGTCTCCGCCTTTGGGGGCATCGTCGCTCTCAACCAACCCCTCGACGCCGCTACGGCCACCGCGTTGACGGAAACGTTTCTGGAATGCGTGGTTGCACCGGCTTGCGAGGCTGAGGCCGCTGCGGTCCTGGCCAAGAAGAAAAATCTCCGCGTGCTGGTGCTTCCCGACCTAGCCCGTGGACCAGCCGACACGGTGAAAGTGATCGCCGGGGGCTTCCTGGTCCAGGCTAGCGACGATCGCCAGCAGGGCCCCAGCGATTGGCAAGTCGTCACTGAGCGGCAGCCGAGTGAGGCCCAGGTGGCCGAACTCCAGTTTGCCTGGCGGCTGGTGAAGCATGTGAAGTCGAATGCGATCTTGCTGACGCGCGATCGCGCCACCATCGGCATCGGCGCAGGCCAGATGAACCGGGTCGGGGCGGCGAACTTGGCCCTGGCCCAGGCGGGGGACCAGGCCCAGGGTGCTTGCCTCGCCAGCGACGGGTTTTTCCCCTTCGATGACACGGTGCGGGCGGCGGCGGCGGCCGGTGTAGCGGCGATCATCCAGCCGGGGGGCTCCATCCGTGACGCCGATTCGATTACGGCCGCGCAGGAGTTGGGCCTGGTCATGATCCTTACCGGCACGCGCCATTTCTTGCACTAGTCAAGGATGAGCCGGCCGCCTTCGGTTCCCTCCCGCAGCCTTTAGCCCCAGCTCTGCCATGACCTCCCCGACCTACGACCTCATCCTGCGCCAGGCCCGCCTCCACGATCGCGAAGCGTCCCGGAGGGATGATCCCCCCGACCTCGTGGACATTGGCCTCCAGGGCGATCGCATCGCCGCGATCGCTCCCCAGCTCCCCCAGACCGGCCGGCAAGAAATCGCCGCCGGGGGTCAGCTCGTTTCGCTCCCGTTCGTTGAATCTCACATTCATCTCGACAGTGCCCTCACCGCTGGCGACCCCCGTTGGAACCAGAGCGGTACTCTGTTTGAGGGCATCCAAATTTGGGGCGAGCGCAAGCAGCATTTAACCCTGGAAGATGTCAAGGCCCGGGCGATCGCCACCCTCCAGCGCCAGGCCCAGCACGGCGTCCTCTACGTCCGCAGTCATGCCGATGTCAGTGAGCCCAACCTCGTCGCTCTGCAAGCCCTGCTTGAGGTACGGGATACCGTGCGTGACTGGCTTACCCTCCAAGTCGTCGCCTTCCCGCAGGATGGCATTTACAGCCACCCTCGCAACGCGGAGTTACTCGAAGAAGCCCTCAAGCTCGGAGCCGATGTCGTCGGCGGCATTCCCCACTACGAACTCACCCGGGAGGATGGTGTCCGCTCGGTTGAATACATTTTCAACCTTGCCGACCGCTACGACCGGCTGATCGACCTCCACTGCGACGAAATCGACGACGACCAATCCCGCTTCCTGGAAGTCGTCGCTGCCCAAGCCATCCGCCACGGCAACGGCGATCGCGTCACCGCGAGCCACACCACCGCCTTTGGCTCCTACAACAACGCCTACGCCTACAAACTCCTGGGCTTTCTGCAACGGGCCCAGATCAATTTCATCGCCAATCCCCTGATCAACATCACCCTCCAAGGCCGCACCGATACCTACCCCAAACGGCGCGGTCTCACCCGCGTCAAAGAACTCTGGCAAGCCGGCCTCAATGTCAGCCTCGGCCACGACTGCGTGCAAGACCCCTGGTACAGCTTCGGGACTGGCAATATGCTCGAGGTCGCCTACATGGCTGTCCATGTTTGCCAGATGACCGGCCGCCCCGAAGTCGAAGCCTGCTTCGACATGGTGACGCACGCGGGAGCGAAGACCCTCCACTGTGCCTCGGACTATGCGATCGCGGTCGGCCAGCCCGCCAACCTCATCCTCCTCGACGCCAGCGACCCCCAGGACGCCCTGCGTCGCCGCCCCGCCGTCCGTGCCGTCATCGCCCGTGGTCAGCTAATAGCACAAACAGTTCCGGCTCGTACCGACTGGCGGCGGTAAAGATTTGTGGTAAGCTAGCCGCGATTATCAGGAGTACGTCTAGCGACAGACTGATACCTTACTGTTAACACTCACCTAACACTCACCAACACTGACTATGACTCACCCTCGTCCTTGGTCTCGAGGCCTGGCGATCGCCGCCGCCGCCACCCTCGCCCTGAGCCCAGCCCTCCTGCCAGCTCGTGCCCGCGCCACCGACGGGAGCCCCGATCCCATCAACATTACTCCACCCCTCACGAGCCCTGATCCCGTCAACGTCACCCCCCCACCCCTCGCGGCTCCCCGGCCGGGAACCTTTTGTGATCAGAGCCTGGCCCCGGCCATCAATACCATCGTTGACGCCGGCGGCCTCGCTCGCGGCCGCTGGGGTCTCCGCATCGAAACCCTCGACGGCAACAAAGTCCTCTACAGCCGCAACGCCGACCAATTTTTCATCCCTGCCTCCAATATCAAGCTCTTCACCACCGCCGGGGCTCTGCAAATGTACGCCCCCAACGCCCCCATCAGCTCCTCAAACCTCGGCGCTTGGGTACGGACCATCAATCAACAAAGCAATAACGGCCTCGCCGATACCCTCCTCCGCAGAATCGGTGGCCCAGCCGCCATCCGCGACGCCCTCAGTAAAATTGGCGTCTCCCCGGCGGGCTACCGCCAAGCCGACGGCTCCGGCCTCTCCCGCCAGAACCTCGTCACCCCCACCGCCACCCTGGCGGTTCTCCGCTCCATGTACACCACCGCCGCCGGGAAGGAAGTGTTCTTCGCCTCCCTGCCGATCGCCGGCCAAAGCGGCACGCTGGCTCGCCGCTTCCGAGGTACTCCCGCCCAGGGCCGCGTCCGCGCCAAAACCGGCACGCTTCGGGGGGTGCGGGCCCTCTCGGGCTACCTTGAGCACCCCGAGTACGGCCCCCTGATCTTCAGCATCTACGCCAACCACCCCGGCCAGAACCAATCCCTCGTCAACGCCATTGACCAAGTGGTGCTCCGTCTCACCCAAGTTCGTCCCTGTGAGCAAGGCTTCTAAACCGGCCAGCCTTCGCTCCTTGACGGAGGCTTTTTACGGGAGGGGGCGATCGCCGTATTGGGCGATCGCCCCCTCCCAAGCTTGAGCCGCCATCACCCTCCCCTAGGTGGACGAAAAAAAGCGCGGCTTCCCTGAATTCTGAGCTACGGTTCCAGGAGCAGAGTGTAGCCCCCTCTGACCCCCGGCCCCTGCTCCCAAGCTGGAAGAAGAGGAGTCAGAAGCCCCTCTCCCAACTTGGGAGAGGGGTTGGGGTGAGGGTTTAACGAAGGAGCACCAACATCCCGCGTAAAATTTCGTCCACCCTTGCCAAGCTTGGGAGCCCAATGGGGCGATCGCTCTCGGGCATAATGGATCAGTACGTTACCCTAAGGCAGCAACGAACGAGTGCCATGGCACAGCAGCGCGTCCTTTCCGGCATCCAACCCACCGGCAATCTCCACCTCGGCAACTACCTCGGCGCTATCCGCAACTGGGTGACGACCCAGCACGAGTACGAGAACTATTTTTGCGTCGTCGATCTGCACGCGATTACCGTGCCCTATGATCCCGCCACCCTAGCAAGTAATACTTACGAGGTGGCGGCCCTCTACCTGGCCTGTGGCATCGATCTCACCCAGGCGACGATCTTTGTGCAGTCCCACATCCCTGCCCACAGCGAGTTGGCCTGGTTGCTCAACTGCGTCACGCCCCTCAACTGGCTGGAGCGCATGATCCAGTTCAAAGAAAAGGCTGTGAAGCAGGGAGAAAACGTCAGCGTCGGTCTGTTGGATTACCCCGTGCTGATGGCGGCCGATATTCTGCTTTACGATGCGGACCTCGTGCCCGTGGGCGAAGACCAGAAGCAACACGTCGAACTGGCTCGCGATCTTGTCCTGCGGGTGAACGACCAGTTCGGCACTCCGGAAAAGCCCGTGCTGAAGCTCCCCGAACCCCTGATCCGCCGCGAGGGGGCGCGGGTCATGAGCCTCACGGACGGCACGAAGAAGATGTCGAAGTCTGATCCCTCGGAGCTGAGCCGGATCGGGCTCCTGGATCAGCCGGATGACATTGCCAAGAAGATCAAGCGCTGCAAGACCGATCCGGAGCGGGGCCTCGAGTTTGACAACCCCGACCGGCCGGAGTGTCATAACCTGCTAACGCTCTACGCGCTGCTAGCGGGCAAAACCAAGGAGACAGTGGCGGCGGAATGTCAAGATATGGGCTGGGGTCAGTTCAAGCCCTTGCTCACGGAGGCGGCGATCGCCGCCCTAGAGCCCATCCAGGCAAAATATCACGACCTGCGGGCCGACCCCGACTACCTGGAGTCCATCCTGCGCGAGGGCCGGGACAAGGCCGCCGCCGGAGCCGAAACCGTGCTCGCCCGGGTCAAGGCCGCCCTGGGCTTTGTCCGCTCCCTCTAGGGGGTGGGGTCATGGCGGGTCGAGCCGCTGTCAGGGCTGAGGTCTAGGGCCTTGGCCGGGGCTGCTGGGCTGTCAGGCCTGCTTGGAGTCGTCAGCAACGGGGGGCTCGGCTGCGAGACTGGTTCTAGGAGCGGGGCTGGCTCAACCCAAAAGACCGTAGCCGGGGTGGATGAAATTTTACGCGAGATGTTGGTACTCCTGCGCTAAACCCTCACCCCAACCCCTCTCCCAAGTTGGGAGAGGGGCTTCTGACTTTCCTGCTTCCAGCTTGGGAGCAGGGGCCGGGGGGGGTCAACGCGCAGCGGCTTCTCGCAGCGGGGGTCCGGTAACACGAAAGAGGGCTGCACTCTGCTCCTGGAACCGTAGCCCAAAATTCAGGGGAGCCGCGCTTTTTTTCGTTCATCCCCGTAGCCGTGGCTACTTTCCCGGCTAACCTGCGAGCGCTATGGTGGTAGGCTGAACGCCTTTTATCTCCGAGCATGGCCGACCTGACCCCCAGTCCCAGCTTTAGCTTGACGCTACAACTTGAAATCCCCAATGCTCCTGGTAGCTTGGCGAGCGTCACCACTGCCATTGGTCACAGCGGTGGCAACATTGGCGACATTTCCCTGATCGCGCAAAACCGTCACCTCTCGCGGCGCGAGTTTGTCATCGACGCCGCCAGTACTGAGCACGCGGAGCAGATTGTCGAAGCGGTGCGCGCGGTTCCCCAGGTCAACGTGGTTGAAGTGTTTGATCGCACCTTTGACCTGCATCGCGGCGGTAAGATCCATGTCGTTAGCCGCATCGGGCTAAATTCCCAGGCTGACCTCGCGATGGCCTATACCCCGGGGGTCGGGCGCATCTGCAAGGCGATCGCCAGCAACCCCGAGCAAGTCTACGAGTTGACCGTCAAGCGGAACACCGTAGCGATTGTCACGGATGGCAGTGCGGTGCTCGGCTTGGGCAATCTGGGCCCCGAGGCCGCCCTGCCGGTCATGGAGGGCAAGGCGGTTTTGTTCAAGGAGTTTGCCGGCGTCGATGCTTTTCCCATCTGTCTGGCAACCCAGGACAGCGATGAGATCGTCGAAACCGTCAAGCGCATCGCCCCGGTGTTTGGGGGGGTGAACTTGGAAGATATCAGTGCCCCTCGCTGTTTCGAGATCGAGAAGCGACTCCGGGCTGAGCTGGATATTCCGGTCTTCCACGATGACCAGAATGGCACGGCGATCGTCACCTTGGCTGCGCTGTACAATGCCCTGAAACTGGTCGGTAAATCCCTGGCCCAGGTGCGAATCGTGATCAATGGGGCCGGGGCTGCGGGGGTGGCGATCGCCCGCCTGCTCCAACAGGCGGGGGCGACAACGATCGCGCTCTGCGACTCCCGGGGCCTCGTCTCCAGCCAGCGCACGGACCTGACGCCTGAGAAGCGAGAATTTGCTGTCACAGCCCAAGGAACTCTGGCGGAGGCTCTCCAAGGGGCGGACATCTTCCTGGGTGTCAGCGTGCCGGGAGTGCTGACGCCGGAGATGGTGGCTGGCATGGCGGCGGACCCGATCGTGTTTGCGATGGCCAATCCGATCCCGGAGATCCAGCCTGAACTCATCGCTGACAAGGTGGCGGTGATGGCCACCGGCCGCAGCGACTATCCCAACCAGATCAACAACGTGCTCGCCTTCCCCGGTGTCTTTCGCGGCGCCCTCGACTGTCGCGCCCGGGAGATCATCCCGGCCATGTGCCTGGAGGCGGCCCAGGCGATCGCCGCCCTGGTCCCGCCCCAAGACCTCCATCGGGAGCACATCGTCCCCTCCGTCTTTGACCCCCGCATCGCCCCTAGCGTCGCGGCGGCTGTGCAACAGGCGGCTCGCCAGCAGGGCATTGCGCGGCACTAACGCGGCCCGAGCAACGAGGGGGTGGGTTGGCGGGTGGACAAAAAAAAAGCGCGGCTCCCCTGAATTTTGGGCTACGGTTCCAGGAGCAGAGTGTAGCCCTCTTTCGTGTTACCGGACCCCCGCTGCGAGAAGCCGCTGCGCGTTGACCTCCCCCGGCCCCTGCTCCCAAGCTGGAAGCAGGGAAGTCAGAAGCCCCTCTCCCAACTTGGGAGAGGGGTTGGGGTGAGGGTTTAGCAAAGGAGCACCAACATCCCGCGTAAAATTTCGTCCACCCGTGGGTCGGTGGTCTGGTTGGCGTGGGTCGAGCAAACTTGATTTAATAGCCAGTATTGCGCCCTTGGCCCAGCTCCGGCGGCCAGCAGCGCTGACTCACCCTCAGGACACCCCCCCTATGCCCTCTGCGAATCACTCGCGCGG
The DNA here is from genome assembly GCA_964397305.1 of uncultured bacterium. Classification (GTDB taxonomy): domain Bacteria; phylum Cyanobacteriota; class Cyanobacteriia; order Cyanobacteriales; family Spirulinaceae; genus JAAUTY01. The sequence continues at coordinate 14,362 of CAYNIP010000043.1, forward strand.
CTCTGCTCCCTCGCCCCCCCGGCGGGGTAAACCGCGATCGCAGCCTTCCCCACCGCCCCGACGACGCTCGGAGGCCCGCCGACGTTGGTGGGGCTCGGGGCCGCCCCAGCCCCGGCGTTCGCCCCTCCCAGCCCCCACCGCTCCGCCCGAGCCCCCAACGGCGCTGGCTCCCCCTTTGCCCCCCTCCCCTGCTGAGCTGCGGGAGCGCCAGCGCCAGCGACGGCTCCACGTCGTTCCGGATGCGCCTCCGGCTCCAGTCCCCCGGCCGGCTCCGGGGCCCCCCTCCCGACCGACGTTCCTGGCTGTCTTTCTGCTCTACACCACCCGCTTGGCGATCGCCAGCATCGGGCTCGGGGCGATCGCCGGAACCCTGATTGCCGCCTTTGACTCGACCCGCCGCGTCACCCAGGAAGCTCCCCGACCCCGAGCGGAAACAGCGGCCGCCCCGGCGACCTCCCAGTATCCCCCAGCCCTCCCCGCCCGCCAGGAGCTGATCCCCCTCAAGACCCAACTGGCCTTGCTCTTTGAGCAAACCCCCCAGTACGAGCCCGGCCTGTTTCTCCTGGATTTGGACACGGGAGCCTACCTCGACTGGCAGGCTAACCGCACCTTTCCGGCGGCCAGCACGATCAAGACGCCGATCCTGGTGGCCTTCTTCCAAGCGGTGGATGCGGGGGAGATCCGCCTCAATGAGCTTTTGACCCTGACGCCGGAGGCGATCGTGGGAGAAGCGGGGGATATGCAGTATCAGCCCCCGGGCACCGAGTTCACCGTCCTGGAAACGGCCGTCAAGATGATCGCCATCAGCGATAATACGGCGACGAACTTGCTGATTGAGCGCTTGGGGGGAATGGAGGCCCTCAATCAAAAATTTGCCGCTTGGGGCCTGGGGGCGACTCGCCTGCACAGTCCCTTGCCCGATTTAGAGGGGACTAATACGACGAGTCCCCTGGATTTGGCTCACTTGCTGGCGGCGGTCCATCGCGGTGAGTTGCTGTCGCTGCCCTCGCGCGATCGCCTCCTCAGTATCCTGCGCCAAGTGGAGCACGATGATCTCCTGCCCCAAGGTTTAGAAGAAGGCGCGATCATTGCTCACAAAACCGGCCGCATTCGCACGGTTCTGGCCGATGCCGGCCTGATCGATACCCCCACGGGCAAGCGCTACCTCGCCGCCGTGATCGTGCAACGGCCCCCGGGGGACGAGCGGGCGGCGAACCTGATCCAGGAAATTTCGCGCCTCGCCTACCAACAGTTCAACCAGGCCCAGCCAGCCCCCACCGCGACTACGGACTCGATTGAGGCCAAGGACTCGGTGGCTACTAAGGACGAGGAGCCCTGAGCGATCGCGGCCTCCGGCCAGGACCAGGCCCCTCATGGCTTCGCAGCAACCCTGCCTAGGGGTCCTGGGGGAACCGCAGCCGTTTTCGGAATCGCGCTATAGTCTGGAAAATTGTTGCAAGCATAGACACGAAACGATGGATTGGATCAGACAACGAGTATGGCTCTATGTCCTGCTTTTTTTGGTCATCCCCGCGATGGCGATCGCTCAGGATGAAGCCACGGCTGGGGACAGCAATCTGGTCGAAAGTCTCAGGGACAGCTTTAGCTGGTTCGTGAACCATATCATTTTTGGCATCTTATTCTTCGATGCTGGCACGGGCTTTCCCTTCATCGTCCTCTGGCTGATTGCGGGGGCCATTTTCTTCACAGCCCGGATGGAGTTCGTCAACATCCGCGCCTTCAAACACGCGATTGATGTGGTGCGCGGCAAGTACGATGATCCCAACGACGAAGGCGAGGTCTCCCACTTCCAGGCCCTGGCGACGGCCCTCTCAGCCACGGTTGGCCTGGGCAACATCGCCGGCGTGGCGATCGCCGTCAGTGTCGGCGGTCCCGGCGCGGTGCTCTGGATGACCCTCGGCGGTTTCTTCGGCATGACCAGTAAGTTTGTCGAATGCACCCTGGGTCAGAAGTACCGAGTTGTGCAGCCCGATGGCACGATCTCCGGCGGCCCCATGCGCTATCTCTCCCGGGGCCTCGCCGAGTTGGGCTATGCCCAACTCGGTCGCTGGCTCGCCGCCATTTTCTCGGTCCTCTGCATCTTCGGGGCCTTCGGCGGAGCGAATATGTTCCAAGCCAACCAGTCCTACGGCGCGGTGTCCCAAATTCTGCCCTTTCTCCCGGCTTGGCTCTACGGCCTGATCCTCGCCACCCTGGTCGGCCTGGTGATCATTGGTGGTGTGGAGCGCATCGGCCAAGTGGCGGGGGCGATCGTGCCGCTGATGTGTGCCGTCTACGTGATCGCGTCCCTGTTCATTCTCCTGGTCAACATCACTCAAATTCCCAACGCCTTTGGGGTGATCATCGGCGGTGCGTTCAATCCCCAGGCCGTGGGGGGCGGCTTCCTCGGGGTGCTGGTGCAGGGCCTGCGGCGCTCGGCCTTCTCCAATGAGGCGGGCATTGGCTCCGCCGCGATCGCCCACTCAGCCGCCCGCACCGAGGAGCCGATTCGCGAAGGCATCGTGGCCCTGCTGGAGCCCTTTATCGATACGATCGTGGTCTGCAATATGACCGCCCTCGTGTTGGTGATTACTGGCGCCTACAATGACCCCGCCTTTGAGGATATCCGAGCCAGAAGCGCCGGGGCCGAATTAACGGCGGCGGCCTTTGGGTCGGTGATTAGCTGGTTCCCGCTCCTGTTGGCGATCGCGGTCTTCCTGTTCGCCTTTTCGACCATGATTTCTTGGGGCTACTACGGCGAGCGCTGCTGGGATTACCTCTCCGGCGGTCGCGGCTTGATCATTTACAAGCTCCTCTTCCTCGGCGCGACCTTCCTCGGCGCGATCGCGGCCCCCGGTCCGGTCATCGACTTCAGCGACGGGATGCTGCTCGCCATGGCGCTCCCCAACCTCTGCGGCGCCTACTTCCTCGTTAACCCAGTAGCGGCGGATCTCAAGAACTACATGACCCGGTTAAAAACGGGCCAGATGGCTCCGGTGCAATAACATCCGAGCCAGCCAGCGCTCAGGCTTTGGGAACGGCGCCGCCGCTTATCCCTAGGACCCTAGCCCTGGCGGCGGCGGGGCGGAGTGCTTGCCAAAAGGGGGCAGTGCGTGCTGAGATCGAACTGACGGGATGCTTGCTGGCGATCGCCCCCCTTCCGCGAACCGAGAGTTATGTCGAATCGTCCGTTCTCAGCAACTTCTGAGGCTGCCACCAGCGCGGCGCGCTTGCAGCACCTGGAAGCGCTGATTGAGCAGATGGGGCAGACCCTGATCGCGACCACAGAGACGGTCGAGAGTTTGGCCCTACGCCTCGATACCTTGACAACCCAGCTCGAACAACAAGGTCAGCAGATCCAACAGCAAGGCTACCAAGTCTTTGCCCTCAGCGAGGCCGTCCAGGCCCTGGTGGACAACGAGGGCCAATCCCGGGCCCAAGTCGAGCAGCTCACGGCGGCTCTTCAATCCCTGATTGCCCTCTTTGAGGGGGCTGAGGTCAATCCCTCGTGAGCGGGATGCTCTGGCTAAAATTTAGGCAACAACGCCAGCACACCGTCACCGGTAGGAGCACAGGAGATCGTAGATTGATGCAATATTTGCCGCACCTGAGAGGATTGGGGTGGTTCGGAGTCTTGGTCGCCGTGAGCCTGAGTGCCTGCGCGCCGAACAAAGTGTCCCAATGCAACAGCGTGATTGAATTGGCCAATGGCGCGGCGTCCCAGGCCAATGAACTGACCGATGGCGGTCAAACCGAAGACCAACAGGCGATGCTGCAAGCGGCCGATGCCATTGAGCAGGCCGCCCAGGAGATGGAAGCCCTCGATTTGAGCGATCGCCAGCTCCAGACCTACCAGGCCGGGTTTATCCAGATGTACCGCGATACCGCCAAGGCCACCCGCGACTACATCGAGGCCGCCAACAGCCAGGATCGCCCCGCCGCCGAAGCCGCCGTCGCCAACCTCAAGCGTGCCACGCTGCCCGAGGATGAACTGGTCCAGAGCATCAACACCTACTGCACCGGCTCGGCCACGCCGGAAAGCCCCGCCGCTACCCCCTAAGATCGGCCGGCTCGGCGCTGCGAGGAGCCCCAAACGATCACCGGAGTTGCGCTTCAGCGCTCAACTAGATCTGCCAACACGGGGCTACAGCCCAACGGCCTCGCTGCCGAGCGCCCTGGCCCCAAGCTGAGTGAGGGATTTGGGATACTGACGCCACTGATTCCACCGGAGTACAGAGCTGCTAAAGCGAGATGCGCTCAGGCCGCCGTCCCTGGCGCCGCCTTGCTAAGATAGCGAACAAAGGCGAATCGCTCGTTAGGCAGGAGACATATGGAGTTCATTGGGGCTCTCGTGGCAGTCGCGCTGATGGTGGTCTACGCTGGTGGCTTGATTAAGTTTTGGCAGGGTTATCAACGCACCAATTTTCAGCCCGGTTTTGTCAATCGCCTGTTCTTGGCAGCCCTGTGGCCGGTGCTGCTGGTGGTGAATAAGGCCTACCGCCAAAATTTCCAGAAGGCCTTGAAAGGGCGCTAGTCCCCCGGGGGCTGTTCGCTCACCGACGGGGTGGGAATCCTTGCCCATCTTGGCTACGGCGACAGGACCGCCCAGAAACTCATGGCCACGGTGGCGATCGCCGCGTGTTGTGGCCAGAGCCGCACCAGGGGTTGCCGGGCGATTTTTTGGGTCAGGATCACGGCTAGGCCACTGCCGAGCAAGAGCACGGTGCCCTGGAGAAAGGCGATCGCCGCTGGGTGAGCTACCAGCACCGGCCAACCCGCCCCCGACAGCCCCCAAGTGGCCAGACTGACGGGCAAAATTCGTCCCGCTTCCCCCAGGCCGAGAGGTAGGTAGTAGGCCAAATTGCCAGCCAAGACGAGGGGCAAATAGCCATAGGCCAACTCCAGAAAGCGGCGTGGCTTCAGGCCCTGCGTGAGGCGATAGTTGAGCTGCAACAGGGCCTGGGCCAGGAGCGGGATCAGGGCCGGGAAACTGAGGGCGGCGATCGCCAGCAAAGCGTGGGAACCGAAGTTCTCCAGCCTCAGGCTCCAAGGGAGGGCCTGATTCAAAACGGGCAGACGGTGCAGAAATACCACATTCAGCAGCAACAGCAACAGAGCCACTTCATAGGCCCGAGGCTCATGAGTTGTCCAGAGTTCGATCCCCGGCGGTCGTAGATTGAACTCTACCGAACGGTGGGGGCAAGCCTTGAGGCAGGTCATGCACAACACACAGTCACGATTGTCCGCCAGTTGTGCCGGGTGGGAGTAAAGAGGGCAGCCCTGGGTTTCTTGCCCCTCCCCCTTTTGCGGACCGCCTTTGTAGCATTGATAGGTCGTACATTCTGCGGAACAAGTGCCCTGCTGAGCCCGTAGCTCCGTGATCGACAGCTTGGCAAAGAGGCCGTTCATCCCCCCAATGGGGCAAAGGTAGCGACACCAGAAGCGGCGCTCAAAGATGCTGCTACAGATCACCGCCCCGGCGGTGATGATTAACAAGAGCCAAGACGAGAGATAGGCCGTGTTTTCTAGATTCCACAACTCTTCCCAGAGCAGAATCAGGGCAAAGCCCGCAAAGAGAAACCACCCCCCCAGCGCTCCGCCGCCTGACGGGGCCAAGGCCTCAGGGTTCGCGGCCAGAGCCGGAGGGAGAGCGTTTGCACCAGTTCGCCGTAGATCATGAAGGGGCAGATAGCACACCAGAGCCGACCAACGAAGGGAAAGCTCAGCAGCACCAAGGGCCACCACCAGGCCCAGAAGAGCAAGAGAGCGACATTGCGATCGCGTGTCTGGGGGCCGACAAAGAGCAGGATCACCACGGCGGCAAACGCGGCCAAGGTGAAACCGTAATTCAGGCGATCCGGCCACCAAGGGCTGCGCAGCCAGCGGCGTAAACTGGGGTAGGCATTCAGTAAATTCAGACGAAATTGTTTCTTCTTGCTCTGCGAGGGCCAGATGATTTCTTCCGTGAGTTCGGCCCCATCCCCCAACTGCACCATAGCTCGCTGCACCAAGCTCTCCAGCTCCCGCAAGTTGTTGGGAAAGTCGTAGGCTTGCAGGCGGCGCAAGGCTTCCGGCGTTAAACGGGGTCGAGCGCGGCCTTTGGCGCGACAGAAGAGGCTGGTGTAGTAGTTTACTAAGTCTGCTAAATCAGCCTTACGAACCCGCAGAGGCGGCACTTTGATCGTGCCATCGTAACTGTCAGCAAACGCTGGTAGAGCCCGCTCTGAGATCGCAATCAGGCGGGCTGGGGTTGTTGCGAGGGGGGCAGGGGGCGCGGCGTCGCCACGACTCACGGGTCGATAGCGGCGGTGCTGCAAGAGTTCGGCCACGGGTTCGACCAGCTCAGGGGGTAGCTCTTGGAGATTGTTGAGAATCAGAGTTCCTTCCCCCAGGGCGGCCAAGAGGCCCAGCTTGCCCTCAACGCGCCCGAAAAGTTCGGCTCCACTGGCCTGGAGCGTGTTGCAGTCCACGCGAATGATCGGTTCGCGGCGGTTGGCAGATCCGTAGTGGATCAGGGCCGCGAGATTATCTTTTTCGAGGCCCGGTTCGCCGAAGAGGAGGAGCGACTGGCGGCCCGCTGCTGCCTGCTTGAGTTGCTTGCGTAGGCGCAGGGCATAGCGGCTCCGGCCGATCACGCCGCGCCGCGCTTTCGTGACTAGGTAGGGGCGCAAAATTCCTTGGCGCTCCTGCTCAAACTGCAACTGCGAGGTGAGTTGGGTCACTTCAGCCGCCAGTTGCTGGCCGAGGGTTTGGGCCATTTCCGGGTAGCGGCTGGCCAGGGTTTGGACCTCGACGGCTGGTAAGTACCAGACGTGGCACTCACTTTGGCAAACAACGGTTTGGGCGGCCGGTTGCTGGAGGAGGAGGGCCTGCAAGTTGATCACCGCACCGGGGAGTAGGCTGACGGCCTGGGGTAGTTGCGGCCGGTCGGGGGGGCGATCGCTCTCAGCGTGGCCCGAAATCAGAATGTAGAGACCGTCGGCCGGGGTATTGGCGCGACTGATGAGAGTCGTGGCAGCGAGCCGCCGTTCTTCGAGCCGGGGGGCGATCGCCGCCAGGATCTCCGGTGCGAGAACCTGCAAGGCTGAGCGCTCTTGCAACCAGGTTGCCCGCTCAGAAAAGTTGGTCATGGGACTGTACCGATGCTTAGTCCCATTGTAGGGGCGATCTTCAGGGCCGCGAGGCCTGCTGCTCAGCCCGCCGCGAGCCCCGGCGGGGGAGAGCCAGGCCCTAGGGCCTGGGCTCCGGCGAGGATGGTACGGGCAGAACGTTGACCGTGGCTGTCGTGGGGCCGGGTTCGCTGCCAAACCATTGGGTATAAATCGCCGCTAAGCGGCCGTTTTGTTTCAGGGTTGTAATCGCCGCATCCACCTCATCTCGGAGGGGGTTTCCCTTCGCGAACATGATGCTGTATTGCTCCCCGGTTGGGATGCGTTCGACAACAACGAGATCCTCGCGATCTTGGGTGAAGTAGAGCAGGGCGGGGAGGTCGGCAATATAGCCATCAAAGTAGATCCCACATCGCTGGCTCGAGGCCTTCGTAGCGTATGATCGCCGCGAATCCATAGGTCTGCTGGTGGTCCTGAGCCCATTGGTCGCCGGTAGAGGTGTTGTCTACGGCAACGATTTTGCCCCGCAGATCGGCCAGGCTCGTCAGGTTGCTCGCGGCTCTCACGGTGAGGGATTGGTCGCTGTCGTAATAGGGTTGGGCAAAATCGAGGGTGGCGAGGCGGTCGGGGGTGATGGTAATCGAGGACAGGGCGGCATCGATGCGATTGGAGAAGACGGCTGGGAAGAGTTCGATGAAGGGAAGCTCGATAAACTCGACTTCGCGACCCAATTCCTCACTAATCGCTTGGGCGAGGTCGATCTCAAAGCCGACCAGTTCGCCGTTTTCGTCTTCAAACTCCCAGGGGACATTGCCGACATTGACGCCGATGCGGAGGGGCTCGAGGTCAGCGACGGGGGCGCGACAAGCAGCGAGGGCGATCGCCCAGCCCAGTCCCCAAGCAAGCTGGCCCAAGCGGCGGCGGGAGTAGGGTGTGGTTAGCCAGGACATCGAAAATCTTGCCTAGAACTTGCCTAGAAAATCTTGCCTAGTCTGTCGTTGCGCGGTGGGAGCGAGCCCCCAGGCTCCAGACGCGCGAGCCTGGGGGCGGCGGGGGGCCTTAAGTAGCGGCCGCAGCCAGGGCTGGCACGGTCACTTGACCCAGTAACTGCTGGAGGTTTTCCCCTTCGATCACTTCCTGCTCGAGGATCTGCTGGGCGATCGCCTCCAGCAGGTCGCGATTGGCCCGGAGGATCGCCAGGGCCTGCTCATGGCCTCCTTCTACCAAGTCCCGTACTTCCTGGTCGATGGCCTTGGCCGTGGCATCACTGACATTGCGGCGCGGGTTCATCATGCTCTCGCCCAAGAAGCTGTTGGGCTGACCCTTTTCGTAGGCGAGGGGGCCGAGCACTTTGCTCATGCCGTAGGTTGTCACCATGCGCTCCGCCAGATCCGTCGCTCGCTGGAGATCATTGGCAGCGCCCGTGGTGATGCTGCCGAAGACAATCTCCTCGGCCGACCGTCCCCCCAGAAGGGTGGCGATCTGGTGACGCAGCTCGGTCTCATTCAGCAAGAAGCGGTCTTCCGTGGGCAACTGGAGGGTGTAGCCCAGAGCCGCCATGCCCCGGGGCACGATGGAGATTTTCGCTACTTGACCCCCTCCCAGGGCGGCGCCCACGAGGGCGTGGCCAACTTCGTGATAAGCGACGATGGTTTTTTCCTTCTCGTTGAGCACGCGGCTCTTTTTCTCGAGCCCGGCGACTACTCGCTCGACCGCCTCAGCAAAGTCCGCCTGAGTGACGGTCTCGCGGCGGTTGCGGGCTGCCAGCAGGGCGGCCTCGTTCACCAAGTTGGCTAGGTCAGCACCGGCAAAGCCGGGGGTGCGGGTGGCGATCGCCTTGAGGTCGATGTTGTCAGCTAACTTCACTCGCCTAGCGTAGATTTCCAAAATCTTCAGGCGGCCGGACAAGTCAGGGCGATCCACCAGCACCTGGCGGTCGAAGCGGCCCGGACGCAACAGGGCTGGGTCAAGGGTTTCGGGGCGGTTGGTCGCGGCCAGGACGATGACCGTCGCGGCGCCAGCGGCGAAGCCATCCATTTCCGTCAGCAACTGGTTCAGGGTCTGCTCGCGCTCATCATTGCCGCCAGCGATGAAACCGTTACCGGCCCGAGACTTGCCGATGGCGTCCAGCTCATCAATGAAGATGATGCAGGGGGCCTTCTGCTTGGCCTGTTCAAACAGGTCGCGCACCCGGGCCGCCCCCGCCCCCACAAAGAGTTCTACAAACTCAGAGCCAGAGATGCTGAAGAAGGGAACTCCGGCTTCCCCGGCTACAGCCTTGGCCAGCAGGGTCTTGCCGGTTCCCGGAGGGCCCACCAGCAGCACCCCCTTGGGAATGCGGGCGCCGATATTGATGTAGCGCTGGGAGTCCCGAAGAAACTCGACGATTTCTTCCAGTTCTGTCTTGGCTTCTTCGACCCCGGCCACATCGGCAAAGCCAACTTTAGTGCCATCACTTTCCACGTAGACCTTGGCCTTGCTCTTGGTGATCGAGAGGGCCCCTTGAGGGCCGCCGCCGCCCATGCTGCGTCGCAGGAAGAATTGCCAAATGCCGACAAAGATCAGCGGCGGGATCACCCAACTGAGGGCGGTGGCAAACCAATTATTGCCCTTGGGGGGGGCCGCCGCAAACTCGACCCCGTTTTCTTCCAAGCGCTGGGGCAGCTCGAGGTCAAAGATTGGGGTGGTGGCGAGGATTTGGCCCGGCTCCCCGGTCTCGGTTTTCAACTGGTAGCGGATTTGGTCCTGGGCGACGTAGGCGCGAGACACTTCGCCATCGCCCACTTGGTCGATGAAGACGCTGTAGGGAACCCGGGGGACGTTGGGGGAAAAAAGTTGGGGTAAAAATAGATTCAAAAGCAGGAATCCCGCCCCAATTAGCAGGAGAACCGTGCCAATTGTGCGCGATCGCGATCGTTTGGGATCATCGTTTTTAATCGCCATAAGTTACCGCCATGCACGTTTAATGTCTTGGAACCGGCCACCAGCCCTGGCTAGTGTCCCGGTTTTGCGATTGCTTTTTATTGTCGCGCAAGTGGGGGCCGCCCTAGGGCTGGCGATCGCTCCTTGACGGGATGGGCCGCGCTTGCTAGCCGGCGAAAATTTTAGGCGCGATCGCGCGGCGGCTGGCAGCGGCTCCGTCGCCGGGGCGTTAGGAGCTGGAGGCAGGCCTTCTGAGGGAGCCGGGAACTGAGCCAAGTCCTGAGGAAATTGCCGTAGGCTAGGAGGGGCGCGCCCTCGGCCTCGCCCTCAACGACTGTCCGCTCTCAAGGACGCCACGATGATCGAACTGGTCAAGGTTCTAGCTGGCTTTGGTAAGCAGGCCTGGAATTTTTTCTTCTCGCCCCGCTACTACTGTTGGCAAACGTTTGTTTGGTTGACCCTGTTTTCCACCATCGTCTCGGCCTTGGCCACGGGGATGACGCGCACGCTCATTTCTACCCTGGGCTATGGCTTCCTGATCATTGGGTTTACTTGGGCCGGCGTGACCTACGGCCTGGTGTTCACCCACTGGATCACGAGTGCCATGATTCTGCATCTGCTCTCCGGGGTGCTGCCGATCGTGCCCCCGACGGTCTGGCTGGTGCTGTGGTTGCCCTTGGCGGCGATCATCCACAGCCTGCCGATATTTTTTGATTGCTACCTCGTGTTTTGCTGGCCGGGCTCCCAAGCGCGACTCAACTTTTTCATCCTCTTGGGTAGCCAAGTGCTCCTTGCCTGTTGGCTGCAATTTGCGATCACGATCAATGGCTGGCTGGAGGACTATCCCAGCTTGCTCAACGACGACTTCAACCGCAGCTTGCTCATCGTGCGGGTTGAAAGCTTGCAGCCGGAGGCGGCGCGCGCGCCCCGGAGCGAGGTGGTGCTGACGGCCTTGCAACCCTTGGTGGAGGAGCAGTTGGAGGCGCAGCCTTGGGCGGTGCTTCAGCCCGCGCTGCTGAATGGAACTTGGGCTGAGTCAGTATTGCCGGAGTTGCGGCAACAGGTGCTGGAGGGGCAATATCTGGGTCGATTGCCGGAGAACCCCCTCTGGGACTTGGCGGCCCAGGTGGAGCCGCGACCCTTGGGGGTGCAACTGGCGATCGCCACGCGCTGGCAGGGACCACGCTCGCAGCCGGCCACGATTGCAGCGGACCCCTACCGGGCTCTTTTGATCTGCCAGGTGGAGCCGGCCCTGGACCGGGGGCCGGCTACTCAGGCGGCTTGTACAACGCCGGGCGATCGCCGGGCCCTGAACCCTGAGGTCGAATAACCCGGCCGAACAGGGGGCTGTTCCTGGGGGTGCCAGGCCTAGCGGCGAAGGGCTGGACAGGCCTCAAGACTACGGGCAGGCCGGGGTTGCGCCCGTAGCGGTGTCGGGCATAATTGGGGAGATCCTATCGTGAGCAACAGTGAGCACTCCCATGCAGCGGTTTTGGCCCTGGCTCGGCGCGATCGCGAAGCGTTCTGGCAGCATGATCGCCCTGCTCCCCCTGGCGTTCACGGCAATGTCAGCCCCGGCTCGAGCCCAAGCAGTTGATCCCTTTCGCGAACTCGATAACTTTAGTTACTGGTCGAATCTCTGCCGTTTGCTGGCGGAGGCCGAGCAGTTCGACGAGGCTATCGAGGCCTGTGATGAAGCAGTGCTGGTCAATCCCCGCGATGCTTTCATCTGGTCCGACCGGAGCTTTGCGCTCTGGAATCTGGAGCGCCATGCCGAAGCCATTGCCTCGGCGGACGAAGCCATTGCCCTCGAGGCGGACTTCTCCGAGGCCTACACCTGGCGCTGTACCGCCTTTTCCGGTCTGCGTCGCGATGAGGATGCGGTGGACTCCTGCGAGCAGGCCCTGATTCTCAACAGCAACTGGCGGCGGAGCAGCCCGGCGGAGGCTTGGTACTTGCGCGGGGAGGCAATGCTGCGCTCTGGCTTCCTCGAGGATGCTGTCGTCTCCTATGAGCGGGCCCTCCTCGTCACCCCCGAGGACTCCCAGTTTCTGGCCCGCCAGTGTGAAGCGCTCACGGCCCTGGAGCAACCGCTGGCGGCGATCGCCGCCTGTGACGAGGCCCTGGCGATTGACCGCAACTGGCGCGATGACACGACCCGCAGCCTCGCTTGGCGCAACCGGGCCGCCGCTCTGCAACAACTGGGAGGCGAGGACCAGGCGATCGCCGCCCTCGATCAGGCCCTAGACAATGCGCCGAAAGACGAAGTGGCCTGGACCCGCCAGGGGATGATCCTCGAAAATCGCCGCGAGTATGCCGACGCCCTGCTGGCCTACGAACAGGCTGTCACCTTCAAAGACGACTACACCCTAGCCTGGGTCAACCTTTGCGCCGTGCGTAATCGTCTCCGGCGGTTTGACGCCGCCCTCGCTGCCTGCCAGCGGGCCCTCGAGGGGGATGGGACCTGGGACAGCATCGGTCCTGCTGAAGCTTGGAACGAACTGGCGATCACCTATACCAACCTGGGACGGCTGGAAGAAGCCCTAGCAGCCTCGAGCCGGGCCGTTGGCTTCCAGCCCGACTACGCCCAGGCCTGGAACAACCGCGGCGTCCCTCTCTGGTATCTGGAGCGCTACGATGAAAGCCTGGCCGCCTTTCAGCGAGCTTTGAACCTCGATCCCCGCTACACAGAGGCCTGGCTGAATCGAGGTCGCGTTTTGCAGTCTCTCGGCCGCCCCTTTGAGGCCCTCAGTGCTTTTGAGCAGGCGGTGCAGTTGGCTCCTACCAACGCTGAGGGATGGACTAATCGCAGTGTGGCGCTCTGGTCTCTGGGTCAATGGGGAGATTCCCTGAGCGCAGCCCAGCGGGCTACCAGCCTCGCGCCGAACTCGTTCCTCGCCTGGTACAGCCAAGCCAAAGCTGCCACCAGCCTCGGCAATCTTGCCCTAGCAGCCCAGGCCTACGAGCGAGCCCTAGCCATTAACGCTGACAACGCCGACACCTGGGCCGAATATGGGGTAGTGCTGCAACGGCTCAATCGGGCGGAGGACGCTCAGGAAGCCTTCGGTCGCGCCCTGCGGATTAACCCGACCCAATCCCTGGCCCTGGAGAACCAAGAGCAGTTTTAGCGCGCAGTGGCAGTCAAGATTGGGAGGGCTTGAGCCCTAGTAGACGGCGGCGTAAATGGCGACAGGATTCGAGCCGTGGGTGGGGTAGGTTGAGTTGAGGCCCGTGAATCCCTCCGGGACGCTGCGCGACCGCGAAGCGTCTCCGCGGGAGATAACCCAACTCGACCGGGAGCTGGACTGGAATCGTAGCCTTTTTTCCGCGGCCAAGTACTAGAGCGATCGCCGGGGCCACCCAGGCCTCAGAGCAGGGAACCACTCGGCATGAATCACGACTCAGCCCCCAGGCTCACCACTTGAGGAGATTGAACTGCTCCATGTCAATCGTGTCGCGGTTGCGGTAGATCGCCAGAATGATCGCTAGCCCCACGGCCGACTCCGCCGCCGCCACAGTAATCACGAACACTGCAAAGACCTGTCCCTTGATCTCGCTTGGATCGAGGAAATTCGAGAACCCCATCAGGTTGAGATTGACTGCATTCAGCAACAGCTCAATCGACATCAAGACCCGCACAGCATTGCGACTGGTCACGAGGCCATAGATGCCAATGCAAAACAGAGCAGCCGCCAGGAGTAGGAAGTACTGGAGATGAAGTGGCATAGTCGTCGTCGTTGTTGAGTAACCCGTATCGTGCAGTCCTCTTGGAGGAGGCGATCGCCCCCCTAAGGAGACCGGTCCGAGGCCACAACCTCACGGCCCGGCAATTCTCGCGGCCGCTCCGGCAAAGCCAGAGGCGAGGTCGGAAACTCCGCCGTCGCCGGTAGATCCGGGATGAAATCGCGTCGCGCCAGAACAATTGCGCCGATCATCGCCATCAGCAGCAGCACCGACGCCAATTCAAAGGGCAGCAGGTAGTCGCTGAAAAAGTGCTCGCCAATGGTCAAAACAGTATTCACCGGACCGGGGGACGGAGCCAACTCCCAGGGGGTCGCCAGCACCATCGTGCCCAGCAACACAAAAATACCGCCACAGACAATCGCCGTCGCCCCGCGCCGAATCCAGAGATTGCCCACGGTTGCGAAGGGCTGGCGCTTATTCACCAGCATAATCGCGAAAAGGATGAGCACATTCACCGCCCCGACGTAAATGAGAATCTGGGCGGCGGCCACAAAGTCAGCATTCAGCAAGATAAACAGGCCAGAAATGCCCACAAAGACCGCCCCCAGCAGAAACGCCGAGTAGACAATTTCCTCTAACAGCACTACCCCCAGGGCCGCCCCCAGGGTCATTGCCGCTAGGACAACAAACGATACCAGTTGAACCCCTTCCGACAGATTCACGCCGTTACTCCTCTGTATTCAAAATTCCTTGACCCTCAGGACTGCGCTGACAGCTCCTCGACGATCTCCTCCGGTCGCTGACCCGCTCGCTGGGAGCCCGGCGGCAGCCCGTGGGGATCATCAACCCCCTTCGGCAAGTAGGCAAACTCGCGCAGGGGTGTCACCATCGGGTCCTGGGTCACGCTGTAGGGCAGACGACCCAGAGCCACACTGTCGTAATTGAGCTGGTGGCGATCATAGGCAGCTAACTCGTATTCTTCCGTCATGGAGAGGCAGTTGGTCGGACAGTACTCGACACAGTTGCCACAGAAGATGCAAACGCCGAAATCAATGCTGTAGTGCTTGAGCTTTTTCTTCTTCGCCGCCTTGTCAAACTCCCAATCCACCACGGGCAGGTTGATCGGGCAAACCCGCACGCAGACCTCACAGGAGATGCACTTGTCAAACTCGAAGTGGATGCGGCCGCGATAGCGCTCCGAGGGGATCAACTTCTCGTAGGGGTATTGCACCGTGACCGGCCGCCGTTGCATGTGGTCGAAGGTGACGGATAGCCCCTGGCCGATGTACTTCGCCGCTTGGGCGGCTTCTTTTGCGTAGTCGCCGACTTGTTGGAGGAACTTAAACATCGTGCTAATCGGTGGGTATCAACAGGCTGAGACTAGAAACAGGAGCAACTAACCGCCGAAAGCCACGGGAAAAGTCAGCTTGAGGGCGGCAGTCAGCAGAAGGTTGACGAGGGAGACGGGGAGCAAGAACTTCCAGCCCAAGTTGAGCAACTGGTCAATGCGAACCCGGGGCACGGTCCAACGCAGCAGCACCGCGAGGAAAACCAGGAGGTAGGCTTTGAAGACGGTCATCACGATGCCCAGGGAGGCGGCAATCACTTGCAGCCAAGCGCTCGTCTCGCTGATGCCCAGCCAGTCCGCGAGGCGATTGATGGGGATGGGAGACTCCCAACCGCCGAGGTAGATGATCGCCACGATCAGAGCTGAAAGAACTAGGTTGACGTAGGAGCCGACGTAGAAGAGGGCAAACCGCATCGCCGAGTACTCGGTTTGGTAGCCCGCGACCAGTTCTTCCTCCGCTTCCGGCAAGTCAAAGGGCAGGCGCTCACACTCCGCCAGGGCCGCAATCCAGAAGATGACGAAGCCCACGGGCTGCCGCCAAACGTTCCAGCCCAGGATGCCGTAGCCGGATTGCTGCTGCACGATGTCAATCGTGCTGAGGCTGTTGGACATCATGACCACCGCGAGCACGGAGAGGGCGAGGGGGATCTCGTAGCTGATCGACTGGGCGGCGGCGCGCAGGCCCCCGAGCAGCGAGTACTTGTTGTTGGAGGCATAGCCGGACATCAGCAGACCGATGGGGGCAATGCTGGAGAGGGAGATCCAGAGGAAGATGCCGACGTTAAGATCCGTGATCGCGAGGTTCTGGCCAAAGGGGACGATCAGGTAGGAGAGGAAGACGGGGACAACGACCAAGATCGGACCAAGGGTAAAAAGCCAGGGGTCGGTCTTGGCG
The DNA here is from genome assembly GCA_964397305.1 of uncultured bacterium. Lineage (GTDB taxonomy): Bacteria > Cyanobacteriota > Cyanobacteriia > Cyanobacteriales > Spirulinaceae > JAAUTY01. Next base: position 30,320 of record CAYNIP010000043.1, read on the forward strand.
GGAGTAATGTCTTCTTTGAAAACAAGCTTGATGCCGTCCGCTACAGGCTGGAGAACCCCCAGGGGACCGGCATATTCGGGGCCGATGCGCTGCTGTGCGGCGGCGGAGATTTTGCGCTCCAGCCAGACTGTGACCAAGAGGCCGACAGTGGCACTGAGGATCATCAGCCCAATGGGCAGGGGAATCCAAACGGCTGTGGCCGCCCCCGGGGGCAGGCCCAAGTCGCTCAGGGACTGGATGAAGCTTCCTTTTAGATCAATTCCCGCAGTCATGAATGATTCAGCAGATAGAAGGGTCATCGTCGCGCAGCCCCAGCGGCCGCCGCTTGTAAAGACTCTGTTAAGTCACTCCGACAGTATATCGCTGGATGTTGCCTCTCTCGGAGCGGGGGCGGGAGAATTTCTACCGTGGGGCAGACGGGGCCGGGCGATCGCCTAGCGCTCGTCGATGGGGATGTAGGGTTGGTTGTGCTCCCCGTGATAGATCTGGGTGGGGCGGAAGATGCGATTTTCCTCGATCTGCTCCCGCCAGTGGGCCAGCCAGCCAGCGACGCGGGCGATCGCAAAAATTGGCGTGAACAAGTCCGTGGGAATGCCCAACTTGCGGTAAACCAGCCCGGAGTAGAAATCCACATTGGCATAGATCCCCTTGTGGCTGAGTTTTTCTTCAACCACCTTCTCCACTTCCAGGGCGATCTCGTAGAAGTAATCGACCCCTTCCCGCTCGAATAGTTGTTCAACCAGGGTCTGCAAAATTGTTGCCCGAGGATCTTTGACCTTGTAGACGCGGTGGCCAAAGCCCATGATCTTCTGCTTGCGGGTGATGCAGCCTTCGATGTAAGAACGCACATTTTCCACAGTACCGATCTGCTCCAGCATCTCGATCACCTCTTCATTCGCGCCACCGTGGAGGGGGCCGGCGAGGGTTCCCACCGCCGAGGCGACCACCGCATAGGGATCGGTCATGGTGGAGGATGTGACCATCGCCGAGAAGGTCGAGGCGTTGATCGTATGTTCAGCGTGGAGCGTCAAACAGACATCAAAAATCCGTGCCTCGAGGGGGTCCGGCACCCGCTCCGTGAGCATATAGAGGAAGTTAGAAGCGTAGTCGAGGGTATCGTTGGGCTGGATCGGGTCGTTGCCCTTCCGCATGACCTTGAAGGCCGCGACCATGGTGGGGATCTTGGCCAGCAGGCGCACGACCGCACTGCGGATGTACTGAGGATCAGCGAGGGCCCGCCGGGAGTAAAACAGACCCAAGGCCGCTGCCGAGGTTTGGAGCGCATCCATCGGGTGGCCAGTCTCCGGAAAACACTTCATCATGTCCCGGATGCGGTATTTGATGCGGCGGTGATGGAGGATTTCGTTTTCAAAGTCCTTGAGTTCCTCGCGGGTGGGCAATTTGCCCCAAATGAGCAGGTACGCGCTTTCCAGGAAAGTACTATTGGCGGCCAGTTCTTCGATGCGAATGCCGCGATACTCTAAGATTCCCTGCTTGCCATCCACATAGCTGATCCCAGACTGTGCAGCAGGGACATTTTCCAGGCCAGGGATGTATTCGCAAACGCTCATAAGCGATACCTATAGCGAGAGAGGAGTGATATGAAGGTTACGTTACCCCAAAAGTCTTCGGAGTGGTAGCGCTAGCCAGGGGGCAGGGGGCGATCGCCCCGACACCCCCCTGGAAAGGGTGTTGCCCTGCTCTGCCCGCGCTTCCCGCCGCCCCCGGGAGAGACTGCCCTCGCGGTTGACCTGCCGCACAGCAGCATCATGGTTTAGAGTAGAGTTAGTGCAAATTCACTCCACCATTTGCTAAATGGCCTTCAACCCAGAATTCTTCAACGCCGAGGCGCAAGGGCAGGACGCGAATCTGTTGCTGCAATATCTGAAGCAGCAGCATCCTGAGGTCCTCGAACAGGTAGCGCGGTCGGCGAGCCCGGAGATCAAGCAAATCGTCGCTCAGAATGTGCAGGGCATCGTGGGGATGCTGCCCTCAGAAGACTTCGAGATGCAGATCGTCACCGACCGCGAGAATATGGCCAATCTGCTGGCGTCAGCGATGATGACGGGCTACTTCCTGCGCCAGATGGAGCAACGGATGACCTTGGACACGGCCCTGCTGAACTCAGGCCCCCTGGATGGCGACGGCGACGCCTAGCCCTCGGTCCCCTTCGAGCCAGAGACCCTCGGCCTAGCGTACTGCGGCTGGGGGATTTGCGATCATGAACACAGTAGGGTTGGCTGTTGGCTTACAGCCCTTCGAGGGCTAAGGCAGCCTTCATCAGCGACTTACAGCCCAGCCACCGACCCCTGCTCAAGGCCCTGGTTGCTTCGAGCGGTTTCCTTGCTTGTTGGGTCTTGATGGCCTGGTTGCTCAACCCAAGGCCTCAACACCCCCCCTTAAGTTCCCCTGGGGCGACTCAGGACCCACCGCTCGCCCTTCACCCCCTCAGTCCCTCTGTCCTAAAAATGGGCGAGAGGGGGAATAAAGCAGAAGGCCTCCCAAGGAGTTAGGAAATCCCCCTGACCCCCTGAAGAAGGGGTTGATGTGTCAGGCCGTGAGGATTGCTGGGTAGTCCGATTCAGAAAATAGTTGCTAAAATCCCAGCGGGTAGGCGATCGCTTGATACTCTCTAGCTGCTTGCGGACTCTAACGCCCGCGCACACGATGTTGACTTCCCCCCACCATAGTGTCCGCTTGCTCAGCGTCGCCCCCTATCGCTCCGTTGGCGCCAAGCTCCTGCTGTGTATCTTCGCGGCGGCGCTGGTGGGCTTGGGCCTCACCTCATTTTGGATTTACCAAACCCTCAGTCAGCAAGCAAAGCATGAAATTCGCCAAATTCTGAGGACAGAAGTAGTCCGAGTTGAATCTCAATTTCAAGAGATTGAACGCTACACCCAAGACCTCGCCGCGGCGGTTCATGTTGCCCGCACTACACATAGACCGACCGCCGCTGACTACGAAGCCCTAAACTTCCAATTTTTCAAACAGCGGCCGCCCCTAGTCATGGGGTCGTGCTTTGGGCAAACCGCCTACGCTCTCCTCCCCGAGCGGGAATGGTTTTATCCTTACCACTATGTTGACCAGGGCCATGAAAACCCAGCGGGAGAACGTCTCCCGCCCCCCTACCAGGACATTCGCTATGTCGATATTATCGACGTAGAATTTTACCCCGAGGCCGACTACTATCAGTTTGCGACCCAAGCCGGTCGCCCCATCTGGCAAGATCCGTATGACTGGACCGGAATCACCATGACCTCCTACTTCTATCCCCTCTGGGATGAAGCTGGGAAGCTACTGGGATATGCCGCCAGCGATATTAATGTCACGGCGATTACTCAAGAACTCGAAACTCGCACGGTTGTTCGTGATCAGGGGTATTTTGTCATCTTAAGTCAGCAGGGTAATTTGTTGGGCTACCCCCCTGATGTTAGGAAAGCCCAAGACCTAGCGAGCTACCACGATATTCCTAAACTGGCGGCGATTTGGTCGGCGATCCAAACCGATACCACCGGAATGCTCTCTGGGGGCGATCGCCTCTGGGCCTATGAGCGCATCCCGAGCACCCAATGGGTCGTCCTGGCCACGGTCTCGCGCAACGTCGTGCTCTGGCCCGTCTTGCGAATTGTCCTCAGCAGCGCTGCCGTCGCCGGGGCTATTTTAATCTTGGTAGTAGTCGGCTTTGTTTACTGGCTCAATCGGCGCTTGCAGCCGATTGTCGATGGCTGTAACGAACTGGCGCAACGGGAATCGGGGCCGGGAGAGGCGATCGCCGTTCCCCTGACGGCCGGGGCGATGGATGAGCTGTCGATTCTGGCTACTGCCTTTGAGCGAATGCAGGCGCAATTATGCGAGTCCTTTGCCACCCTGGAAGCACGGGTCACAGAGCGCACAACTGAATTGCAAGCCGCGAAGCAAGCGGCCGATGCCGCTAACCAGGCGAAGAGTGAGTTTCTTGCCAACATGAGCCATGAACTCCGTACCCCGCTCAACGGCATCCTCGGCTACGCGCAAATTCTCCAGCGGGCTCCGGATCTGAACCCAGACTACCGCCAAGGTATCGATATTATTCAGCAATCTGGAAACCACTTGCTGACGCTGATCAACGATGTACTAGATCTGGCGAAAATCGAAGCGCGCAAGCTAGAACTAGTCCCCAAGGATTTCTACTTGCCCGCCTTCCTCGCCAGCATCGTTGAAATCATGCGAATCAAAGCGGAGCACAAAGGCATCACCCTCCACTACCAGCCAGATTCTCGACTACCCCAAGGGGTCTACACCGACGAAAAACGCCTCCGTCAAGTATTGCTCAACCTCTTGAGCAATGCCGTCAAGTTTACCGACCAAGGGAGCGTGACTTTCGCCGTGACTCGCCTCCCCGGCTCTCCGTCCCTGATGCGCTTCACCGTTCAAGATACCGGCATCGGCATTCCCTCCGAGCAGATCGAGAAAATTTTTCTCCCTTTTGAGCAAGCGGGCTCCAGTTTACGCCGAGCTGAAGGCACGGGCCTCGGTCTGGCGATCAGCCGCAAGATTGTGGCGCTCATGGGAAGCGAGATCCAGGTCGCCTCGGTCGTCGGCGAAGGGAGTACCTTCTGGTTCGTAGTCGATCTACCCAGTTCTGTCAACTGGGACCTGCGGGTAACAACCCTAGAACAGGGACGTATTGTTGGCTATACAGGAAAGCGGCGCCATCTGCTAATCGTGGACGACAAACCCGTGAATCGGCAAGTACTGGTAGCAGTCTTAGCCCCCTTAGGATTTGTCATTGTCGAAGCGGCGAATGGCCGCGAGGCCCTTGCCTGCATGGAGCACTGGCAGCCGGATCTCGTCCTCACGGATCTCGCCATGCCAGAGATGGACGGCTTCGAGCTAACCCGTCAGCTTCGCCGCTCGGGCCAAACCGCGTTGCCCATCATTGCCTCCAGCGCCAGTGTTTCGGAAACCGATCAGAGTGCTAGTTTTGCGGCGGGTTGCAACGCCTTTTTCCCCAAGCCCGTTGATTTTGAACAACTCTTTGCCTGCCTACAAACTCACTTACAACTCACCTGGACGCAGGTCAATCCTCCTGTGACGGGGACAGCGGCCTTGCCGGAGACGGGAGAATTGCTCCAGCCGCCCCCGGCAGAGTTGGCTGCCATCCAGCAGGCAGCCGGTATTGGCGATATTATAACCGTAGAGGCGGAAATCCAGCGCCTCCGGCAACTCGATGATAACTACCGGGGATTTTGCGATCGCCTCAGCCAACTCGCGGCTGACTTTGATGACCGGGCGATTCTCAAGCTGATCCGCTAACCCCTGCCGTCAACCTATGGCTACTCCTCGCCACCCGCCCCGCCTCTCCCTGCAACTCGTACTCATCGTTCCTTTCCTGCTGCAAATCACCCTGGCCGTCGGCACGGTCGGCTACCTCTCCTTTCGCCACGGCCGGCAAGCGGTCAATGACCTCGCCCTGCAACTCAGGGCCGAGACCGTGGGACGATTGCAGGAGCGAATTCTTGACTTTATGGAAACCCCTCACTTGCTGAATGAGCTTCATGCCAACGGCTTTGCTCTGGAGCAATTGAGCCTCGAGGATTTCTCGGCGCTGGAACAACACCTCTGGCAAAGTCTACAGACCTTTGAGACCATCAGCTACACCTATATCGGCACACCTCAGGGGCAGTTTTTGGGGGTTGGCTATGTGGAATCGGATGAGGCATTAGTGATCTCAGAAACATTGCCGGAGAAAAACTTTAAGACCTACTTCTACACCATTGAGGGGCGGGGCGATCGCGGGGCCGTGGCCTGGATTGATGACACTCCCTATGATGCCCGAGCCCGGCCCTGGTATCAGCAAGCAGTGACAGCCGGGGAAGCGGTGTGGAGCGAGATTTATCCGGACTTCACCAACCAGGAGCTGACAGTGACGGCCGCTCGCCCCCTCTACGATGCTCAGGGTCAATTACTGGGGGTACTCGGTATTGACTTTTTCTTTACGCAGACCCTTGATAAATTTCTGCAAGAGCTGCGGGTGGGTCAATCGGGGCAAACCTTCATTCTCGACCGTTCCGGAGCCCTGGTGAGCACGTCCCTCAACACCCCGTTAGCTCAGCAAGCAGCAGGAGAGGTGGAACCAGAGCGTATCCTTGCCCTCGAGAGTGAGCAGGCCCTGATTCGCCAGACGGCGACCTTTTTGCTCACGCAGTTTGCGGATTGGGCCGCGATTTCAACGAGTGCGAAACTCGATTTTACGTTCCAAGGGGAACGTTACTTCTTACAAGTGACGCCGATTCAAGATGCCTGGGGGTTGGATTGGCTGCTGGTAGCGGTATTGCCCGAGTCGGATTTTATGGCTCAGATTCAGGCCAACAATCGCACGACCCTACTGCTTTGCTTAGCGGCCTTGGCGATCGCCGCCGGCCTCGGGCTCTACACCTCCCGCTGGATTGCCCAGCCGATCCTGGACCTGGCGCAATCCACGGCAGCCGTGGCGGCGGGGAAGTTCAATCAGCAAGCTACGGGAGGGGCGATCGCCGAACTCCATCGCTTAGCGCGGGCCTTTAACCAAATGGCGGCCCAACTACAAACCGCCTTCAATCAGCTCGAGCAAAAAGTCCAGGAACGCACCGCCGAGCTCGCTGAAGCCAAGGAGGCGGCCGACGCCGCCAACCAAGCGAAGAGCGAGTTTCTTGCCAACATGAGTCACGAACTGCGAACCCCCCTGAATGGCATCCTTGGCTATGCCCAAATCTTACAGCGAGCCGAGGATTTGAATAAGCATCGTCGCGGGGTGACGGTGATCCAGCAGTCGGGAATCCATCTGCTGACTCTGATTAACGACATCCTCGATCTCGCCAAAATTGAAGCCCGGAAAATGGAACTCCTACCCAAGGACCTCCATCTACCCACATTTCTGGATAGCCTGGTCGAGATCATCCGCCTGAAGGCGGAGCAGAAAGGTCTGACCCTGGATTACATAGCCGATCCCAACTTACCAGCAGGGGTTCGTGCCGATGAGAAGCGCCTACGGCAAGTCCTGCTGAACTTGCTGGGCAATGCTGCCAAATTTACGGATACCGGTGGGCTGCGCTTCACGGTTACGGTCTCCCCCGATTCTCCCTCCCGGATTCACTTCAGCATTCAGGACACGGGTATTGGCATGACCCCTGAGCAGCTCGAGACGATCTTCTTGCCCTTTGAGCAAGTCGGTTCGATTTCCAAGCGAGCGGAAGGGACGGGGCTCGGGTTGGCCATCAGTCGCAAAATTATCGAAATGATGGGGAGCCAGATTCAAGTTAGCTCCACCCCGGGCGTCGGCAGCACCTTTTGGTTCACCGTCGATCTGCCCATTTCCCAAGAGTGGGTGAGCGGCCTCACCACCGTTGCTCAGGGGAAAATTATTGGCTACGAGGGGGCGCGGCGCAAGCTGCTGCTCGTCGATGACAAAGAGATTAATCGACAGGTGTTAACCGCCACTTTAGAACCCTTGGGGTTTGTGACGCAAGAGGCGATTCACGGTCAAGCGGCCCTGGAAAGGGTGACAAGCTTTCAACCGGATTTAGTGATCACGGATTTGGCCATGCCCGTCATGGATGGCTTCGAGTTTGCGCGTCAGGTTCGCCGTACTGGGGAGGCAGCCTTGCCGATCATTGCCTTGAGTGCGAGCGTGTCCGAGCAGGATCAAGACTTCAGCCTGACCGCCGGTTGCAGCGCGTTTTTACCCAAGCCTGTAGACTTTGAGGCGCTCTTTCACTGCTTGCAAACCCAGCTTCACTTGACCTGGATTTACCAAGCAGGCACGGCTCCTGCCCCCGGACCGGTTGTGGACTACGAGGCGATCGCCTGGCCCCAAGCTGACGAACTAGCGGTGTTACACCGGGCGGCCCGCATTGGCGACGTTAGTACGATTGAGGCGGAGCTGGAGCGTCTGCGGGGTCTCCGGCCTGACTATGAGGCCTTTTGCGATCACGTCGGTGAGTTGGCGGCTGAGTTTGATGACCGCGCGATTCTGAAGTTCCTGAGCCGAAAGCCTGCCCCCAGCCCCCTATAATTGGGTGAGTTTTCAGGCCAGGCCACTATAATTTTGTGAGCACTCCGTTCAGAGTGCTCATGCCCAGTAGCCAATTCGCAAGGAGCACCAAAAACGATGCCACGGATCGCGGTCATCGATTACGACATGGGCAACTTGCACTCGGCTTGCAAGGGGCTGCAACAGGCGGGAGCCCAGCCACAGATTACGGAGAAGGCTCAGGATATTGAGCGGGCTGATGCCGTTGTCCTACCGGGGGTGGGAGCCTTTGATCCAGCCATGCGACAACTCCGAGCTCGGGATTTGGTGGAGCCGATTCGCACGGCGATCGCCAGCGGTAAGCCCTTTCTGGGGATCTGCATTGGGATGCAAATCCTCTGCGATGGCTCCGAGGAGGGCCAGGAACCAGGCCTGGGGGTGATTCCCGGCTGGGTGCGCCGCCTGCGCTCAGAGCCGGGGCTCACGATTCCCCACATGGGCTGGAACCAGTTGCAATATGTGCAACCCCACCACCCTCTCTGGGCACGCCTGGGGTCCCAGCCTTACCTCTACTTCGTTCACTCCTACTATGTGGAGCCGGAAGATGCCACGGTGCGGGCCGCGACGGTGGCCCACGGCTCCCAAACGGTGACGGCGGCGATCGCCCGCGACAATCTCATGGCGGTGCAATTTCACCCGGAGAAGTCCTCCCGCGCCGGCTTGCAATTTCTCGCCAACTTTGTTCACCAAGTTCAACACCAACTCGTCGCCTAGCCTCTACCCCCGGACTGCATTTTCTATGGCTGACCCTGCTGCCCTCGCCACAACCCGGGCTGAGGAGTTGTTAACGCTCGCGACCCAAGGAGGGGCCAGCGCGGCCGAAGTCTACCTCTCTGCCTCCCACTCCCAGCCCGTTTTCTTTGAGGCGAACCGGCTTAAGCAGCTGGAGAGTGCGGAATCGTTGGGGACGGCCCTGCGGCTGTGGCGGGGCGGCCGGCCGGGCCTGGCGGTAGCCTATGGCGATTTTGACCCGGCCCAGTTGGTCGAGAAGGCCCTGGCCCTGGCGGCTCTCAATGAGCCGGAGCCGATGGAGCTGGCTGCGGCCCAGACGCTCACCTTTCCTTCCCTCGGGACGGCGGTGGCGGTGGAGACCCTGATCGCGGACGGCCGGGCGGCGATCGCCCAGTTGCGAGCGGCCTATCCGGAAGTCCTGTGCAGTGCGGAGCTGGAGTGTGAGCAGACGACCACCCTACTGCTCAACAGCCAAGGCCTGCACTGTCGCACGACCGACATTAGCCTGAGCGCCTACCTGGGGGTGGAGTGGGTGCGCGGGGAGAACTTCCTCGGCATCTACGAGGGGCAAGACGCCCGCGATCAGCTCCAAGTCTCGGAGCTGGTCGCGGCGATTCGCCAGCGCTTGGACTGGGCCCAGGACAATGTACCCGCCCCGACTGGACGCATTCCGGTAATCTGGACCGGCAAAGCGGCTGGGCTCTTCTGGTCGGCCATCGAAGCGGCAACCAATGGCAAGCGGTTGCTCGAACGCTCCTCCCCCTGGAGCGAGTCCCTCGGCCAGCCGGTCCTCGACGAATCCCTGACCCTGCGGCAGCTCCCGGACTGCGGCCCCTACAGTTGTCCCGTAGACGATGAGGGGACGTTGACCCAGGCCTTGGACCTGGTGCGGGAGGGTCGGTTTGTCCAGGCCTATTGCGATCGCGTCACCGGCCGCCAGCTCCAGCAGGCGAGCACCGGTAACGGCTTTCGGCCCAGCCTCAGCCGCTACCCTACCCCCGGCCTGGTGAATCTCTGCGTGGAACCAGGAACCGGGTCCTGGCAAGACTGGCTGGGGGAGCTGGATCAGGCCCTCCTCGTGGACCAAATTCTCGGCGGCGGCCCCGATAGTTCGGGGGACTTTTCCATCAATGTCGATCTCGGCTACCGCCTGGAAAAGGGCGCGATTGTTGGCCGGGTCAAGGACACGATGGTAGCGGGCAATGTCTACACGGCCCTGGCTCAAGACCTGCGGCTGGCGGGCGATCGCGCTTGGCACGGCTCTTACTACACCCCCGCCCTCCTCGTGCAGGGGTTGTCTGTCACCGCTGCCCCAGCCTAGGCCTTGGTCCGAGCCTTGCGAGCCCTCACCCCAAACCCCGCTCCCGGCGGGCGAGGGGCTTGGAGACTCCCCCCTAGGATGCCCCCAGAGATTAGCGCTCCAGGCCAGGAGTGGACGAAAAAAAGCGCGGCTCCCCTAAATTTTAGCCAGCAGAGTTATCTGAGGGGAGTAACTCAAATTTATCCCTTCCCGACAGGTAATTATGCGATACGATTCACTACGCTAAACCGTAAAGATCTTTAAACCAACTTATAAAATTCTGGGCATTTGGATGTTGAGGATTCAGAATCCGCTCCATTACGGCTTGGTGTAATTGTCTTCCCGGTAGATTTTGCCAAGATAGCCAAGTGTAGATATTTGCTTTGTCGTAATGTGAATCTATGAACGGTGCTCCTTTTCTCCTAGCTTCTTGAGTTGTCTCTTGAGAAAACTGCCAGAGCAATTCATTTTCATTAGGAAGCATGTATGCCAGAAAAGTTTCTAACATGCCCCGCATTTTGTTGTCGGGCATTATCCAAACTCCAAATTTGATTGTATTTGAAGTGGTATGAATTAATCCCTTTTCCGGCAAGATTTCTGGAATGTCAGGGATACTCTTCAAACAAGCCTGTCGGACACTTTGCCATCTCCCTTGAGGATTATCGTCAGCATCAATCATGATTCCAAGAGCCGATAATCCAGAAGCTTGTAACTCAGTTGCCATAACATCTGAGTCTACAATTTTATGATAACCATCATAGTCGCGAAGATACACGACAGGATTTGTTCTTGTTCCCCAATTAATTCCATTTGCTTCAATCAATTCTGGTATAACTCGAACTTCCTGCTTTCCCTCAACGAGGAGCACGTTTGGATGAACTTCTGCCATTACTTAACGCACCTCTATTCCCCGTTCAGCAGCAATCACAATTTGGCGCTCGTTAAAAATAATACTTGATCGCTTTTCACGTTCAATCCGTTGAATTGTAATACCACCTTCAGTTTCGTTTTCAGAATTTGTAATTGCCGCCAAACTAGTCCAACAGTCGCTGTTGTGAGTTGTAGCAAAAACCTGGACATCTAATCGATTTGCTGTTTCCCAAATAAGTCTCCACATATCAGACATCACACTGAAGTGAAGACCAGTATCAATTTCATCAGCCAGTAAAATTCCTCCTTTGGTATTAACAATAGCTAGAGTAAGTCCTAACATTCGCCATATACCGTCCCCCATACTGCCAATAGGGATACGTTGGTGATCGTTGGCAAGACGAACAACGAACCCACCACGCTCTGCATTTCTGTATTTTTTTGAGCCAACTGAAGCAATCCGTTCAATGTTTGGTTCAATTGTTTGCAGTGCTTCATAAACAAGTTCTTCTTCAGGCGTTAAAACAACCTGATCGAATAACTCGGTCATCCTCTCAACACTTAAAGATGATGAAGTAATGAACTGATTTCTTGAGGCTTCTTTATCGGAAGCTCCAGAGAAATGACGGAGAAAATTTTTCGGTAGTCCATTATCGAGACTCAATGGGATTCTTATTGAAGGTTCCTCAGATTGATTCAATATCCATTGAAAGATAAGTGAGAGATTTCCTAAACCTAAACCTTCCACCAACTCATCATCCCAATTTCTGCGCTTATCGTACTTGTAGCCTTGCTTGTCGTCTGAATTAGTGAAAGAGTCTACGACAGATGCCAAGCATGTTTCTTGCAGGTTTTCACGAACTCCAGTAATCGAAAACCGACTATCTGCTTCAATCTGATGACCATAAAAAAGATGGCTAACGTCAAATTCGCTTCTTGTGTCAAATCCGCTTTTTCCATCACCCCAAAAATACTCACCTCGTCTATCTATAGACTCAGCCAATGGTTCCAGATTATTCCGCGAACACAGCAGTTGAATTGCTTCAAGAATTGATGTCTTGCCGCTATTATTTGTTCCAACTAGCAAGTTGACCCTACCAAGCTGTTGCAACTCGAAGGACTGAAAGCAGCGGAAGTTTTCTATTTTTAATGACTTCAGCATAGGTAGCCGTCAGGGTTGTACCAATGCTATGATAACCTATTTAGGCTGATCCGGTTCTCCGTAAGCTGGCTAACACTGCGTTGGTGCGGACGGAACAAGGCTTATCTGTGGGAGTTCAAGGTTATCTGCCGCCGCACAACTTCACCGTTGAGCGATGGTTCCAGGAGCAGAGGGTCGCCCTCTATCGCTACGCGACGCTAGC
>CAYNIP010000044.1:0-23259 GCA_964397305.1 uncultured bacterium
GTACTCCTTCGCTCAGCCCTCACCCCCAAGTTGGGAGAGGGGCTTCTAACTCCCCTTCTCCCAGCTTTGGGAGAAGGGGCCGGGGGATGAGGGCCCCGTAACCCTAAAGAGGGCGACCCTCCCGATAACGCGACGTCGCACCCCGTCGCACCCCTCGAGGATGAGGGCCCCGTAACCCTAAAGAGGGCGACCCTCTGCTCCTGGAACCAGCGCTCAAAATTCAGGGAAGCCGCGCTTTTTTTCGTCCACCCACCGTTACAGCTTGGTCCCAGCAAAATCGGAGGCGGTGTGAGAGAATGAAATGATGTACTGTTACTCGACGACTTTGTGAACCCTGTCCGCACCCTTTCGGATACCAAACGGAGCTTCTATACTCAGCACACGCGCCCGATCAACTCCATTTATCGGCGCATCGTTGAGGAACTGATGGTGGAGATGCACCTGCTCTCGGTCAATACCCTCTTTCGCGACGAGCCCATTTATGAGCTGGGGGTGGTCTCGTCCTATGAGCGTCTGATGGGCAGCTACAGGCCCGAGGGCGACCAAGCGACGATCTTTCAAGCGCTCTGCCGCTCCGTCGCGGCGGACCCGGAGCACTACCGCCGTCAAGCGGAGACCTTGCGGACGGTCGCCGCGCGCCTCTCCCCCTTACAGTTAGCGGACTGGCGCTCGGCCCTCCCCCCCCTCGATGGAACCGAGCCCTTGTACAGCGCTCTACAAGCCGTCGCGGACAATGACAAGTTCAAATACAGCCGCCTCTTTGCCATTGGTCTCTACAGCTTGGTGGAAGCGGCCGACCCTGACGCCCCCCGTCAAGAGCAACAGCGCAATCTCGACAAGGTGAGCCAGAGCCTGAATCTGCCGACGGAGAAGCTGGCGAAGGATCTAGAACTCTACCAGGGCAACATCGAGAAGCTGGAACAGGCTCGCATCATTATTGAGGACGCCTTGAAAAGCGATCGCAAAAAGCGCCAAGAGCGAGTCGCATCCTCCGAGGCCCCCTCCCAAGATGGAACCCCCGACACCTCCGGCTGAGCCCTGTCTAGGGCCCAGCTCCCTAACTCAACTGCACCACCTTAGCCGCTTCAATCAGGGGGCGTTGGGTGAGCAAGTCCTCCACATTCACCCGCAGGTAGCGCTGGTCATCGACCCAAAATTGCAGCTTGATCCGATCGCGCCCCGGAGTCCCCGGCGGCGAGAGTTGGGCTAGGGTGCGCGCGCCATCGCGGTCATTAAGGGGCTGAACCGCCGTCTGACCCTCGCCCACGGCGCGGGTCACGAGGCGATCGCCATCAAAGAAAACCTCCGTGGCCCCCGTGGCCGCCCCCAACTCCCCGATGATCAACTCAATCTGAGGCTGATTTTCCACCGAGGCCCCGAGGACCAGCTCCACGGGCTCCGGCATCGGATAGGGCTGGCCCGCCTGAATGAGCGGCTGCCAGCGGTGGCCCTGTTCGCGGCGGTTCCAGTAGCGAACTCCGTAGCCGTGGTAAAGAAAATCCTTGACCTCAAAACCCTGGGCCAGTTGGAGCGCCCCCGTGGCGATCGCCGTAAAAGGCTGGGTCGCGCGCACCTTCGTCGCCGGAAAATAGCGCTGCACCCAGGTTTGCACAGCCTGAATTTGCGTCGTACCCCCCACCAGCAACACCGCCTCGATCTGCTCCGGCTCCAGGCCCTGTAAGCGCGCCCGCTGCAAAACCTGCACCATCAGGGCATCGAGCTGGGTAAACAGGCCCCGCTCCGTGAGGAGTTGCTCAAAGCGATCGCGATCGAGCGCCAGCTCGTAGCTCGTCAGGGTTTCATCATCAAAGTACACTTCCGTCGCCGTCGGTTGCTCCGAGAGCTTCACCTTCAGCCGCTCCGCCAGCCGCGTCACCAGCGACGACTTCGGCAGCCCCTGGGTTGTGGCAAAATAGTCCACCAGCCAGGCATCAATATCACTCCCCCCCAGATTTTGCCCCGCCTTAGCCAAGACCCGCGCCGTCTTCACCGTCTGGGCCGCACTCGCCCCCAAGTCTTGCTGACCCCACTTGAGAATAAAGCCCAAGGGTTTCGCCTTCGGAGCCTGAAGATTGGCCTGCAACTGCACCAGCGAGAGATCGACCGTGCCGCCGCCAAAATCGAGCACGAGGATCACATCCTGCGCCCCCGTCTCGTAGCCCAGGGCCGCCGCCGTCGGTTCATCCAGCAGCCGCACTTGCGCGGCAGGAAAACGCTGGCAAGCTTGGGAGAGCCAGAGCCGGTAAGCCTCAAAGCTATCCACCGGCACGGTCAACACCAAGGAATCCTCCCCATCAGCCACCGGCAGGGCCGCGAGAATCGCCTCGAGAAACCAAGTCCCCAACTGCTCGAAGCGCAGCATTTGACCATCTAAGCAAGGGAGCCCTCCCGAAACGGCCGCCCCCAGGCCGCGCTTGAAGTTGCGGTAGCAGCGGGGATCTTGAGCGAGGTCAAGACCGCGATCGCGCACCGCCTGACCCACCAGAACTCGTCCCTGGGCCGCATCCTCTACATAGAGCAAACTGGGGATCAGCGGCGGATTATTACCCAGTTGGTGCGCTAAGCCGGGCAGCTTGACGGTTTCGGCGCGTTGCGTTGCGGGATTCCAGCGGCTGATCACCGTATTACTAGTGCCAAAATCGATCGCGATCGCCATAGCTTCGATGCAGACTCCTCAAAATCTTGCCCACGAGAACCGCCACCCTCAGCCGCTCCCATCCTCCCGCTCCAAGCCCAGGCTCTAACTACAGCCCGTTCACCAATCAGACAAAACGATCTCCAAGTCCCTCTCCCTCTGGAAGAGGGATGGAGGGCGAGGGCACGCCTTAAGCGATTGTTGAACAAGCGGTAAGCAGCAAAGCCCTCGCGAACCAACCGAGGAGGGGCTCCTACCATTACAGGCGATTCTCAGATCCAACAATTATAGGTCAAGCCTGCCCGCACTCCTGACGGCTGGTTGAATATTTGAATATTGTGAACTTTACTCCAGCCGACCGCCAAGCCCAGTCAGGCCGTCAAGGGAACCCACATTACCGTTAGCGACGGCAAGGTACGATGGCAAAAGCCGAGACACGGCCGGTCTTGGCAGCAGCAAGCCTTAGTAGCGCCAGGATCTAACCATCAGCCCACAGATCAGCAGGTGTCGTTCACAATGGAAAAGGTGATGGCGTACCAGTCAGGGCTGCGGGGTGCATCCCGCTTTGGCGGTACTGTTGCCCTCATCCCCCGGCTCCTGCTCCCAAGGCTGGGAAAGAGATTTAGGGTGAGGGCTGCCAAACTGAGATGCTCCCGGGCTGCGCCTCCTGCGCCGACTCGATCAGGGTCCTCTGCATCGTTTGCACTGAATTCAACTTGCCACGGCTGCTAGCTGTAAATCTGTGTTCTCCCACCTCTCCACCCCCATCACCCCCCCTCAGCCTCGCACCGAGCTGGGGCTGGACTCAGCCTTGCAGGATCTAGAACTCAGCAACTTTCAGGTAGACGCAAGCTGCCCGGCCCAGTTTATCGCCCACGAGTTCGAGCGCCACCCCCTGTCCCCCGGCGTCATTCTCACCGAGGGCGGCCGGTTCTGGGGTTGCATCTCGCGGCGGCGCTTTCTCGAGCGCATGAGCCGCCCCTACAGCCTAGAACTCTTCTTGCGTCGCCCCGCACGCTTTATGTACCGATTTGTCCGCACCGAATTGCTCGTCCTAGCCGGCACAACCTCGATTGTCGAAGCCGCCAAGCTTTCCCTCCAACGCCCCCCCGAGCTACTCTATGAACCCCTCGTTGTGCAGATAGCTCCCCACACTTATCGACTCCTGGACGCCCACCAACTTCTAGTGATGCAGTCCCAGATTCACCAAGTCACCCTAGCCCTCTTGCGCCAATCCTCCCAACAGCTCGAGGCGGCGAACGTGGAACTCCAGCACCTCGCTTCCATGGATGCCCTCACCAAAGTCTTCAACCGCCGTCATCTAAACGAGTACTTGAACCAAGCCTGGCAACAAGCAATCCAATTGCAGTTGCCCCTGTCCATCGTGCTCTGCGATGTCGATTTTTTCAAGCGCTACAACGACACCTACGGACACTTAGCCGGCGATGACTGCCTACAGCGCATTGCCCAAGGTCTACAAGCGGCCGTAGACGAGCCGATCAGCCTCGTAGCCCGCTACGGCGGCGAGGAGTTTGCCATCGTGCTGCCCCGCTTTTCCCTGAACCCAGCCCGGGAACTAGCCGAGCGGCTGCGCGATCACATTTCCCAGCTTAGAATTCCCCACGCCGAATCTCCCCTGAGCGATCATGTCACCTTGAGCCTAGGCGTTGCAACCGTGGTTCCCGAGCCCGGCAGTCGTGTGGAAACACTGCTAGACGCAGCAGATCAAGCCCTCTACGTCGCCAAGAGCCTAGGTCGGAACCGAGTTGCCGTATTCAATTCTCCGGTGGCCTCCTGCTTAGAGCCGCGCCCTGCCTATCCTCCTCCCTAGAGCCGCTGACGGCAGCTCAGAGCCCTAGATTTTAAGCCAGGGTTAAGCTTACGTGATCCCTGATTTAATTTTCTGCCAAAGCTTTGCCGTCCCTACCCTCATTTGGGACTGAAGCCGCTACAGTGAAACTAATACTCCCCTAAGCCCGATCACGGATAACCTTCCTGTTTCCCCTACCATGATTGACCTCCAAACCCCAGCACCCACCCAATCGGTTTTTGAGGAGTTTGAAACCAAGTCCTTGAATTTGGAGTCAACGCTGCGGGAACTGACCCTCCACAATTTTCAAGTCCATGATTCTCGTCCGGCCGTTGAAGTCTTCCAGCGGTTGAGCGATGACTCGACTCTACCGGGTGTTATTCTAACTCGTGATCATCGTTGCACAGGCATGATCTCGCGGCGGCGCTTTCTTGAGCGCATGAGCCGCCCCTATGCCCTCGATCTCTTCCTCGGGCGGCCAGTGATCGCGCTCTACAACTTCACTCAGATTACGTTTCGGATCTTTGAGCTAGACGTGACCATTGTGGCAGCGGCGAACTACTCGCTCCAACGCCCCACAGAGCAGGTCTACGAGCCGATCGTCGTGATGATCGAGCCGGGGGTGTACCGCTTGATCGATATCCACCAACTGCTAGTGGCCCAGTCGAAGATCCATCAGCTCACGAGCCAGATGCTGGATGAAAAAACCTATGCTCACCAGGTGCAAACAGAAAAAATGGTTAGCTTGGGGCGCATGGTCGCTGGGGTGGCCCATGAGATTCGCAACCCGGTCAACTCTGTTAATGGCAATATTGACTTCTTAACCGACTACTATAATAATCTCATCGATTTGGTCGAGCTTTATGAGCGCGAGTTGCCAGAAGCACTACCCAAGGTCGAGGCCTTTAAGGATGAGATTGACCTAGAGTTTATCAAAGAAGACTCCCCAAATCTGCTCCGGAGTATGCGCCTAGGTTCCGAGCGCCTGATCCAGATTGTCACCAGTCTCCGCAACTTTTCCCGGCTGGATGATGACCAGCTCCAGCCAGCGGATCTCCACGAATGTATCGATGGCACGCTGTTGATTCTTGAGAACCGGATTAAGCGCTCAATTCAGGTGAAAAAAGAGTACGATAATTTGCCCTTGATCAACTGCTACCCTGGGCAATTGAGTCAAGTGTTTATGAATTTGCTGGCTAATGCCATTGATGCCTTGAGCGAAAAGCAGGATGCTCTGCCGGAGAAATCGGAGTGGAAACCCGAGATTTTAATTACGACGCAGTTGTTGGATGATTATGACGGCGGGCCGGGGGTGGCGATCCGGGTTGCTGACAATGGGCCGGGGATTCCGCCGGCTATTCGCGATCGCATTTTCGAGAATTTCTTTACAACCAAGCCCATCGGCAAGGGAACCGGCCTCGGCCTCTCGATCAGCCACCAGATCGTGACGCGGAAACACCAAGGGGAGCTGAAGCTCGACACGGAGGTGGACAAGGGCACAACCTTTGAGATTCTGTTGCCCTGCCGAGAATCTCCCCAGATTCCCCAAGCGTGAGTCGTCGGCTCCCGGATGGCCTGGCCCAGCTTGGGGGCTTGCCGGCCTTGGGCCACCTAGCAGCCTCCTCAAGAATCGAGGGCGTGGGCTTTGAGGTCCGCCAGGGAAACGTGCTCTAGGGCACTAGCGTGGGTTGCCGCCAGAACAACCGGCGGCGCAACCCCTGCCTCTAGGGCTTCTTGCCAGCGAGAGGCACAGAGGCACCAGCGATCGCCCGGGTTCAGACCGGGAAACTGGTAGGCGGGTACGGGCGTGCTCAAGTCATTGCCACACTGGCGCGTGAACTGGAGAAAGGCCGGTGTCATCTGCGCACAGACGACGTGGGCCCCAAAATCTCCCGCCCCGGTGTTGCAGTAGCCATCCCGGTAGAAGCCGGTCATCGGGGCCGTACAACAGCAGGCAAGGGGTTCACCAAGAACATTATGGGCTTCAGGCATGGGGGTAGAGGGCGAAAATTCAGGATAGGTGACAGGATCTACTCTCGTTGTAGCAGAGGCACGAGCGTTTAGGCCCAGAGTCCATAACGCGAGTGCTTCTAGATTACTCCTAGCCGCCGCACTGTTCTCGATAATGCGGCTGGAACGCTGGCAAGATCGCCGCTTCCAGCGAAACACCCCGGAGCCGCGCGTGGCTGAGATTCGCGCCCAGTAAGTTGGTGGCCGTCAAGTTGGCCTGGCTAAAATCAGCCCCGGCGACCTGGGCCAGGAGCAACCCCGCCTGGGCCAAGTTAGCCCGCGCCAAAGTCGCGCCGTGGAGATTCGCGCTCAGTAGATTGGCCCCCGTCAGGTCCGCCGCTGCTAAATCAGCGTGCTCCAGTTGCGCCTTGCTGAGGTCTGCCCCACGAAAGTTTGCCCCCCGCAGATTCGCGCCGGCGAGTTGGGCTTGGCTGAGATTGGCACCTTCTAGATTGGCTCCGGCTAGGTTCGCCGCCGTGAGGTTCGCTTGGCGCAGATCCGCAAAGCTGAGGTTCGCTTGGGAGAGACAGGCGCCGCTGAGGTCCGCGTGACTGAGATGGGCGCGGATGAGTACGGCTTGGCTCAGCACTGCCTGTTGGAATTGCGCCCGGGAGGCGATCGCCCGGACGAGCCGAGCCCCCGTCAGATCGGCCGCCGTCAACTGGGCCTGAGTCAAGGTCGCACTGCTCAAATTCGCCCCTTGCAACTGAGCGCCACTGAGATCCGCCCCCAGCCAACTGCTGGCGATCGCCTCACAGCCCTGCAAACAGGCCCCGGCCAAATTCGCCGCCGTCATCTGGGCACCGCTGAGATCGGCCGCCGTCAGGTCCGCCGCCGCCAGGTCCGCCTGAGCAAAAACCGCCTCCACCGCCACCGCCCCGGCCAAGGAGGCACGCCCGAGCTGAGCGGCCAAGAACTGAGCCCGGATCAAGAGCGCCTGGCTGAAATCAGCCGCCGTCAACTGGGCCCGGCTGAAGTTGATCTGGCTCAGCGCGGCCTGACTAAAATCAGCCCCCGGGAGCTGGAGATCGCAGAACTGGCGATCGCCCGCCTGATACCGTTGTCGTAAACGCTCAGAATTGTCAGAATGCGGAACTGGATCAGTACTTTCAGAACTCATAAAGGAATGCAGTAATGGAAACTAGACCAAAGCCGCGCCAACGGCTCAGATAACCCTAGGTCTAGGTCCAGCCAGGTCGCGGCTGCAAGCAAGACATCTCCTGCCCAACGTCAGCTTGCGCCGCCTGCGTCGTCCCGTCCGCGTTCCCTTTGCTTCGCATAAAATGAGTCGGCAGCAACGTGTTTAAGGCTACCAAACCTACTCTTAAAGATAATCGGCTCCGCTAGAAAGCGCAACAACACCAAGAAGGGGAAGCCTTCTCGCGAAAACTTCCCCCTCACAGAATCAGCACTTCCTGGGGTCACCCCAACAGGAATCGCTCTACCAAAGGCCCGGAATCGGAGCTGGCAGAGGAGCCGGAGTCACCGCTGGCGGCGGCTCCGAGAAGGAAGGCTGGCTAAAGACTGGCGGCTGGCTGGGCTCACTCAAGGAGCGCTCATAGTCCGCCCAGAGAGCTTGAGTGCGACTGGTAAAGTCAGAAGTGCGCGGCGTCACTGTGCCTTGGTAGGCAAGGCCGACGATGCGGTTGCCTTGCACAAATACCGGCGTCCCACCCATGATATTCATCGCACCCAATTCTGAGCGCGACATCCCGATCCACCGCAGCGGCTCTTCAGCACGATCCAGCTCTACCAACACTTGATTGCCGACCACACTCCGCACAAAGCCACGAATACGAGGCTCACTCGTCTCCGCTTGGGCCACCTGCACGGCCGGATTAGGGTTCGCCAGCACAGCATCCGCAGCGGCTACCGTCGCTGCGATCGCCAGCGTCGCACCCGCTAACAGGCTCAACTTGGTGATTCGCATACTTCCTACACCTCAAGACTTGCAATGTCCACCTGCATCATAATAGCGATTGGCTCGCTGCGGGCAAGTGCTTGACGCCAGCCCAGTTTTTGGCGCTAGTATGAGATCAATAGCTCCAAGCTGGGCGAGTTGACCTGCCAGCCCTCGCGTTTCTCGGGCGAGGTCAGGTTAGCTAAGGCGCAAAGGTGGTTTGGTTGGAGCCCACGACCCCAATCCTTGCGGCCAAACGACAACCATGCCTCCTAAAAAACAGAACGAATCGTTGATCCTTGGCCTCGCGGCCCTCATTACGGGTGGCATCCTGGTGGGCGGCTGGTGGTCCTATCAAGCCGGCCTCCTACCGGGTAGCCCCGCCTCCGGGGGCTTCACCTCCACCCAAGCCAACAACCCCAACGTCAAAGTAACCCTCAAGGCCCTTGGGGATACCTTCAGCGGCTACTCTACCCTCCGGAGTGAGGCTTTCCAAGCATCCCTGGCCGAGCGAGGCGTGGGCTTGGCCTATGCTGACGAGTTCGATCAGCGGGCCCGGGCCCAGGCGATGACCGAGGGCCGGATTGATCTGCTGGTGACATCCCTAGACCAATACCTGACCCATCAACCAGCGGGCAAGATCGTGGCCCTCATTGATCGCACCGTCGGGGCCGATGCTGTGGTCCTCAACACCCAAGCCTATCCGCAACTGCAATCCCTTCTGGATCTAGAGCAATTGGTCGCTGAGCAACGGGCCCAGGGCCAGAAGCCGAAAATTGTCTACGCTGGCGATACCCCCAGCGAGTTCCTGGCGCTCATTCTCAATACCCGGTTCGACAATTTCAACCTGGCCGATTTTGAGGTGGAAACGGTGGACGATGCCAGCACCGCCTGGCAGCGAATGCAGCAAGATCGGCGAGTAGCGATCGCCGTCCTCTGGGAGCCCTACATCACAATGGCCCAGCAGCAGGGCAACACCGTCGTGCTCAGCAGTGCTGATGCTCCCAGCTCCATTGTGGATGTCGCGGTGGCGAGCGATCGCCTCCTCCAATCCAATCCCCAGGCGGTCAAAGATTTCGTCGAAGCCTACTACCGTCGCATCGATGCCTCCCTGCAAGACCGAGATCTAATCCCCCGCCAGATCGCTGCCGATGGCAACCTCGACCCCGCCGCAGCCCAGACCGTTGCCAGCGGCATTGAGTTCTTCACTTCTGTGGAGGCCCAGAACTGGATGGAGTCGGGAACCCTGTCGCAGCGCATCGGGGCGATCGCCGGCCTCCTCGTCCTCGCTGGCCGCCTCCCGGCGCCACCGGCCGCTCCCCAAGACCTCTACACAGCCGATTACCTCACCGCCGTGGCTCAGCAGACAGCCGGCCTCATCGACCTGATCGCCCAGGACAACCCAGAGCTGGCCGCGCGCCTACAAACTAGCCGCACCGAGGAAGTCGTCCAAGCTTCGGCGCAGCAGATGCAGCAGGCCCCCAACATCGGCAACCTTACCGTTCAAGGGGAAGTGCAGTTTCAAACTGGCTCGGCCCAGCTCACGGCTGTGGGTCAACAGACCCTGGATCGCCTCGCGGCCGAGATCAGCGAGTTCAGCGCCGCCAATGTGGGCATCAAGGTCCAGGGACACACTAGCCGCACAGGGCCGGCTGACCTCAACCAGCAACTCTCCCAGCAACGGGCCGATGTAGTCGTGAACTACCTGAGGGGAAAACAGCTTCCGCACAACTTCTTCGCCGAAGGACTGGGCTTCTCCCAACCCCTACCGGGCTCTGATCCGGCTGCGGCGGTTAACCAGCGTACCGTGATTCGGTTGGTGCGACTCAGATCTTAGGCAGTCCCAAGGATTCAAGATTCAGCTCGTTGTAGTGCTTCAGCGCTCCAGCCAACCCTGATCCTCCGATTAACCCCTTGACCCAGCTCTGAGGTAGCGATCGCCACGGATCTGCGATCGCTACCGCTTATAGATCTTAACTAATTCCCTCCTCCCAGTCAGCGATCGCAGAGAGGTACAATCTTCCTAAACAACTTCAGCCCCAGCAGGGCCGAGAAATTCCGATGGACAACTGGTTAAAACGGCTTCTAACAAGTGGTCTGGGACTTCTGCTCCTCCTCAGCTTAGTTGGGTGCAGTCTGCCGGCCCCCGTCGCGGCCACCGAGCGCCTGTTCCTGCCCCTGTCCCTCGACTTGCTAGCTGCGACAACCTTACCCCGCCAGGAATTTCAAGAGACCCCTGTAGGCGGTCTCTCAGCCATTACTTATGATCGGGAGCGCGATCGCTTCTACGCCCTCTCCGACGACCGCAGCCGCCTCGCTCCAGCCCGCTTCTACACCCTGCACCTAACCCTCGCGGCTGGAGAACTGACCGCTACAGTTGAGGGCGTCACCCTCCTCCGCAACCAAGACGGCGAAACCTTCCCCGCCGATAGCCTTGATCCGGAAGGGATTGCCCTCTCGCCCCGAGGCACTCTGTTCATCAGCAGCGAAGGGGTCGCCGCCAGCGGCGCTGCCCCCTTCGTGGGGGAATTCGACCTAAACAGCGGGCAACTGCGCCAGTTCCTACCCCTACCAAGCCGCTTCTTGCCGCCCGACCCCAGCGAGGCTGACCCAGAGCGCCCCCAAGGGATTCGCGGCAATCTTGGCTTTGAGGCCCTAACGTTGGCGGCTCCCAGCGTGGCGGCGGCCGATCCCTTTCGCCTGTTCACCGCACCGGAGTCAACCCTGGCTCAGGATCTCGTCGAGGCGGCTCCCGCCGCCCCTGCCCGCATCCGCCTCCTGCACTATGGCGTAAACCCTGTGGGCCCACCGGTCTTGATTGCGGAAATGCTCTACCGGCTCGAGCCTGGCCCCGACGAAACCCTTGCCAATAGCTTAACGTCCCTGCTGGCTCTGGAGCGGGAGGGATTCTTGCTCAGCCTGGAACGGACCTTTGGGCTGGGAGGATTTGGGGCCAAAATCTTCCAACTGGTTCCCGGCAATGCCACCGACACTTCACGGATTGCCACGCTAGCGGGCAGCTTGAGCAACGTGGAGCCGATCCGCAAGCAGTTGCTCCTCGATCTCCAGGCTCTGGACTTGACCCTCGATAACTTGGAGGGGATGACCCTCGGGCCCCGCTTTCCCGATGGCAGCCGTAGCTTGATCTTGATTAGCGACGATAATTTCAGCGATCGCCAAGTCACGCAAATTCTCGCCTTCCGCTTGGCCTCTCCCTAGGCCCTCCCTCGTAACTCCCGCTCCTGTTTATGGCAGTTCTCTTTACGATTGGGCATTCAAATCACTCAGCAGAAGCGTTGGTCGCGCTGCTCCAGCAGCAGGGTGTTACGGCCTTGGCTGATGTGCGATCGCATCCCTACAGCCGTTACCACCCTCAATTCAACCAAGCAGCTCTCAAAGCCCAGTTGGCTGCCCAGGGCCTGGCCTATGTTTTTCTCGGCCGTGAACTGGGGGCCCGTCCCCAAGCGCCCAGTTGCTACATCGAAGGCAAGGCCGTTTACGAAAAAATTGCGGCGTTGCCAGCGTTTCAAACAGGTCTACAACGCCTGCTTCAGGGAGTTGAACGGGAACACCGTATTGCGCTGATGTGTGCAGAACAAGACCCCCTCACCTGCCATCGAGCGATTTTAGTCTGCCAAGCTTTGCGACCCTACAATTTGGACATTCAGCACATTTTGAAAAATGGTGATCTAGAATCCCATACCGCCCTGGAAGCCCGGATGCTCGCCCGCCACCACCTCCAGGAATTGCCCCCGAGTCCGGCGGTGCAACTCTCTCTTTTCCCCTCCACTCCGCCAGAGCCTCCCCTTAGTTTCTCGGAGCGCCTCAGCCGCGCCTACCAACTGCAAGGAGACCAAATCGCCTATGTTGAACGCGCTGCCTCGCAACCAGACGCCGCTACAATCGCCGATTAAGCTGTTTACGATTGGCTTTACCAAGCGGAGCGCCCGGGCGTTTTTTGGGGCTCTGTTGGCCGCTGGAGTCGAGCGGGTGATTGACACGCGCCTGAACAATGTTTCGCAGTTGGCCGGCTTTACGAAGCGCGCGGATCTGGCCTACTTTTTGGAAACCATTGGCGGCCTGGATTATGTGCATTTGCCAGAGCTGGCTCCGACTCAGGCAATGCTCACGGCCTACAAAAAGCAGAAGGGTGCTTGGGAGGACTATGAGCGGGACTTTATTGCTTTGCTGGTTGAGCGACAGATTGAACGGGCGATCGCCCCGGAGTTGCTGCATCAAAGTTGCCTACTTTGTAGTGAAGCCAAGCCGGACTATTGCCATCGGCGGCTCGTGGCTGAATACTTTAGGGAGCATTGGGGTAGCGTTGAGGTATGCCATCTGTAAGGCGTCTGGTCTGCTTAGCCAACTCTTGGAAAATGCAAGAGCGGTGCATTGCCGGGATTGATCTGGCGACGGGTCAATGGCTCCGGCCGGTCTGCGATCTCTACTACCCCCACGATGGCAGCATTCCGGCCTCGGTGCGGCAAATTCAAGGCCAGGAACCGAGGCTGCTCGATGTCTTGGCGATTCGGTTAGCAGATTCCGGCTCTGATTTTGGCTTTGAGCCCGAAAATCGCTCGGTCTTGACCGGAGCCTGGCGAGTGGAGGGCCGATACCGGCCCTGGCAAGTATTGCCCTATTGCCAGTCGCCGCCCCTGCTCCACAATCGGCGGAAATATGTCATGGTGTCTGAGTTGCAGGCGAAGCCTTGGGCAGCACGGCAGACGTTGCAATTGGTCCGCGCTAGCCAGGTGCAGATCCAGCCCCGGCCGGATCAGGAGGGACCGGGCCGTTGGCGCATTAGTTTTCAAGTTGAGGGGGAGGTGTGGCGTGATCTCAAGCTGACGGATGCTGATTTGATGCAGCGTCTCGAAGCGGGCTATAGCCCAGGAACGGAGTGTGTGTTGACCCTCAGCCTCAGTTTGCCTTGGTCGCCGCCCCAGTGGTCGGAGGAGCCGCCTTGCTGGAAGCTGGTGGCGGGGGTGGTGGAGTTGCAGGCGCGGGATTTGCTCTATGAGCAGACGGAGCGAGAGCTACGGCGCTTGGGGTGGTCGGTGGCTCAGGGTCGGTGCTATTTGCAGGCCTGTTTTGGCAAGCGATCGCGCCAACACCTGACGATCGCTGAATTTCAAGCCTTGGCGACGGCCTTGCAAGCCCTAACCTCTGGCGATGACGGTCAGATGCTGGGTAATCCCAATTCTGGGTAGAGGGACGACGGTTTTCAGGCGTTGCACGTTAGCGCGACAACGCAACAACGAGTCACTGACTCTCGCCCCAGGCTCGCAGTTGCCAGTAAACAAACAGGCTGGCGATTGCCAACAACACCGTGGCGGCCGCCGCCGCATAGCCGACATCGAGCAGGGCAAAGGCCTGTTCATAAATGTAGTAGACCAGGATATTGGTAGCGTTGCGGGGGCCGCCGCCGGTGACGACATAGACCGGCTCAAAGCTCCGCAGCGTGAAAATCGCGGTGGCAATGGTGGCAAAGACCAGGGTTGGCCGCAGCCCAGGCAGGGTAATGTGCCAAAACTGGGCCCAGGCTCCGGCTCCATCCAGGGCCGCGGCCTCATAGCGAGTTTGGGGAATCCCTTGCAGGCCGGCGAGGAAGACGATGAAGTTGAAGCCCAACTGCTGCCAACTGCTGAGCAGGATCAACACGGGCATTGCCCATACCGTGCTCCCCAGCCAGGGAACGGCGGGGAGGCCGAGACCCTGGAGGGCCGCGTTCAGGGGGCCCTGGGTTTGGAAGAGCCAGCGAAAGCTGAGACCCGCGGCGACCAGGGAGGTGATCGAAGGCAAGAAGTAGGCCGTGCGGAGCAGGGTGCGACCGAAAAAGGCCCGATTGAGCAGGACGGCCAGCCCTAGGGGCAAGAGGAGGCTGGGGACGACGGTGGCCATGGTGAAGTAGAGGGTGTTGCCCAAGACCTGCCTAAAGTCGGGGTCTGTTAGCAAACGCCAGTAGTTGCGAAGCCCGACCCAATGGAGGCCGGCGCGGGTGAAGCTACCGCTGGTGAAGCTAAGGCCGAGGAGGTAGACCAGCGGGAAGCCCAGGAACAGGGTCAGGAGGAGGGCGGCCGGGGTGAGTAAAATCCCAGCGGCGATCGCCTCGCGGTCTAGCCAAGCCCTCAGTCGTCTCATGGGCGGCCCTAGGGATGCAGTTGGGTCATGGCTTCCTGGGGCGATCGCTCTCCGGCCAGGACAGCGAGATAGGGTCCGAGGTGACGATCCGCCGTCTGCAAGTGGTGGAGCAGGAGCTGCTGGAGCAGGGCCGGCCTGAAGGTGTCCGGGGTGAGGAGGAGACCCGTGCGAAGGCGGACCTGGCCGCTCTCAAAGTCGAGGTCAAAATTACCGAGGGTCAGATGATAGTTGGCACGGGTAAGCAACTCGGTGATCGCCAACCGTCGCGCCTCGGGGACCAGCGGCGGATAGAGCGAATAGATCACCACCTGCCGCGCCTGCTCGCGGGTACTGACGATGCAGACCCATTTACCCTGTTGACCCTGGTAGGTGAAGCGCAGAGCTGTCTTGCCTGGCAGCCGCTGGTGTTGCCAGCCTTGGCGCTCAAAGTGGCTCTGGACGGTGGCAAAGAGGGGCGCACTGCTGGCGGCGGGCTGGGAGACTTCGGCCAGGTCTAGGCCATCTAGGTCGGCGATCGCCTGGGCCACCAAGGCCGAGATTTGCCGAAAGAAGCGACTGTCTTGAGTCACGGACCCGCTGTCCTTTACGCGCGCATTGCCCCCATTATGGCAGGTTCCTGGGAGCTAGGAACGAGGCCGCCCCCAGTGGCCCCCAGCGCACCGAGCACGCTCAGGGCTCAGGGCTTTGACCAGCCCCCTAACTGCTGGTCAAGAGGGTCCAGTAGCGATCATAGAGTTCGCTGGCGGCCTCGCCGACGGGAATGAGGCCCTCGCAGCGGCCGATGGCGGGCTCGGGGGGAAAGAGGCAGACATTCTGCTGAACGGCTGGGGGGAGTAAGGCGAAGGCGGCGGCATTGGGGGTGGAGAAGCTGAGGCGCTCCACGATCGGCGCGGCAACCTCGGGGCGCAGCATGAACTCGATCCAAGCATAGGCGGCGGCGACGTTGGGAGCGGTGCGGGGAATGGCCAGGGTGTCGGTGAAGAGGGAGGAGCCGCTGAGGGGCAGGACGTATTCGAGGTCGGGATTTTCGGAGATCACTTCATTGGCATCGGAGGAGTAGCACATGGCCAGCTGCAAATCGCCGGTGAGGATCTGGTTGCGCCAGGCGTCGGAGGTGAAGGCGGCGATCGCCGGTTTGAGTTGGCGCAATTTTTCATAAGCGGCGGCCAGTTCGGCGGGTTGGGTGGAATTGTAAGAGTACCCTAGGGAGCGGAGGGCCGCCCCCATCACTTCCCGCACATCGTTGAGGAGTGTTGCCCGCTTGGCCAACTCCGCCTGGTGCTCCCAGAGGTAGTCCCAGTCCTGGGGTGGCGTTGCCAGCAGGCGGCGATTGTAGATGAGGCCGGCCGTGCCCCAGCTCAGGGGCACACTGTAGCGGTTGCCGGGGTCATAGTGGGGGTTTTGAAACCGGGGAAACAGGCGCTCCAGGCCGGGGAGGCGATCGCCTTCCAGCTCATAGAGCAACCCCAAGGCCGCCATCTTTTGCACCATGTAATCCGAGGGATAAATGATGCTGTAGCCGCCGCCGCCACTGGCTTGCAGCCGCGCCAGCATTGCCTCGTTGGAGTCAAAGACATCGGCGATCGCCCGAATGCCCGTCTCTTCGTAAAACCGCCGCAGCAGGGCGCTATCGGTATACCCAGCCCACGTGTAGAGGTAGAGTTCATCCTTGGTGGACTGGGCGCGGGGCTCTGTATTGATGCTGGCTAGGGTCCAGCCACAGCCTGAGAGAGCTGCGGCCGCCAAGGCGGCTCCCCCGGCCTGCAACACCTGTCGGCGGGTCTGTTGTCCCATGCCCTTCCTGTGGGAGGTTCCCATCGGCTCACGCCCTCCATTGTACCCCCTGCCCCTGGGGCACAACGGGCGGCCTAAGGAGGGTTACAGTAAAATTGTGACCTGACGCTTTTCCCGGCTGGAAGAGACCGAAAACCCTATGTTTGGCATATTTCAGCGCAGTTTTTTGCGGCTTGAGGTGGAAGCAGCGGCCCCGGCGATCGCCCGCAGCTTGCAGGAGCCGGAGCAGTTTCGTCAGTGGCTGGCCCCGCAACAATTTGCAGCCGGGTTGCCCGCGATCCTGACCCCCGGCCGCGAGTTCACCGCCCATCTGGGGCCCGTGGCGATCGCCCATCAGGTCCAGGTAGTGCAGCCAGACAGCTTACGGTTGCTCCTCAGTGGGGCTGTGGATGGCTATCACGAGTGGTACTGGGGCGATGGCTGGGTGCAGTCGCGCTTGGAGGGAGTGTCCCTGCTCCCCTTGAACCTGATCCACACTGTGGCCTTGGCGCGGTTGCGAGCGTTTGCGGAAGCTGAGCAGGCGCGCACGGGAGCGACGGCGGAAGCCCATTAGCTGCTAGGATGCAAACTTGTTCCGGGTGCATCTCAGGTAGGCAAGTTTGCCCCCTCATCCCCCGGCCCCTTCTCCCAAGTAGGGCGAAGGGGAGTCTCCAAAGTGAGATGCACCCCTTCTGGCTGCCGTGATGATTGCACCCATGACTCAGACTTACCGCATCACCCTCCTCCCTGGCGACGGCATCGGGCCCGAGATTATGACGGTCGCGGTCGCGGCCTTGCAGGCGATCGCCCCTGCCTTTGACCTCCAGTTCGAGTTCAGCGAGGCCCTGATCGGCGGCGCGGCGATCGAGGCTACCGGCGAGCCCCTGCCCGAGGCCACCTTGGCCCAAGCCCGCCAAAGTGATGCCGTGCTCCTAGCGGCCATCGGTGGCTACCAGTGGGACCAACTGCCCCGGGCCCAGCGCCCCGAGACGGGCCTGCTCGGGTTGCGGGCTGGCCTGGGCCTATTCGCAAACCTGCGGCCGGCGACGATCCTGCCCCAGTTAGCCGCAGCCTCCACCCTGAAGCCGGAGGTGGTGACGGGGGTGGATATTATGGTCGTGCGGGAGCTGACTGGCGGCATCTACTTTGGAGAGCCCAAGGGGATCTTCCAAACCGAGACCGGGGAACAACGGGCCGTCAACACGATGGCCTATACCGCTGCTGAGATCGACCGCATCGCCAAGGTTGGTTTTGAGACGGCCCGCCAGCGCCAGGGGCGGCTGTGCTCTGTGGACAAGGCCAATGTGCTGGATGTCTCCCAGTTGTGGCGCGATCGCCTCACCCAGATGGCCAGCCAGTATCCCGAGGTCGAACTCAGCCACCTCTACGTGGACAACGCCGCCATGCAACTGGTGCGCGCCCCGAAGCAATTTGACACCCTTGTGACCGGCAACCTCTTCGGTGACATCCTCTCGGATGCGGCGGCCATGCTCACGGGCAGCATTGGCATGTTGCCCTCCGCCAGCCTCGGGGCTGCGGGCCAGCCGGGCCTCTTTGAGCCCGTCCACGGCTCGGCCCCCGACATCGCCGGCCAAGACAAGGCCAATCCCCTCGCCCAGGTTCTGAGTGCGGCGATGCTGTTGCGCTACGGGCTTCACCAAGCAGCGGCGGCCTCGCGGCTCGAGGCGGCGGTGATGACCGTCCTTGACCAAGGCTACCGCACCGGCGATATCCTGTCGCCGGGGATGCAGCTGGTGGGCTGTCAGGGGATGGGCGAGGCCTTGCTGGCGGCCTTGGCTTGAGGCTCGGCGGGTGGCCAGGGGGCAACATCCTTGTGACCGAAGCTCTGGGCGAAGGGGAGTTTCCCCAGGGAGCTGCACCGCCAAGGCTTCTCCCTGGCGGCCATGGGCAATCCTAATCAGCCCGCAGTTCCCAGGGAATTGCGGGGTCCCGAGCTAAGTGCTGGGAGACTTCGTAGGCTCCGTAGCGATTGAGGTGGCTGGGGTCTGAGAAAAAGTCGTGCTCCGTTGGCCAGCGGGTGGCCAAGTCGCGAAACACGAGACCGTAGCGATCCGCTACTTGCTCCATGTGAGTCACGAACTGTTCCTCGTACTCTTGGCGCACGGGGTCGAGGTACTCGTCGGTGAGGGGAAGGTTGACAAACACCACCTTGACCCGCTGGGCCTTGAGGTAGCTGAGCACCTCCCGCAGGGCTTCATGTTGGCGGCCCCGTAAGCTGAAGGCGTCGTAGTCGCTGTCGTAAGCGCCACTGACGCGGGCGTGGGCTCGGTAGTAGGTTTCGGGGTTAAAGCGGGCGGCGATCGCCAAAAAGCCATCCAGATCAATGGGTTCCCGCGCCGCCGTGGCCTCCGCTCTAGGGCTAGGCAGCGGCTCAACCCCCGGCAGGGGCTCTAGAGCGCGAGCGTGGAGCCAGGCCCGCAGGTGTTCGCGCTGGGGATAGGTGGCGGAGAATTCCCCGAGGGCGTCACTAAACCACTGGTTGAAGTCGGCATAGCCCGCCCGGAAGCCGCGCGCGATCTGGGTCGTCAGGGGGGGGCGGCGGTCAGGATCGGTGCGGCCCTGACCGGGAAATGTGCCGGCTTGCAAGCGTTGGTAGCCGGGGGAACTGGCGATCGCCTCGTAGGTCAGATCCGGTCGGCCGCTGTTGAAGGCGCGGGCCCCATCGGCCCAGATCACCACTTCCGGCAACTGCTCGGGCGTCAGAATGCGGCGGAGGACGAGATCCACCGTCTGGGCCGTCGCGCCGTTGATGCCGAAATTGAACACATCCAGGCTGCGATAGCCTTGGTTGGCGATCGCCTGGCGCAGCACCACGGGATCGACGCCGCGCAGGGCCCGGGAGCTACCGACAATCAGCACATCCGGCAAGCGGCCCCGTTGCAAGCGTTCCTGGTATAGAGCCAGTTTCTCGTCTAGCAGTGGATTGTTCAGGCTGGGGTTGCGGGAGCGGGCCGCCGCCAGAATTGCGGCCGCCGCGGCCTCGCTCTCGCGGCCTTCGGGCAGGGTTGTTGTGAAGCGATCGCCCCTCCGGTCTTCAAGCCTGGGTTCCTGGTCCTGCCAAGGCGGCAACGTCCCTAGGGTGCTGGTCGGTGTGGCCAGGGGAGCCTCAGCTGTGCGCTGAGTCCGCAGAGTGCGGCCCAGGGCCCAGTCCACCTGCACCGCCAGGGCCAGCCCCAAGGCGGCCCAGAGGAGGGCTACTTTCAGATAGCGGTCCTCCGACCAACGGGATAAGGCCGACCCCGACCAGCCCTCCAGTTCCTGGGCCGTGCGGCGGGGCCCAAAGGCGCGCGTCCAGCAGAGCAGGCGGCGCAGTGGGGCCTGAAGCTCCCGGTCCACCGGGGTAGGCGCGGTCGTGGCCGCCGCCGCGATCGCCGCCGGCTCCGGCGCCGCCGGAACCGCGGCCGGCCCTGGGGTTGCCGCAACGCTGACGGGTGGCGCGGGCCTAAAGTCGAGGGCATAGCTCCAGAGAGGCGTCGTCTGACCGGCGCGGCGACCGTAGAGGCGGGCTCCCTGGAGTTCTGGCAGGTCTAGAGACCGCAGGAGCTTTTCAATCCGGCTGACCACCTGAACCTGGGGCGGGCAGACTAGGGCCTCGGTCATGATATGGAGCAGGGCGTCTTTAATGCAGAGCTTGACGCTAATGCCGCCGGTTGTCAGGCGCTCATCCAGCTTGGGGTTCAGCAGCCGTTGCAGCAGAAAGGTGAGGGCGGGGAGCTGGAGTTGGCGAGCGAGGGCGATCGCCGTCGGGGCTCGTTCCGGCTGAGTGGCGGCGGGGAGATTGAGCCACTGCACCCAGACTGGCGCTTCTTTCAGGGCTTCCGGCGCGAGGCTCTCGGCCTCCAGCTCTAGGCTCCGCACCCCATAAACCGTTGCTGCCCCCAGGCCCTGGGGAGCCAGGTCCTCCAGCACCCGATCGAGAGCCGCCGTCGTCGTCGCTTGGGGTGGCACTTCCTGGGGTAGTCCCAGGGCCGAACGTAGGCTACAGAAGATGTGGAGTGTTCCTGCCGCCAGGGTTGCCCGCACGCGCACGCCATGAGCACGCAGGGCCTGATCCAGTAGCCGCTCCAGAGCCTGCACATCGCCCCAGTGGGCCCAATCCCGGAGCATCGCCGCCGGACTGGTGAGATCAACTTGCAGGACCCAATCTGGCGTAGCCTCACCGCTGACCTGGAGGCGGATGGCCGCTTCCTTGAAGCCGGGCAACTGCAACTCCCGCAACTGCCGCGCCAGAGGCTGAGCGATCAAGGAGGCATCGGGGCTGTAGGAACAGCTACAGATAACCCAGAGCCGCTTCAGGTCGGCCGAGTCGGCTGGCTGGCCGGCCTCGGCGGCCGCCTGAGGCAACTTTTGGACCAGAATCCGCACACTGACTCCCAGGGGTGCGAGGGATTCGCTCAGGTGACGGGCGATACGTTCCTCCGGAACAGGCTGCGCCAACGTCTCCGGAGCATCCGCCGCCAGCCCTGGGGCTTGGGGGGGAGCAGTCGCCAAGGTTCTGGGGCGGCTCGGGGTCGTCGTCTCAGGGGTTTCAGCCATTGTGGCGGGGGCTGAAGCGGGATTTGTGGCCACAACGGCTCCAGCCGGTGTCTGGGGGAGGGGGCGGGCCCGCAGGGGCTCGAGGTCAACGGGCTCAATCCAAACGGGTCGTGACTCCCCAGCAACCCGGCCGTAGAGAATGATTTTGTAAACGGGCTCTTCACTGCGGCCGGTCAGGAGGTCAAACTGCTCTGCTTCGGGCGATCGCAGGGCCCGAATCAAGCGAGGAACCAGCCGGTCGGCCGAGGGCAATTGCGCCCCCTCACAGAGGACATGGAGGTGATTCCCGCGCAGGCGCAGGCGCAAGCGATCCACGCCCTCCTGGGCCTCGCCGCCACAAAGGGCCTGGTAGAGCCATTGCGAGAGCGATAGGGACTGGTGGGTTGTAGAAGAGCGGTCAGCATCCGGCATGACAAAGGGCGGTCGGCAACCTGTCAACAGTCAACCTTAACAATTAACCGTTACATTTACGTCATCACACCTCATTTTCGGTGAACGAAATTTTGCGCGGGATGGTTGCGCTCCTTGGCTAAGCCCTCACCCCAACCCTTTCCCAAGTTGGGAGAGGGGCTTCTAACTCCCCTTCTCCCAAAGCTGGGAGAAGGGGCCGGGGGATGAGGGCCCGGTAACACTGAAGAGGGCGACCCTTTGCTCCTTGAGCCATCGCTCACAATTCAGGGGAGCTGCGCTTTTTTTCGTCCACCCCCTCATTTTAGTCCCAGCGATCCGTACTTCCCAGCTGCCGTCGTGGCTCCGAGCAGAGTCGCCACCAACTCCGGCAGGCGGGCGGGCTCTTGATGGGGGACCACCCGGCCCACAGGAACCCGCTGCACCAGCCGGCTGAGGGTCGCGAACTCTTGGTGGCGCATGGTCTTGTCGAGTAAATAGTTGGTGTAAGTATTGGCGATCAGCTCCACGAGGGCCTGGGAGGGGGCGATCGCCTCCAAACGCGGTGCCCTCTCCTCCCGCCGCCGCCCCGACAAGAGATACACCGCCACAAGCGGCAAGGGCTCTGTCTGGAAGCCGCCGCCTTGGGGTTGGCTCAGATCCAGATAGCGCTTGTCCCAATTCGGATGGTCCGGCACCAAGCGCGGCAAGGCCTCGGGATGGCCATAGAGCAGTTCAACGGCTGTAGACCAGAGCCGCAACCGGGGGTAGGCCGGCTGCACCGTGAAGCCCGCCGCCGTTTCCCCCAGAGCCGCCACATCGTCCGCCAGCACCGGGCAACCCGCCCCCGCCAAGGCCGCCGCTGTCGTGGACTTGCCGGCTCCGGAAGGGCCGACCAAAGTGATCGCCCCCGCGGGTGTCGCCACGGCGCTGGCGTGCAGACAAGCGATCCCCCGCCAGCGCAACAGGAACCCCAGCACTGGGCCTACCAAATAAGTTGTCAAATCATCCCGGCTCAGGCGCTGCTCCCAATCGGCCCAGATCCGGGCTGGCTGTCCCCGCACCAAAAACTCGGCCCCATCCCCGTAGCGAAACCGGAAGGACTGCCGGGGGGCGTCACACCAGACTCGTAAACCCGGCTCCGCTCCCGGTTGCGGTGAGGGACTGACATACCAGGGAGCCGTGACGGTCCCGAGGGCTGGCGGCCGAGAGCCAAGCAAAATCTGGGTATCGACAACCGGAGGCTCCGTCAGGGCAACCAGCCCAGGCAACGGGTCGTTGGCAGCCAAGTGCAGGCCGTAGGCGCGGTAGTAGTACATGGCCTGCGGCTCGAGCGGCCGCCTAGAGGGTGCGATTGGGGATGGCGCTCATCCCCGCGCCATCCGGAGCCCCAACATCCGATACAGCTTGCGTTAAGTGGGCGATATTGCCATAAACCGTCAGGTGCGGTCGATGGTAAGTCTGCTTAGCAGAAGTTTGAGAGGACATGTCCGATCGCTCCATAGAAATTGGCTGAGTCCATTTAGCTACTCTCCACAGTATTAGCAGATGGGGACGGGAGGCCGCATCCGGGACGTTCGCTTTGTTGCTGCAACCAGTGGTGGAGGCTGACGGCGCGCAAGCTGTTCCAAGCGAGCACGGGAGAACGTGAGTACTCCTGGACGCTGGCCAGCAGGCGCTCCCGATCCACATAGGCCTCAATCTCACTCGCCGCCCCCGACAGGCAGGCCCAGGGCCCTTCCCCTTGCTGGAGGGCCAGGAAGAAGGGAGCCGCCGCCAGGGGGGTCTTGGGACGCTTCAGGATCGCCGGAGGGAGGCGATCGCGCCCGGCCTGGCGCAGCAACTCCTTGCGAACGAACCAGGGCAGCGGGGGCAGGGCGAGGAGAAAGTCCAACAACCGCAGGTCCAGGAACGGCAAGCGCGTCTCCACGGGCAGATTGAAAAAGCCTGGATCACAGGCGGCCAGCGTCGGCAGCCAAAGCTCCGAGGTGAGGGCGGCATAGGCGCGCGATCGCCAAGGGTGCGAGACTCTCGCCCCTGGGCCCTCTC
>CAYNIP010000044.1:23359-41479 GCA_964397305.1 uncultured bacterium
CGCAACTTCGCTTGTAACACCGCCTGCCAGCGGGCCTGGGCCTGGGTGCGGCGCGCAAAGTCTGGATTCAGCCAGTCGGGGCAGGGGGGCAAGGGCAAGGCTGGCCGGCCGCACCAACGCGGCCCCTGGGCTCGGAGGCCCGTCCCCCACTCCGGTCGTAGGCCCAGGCCCAGGCAGTCCAGGAGTCCCCGCAGACTGACGCGCCAAGGCAGACCGCGCCAAGCCTCGAGCACGGTCGAGGGTTGCAGGGCCTCATCGGCCCCCTCGCCGTAGAGGGCCACCCGACTGTGGCGGACAATGTGCTGTAACTGATCATGGTCGAGGGCCAACAGGGGGCTGTGGCTCGGCTCCGGGGGTCGTAGGATGGTCCCCCAGTCCTGGTACAGGGTGTAATCATCGGCGGCGAGGGGATGCCAGGTGAGGCCCAGGGCCGCGACCACCAGGGGAGTGTAGTGGGCCTCGGGATCGGGAAACTGCTGGCGGTAAAGGGTGGTGAAGCCGTGGAGCGGCTGCTCTGGCCGCACGGCGCGGGCGCTGGCCGCCAGGGTGGAGGAATCCAGGCCGCCGCTGAGGTAGATGGCCGCGGGCCCCTCGGGGAGGCGATCGCCCACCGCTTGGTTCAAGTGATGCTGAAACTCCGCCAGGCAATCAGCCGCGTGGCGGTAGGAGCGCAGGGCTGGCACAGGCAAGGTCCAATAGCGGCGCTGTTGGCAACGCTCCGGCTGGGCCTGGAGCCAATGCCCTCCAGGTAAGCGCTGCACAGCTTGGAAGCTGGTGGTGGTGGGGTCACGATTGAAGTCGAAGAGCAGGAAATCGGCGATCGCCGCCTCATGCAGCGCCCCAGACACCGCTGGGTGCTGGCGCAGACAGCGCAGATCATTACCAACGATCAGGGTCGCCCCCCGTTGGGCGTAGAAAAACGGCTTCACCCCCAAGGGATCACGGACACAGACTAGGGTTTGCCGCGCCTGATCCCAGAGGGCAAAGGCAAAGTCGCCTTGCAAATGGGCGAGGGCGCGATCGCCCCAGGCCAGCCAAGCCTGCCCGATCAAGTCCGGGTCCGTGGGCTGAGCGGGCAAGCGACCCCCCAGCCGCCGCAGCCGCGCGCCCAGCTCGTCCCGTCCATCCAACCGCGCATCGGCCACCAGCACCAGGCCGGGTCGCACCACGAGAGGCTGCTGCTCCTGGGCCGCCCCAGGACTCGTGGCCAGGAGCGTGTGACCAAAGCCCGCCGCCCCTTCACACCAGAGCCCCAACCGATCCGGCCCCCGCTGGGCCAACGGGGCTGTGAGGGCTGCCAAGTCGGCCCGGCTGACGGGTCGGCCGTCAAACTGCACCCAGCCGACAAAACCACTCACCGCACTTCAACCAGTAATGACAAACTCGAGGGATTGTTGCGCCGCAAAGTCATAACTGAAATGATCGCGCTCGTTGGTGTCGCTCAGTTCAAGATTGTAAAAATCAGCGGCCGGGCCGTCAAAATAGGGCCCCGCGTGCCAAGTCCCCACCTCCAGCTTGACAAAGCCATCGCCAGGAATCCGGAAGGCCTGTAAGCGAGACCGCTCAGGCTCGGGTGTGGCCCTGGGAGGAGCCACGGCCAAGAACCACTCACGCCCATTCAGGGACCCCAGGCATTGGGTGCAGTGGCTGTGGCGAGTGATCTGATGGAAACGGCGATCGCGGGGCTCAAGGCGCAGGATGTAGAATCGCGGTGTCCCCTGAGTTAAATCGAGCTGGGCATCCCTGGCATCGAAGGGCTTGCCGTCGGCTGTTGCTTGAATAAACTGCCCGTAGGGACGGAAGGCCTCGGAGGTCACGGGCTGGGCTGGGAGGGGCCAGGAGGCGATCGCCATGAGCGCACAAGAGGGAGCTACTCTCCAGCTTAGCGGCCCCCCGCTGATCGCTGTGGCCGGCCATGAGCGACTGGGTGGACGAAAAAAAGCGCGGCTCCTGAATTTTGAGCGATGGCTCCAGGAGTAGAGGGTCGCCCTCTATCGCTACGCGACGCTAGCGCGAACAGCGTTACGGGGCCCCCTCTGCGAGAAGCCGCTGCGCGTCCACATCCCCCGGCCTCTGCTCCCAAGGCTGGGAGCAGGGGAGTCGGAAGGCCTAGTCTAGCCTCCCCCTCGCCCATGGTTGGGAGAGGGGGACTGAGGGGGTGAGGGCCGAGATGGGCCTGCCGGGAATTGCCTTCCTTCAGGAACCCTAGGAGCGATCGCCGGCCAGGTCGCCGAGATTGAACAGGAAGGGAACACTATTTTGCTGATCCCCACCGATCACCAGCACCTTCGGCATTTGGGAGCCGCCCTGACGCCAGGCTTCGATCGCTTCTTTCTGCAAGACCAACGCGCCCCCCTGGGCCTTCAGCGTCTCTGCTAACAAGCGCTGGGCCTCAGCTCGCCCCTTGGCGCGATTGACATCGGCCTGGGCCTGTTGCTCGGCCTCGCGGGCAATGTAGACAGCTCGCTGGGCGCTCTGCTCAGCGATTTGCTTCTCTTCCACCGCGCGGGCAAATTCCTTCGAGAAGGTTAGATCGACGACGCTAGTGTCGAGGACAATAATTCCATATTTCTCTAGCCGTGCATTGAGAGCCATATCAAAATCTTGCTTCAGCTCCGACCGCTTAGTAATTGCCTCTTCTACAGTGCGGAGGGCGGCGGCAATCTTGAAGGATTCTTGAGTTTGGGGAGCAATCACCTTTGAAACAATGTTTTCTAGCGTGCCTTGGGTGCGGCGAATGTCCACGACCTGCACCGGGTCCAGGCGGAAGTTAATCGCAAAGCTGGCCGAGAGTTCTTGAAGGTCTCGGGTCGAGCTTTGGGCCGGCACTTCAAACTTCTGGACGGTTACATCGTAGACATCGACGTTCGAGACAAAGGGGGGCTTGAAATGCAGTCCTTCTAGTAGCGCCCCATCCTGGGCCTTGCCCAAGACACTGAGCACCCCGGCCTGGCCGGGATTAATGATCACGAAGGAGTTGAAGGCGAGCAGAATCAACAGGGCGGTCACGATCCCGCCTAGGAGGGATTTAAGGCTAGGGGTGGATTGAGTTTGCAAGGCTTCTCTCCGAATAGGCTCTCTCGCTCTCCATTTTGCCCGCTGACCGGACCCTTTGCGCCGGGAAAGCGGTGAAAATCTCGCGAATTTACTTCTCACGAAAATCTAGATTCGGTAGAATTGCGAGGCAATGACCAAGAATCACGCTCCAGCCGCCTATGCTTCACCGTTTTACCAAACTCCGCTACTTACTCCGCGAGACCCTGGCGGGCCTGCGGCGGGGCGGCTGGATGAATGGGGCGGCGGCCAGTACCATGACGGTGCTGCTATTCCTGTTTGGGCTCTGTCTTCAGACTTCCTGGCAACTGGATACTCTGATGCTGCACCTCGGCGAGCAGTTGGAAATCTCGGTCTATTTGCAACCGGAGGCTCGCGGGGAGGACTGGGTGCAAGCGGCGGCGAGCTTCCCGGAGGTGAAGCAGGTGCGGCTGATTCCCCGCGATCGCGCCTGGGCCGAGTTGCTGGCTGAGCTGAAGATTGCCGATGCGGAGGCCGCCACGGCTCAACTGGAGGGCAACCCCCTGGTGGATGAGTTGAAGGTCAGCGCCGTGACCCCCCAAGTCGTGCCGCAACTCATGGCGAAGTTGCAGCGCCTCGAGGGGGTCGAGCGCTGCACGGATGCCAGTGACGTGCGCGATCGCTTTGCTCAGATCCAGCGCAGTGTCCGCTGGGTGAGCTTGACCGTGACGGCGATTCTGTCCCTGACAACGATCGCCGTGATCGCCGCGACCTTGAATTTAATCGTGGCTGCTCGCCGCACGGAGCTGGAGATCATGCAACTGGTCGGGGCGACCAAGTCCTGGATCGGCTTGCCCGTGCTGTTTCAGGGGGCCAGCTTCGGGCTGGTGGGTGGTGGTTCGGCTTTGGTGCTCATGGCCGCCCTGCGGGCGGTGGTGAGCCACTTGCTGTTCTCACAACCGGACTTTTTCGCCTTCCTCAGCGACGGCCTGCGCTTGAGCACGGCCCAGGGGCTGTTGCTGCCGGTGATGGTGTTGGGTTTGGGGCTCTGTATCGGGACGGCTGGGAGCCTGTTGGCCCTGCGCAATGTGTCCTGGCATTAGTCTTGCAGGTATTGGGCGATGCCATTGAGCAACATTTGCACCGCGAGCATGATCAGCAGCATTCCCATCAGCTTTTCGATGGCCATCGCCCCCCGCTTGCCCAAGCGGTGAAAAAGGGGTGGCGAGAGACCCAGGATGAGGGTCGCCACCGTTGCCGCCAGGGTCACAGCTAGAAACCAGCGACCCAGGTGCTCCGGCTCGTTGTTGGCCAAGACTAGGAGGGCGGCGATCGCGCTCGGCCCCGCGATCAAGGGCATGGCGATGGGCACGATCAGGGGCTCCACCTCCAAGCTGGTTGGCGCCACGGAGCGATCCGGAAAGACCATCCCCAGCGCAATTAAGAACAAGACAAGGCCGCCCGAAATGCTCAGGGTGTGCTGCTCAATACCCAAGAAGCTCAAGATCTGATTGCCGACCAGGAGGAAAAAGATCAGGATGAGGTAGGCAATCCCCGCTTCTCGCAGAATAATCCAGCGCCGCTGACGAAGGGGCCAAGACGCCAGCAGGGTATTGATCAGCACCAAGTTGCCAAAGGGGTCGAGAATCAGCAACAGCAGCACCGCTGCGGACAGAATATCCATCGGCTCTGGACCTCCGTGTTGGCGACCGTCGGCCCTATTATCCAGCACTCAGCCTCTATGAACAGACCTCCCCGGGTTCCTCGTTAGGAGGCCGGGCCCACGGCTTCGATGGCGGCTTCCAGGGCGATCGCCGTGTGAGTCCAGTGGGTGCCTCCTTGGCAGAAGACGATGTAGGGCTCCCGCAGGGGGGCATCGGCGGAGAATTCGGCGGTGCTGCCGTCGATGAAGGTGCCGCCCGCCATCACAAGACTGCTGGCATAGCCCGGCATCGTTGCGGGCACGGGGTCGAGGTAGGAGCCGACGGGGGAGTGTTGCTGGAGGGCGCGGCAAAAGGCGATCAATTTATCGGCGGATTCGAGGCGTACCGCCTGGATGGTGTCGTGGCGGGGAGCTTGGGGCCGGGGATTGACCGGGTAGCCAAGCTGGTCAAAGACTTGGGCGATCAGGTGGGCACTCTTGAGGGCTTCGCCGACCATCTGGGGGGCCAGGAAGAGGCCCTGAAACAGCAGGCGGTTGACATCCAGGCTCGGACCGCCACGGCGGCCGATGCCGGGGGCCGTGAGCCGACAGGCCGCGGCTTCTACCAATTCTGGGTTCCCTGCCACATACCCCCCGGCTGGCACAATCGTACCGCCAGGATTTTTGATCAGGGAGCCGGCGATCAGGTCAGCACCGACGGCCGGGGGCTCGCGGGCTTCGACGAACTCGCCATAGCAATTGTCTACAAAGCAGATCGTCTTGGGGTTTTGGGCCTTGACGAGGCGGACAATTTTGGCGATGTCGGCGATCGCCAAGCTCGGCCGCCAACTGTAGCCACAGGAACGCTGGATCAGCGCGACCCGGGTTTTGTCCCGGATGGCTGTTTCCAGGGCGTCCCAATCCACGCTGCCGGCCTGGGTCAGTTCCAACTGCCGGTAGTGGATGCCAAAGTCGAGGAGGGAGCCTTGGCCCAAGCCCCGCAGGCCGATGACTTCCTCGAGGGTGTCGTAGGGGGGGCCGGCGATCGCCAGCAATTCATCCCCCGGCCGCAGAGCGCCAAACAGGGCACAGGCGATCGCGTGGGTGCCGGAGACGAACTGGACGCGGGCGATCGCGGCTTCTGCGCCCAGGACTTGGGCCAAGAGCTGGTCAAAGGTATCGCGGCCCAGGTCATCGTGGCCGTAGCCGCTGGTGCCAGCGAAGTGGTGAGGGCCGAGGCGGCGATCGCGACAGGCGGTGAGCACATTTCGGAGCTGGTGCTTGACCTGAGCGTCAATTCCGGAAAAAATCGGGAACAAGGCCTGGGCCGCCTCACTCAAAAGTTCTGAGCTGTTCATTCCGTGAGCAAGCTTAAGAAAGCGTGAAGTTTGGCGGGATTTTCCCAAAGCAGTCACTGCTTTGGCTTAGGATAAGT
Source organism: uncultured bacterium (assembly GCA_964397305.1). GTDB lineage: Bacteria > Cyanobacteriota > Cyanobacteriia > Cyanobacteriales > Spirulinaceae > JAAUTY01. Next base: position 29,452 of record CAYNIP010000044.1, read on the forward strand.
TCAATTTGTCAAATTCGCATTTTAGGATATTGCATGACTGCTGCTACGTCTAATCAGGATCTGCCTCTGGACTGGGTCACGATCGTTTACTTGGCACTGATCCACCTAGGCGCGCTCTTGGCGCTGCTCCCCGGTACGTTTAGCTGGTCAGCAGTAGGTGTTTTCCTATTCCTGCACTGGGTTACGGGCGGTCTGGGGATCACCCTTGGTCTGCACCGTCTTGCCACGCATCGCAGTTTTGAAACCCCCAAATGGCTTGAATATTTCTTTATCTTCTGCGCTGGCTTGGCCTGCCAAGGCAGCGTGATCGATTGGGTCGGCTTGCACCGTCAGCATCACAAGTTTTCGGACACCGCCGCTGATCCCCATGATTCTAACAAGGGGTTCCACTGGAGCCATTTGCAGTGGATGTTTTACCACATCCCGGCTGATGCCGAGATTCCCCGCTATACCAAAGACATTGCTGACGATCCCTTTTATCGTTTCATCAGCACCTACTTCATCCCGATTCAGATCGTGCTGGGGTTTTTGCTCTATGCCCTCGGCGGTTGGCCGTTTGTGATCTGGGGGCTGTTTGTACGCCTCGTGGCTATGTTCCACTGCACCTGGTTCGTCAACAGCGCCACCCATAAATTCGGCTACCGCACCTTTGACTCCGACGACTGCTCCCGCAACTGCTGGTGGGTAGCCCTGATCACCTACGGCGAAGGCTGGCATAACAACCACCACGCCCAGCAACACTCAGCCCGCCACGGCTTGAACTGGTGGGAAATCGATCTAACCTGGATGACTATCTGGCTGCTCCAGAAGCTGGGCCTGGCACGGAAGGTAAAGCTAGCAACCCTGCCAACGAAGTAGATCGGTTCACGCTGTTACGACTGCCGATTTCAGCTGAGCCTCCTAGACCTTCAAGCCCTTTCACCCCTCTCCCGCAGAGGGGTTTGCTTTCTGGAGGCGAGCCGCCGCTCCCCGCCCCCCCAGGCTTCGGGGACCATTCTCGGCCTGCGGCGGGCCCGCCGGACAGTGCCCAAGACAGCACCAAGGGGTATGGTGGTTTTGTCCCCTGCTGCCCTACCCACCCCTATGAATGCCTCTACCCCTCCCAACCAAGACTTGGTCCTGATTGGCGGCGGCCATAGCCACGCCCTAGTGTTAAAGCTTTGGGGCATGAACCCGCTACCGGGGGTGCGGTTGACTCTGATCACCGATGTACTGCATACTCCCTACTCCGGAATGCTGCCGGGTTATGTGGCTGGGTGCTATGACTTTGATGCTTGCCACATAGACCTTGTGCCCTTGGCACGCTTTGCCGGCGCGCGGCTCATTCATGCCCAGGCCAACGGCCTCGACCTCCGTCAGCGGCGGGTGCTCTGCCGCGATCGCCCCCCGATCGCCTTTGATTGGCTCTCCCTGGATATTGGCAGCACCCCCGCCAGTCTGAGCGTTCCCGGGGCCGCAGACTACGCCATTCCCGTGAAGCCGATTGCCAAATTTCTTGCCTACTGGGAGAGCCTCGTGGCCGAGGTGGTCAATGCTCCCCAGCGACCCCTGCGACTGGCGATCGTTGGCGGCGGTGCGGGGGGAGTGGAGCTGGCCCTCGCAGCCCAGGCCCGTTTTCAGGGCCTCTATGCCCAAGCGGGACAGCCCGCACGCCAGTTGGAAATTCACCTGATTCAGCGGGGCGATCGCCTCCTGCCCGAGCGGACCCCCCGTGTCGGCCGTCGGGCTCAGCGGGTTTTGGCCCAGCGGGGCCTCCAGCTCCACCTGCCAGAAACGGTCTGCGCGGTGGAAGCAGGGCCAGAGAATACCCGGCGGCTGATCTGTGAATCGGGCTGGAAACTGGAGTGCGATCGCGTCTTCTGGGTCACGCAGGCCGGGGCCGCCCCCTGGCTCGCGGAGTCCGGTTTAGCCACCGACGAGCGGGGCTTTGTGCTGGTAAAAAGCACGCTGCAATCCTGCTCCCATCCCAACGTCTTTGCCGCCGGGGATGTGGCAACTATGGCGCAACACCGCCGCCCCAAGGCGGGCGTCTTTGCCGTCCGGCAAGGCAAGCCCCTCTACCGAAATCTTCGCAACACCCTGGCGGGCTTGCCCCGAGAACCCTATGAGCCCCAGCGGGAGTTCCTGATTCTGATTAGCACGGGAGACGGACGGGCGATCGCCTCCCGCGGCCCCGTCGCCCTCGGCCCCCACCCCTGGCTCTGGGCCTGGAAAGACCGCATCGACCGGCAATTTATGGCCAAGTTTACCCATTTGCCCGTCAGACCGATGGCAACACCCCCCAGAAAAGTTTGGCAACGCTGGCCAGGCCAACCCTTCGAGCCAGCGATGCGCTGTGCGGGTTGCGGTGCTAAGCTGGGGGGCCGTGCTCTCGAGGGAGCCTTGCGGCGCGTGCAGGCGGAGATTCCCCAAGCTGAGCGGGGCGACATTGCCCTGGGTCTCGAGGCGGGCGAGGATGCAGCCGTGCTCTGGTTGCCGCCCGGTCAAGCCCTGGTCCAGACGACCGACTATTTTCCCGCCCTGGTAGACGATCCCTACCAGCTCGGGCAAATTGCGGCCACTCATGCCCTGAGTGACCTGTTTGCTATGGGGGCAGAACCCCAGAGTGCGTTGGCGATCGCCACCCTCCCCGAACAGTCCCCTGCCCAGCAAGCGGAGTTACTCTACCAGTTGCTCGCCGGGGCCACGGACGTGCTGCGTCAGTGCCATGCCGTGCTGGTGGGCGGCCACACCACCCTCGGTCCCGAGCTGACGTTTGGCCTCACCTGCAACGGTTTTGGCCACCCTGAGCAACTGCTCCGCAAAGGGGGATTACAACCAGGGCAAGCCTTAATCCTCACCAAGGCCCTGGGTACGGGGGCCCTCTTCGCGGCGGCGATGCGCCTGCGGGCTAAGGGGCGCTGGCTGCAAGGGGCGACGGAATCAATGTTGCGCTCCAATCAGGAAGCCGCCGCCGCCTTGCGCCAACATCGCGCCAGCGCTTGCACCGATGTCACTGGCTTCGGCTTCCTAGGCCACTTGCTGGAAATGTTGCAGGCCTCGCGCTTGGGGGCCACGCTGGATCTGAACGCCTTGCCGGTGTTGCCCGGAGCGCGGGAGGTGGTGCGCCAAGGGATCGTTAGCTCGTTGCAGCCGGAGAATTTGCAAGCAGAGGCGGCCCTTGCAAACGCCGCCGAGGTGAAGCGCCACCCGCTCTACCCGCTCCTCTTTGACCCACAAACCTCGGGGGGCCTGCTGGCCGGGGTTCCGGGCGACCAAGCGGAATGGTGTGTGGCGGTGCTGCGCGATCGCGGCTATCCGGATAGTTGCATTGTCGGCTGGACGCAATCCCTCGAGCCGGGAGAGTTGCCGGTCGTCGTGAAGTTTTGAGCCGTGCTTCCCCCGCGTCAACTCAGCCGCACCGCTTCGTAAATCTCGTCTAAGGATAGCTCCAGGTTAACGCTTTGCAACCAGACCGGCGCTGGGTTGGCGTCGGTAGAACTGGCGCGCGACCATTGCCCCGTCTCATCGCGCTGGTAGAGGTCTACTTGACGGCCCTCGGTGCTGACGAGGCCGTATTCCACGAGCGTGGGCAAGGTGCGGTAGTCAGCAAATTTTTCGCCCCGGTCGAAGGCGGCGGTGCTAGGCGAAAGCACTTCCACAATCAAGCACGGATAGGCGATGAAGGTTTGCGTCGGCTGGTTGTCGCGTTCGTCGCAAGTCACCACCAGATCGGGATAGTAGAAGGCATTAACGGCCTCCAACTGCACTTTCATGTTTTCTGAAAAGGGACGGCAGCCGGAACCGCGCAAGTGGAGTTTGAGCGCAGTCGCTAAGTTCAGGACGATGGTGGCATGAATCTGCGTCCCGCCGGTCATGGCGAAGACTTCGCCCTGGCGGTACTCGTGGCGGATTGGGCTGACGAGTTCGCCCGCGAGGTAGTTGGCGGGGCTGATGTAGAGGGGGTCGGTGCTGGCGAGCATGGCGGCGGGGGTGGGTTGATTGGGAGGGTCGTGCAGGGCGTTCGCGTAGCGGGCCACGAGTCCATCGCGGCTCCCCCGAGCGTTGTCAGCAGCCGGCGATCGCTGGAGTCGTGGGGTTGCCGCTGCTGGTGACGTTTTGAGCCGTGCTTCCCCCACGTCAACTCAGCCGCACCGCTTCATAAATCGTGTCTAAGGACAGCTCCAGGTTAACGCTCCGCAACCAGACCGGCGCTGGGTTGGCGTCGGTAGAACTGGCGCGCGACCATTGCCCCGTCTCATCGCGCTGGTAGAGGTCTACTTGACGGCCCTCGGTGCTGACGAGGCCGTATTCCACGAGCGTGGGCAAGGTGCGGTAGTCAGCAAATTTTTCGCCCCGGTCGAAGGCGGCGGTGCTAGGCGAAAGCACTTCCACAATCAAGCACGGATAGGCGATGAAGGTTTGCGTCGGCTGGTTGTCGCGTTCGTCGCAAGTCACCACCAGATCGGGATAGTAGAAGGCATTAACGGCCTCCAACTGCACTTTCATGTTTTCTGAAAAGGGACGGCAGCCGGAACCGCGCAAGTGGAGTTTGAGCGCAGTCGCTAAGTTCAGGACGATGGTGGCATGAATCTGCGTCCCGCCGGTCATGGCGAAGACTTCGCCCTGGCGGTACTCGTGGCGGATTGGGCTGACGAGTTCGCCCGCGAGGTAGTTGGCGGGGCTGATGTAGAGGGGGTCGGTGCTGGCGAGCATGGGAGTCTCTCAAGCCTCGCTGTCTGGATCGATCCCCAAGGCCCGCAGGCGAGCGGCGAGACGTTCGGCGCGATCGCGTTCAGCCTCGGCCCGCTGGCGTTCGGCGGCTAGGGCCTGTTCGGTTTCAGCCAAGCGAGTCTGGATCTCCCGAAAGGTGGCGAAGGGCTGTCGGTCGGGTTGGTAGAGGTTGAGCGTTGTTGCGGTTAACTCAAAGTGGATGCCGAGCCGGGGACTGGTCCAGGTGGCAATTTCGGCGATCGGTTCCAGGCGATCGCCCTGACGCTGCCAGCCGCTGAGGTCGTTGGGGCGCGGGTCGTAGAGGTAGTATTCTTCGACGCCGTAGCGATCGTAGAAGTGTTGTTTGCGGTCGAATTCGGTTTGGCGGTTGCTGGGCGAGCGGATCTCGAAGACAACTTGCGGGGCGATGTCGTTCTCGCGCCATTGCAGGTAGGAGCTGCGATCGCCTTTCGGCACGCCGAAAACAACCATCACATCGGGCGCTTGGCTCCGTTGGTTGTTGCCTTCGACGGGATACCAGAGCAGGTCGCCGGCGACGAAGACGTTGGGATCGCGGGCAAACAACCAGTCGAGGTTGTACTGAATGACGGTCAACCAATGGAATTGCTGGGTGTTATCGGCCACGGGTTTGCCGTCACTTTCGGGATAGACGATCTCGCTAGTATCGATCCGTTGAGCCGTCACGGTGGGGTGTTCCTCGCTGCGACTGGCTTCGATCTTAGCAGGGGTGGCGGCAGGGCTGAGCCTGTGGGTCGGTTGTGGCAGACCAATGGCAGCGGCAACTTCGCAATCTGGCGGTAGGGCAATGATGAGGTCTGTCATTAGACCGAGGGCGATCGCCTGCCAGCGTTCCTAGAGGGCCAGGAGCCGCGCTAAACTCGAGGGGCAGAGCCTTTTCCAGTAGCGTCCTGATGAATGCGCCTGAGCTTTCGAGAGCTGTTCCGAGCGATCGCGCTAGCCGAACGCCGTTTGACGGCCAGCGGGCGATCGCAACTGAGTTGATGCCTGCGGGTTTGGAGTTAGCGACTGTGCGGGCGTTTATCCGCGAGAATTGGACGGCGATCCAGGGCTATGGCGTGACGGCGCTGGGAGTCTTTGGCTCGGTGGCCCGCGATTGCGCGACGCCAACGAGCGATCTCGATCTCTTGGTGGAGTTTGCTGGCCCTGTTACGTTTGACCAGTACATGGATTTGAAGTTTTTCCTGGAAGATGCGTTGCAGGTTAAGGTCGATCTAGTCAGCCCCAAGATGCTCAAGCCGCAAATTCGGCAGGCGGTTTTAAAGGATGAAGCCAAGTTTGTTTGACGTGGTGGAGCTGCTGGTTAACCTGCCGGAGCGGGGCTTGTCAGCAGGGCAGCGTGGGGCTGTTGTGGCGGTTTACAAGGACGAGCAGTACGAAATTGAACTGACCAATGCGGCTGGCGAGACTTTGGCGTTGGCGACGCTGCCCTCCGATCGCTTCCTGGTGGTCTGGCGAGCGGAGACGCAAGCTTGGGTGCCGCTGGCGGAGCAACTGAATGCGCTGGTGGCGCATCTGTCGGAGGAGACGCGCCGCGAGGTGTTGGATTTCGCTCGGTTTGTGTACGGTCGCCGCCAGAATACGCCAGCCTGAGCTGCGCTTTGGCTGAAGGATCGGGTGCCGGAAGAAAGTGTTAAGTTTGGGGGAGGGGGGGTTCGGCGATCGCGCTAAGCTAAAGTACACCCTAGCTGCGTTCTCGGATCGGTTGCAATGAAGCTCCGGCGCAAGATTTGGCAAGTTCTCAACACGGAAATTTCTTGGCAGACGGTGGTGGAGGGAAGCAGCGATACAGCGTGAACTAGCTGCTCTCGGCGGTACTCGTAGCGGAGCGGGCTAGCGGGTTCGCCTGCGAGGTAGTCAGCGGGGCTGACGAGCTAGTGTCCCGATAGTAATGAAGACTTGGGAGACAAGCGCTAGCGTAGCGGCACAAAATCATAGCCAGTTCCTGACCGAGACTCGTCAGCTTGCACGACGCGCACTAGTTGAATGGGAGTGTCGCGATCGCCCGATTGCAAAAAGCGTACTTCACCGGCTGCTCCCTCGGCCACAAAGTCCGGATCGGCGAGTGCTTGTTGTATGCCTGCGCGAGTTGGATTGGCTTGGATCGCAGCGATTAGAGCGCGAGTAGCGTCGTAAGCCATTGCGGTGCGCCAGTTAACATCAGCACCCCAGAGGCGATCGGCAGCTTGGGGAAAGGGAGCGTCAGGATTGCCCAAAATATGCCACGGTACAGCTAAAACCAAACCCACTAAATCAGCCTGACCTTGCTGTAGGGCACGAATTTGGTAGGGACTATCGCCGCCAATCATCGCTAAGCGTCCTTGATTAGCTTTTACGATTTGTAGGGCTTGGTCAAGGGTTGCGCTGTTGGGAAAGAGAGCCAGTACTCGCATACCCTGGTCGCGTGCTTCGCTATAAGCTTGCTCAGCGTTGAATTGCGGATTGGCAAGATCGATCTCAGCAACAGTCTGACCGCCTCGTTCGTCAAATGCTGCTTTAAATTCGTCTTTAAGCGAACGGCTATAGTTGCTCTTGCTGTTGAAGAAAACAGCAGCACGACGCTCTCCCAGTTGGTTGCGGGTATAGTCGGCGAGGGCTTGACTGGCGATCGCATCGCTAGGCGCGGTGCGGAAGATGTTAGCGCCGAGAGTAGCAATTTGAGTAGAAGTGCTGGTAGGCGAAATTGCCACCAATCCTTGCTCTTGATAAACTGGCGCAGCGGCAAGAGTTGACTCACTGCTGAAGTGGCCGATGACGCCGAGTACACCATCAATTTTGGCGAGTTCGGTGGCAACTTGGGTGGCAATCGGGGCGCGGTTGTAGTCGTCAGCTAAGATAACGCGCAAAGGAGTGCCGTTAATCCCTCCCTGAGCGTTGATTTCGTTTTGCGCTTGGGCGACGCCACGCAGGATTTCGCTGGCGGTGTTGGGACTATCTTGAATCGGCGCGGCAACAGCAATTGTGTGAGAATTATTGGCACCGATGCTCGCGTTATTCCGATAGATCAGTGTTTCCGGATCGTTGGGATTAGTATTGAGCGCAACTTGCAGTTTCTCTCTCGATTCCTCAAACTTTCCCTTAGCAAAAGCTTGAATGCCGGCGAGCCGATCTGGATTCTGGTTATCAGCAAGCAGTGCTGTTTCTCCCAAGCTCAAAAATGGATAGTGAATCGTCGGGACAGTCGCTAAGTTGGTTGAAGAACCAATAAATGCCCACCAAAACCCAAATGCCGAAAGAATGGTGGTGATCAAAAATGCCAAGATTTGGGACACCCCACTGCTTCGAGTCTGAGTAGTGATGTTGTGTAACTCCCTGACTTTTCCCAAGACCGTTTCAAAAGTACTAACTGCTGTGATATACCCAAATGCTAAAAGCAAAATACTTCCAAAAATATTGGCAATAAATCCAAGGATCTGCCATGCACCTTCAACCCTAACTCCAAGCACTGAAGCTCTTAAGCTGTGAACCCAATAGTTGAAGAAGTTTGAGATGGACGCATTATCGGCGATAATCCAGGAAACCACTGAATCCGCGTAAGTAACTTTACTCTCTGCCTCACCAAAAAATTGATCGGAGAATATATTAATCGGGATGTTGCTCAAGTCGCCAGACTGTACGCCATTAACAAACTCCCTGTAGTCAAGAATAGTATTGGAAAAGCATATTAAAATAACTAGAGGTGCGAGCAGTATGTAAACTGACTGTCTACCCAAAAACAAGCCATTAAACCAAAAATATTTACCCAGAAATCCAAATGCCAAGAACAACAAATTGTTGATCGGATTAAATCCAGCTTCACTGAGTGCTTCATTGAATGCCGATGTGACAATCCAAACACCAATTGAAAAGCAAACGAAGAGGAAAGTCCCAATAATTGAATCAACCATTTCGATGTTTGTGATGCCCAATGATGTGAGAGCATCTAGGGTGTAATTCTGCAAAAAACCTTCCCAAATCCCGCTCAAAAAATTTTGAGATGGTCGCAGAATAAAGATGATAAGAATTCGCAAAAGGAGCACTGTGCCGACTGAAATCGCAAAGCCCAGCAATGGAAATAGAACCGCTAGTCTGAATTTTTGCCAAGGGGACATCTTATAAGATACCAAGAGTCAGATCTACTCGAAAAGTAGTGCGCCATTCTCTTTTTGTCAGTGGTAAAATGTGAGGTAAAAGTAAGTAAGAAGTCAGATCGTTGCCGCAATAGGCTACAATCATGCCATCTCAACCTGAGTGACTTGCTGGCTTTGGTCTACGACAACACCTGCAAATTCCTCGCCACCCAAAACCCGCTCAGCTTCGCTCGCTGGCTCCTCCCGCAGCTCGACACCAGCAACGTTCAGGTGCTCAAAACCGAACTGGGTAGCGAACCAATCCGCGCCGACGCCCTGATCCTGCTGCAAGTAGATAGCACGATCCTCCATCTCGAATTCGAGCGCCAACCCCAGACCAGCCCGCCACTACCCGAGCGCATGATTGACTACTGGCTGCGCCTATACCGGCGCTACCACTGCCCCATCGAGCAAGTCGTCCTCTTCCTGAAACCCACCGCCTCGCCGCAAGTCTATGTTGACCGCTTCCAAGTCCAAAACACCCGCCACCGCTACCGCGTTCTGCGCCTCTGGGAAGAAGACCCCGCGCCCTTCCTCGCCGATCCGGCGCTGCTGCCCCTCGCGCCCCTCGCCCGCACCGATGCGCCCCGGGATTTGCTACAACAGGTAGCAGAAGCCACCCGCCAAGTGGACAACCCCGCCCAACGCCGCGAAATCATCGCCTGCACTGCCATCATGTCCGGCCTAATCCACAACCCCGAAACCATCCAAGACCTCTTCGGCGAAGACCTGCTTGAGGATTCTTCGTTCTATCAGTTCATTCTGCAAAAGGGCCGCCAGCAAGGTCGCCGAGAAGGAGAGCGCTATCAAGCGACTGCCATGACACTGCGATTGCTCAATCGCCAGATCGGTCTGCTTCCCGCCGTGACCGAGCAGCAGGTTCGGGACTTGTCGCTGGCGCAACTGGAAGCACTCATGGAAGCGCTGCTCGACTTCACGCAACTGCAAGACTTGACCGACTGGCTCGCGAGCGTACCTGAATGACTGTTGATGAAGCCCTAGCCCTAGTCGAAACTGTCTTGGACTACGAGCCACTGAGCCGCGTCCAAGAACTTGTCTTTCGGCAAGCCTGGGAAGGTAAATCTTACAGCGAAATTGCTCAGGCGACAGGCTACGATCCAGACTATGTGAAAGATTCTGGCGCGAAGCTTTGGAGAAAGCTCTCCCAAGAATTTGGCGAGCGAGTCAAAAAAGACAATCTGAAAGCTGTTATCCGGCGCTACTTGCGACGCCACAAAGTTAATATCCAGCGTAATTTGGTCATTGAGGTTAACCTAAGCGGAGCTGATCTCAGCGGCTCCAATTTAGCAGGATCGCGTCTAGTTGCCAACCTAATTGAACCATCGGTCACAGACTCTTCATTCGATACCAATACGCTTGCTGAGCTAGCAGGCACCAAACCGATAAAGTGGCATCAGTTAATTTGTGCTTCCTCTGCTGTCAAGCACTTGGCTGATTGTCTAGAAGCTCAACAAATTGACTTTCTGGTGAATCCTCAACTTCGATGCAACACAGTTAACGGTCGCCAAAGTTTTACATTCGATCTATTGGTACATTACCACGGTAAATCTGGCCTACTAATGGCACGCGCACAGGAAGCGGCTGCTCTAGAATTACAGGATCTAGAGAATGTTTTTGGTATCGATGTTATTGCTTTCTACGAAGCGCAGGAGTGCTCAAAGCAGCCAGCAGTTGTTATTCAGGATTTTTTGGCACGATTCTAGGCTGCTTCCTCTGGAGACTGTCACCATGCCCGACTTGAGCCTCAACGAAACCCAACTCAAAGACCTGATGAAGACCGCCATCTTAGAAGTCTTTCAAGAGCGGCGCGATCTCTTTCAAGCGTTAATCGCCGAAGCCTTGGAAGACATCGCCACGATCGCAGCTATTGATGAGGGCAAAGGTTCCGAACCCGTTAGCCGCGCGGCGATCTTTGCCATTCTGGAGCAGCCAGAACTCAACTTTTCATAAAGTTCAGCTTGCAACCAGCCGCGATCGCCTCCGCGCCACCGCCTCATCCCTAACCCAAACCCCATGCCCCAAACCCTCGACGCCAGCCAACTCACCCTCCCCCAAGTCCACCAACACCTCAACCTGCGCGCCCACTTCGCCCCCGACCTGCGCGCCCACCTCAACCTCCAACCCCTCCCCGAAACCGACTCCCTCCACAACCTCAGCCAACTCGCCAAAAGCTACTACCTGCAAGGCAGCCTGCTCGAAGGTCAAGCCAAACTTCTGTTCGTCTCGCCCCTGCTCTGGCTCGCTGGCTTCTACCAGCCCGAAATCCGCATCGACCTCGAAGAAAAGATCGCCGAGATCGTCCTAGACGACGGCGAGACCACCATTCGCGGACGCATGGACATTCTCATCGTGCGCCAGCGCGACCAGTCGCCCCACTTCTGGCTCCTGCTGATCGAAACCAAAAACGCCGCCCTCGATACCGCCGTCGGCCTGCCGCAACTCCTCACCTACGCCAGCACCGGCCTCGCCCAGCAAGATAGCGTTTGGGGCCTGATTGCCAACGGCATCGACTACCAATTCGTCCAGCTCCAAGCAGGCGACCCCAACGACTACCACCTTTTCCCCAAACTCAGCCTGCTCTACCCCGCGCCAGCCGAGCAGATTTTGCAGGTTTTGGGGGCGATCGCGAAGCGTCCCGGAGGGAATATCGCCGTACCCTAAAATAAAGCAACCGCCCGCTGCTCAGCCAGTCCGCGATGGTCTACGACAACACCTGCAAATTCCTCGCCACCCAAAACCCCCTCAGCTTTGCCCGCTGGCTCCTTCCCCAGCTCGACACCAGCAACGTTCAAGTGCTCAAAACGGAACTGGGCAGCGAACCGATCCGCGCCGACGCCCTGATCCTGCTGCAAGTTGACAGCACGATCCTGCCTCTCGAATTCGAGCGCCAACCCCAGACCAGCCCGCCGCTCCCCGAGCGCATGATTGACTACTGGCTGCGCCTATACCGGCGCTACCACTGCCCCATCGAGCAAGTCGTCCTCTTCCTGAAACCCACCGCCTCGCCGCAAGTCTATGTTGACCGCTTCCAAGTCCAAAACACCCGCCACCGCTACCGCGTTCTGCGCCTCTGGGAAGAAGACCCCGCGCCCTTCCTCGCCGATCCGGCGCTGCTGCCCCTCGCGCCCCTCGCCCGCACCGATGCGCCCCGGGATTTGCTACAACAG
>CAYNIP010000045.1:0-25931 GCA_964397305.1 uncultured bacterium
CCAACATCCCGCGTAAAATTTCGTTCACCCTCAACCTGGGTTAAAACGTTTGCCAAGGGGCCTGAAGACTCTACAATGTTTGAGGGCCTGCTCTTGAAGCAACGAGAGTGTTGGCTGGTTGAGGGGTGGTTGCGCTGCTGAGGGCCATCGCCGCTAGTCTTAGAGAGGTTCGCCGACACCAGCTTGGTGATCGCCCCGGAACGGAGTGTGGTAGCTCAGCAACAGTCCGCAACTTCACGTTCCCCCGCTGTCATCCCTTGGGGCTAAGCCGGCGAGTCGTGTGAATAATCGCTACTCCCTTCAACGCCCGTTGGCATCACCGTTACTGATTGTGCTTAAGATGGAATTTTCACTCGCCACAGTTCTTGCTCAATTTACAGACGATAAGTTAATTGCCGGTAAAGTGCTCGAAAAGCGCCTCGGCTATGAGGATGAGGCGAATGCCGCGCGCTTGCAAGTGGCCCTGGAGGCTCTGGAGAAGCTCGGTATCCTAACCAAGGATCTGGGCAAATACCGCCGTGTTCAGCAGGATGACTTGGTAGAGGCCAAGCTGCGCTGCTCGAGCAAGGGCTTCTGCTTTGCGATCCAGGACAGCGAGGGGGCGGAAGATATTTATGTGCGCGAGAGCCACCTGAGCACGGCTTGGAATGGCGATCGCGTCCTTGTCCGCGTGATCAAAGAAGGCAGCCGCCGCCGCTCCCCGGAGGGCGAGGTGAAGGTCATTCTTGACCGAGCCAATCCCTCCCTGCTGGCTCGGGTGATTTGTGATGCTCAAGGCAACTACCGCGCGGTGCCTCTGGATGACCGCCTGCTGTTTGAGATCGATTTGCAGCCAGCGACGACCGAGCTGGACCAGGCCATTGACCACCTCGTGCATGTGGAGATCATCCGCTACCCGCTGGGTCAAAGTCCCCCGGTTGGACGGGTGACGAAGGTGCTGGGCAGTGATGCTGAGGCGGCGGCTGATACAGATATTGTCTGTTGCAAACATGACCTCCCCCAGGACTTCAGCGACGCTGTGAAAGCAGCGGTGGCAGCCTTATCGCTGCCGGCGGCGGACTATGATTGCCCTGAGGCTGAGTTGGAGAAGCGCCGCGACCTGCGCGCCGTGCTCACCGTGACTCTGGAGGATGAGAGCCTGGTTCAGCAAGGCCTGCACCCGATTGAGACCGCCTTTAGTCTGGAGAAGGTGGAGGAGGAGCAGTGGTTGCTGGCGATTCACATTGCCGATGTTGCCCACTACATCCCGGCCGACTCTCCCCTCGATCGGGAGACTCAGCGCCGCAGCACCGCCGTGTATTTGGGAGACCTGACGCTACCCCTGTTGCCGGAGGCGATCGTGCAGGCGGTGTCGTTGCGGCCGGGGGGCGATCGCTTAGCCCTCAGCATTATGTTGACTCTGGACGCCAAGGGACGAGTGGAAGCCTTTGAAATCTGCGAAAGCGTCATCCGCACCGATGTGCAACTGACCTACCAGCAAGTCCAAGGATTGCTGGGGGGCCAGGTCGATGTGCCGCCGGATTTGGCGGAGCCGGTCGCGATGCTGGAGCAACTGTTCTTTACCCTCGCGCCCTTAGTCAAGGCCCAGCGCTTAGCCCGGGGTGGGTTTGAACTGATGTTGAGCGATGTTGGCTTTGCCTTCAAGGATGAGGGGCGCTTGGGGGCGATCGCCACCGCGCCGACGCTGCCGATTCCGGCCCTGCTGAGCGAGCTGACCATTCTGGCAGGCAAGGCGGTGGCTGATCACTGTCGCCATCTCGGGCTGCCGGCTCTCTACTGCGTGCAGGCGGAGCCCGATGCGATGGAATTAGAAGATTTCCTCAAGCTGTGCAATAACCTCAACCTCAACCTCAACTTGGCGGCCGATGAGGAGGTGCGCCCCCAAGATTACCAGACCTTCACCCAGGCGATCGCCAACTCCAGCGCCCCCAAGGTGTTGATGTCTTTTCTGCGCTCCACCCTGAAGCCGCCCCTCTACAGCACCAAGCCCGGCCCCCACTTCGGCCTCGCCTACAGTGACGGGTACTGCCAAGTGACGGCTCCGGGTCAACGCTACGTGGATCTCCTGCTTCAGCGCCTGCTCCATGATCTCTTTGAGCAGGGGCGCGATCGCCGTTCGATTCGCTCGAAGCAGGGGGTTAATCTGGGCAGTAGTCAATGCTATGACGACATCCACTGGAATGTCTTGCCCACGCCGCTACAAGCCCAGTGGGAAAGTGATATTAGCATCTTGGTGCATCCTCTAAATGAGCGCTTGAAAACCTCCCAAGATGCTGAATCGGATCTTTCTGGCTTGAAAAAAGCGGAACAGATGAAGGAGCGCACCGGGGAAAACTTCCAGGGCTTGATCACCGGGGTGCAATCCTACGGCTTCTTTGTGGAGATCGAAGAATTACTGGTGGAGGGCCTCGTTCACGTCAGCTCCCTGAAAGATGACTGGTACGAATATCGCGCCCGCCACAGTTGCCTCGTCGGCCGCAAAAATCGCACGGCCTATCGGCTGGGCGATCGCGTGGAAGTCCAGGTCAAGAGTGTGGACTACTACCGCCAGCAAATCGACCTCGTGACCGTCAGCGGCGGCAGCGAAGCCAGTAACGAAGACTTTGAAGACGACTAAAGCGAAGATTCCCCTGGAGCGGGTGCTGGTGGCCTGCGGGGGCGAGCCGCCGCTCTAGCGCACCGGAGCCGCCGCAGGCGGCGTCAGGTCAGCGTAAACTGTGGCGAGCTGCTGGGCGATCGCCGGCCAACTGTACTGGCTGCGGGCCAAGGCCTGGGCCTGGGCCCCCCGACGGGCCCGCTCTGGGGCATCTTGCAGCGCGAGGCGGAGTTGAGCCGTCAGATCCTCCCGCGCCGGGGCTGCCCCCCGCTGGTGGGGATCGCAGGCGACCACCCAGCCCGCCGCCGCTGCCGCCACCGACTCCCAGATGTGAACCTGGTTGGAGATCACCACGGGCAGACCCGCCAGCATCGCTTCCGCGACGGCAATGCCAAAGTTCTCGTAATAGGACGGCAGCACAAAGAGATCCGCCGCCCGCAGGAGGGCCAATTTTGTGTCCCCGCTGACAAAGCCGGTCACTGTCGCCTGCGATCGCCAGCTCGCCCCCAGCACCTGGGCCTGAATCTGTTGCTCATAGGCCGGATCTTGAGGATTGGCCCCGGCGAGGACAAAGTGAAACGGCAGCCCCTCGGCCGCCAACTGCTCCAGGGCCGGAAACAGCAGGTCAAACCCCTTCTTCGGGTCGAGCCGGGACATGAACAAGAGGAGCGGCACATCCGCAGGAATGCCCCACTGTTGGCGGGCGGTTCCCGCCTCTGGGAGGGACGGTAGATCGACCCCCAGGGGCACGATCACATCCCGCGTCGTCGCACCGAAGCGCTCGGAAATCTTGGCCTCCTGCTCGCTGGTGAAGTGAACCCCCGCCGCCCCAGCCAGATTGGGGCCCTCGAGCCAGCGCCCGTAGAGTTGCTTCAGGCGCGGCTTTTTCTGCAAATCAGCCGGGTCGAGTGTTCCCAAAGGGCGCAGCAGATAGGGCAGCCCCCGCCAGCGACATACCATCGCCGCCGCCGTACTGACGGGAGAAAACAAGGCGTGAATATGGGCCAGGTCATACTCGCGCCCGTGGCGAGCCAGCCAGAGCAGCAGCCCCAGGGAAAATTTATAGCGGCGGAAGGGGGAGCAGCGAAAATACCGGACCTGGTAGCCCGCCATCGGCACGGGTTGATTCAGCGGCACCTCCAGGGGCGGTTGACCGGCATCCCCATCGGCATCCGTGGTGAGGACGGTCACCTCGAGGCCCTGGGCCCCGAGGGCAGCGGCGAGGCTACGCACCATCTGGCTAGGCCCACCGTAGACCAGCGAGAGGGCGGGAACGATTTGCAGGATACGCATGGGGGGGAGTGGTAAGAGAGCAAGGGGAGAAGGGGGCCAGAGGCCCTACTCCCAAGGTTGGGAGCGGGATGTAGGGTCGTGGCGTAGTCGGTGCTTGGGCAGTGCTTGGGCAGTGCGGAGCGGCGGCTCTGGGATGCTTCTAAGCCCGATCCCTGAAGGCTTGCTACTTCAGTTTAAGGCTTGGCCGGTTTTTGACTCTGGGGGCGGAGCTGGGTCCGCGCGCGTCGCGGGAGCCCGAGGGCCTGATGGTCAGGCCTCGGATCAGAGCCCCCTCCCCCTCCGATCTATTGGGTGCATCTCACTGTGGAGACTCCCCTTTGCCCTACTTGGGAGAAGAGGTCGGGGTATGTAGACGCGCAGCGGCTTCTCGCAGAGTGGGCAAACTTGCTTAACTGAGATGCACCCGATCTATTGCAGCACCTGGGCTAGCTGTTGCTGTTGCCAGAGAACTTGATAAAGTCCCTCTTGCTGAACGAGGGCCGCGTGGGTTCCAGTCTGCACGAGGCGGCCCTGATGCATGACGAAGATGCGATCGGCCGAGGCGGCGGCGGCGAGTTGGTGCGAGATGAAGATCACGGTCTGATCCCCCGCTTGGGCAAAATCGGCCAGGATCGCCGTCGCGGTCTGATTATCGACACTGGAGAGGGCATCATCGAGCACGACGACGGGGGCCGACACGAGGAGCGCTCGCGCCAGGGAGAGGCGCTGGCGCTGGCCCCCCGAGAGGGTGATGCCGCGCTCCCCCACCAGGGTTTCGTACTGGCGGGGGAAGTTGATGATTTCGGGGTGGATCTGGGCCTGTTTGGCGACCTGCTCAATTTCAGGTCGCTCGGCTAGGGGCTGACCGTAGCGGATATTGTTGTTGACCGTGGCGCTAAACAGGAAGCTGTCTTGGGGGACGTAGGCGATCGCCTCCCGCAGGTCTTGCAGCCGAATCTTGGTGATGTCGTGGCCGTCGAGAAAGAGCTGCCCCGGCGCAATATCGAGCAAGCGCGGTAGAGCATTGGCCAAGGTCGATTTCCCCGAGCCAATCGGACCTACAATCGCCACCGTTTCCCCGGGCTCGATCTCAAAGGTGATGTCCTGGAGGGCCGGCTTCGTCTGGCCGGGATAGGTGTAGTTGAGCTGGCGGGCTGTCAGTCGGCCCTGAACCAGTTCCGGGGGCAGGGCGATCGCGTCGCCCACATTTTGCACCCGAGGTTCCGCCTGAAGAATCGCCTCGACCCGCTCAATGCTGACCTCGCCGCGCTGATAGGTGGTAATGGCAAACCCCAGCAGGGCGGTGGGAAACACCAGCCGCTCCACATAGAGAATCAGGGCAATGAAATCCGCCGTGGAGATCTCGCCACTCTCAATCGTGCGCGACCCGACCAACAACAGCAACAGCAGGGAGAGGGAAACGAGACCTTCGATCAGGGGGAAGAGCAGGTTGCGCGATCGCGCTAAGGCCAGATTCGAGCGCAGGAGCTGGCGGTTTTTTACCTGGAAGCCGAAGCGCTCATTGGCCTCCTGGGCATAGATTTTGATCAGGGAAATGCCGCCCATATCTTCCTGGATCGTTTGGCTCAACTCCGAGAGGGCGTTCTGAACGTTGATCTGTTCATCCCGCAGCCGACCGCTAAAGAGCTGCACCATAACCAGCATCAAGGGATAGACCAGCAACACCAAGAGGCTCAGGCGCACACTGAGGGAAAGCATGAAGGGCAGGGTCAGGCCATAGGCAAAAATCGTATTGGCCAAACTCAGGAGGGCGAACCCCACCAGGCGACGAATGTTATCGACATCGCTAGTGGTGCGATTCATCAGATCGCCGATGGTGTTGGTGAAAAAGTAGGCGGGCTCAAACTTGAGAATGTGTTGAAAGAGCCGCTGCTTGAGGTCAAACTCCACCTGACGACCGACGCCAAAAATAGCCAGCCGCGAGGCCATGCGAATCACCCAAGTCAGGGAGGCGAGGGCGGCGATCGCCAGCACATAGCCCAGAATGCGGCCCAGCTCCAGACTGCCATCCAGTTGATTGATGCTGTCGCGCACCAGCAGCGGGATATAGACCCCCAGCATATTGACCACAAAGAGGGCCCCGATCCCAGCGAACATCGAGCCACGGTAGGGGGCAAGGTAGCTTAGCAGTTGGCGCAGACTTGGATTCAGCATGAATGACACGCAAAAGAGTAGATGGAGCCGCAGAGCTGAGGGGTGAACGAAATTTCGCGCGGGATGTTGATACTCCTTCGCGTAGCCCTCACCCCAACCCCTCTCCCAAGTTGGGAGAGGGGCTTCTAGCTTCCCTTCTCCCAGCTTTGGGAGAAGGGGCCGGGGGATGAGGGCCCCGTAACGAGGGGCTTCTAGCTTCCCTTCTCCCAGCTTTGGGAGAAGGGGCCGGGGGATGAGGGCCCCGTAACGATGAAGAGGGCTACACCCTGCTCCTTGAGCAATCACTCAAAATTCAGGGGAGCCGCGCTTTTTTTTCGTCCACCCCAGAGCTGAGTCAGCCACGGGAATCTTCCCCAAGATGGTAACGTAACGAGGTTGACCCTTGCTCAGGGGTGCTCTGGGCTACTCTAGGGACGCCCGCTCGGTGCTGAGTTGTAGCATGGATTTACCCTCGATCACGACCTACCTGCGTCCCCAGCAGTGGGACGACCTGAGCTCCTGGCAGCCTGATTGGGCCTGGTTGGCTGGCGGAACCTGGCTTTTTTCTGAGCCCCAGCCCCAGGTGCGAACCCTGGTGGATATGCAGGCCCTGGGCTGGTCGGAGTTGATCCTCGACGCGACTGGGCTCACCATCGGCGCGACCTGCACCATGCGCCAACTCCTTAATCTCTCCGGGACCGTGGGCGGACAGGCTCCCGATCCTGTGACTTGGCCCGGCCTCCAAGCCCTCCAGGCGGCCGTGCGGGAACTGGCCTCCTTCAAAATCCACAATCAGGCGACGATCGCCGGCAACCTCTGTCTCGCCCTGCCCGCCAGCACCTTTGCCCCGGCCTGCCTGGTGCTCCGGGCCCGCTACGAGATCTGGCCGCGCCAGGGGTCGCCCTACTGGCTGGCGGCCGACGAGTTTCAGCAGGGAGCCCAGCAGACCTGCCTCCAGCCGGGGGATGTGCTGCGGCGGATTCACATTCCGGCCTCGGCCTTAGCCTGGGAGACGAACTACCAGCGCCTCTGTTTGGCTGACGCGGGCATCGCTCTGGCGATCGCCGTCGCCGCCTATGATCGGGCCTCCGGTCAAGTCTCCCTCGGCCTGGGCGCGAGCTTCCCAGCGCCCCGGCGGCTGGACTTTGCCGCCCCGCCCCCCTGGGAGCAAGTGCAGGCTGACATTCAAGCCCTGCCCCTGGACCTGTTTCTCGAGGATGCGGCCGCCAGCGCGGTCTACCGCCGCCAGATGACGGCTGTGCTGGCCCAGCGAGCGCTGACGGCCCTGCTCCGGGAGCCCCCGGGGGAGGGAGGGCTGGGCGCGCCATGAAGCTGCTCCACATCTGCGCGGTGGGCTTCACGGTCAAAAACCTGCTGCGGCCCCAGATTGACTACTTTCTGGCCCGCGGCCTCCAGGTCGAAGTGGCCTGCTCCCCGGGGGCCGAAGTCACGGAGCTTCAGCACCAGGGCTACACCGTGCATCCCGTGCCGATCGAGCGTCGCATTGCCCCCGGCAGCAACCTCCGCAGCGTCCTCGCCCTCACGGGCCTGATCCGCCGCCAGCGCTACGATGCTGTCCATGTGCATACCCCGGTGGCCTCGGTCCTGGGCCGTCTGGCGGCTAGGCTGGCGGGAACGCCGCGCCTGCTCTACACGGCCCACGGTTTCTACTTCCACGACGAGATGCCACGGCGCACCTACCGCCTCTATCACAGCATCGAGCGGGCGGCGGGGTGGCTGACGGACCTGATCTTGACCCAGAGCCGGGAGGATTTTGAGACGGCTGCTAAGACGCGGCTCTGCCCCCGGGCCAAGCTGCGCTACTTGGGCAATGGGGTGGATCTGGAGCGCTTCCGGCGCGATCGCCTCGAGCCCCGCGCCCAACAGGCCCTGGGCCAGGCCTTGGGAATTCCAGCCGGAGCCTTTCCCGTGATCGGCATGACGGGCCGGATCACAGCCGAAAAGGGCTACCGCGAATTGATTGCCGCCCTGGCCCAGGTGCGCCGAACTTTTCCTCAGGTCTGCCTCCTGGTCATTGGCGGCCAGCTCAGCAGTGAGCGGGATGCCTTTCAGGGAGAACTGGGCGATCGCCTCCAGCAGCAAGGCCTCACGGCCCAGGTCATCTTTACCGGCTTCCGCAGCGACATCCCCGAGCTGCTGGGACTCCTGGACATTTTTTGCCTGCCCTCCTACCGAGAGGGCCTGCCGCGCTCGATCCTGGAAGCGATGGCGATGGAATTACCCGTCGTGACGACGGACATTCGCGGTTGCCGGGAAGCTGTGGTTGCGGGGGAAACGGGGCTGATCGTGCCGCCCCGCCAGAGCCAGCCCCTAGCCGTGGCCCTGGAGCAGTTGGCGAGCCAGGCCGAGCAGCGGCGACAATGGGGACGAGCGGGGCGGGCCCGGGTGGCGGCTGCATTTGATGAGCGGTTTGTGTTTGAGCGCCTCGCGGCGGCCTATCGGGAGTTACAACTGTTGCCGTAGTTTTTGGGGTTGTCTGAGCGGCCGATGACTGAGCTACTGATCACAGGGGCCACGGGCTTTACCGGCAGCTTGGTCTGCCAGGGCCTGGCCCAGACCCAGCCAGGGCTGGCGGCGACGGTCTTGGTGCGGCCCCAGAGCGATCGCGCTCCCCTCACTGGCCTGACCCTCAACCTGGAGTATCGGGTCGGCGACAGTGCGGCGCTCTCGACCTGGCAATCCTTGCTGGCCGGCCAGGGCCCCGCGATGATCCTGCACCTGGCCTCGATTCGCCAGGTTCCGGTGCTTCTGGCGGCCCTGCAAGGACGGTCCTGCCCCCCGCGCCTGATCGTTGTGGGGACCACAGGGGTCTATTCCCGTTACAACCAATATGCGGCTGGCTACCGTCAGATTGAGGCGCAATTGGCGACCTATCCGGGCTCCGCTTGCCTGCTGCGGCCGACGATGATCTACGGCTCGGTGCGGGATAAGAATTTGCACAAGCTCCTGCGGTTTTGCGATCGCTACCACTGCTTCCCGGTCTTCGGGTCTGGGAACAGCCTACTGCAACCGGTGCATGGGGGCGACTTGGCCCAGGCCGTCGTCGCCGCCTATCAGCGCCCCCAGGTCACGGGGGCCTACGATCTGTCGGGGGGGAGTGTGGTGAGCTTTCGGGAACTGCTGGCGCTGGTGGCTCAGTTGCTGGCGAAACCGGTGATCCCGATCCCGTTACCGCTGCGGGGGAGTGCGATCGCCGCTGGGCTGCTGGAGCGCCTCCTGGGCCGCCGCTCCCCGATTCGCCGGGAACAAATTCTCCGCCTCCAGGAGGACAAGGCCTATCCCCACGAGGAAGCTCGCCGCGTCCTGGGCTTTGCGCCCCGTGCCCTAGCGGCCGGCCTCCGGGAGGAGATCGCGGAGTTGCGAGCCTTGGGGTTGATGCAGCCGGAGTCCCAGCCTCCGCGTTAGGGCCGGCGTCCCCCCAGGAAGCCTGGGGCTCCTGGGGCGCTGAGGCGCAACGACGGCTTGCGGGGTTCATCCGAAAAGATGCAAAGATTCGGGGTGGACAAAAAAAAGTGCGGCTCCCCTGAATTTTGAGCGATGGCTCCAGGAGCAGAGGGTCGTCCTCTTTAGGGTTACGGGGCCCCCGCTGCGGGAAGCCGCTGCGCGTTGACCTCCCCCGGCTCCTGCTCCCAAGGCTGGGATCAGGGGAGTTAGAAGCACCTCTCCCAAGTTGGGAGAGGGGTTGGGGTGAGGGCTGAGCGCAGGAGTACCAACATCCCGCGTAAAATTTCGTTCACCCCAAAGATTGCAAAGATTCGCCCCTGCGATCACAAACGGCCGCTGGAGCCTATAATTGAATGTTCGGGGCCATCGCTTGCTTGATGCGTTCCCACTCCCTTTCACACCTAAGCAACGTTTGGATCGCAGGAGAATACAGATTTTATGTCTCGCTATCGAGGACCTCGACTGCGGGTTGTCCGCCGCCTCGGCGAGCTGCCCGGCCTAAGCCGCAAGTCGCCGCGCCGCGATTATCCCCCCGGGCAACACGGTCAGGCCCGCCGCAAGCGCTCGGAGTATGCGATTCGCCTTGAGGAGAAGCAAAAACTACGCTTTAACTACGGCGTCTCGGAGCGGCAATTGGTGCGCTATGTCCGCAAGGCCCGTCGCGCGACGGGTTCGACGGGGCAAGCGCTGCTGCAATTGCTGGAAATGCGCTTGGACAATACGGTGTTCCGGCTCGGTATGGCGGGAACGATCCCCGGAGCGCGCCAGTTGGTGAATCACGGCCACATTACGGTCAACGGCCGGGTGCTCGACATTCCTAGCTATCAGTGCCAGCCGGGGGATGTGATCGGGGTGCGCGATCGCGACAGCTCCCGGAAGCTGATCAAGGCCAACATGGAGTTCCCGGGCTTGGCTAACCTTCCCAGCCATCTCGAATACGACAAAGATACGATGGTGGGCAAGGTCAACAGCGTGATCGAGCGCGAGTGGATCGCTCTGCAAATCAACGAGCTGCTGATCGTGGAATACTACTCGCGGAAGGTATAGACTCCACAACTCCCCTGGAGTGGGGTTTCGTGCTTGGCTTTGGGCGTGAATCCAGGGCTGGGCAGGCTGAGGCAGTGAGCAGGGCTGATGGCCCGATCCCTAAGCTTGAAACCCTTGATCCTCTTGGGGTTGAGTTGGTGTCAGCAACCCAATAATAGGACGTTTGCAAAATCTTAGGGGCCGGTTTTCACCGGCCCCTAAGGTTGGTGGCCTGGTCCTGCTTAGCGCGCTTGGTCCGGTTCCTTACCCATTCAGCCAGGCTTGGGCGATGTCGCGCTCGCGGTTGATCTGGCGCGGCAGGCTGGGGGGTAATTGGGCTGAGGCGGCGAGGGCCCGGTCAAAGAGGGTGATCGATTCTTGCACCGTGGCGCGATCGCCCACCTGTTTCCCCTTTTCGTGGAGGATCTGGGCCTTGAGGTACATCACCTCTGGGTTGTTGGGGGTGGCGGCGAGGGCGCGATTGGCGTAGGTGAGGGCTTCGTCATAGCGCTTGAGGTCGCGATAGGCGATCGCGATGCCGCGATGCACCAGATAGGCGGGGGCGGCGTTGGCCTCGAAGTTGGCGATCGCCTGCTCCGGGCTGGCAAAGGGCACATTCACCGCCAGCAGCAACTCCATATAGCCCCGGAGCAGATTCAGTTCCGGATCATTGGGATCGAGGTCCTGGGCGGCCTTCAGGTGGCGGAGCACTTCTTGCAGCTTCACGGCTGCGCCTACGGGCCCGCGAGTCTTAAACACATAGGCCCCCTCCATGAAGTTGCCCACGGCGAGATAAAGGTTGCCCCGCAGGGCGTCGCTGGCCTGGAGGCGCTCCGCCGTCGCGATCATTTGCTGGGCATAGCGGTTCAGGTCATCCCAGCGCTCCTGGTTATAGGCCAGGGAGGCGCGCATGGCATAGACGAGGGGCTCGTTGGCGTCGTCCCGCAGGGCCACATCGAGGTGTTGGCTGGCGGCGGGATAATTGCCCTCCTGGAAGACGGCATTGAAGGCCGCTTCAGTGCGATCGCCGATCGGTCGTGGATTGCGGCTCCGGAAGGGATCACCGGCCCAAGCGGGCAGTAACCAGAGGCTCACCGCTAGGGTGCAAGTTGCCGCCAGAGTGGCCTGGCGAGCTGCGCGCATTAGAGTCTTCATAAGGGTGTCAGTCGCAGGTGCAGCAAGGGGATTTGTAGGCAGGTAGGACGAGAAGCGATGATCCCAGGTTCCGTGGCTCCCGGTTGCGGGGGCCGGCGCGATTACTGGCTCAAGGCGCGCAAAAACTGCTGCATACTGGCCAGAAATCCCGCGGGCTTCGCCGTCGGTCCGGGAGCCGCGTCCCCGGCCTCGCCAGGCTCGGTGGTGCCGGTCAAGAGGCGCTCGAGGCGATCGCCCACGGGCTTCACCGCCTCTTCCGCCAAGAGCTGGTAGCCGTCGTCATCCGTTCCCAGCCACACTTGCCACAGGCCAGGAAAACGACGGCTCAGGGCCCCGCCCTCAAAGGGCCGCAGGTAGTAGGCTGTCTCTAGGGTGCTGAGGAAGCGATCACGCAACTGCCGCGCTGCATAGCCAATGCCCACCGTGGCAACGCTTTCCAGTTGGGGGATGAGCAGGACAACGGGGCGATCGCCCGCCAAATTGCACAATTGCTCCACCCGCTCCACCTCCACCGCCGACGGAGAAACGAGGAGCAAGAGCCGATCCGTGTCAGCGATCTTGCTCTCGATCGGGGTCAGACGGCTGCCGAGGTCGCTGACGGTGAAGGCGGTTTCGCCCCAATCGCGCCGAGCCAGGGCCGCCGCTCCCGTGTCGGGAAAGATGACCCGCAGGCCGGGGCCGTCGGCCGCCAACAGCGTGGCAAACTCGCGGGCTAAGCGCTGGGCCTCGAGGGCAATCTCGGGCAGAACCAGTTCCACTTGCAGGCGCTGGACACCGGCCGCGAGGGCGGCTTGGGTGGCGGTTTTGGCTTGGGCGATCGCCGCCTCAAGACTGTCAGGAATATCAGACATCAGACATAGCAGAATTGGGGGGTCATTGGACTTGATCCTACCGCACCGACTGGAGAATCCTGACGGCCCAGGACCCGAACCAGCCGCTAGGGGGCCAGCTCTAGGATTACGGGCGTGTGGTCGCTGGGTTTCTCCAGCTTGCGAGGCTCTCGGTCAATGGTGCAACTCGTGGCGCGGGCATAGAGGCCGGGGGTGAGGTAATGGTGATCAATGCGCCAGCCCCGATTGCGGCTGAAGCCCCCCTGGCGGTAGTCCCACCAGCTAAAGAGATCCTCGGCCTGGGTGAATTTCCGCAGAGGGTCCTGGAGGCCCAGGGCGAGCACCTGTTGCAGGGCCTGCCGCTCGGCGGGGGTGGCCATGATGTGGGTCTCTTTGCCTTGGGGATTGTAAATATCGCGATCCTCGGGGGCCACGTTGAAATCACCGCAGAGGCACAGTTCGGCCGGTTGGCGATCGCGCAGGGCTCGCAGATAGTCCCCCAGGGCCGCCAACCAGCGCAGCTTGTACTCATACTTTTCACTCCCCGGCGCCGAGCCGTTGGGCACATAGAGGTTGACGAGGCGCAGGCCGTTCAGCGTGCCCGCGATCACCCGTTTTTGGGCGCTGAACTCCTGGGCCGCCTCCCCCAGCAGGGATTCAAAGCCGATCAGCACATCCTCCAGGGGGGTGCGGCTGAGGATGGCGACGCCGTTGTAGGCCTTCTGACCGGCGATCGCTAAGTGATAGCCCAGGTCCTCGAAGGGGGCGCGGGGAAAACTGGCGTCTTCGACTTTGGTTTCCTGCAAGCACAGGGCCGTGACCGGATTGGCCGCCAGCCAGTCACAGACGATTGCTTGGCGAGTGCGAATGGAGTTGACGTTCCAGGTGGCAATTTTCACGGGTGAATTCAGGGGAAAGGTCGTCGCCGGGAGCCGCAACGCGCTATACCTACAGCGTGGAGCCACAATCCCAAGGGGGGCGATGCGGCGCAGTTGGCAGATTGTCTCGACGGTTCTCGGCGTTATTTTCCGTCATCCGGTGCTGGGTGTCACGGCGATCGCCGTATTGCCAGACGAACGGCTGGTGCTGGTGCGGGCCCAGGGAAGCGAGCAGTGGGGACTGCCGGGAGGTCTGGTGGACTGGGGCGAGGCGGTGCCGGAGGCCCTGCGGCGCGAGATCTGGGAGGAGACGGGGCTCCAGGTTACGGCGGTAGAGCGCTTGGTGGGAGTTTACTCAGCGGCCGATCGGGATCCCCGGCTGCACTCGATCAATGTGGCGATCGCCGCCCGGGTTGCCGGCCCATTCGCCGTCCAAGACACGGGCGAAATCGCTGAGGTGCGAGCCTTTACCCCGGCGGAGGTGCCCTGGGGCCACCTCCGCCACGACCACGACCGCCAGCTCCAGGACTACCTCCAAGGCGCGACGACCATCGCTTGAGAGGGCCGACGGCCGAGGCTCTCGCTTTTCCCGATCTAAGGTGTGTCGTCTGAAGCCAGAATCTCGCCAGAGACGACCTTGGGACCTCAGCCAGTCTTGTCGGTCTCATCGCCTCAAGGCTAGTCCTAGCAAAGGTTGCGTGAATAATTGATGACAGACCCTAGAGTCCTCCAAGAAGTCAATCATCCCTAGGCCTGGGATGAGTCGTGGATGGCGACAACCCCAGGCGCTCGGCCTAGCGCTTCTCCGCCCCGGCGCGGGAATTCGATACCATGAGAGGGACTCCGTGAGCCCAAGACCCGCATTGGTGCGGCTGAAGCCCGCGCCTGCTGGCGATCGCTGACGACCGCCAGCGTCGCGCTCACGGTGACTGCCTTTTGACGCGAGACGACCTCATGCCTGAGCCTTTGACCCCCGCCCCCCGCCCCCCGACTCCTTCAGCCGCGCCTCCGACCCAGTTGGCAGTCATCGGAGCTGGAGCTTGGGGAACCGCCCTCGCGGCCGTTTCCCAACGGAGCAACCATACCGTTCGCCTCTGGTCGCGCCGCAGCCCCGATCCCCTAGCTGAGGTTGTGGTGGGAGCGACGGTGATCCTGTCGGCGGTGTCGATGAAAGGGGTGCGCTCGGTGGTCGAGCAATTGCAGGGGCTGACCATGGCCCCCAACGTCATCTTCGTCACCGCTACCAAGGGCCTCGACCCGCTGACCCAACAGACCCCCTCCCAGATTTGGCAGGCGGCCTTCCCCGATCATCCTGTGGTGGTGCTCTCGGGGCCAAACCTGTCCAAGGAGATCAAGCAGGAACTCCCGGCGGCTACGGTGGTGGCTAGCCAGGATGTCCAGGCGGCGGAAAGGGTGCAAGAACTGTTTGCCTGCGAGACCTTTCGGGTCTATGTCAACACGGACCCCCTGGGCACGGAATTGGGGGGTACGTTGAAAAATGTCATGGCGATCGCCTCCGGTGTCTGCGACGGCCTGCACCTGGGAACCAATGCCAAGGCGGCCTTGTTAACCCGTGCTCTCCCCGAAATGATCCGCGTCGGCACGCACCTCGGGGCTGACCCGGAAACGTTCTTCGGGCTCTCCGGCCTCGGGGATCTGTTGGCCACCTGCGATAGTCCCCTCTCCCGCAACTACCAAGTGGGCTACGGCCTCGCCCAAGGCCAGACGCTGGACGACATCCTCGCAACCTTGGAGGGCACGGCTGAGGGGGTCAATACCACCAACGTGCTGATCGAATTGGCCAATCAGGAACACATTGCGGTGCCGATCTCGCGCCAAGTGCATCGCCTGCTGCGGGGCAAGATCACGCCCCAGCAGGCGGTGCAGGCTTTGATGGAGCGCGATCTCAAGTCTGAATTCTGCGATCTCGATCTGTAAGTAGGTCGGCCCCAGCCCGGAACCCTTGAGTTGCAGATCGCCCGTACAATTTTGCATGAGTAGCACCCTTCCCCAATCTCCCCCAGAACCCCAGCAAGCTGAACCCAAAATTGGTTTCTGGCAGCTTTGGAACCTGAGCTTTGGCTTCTTTGGCATTCAGTTCGGCTGGGCCCTCCAGATGACCAACACCAGCGCCATCTACGAATATCTAGGCGCAGATCCTGAGGACATTCCCCTGCTCTGGCTGGCGGCTCCCCTGAGCGGGCTGATCGTACAGCCGATTATCGGCTACATGAGCGATCGCACCTGGACGGGCCTCGGCCGCCGTCGCCCCTACTTTCTCGTCGGCGCGATCCTCAGTTCCCTAGCCCTGATCGCCATGCCCAATGCGTCGGCCCTCTGGATGGCGGCTGGCTCCCTCTGGGTGTTGGACACGTCGATCAATATCAGCATGGAGCCCTTCCGTGCCTTTGTCGCGGATGTCGCCCCGGAGGCTCAGCGCACCAAGGGCTTCGCCATGCAGGCTTTCTTTATCGGCTCGGGGGCGGTTTGTGCGGCCCTCGCCCCGTGGTTGCTCAACCATGTCTTCCACCTCGATGCCTCCCGGGCCGCCGGGACGACCGTGCCGCTGACGGTGAAGTGGGCTTTCTACCTTGGGGCGGCTGTCTTCCTCGGGTCCGTCCTCTGGACAATTCTCACCACCCCAGAAGCGCCGCCCCCAGATCTGGCGGCCTTCCAAAAACGGGTTGAGCGCACGAGTGGCGTTGGGAATGCGGTGCAAGCGATCAGGCGCTCCATTGTGCAGATGCCGACCACGATGAAGCAACTGGCCGGGGTGCAATTTTTTAGCTGGCTGGGGATGTTTTGTGTCTTTCTCTACCTACCACCGGCGATCGCCCACCATATTTTCGGCGCTGTGGCCGAAAGCTCGGACCGCTACACCCAGGGCCTGGAGTGGGCTGGTATCTGTACCGCTGTTTACAACGGGGTTTGCTTCCTGTTCTCCCTGGCGCTCCTGCGCCTCACCCGCTGGCTCAATCGCCAAGTCATCCATGCCGCCAGTCTCAGCATTGGCGGCCTGTCGCTGATCTCGCTCCTGTTCATCCACGATCCTTACGGGGTGCTGCTACCGATGGTCGGCCTCGGGATCGCTTGGGCGAGCATCCTCTCAATTCCCTATGCTTTGCTTGCGGAGGCCCTCCCTGATCGAAAAATGGGAATTTATATGGGCCTCTTCAATGCCTTCATTGTCATCCCCCAGATTGTGGCCGCCCTGGGTCTGGGCTGGGCGATCGCCCACCTCCTCCACTCCAACCGCCTCCTGGTGGTCGTCCTCGGGGGCGTCTCCTTCCTGATCGCCGCCAGCCTCATGCCCTGGGTGAAAGCAACGGCGGCGGCGGACGCCCCAGCCCCGGAGCAGCAGCAACCAGCCTAGGTTCCCTAAAACAGGGGCTTAAAGCACGGTGCGGCCCAGATAGGGTTGCAGCACCTCGGGCACGTTGACCGCCCCATTGGGCTCCTGATAATTCTCCAGCAGCGCGGCCATGGTCCGGCCAACTGCGAGACCGGAGCCATTGAGCGTGTGGACAAACTGCGTCCCCTTCTGGCCGGGGGTCTTGAAGCGAATATTGGCGCGGCGCGCCTGGAAGTCGCCACAGTTGGAGCAGCTCGAAATCTCTCGATAGGTGCCAGCCGTGGGCAACCAAACTTCCACATCGTAGCAGCGGTTGGCGCTAAAGCCCAAGTCCCCCGTACAGAGCTCAATCACCCGATAGGGCAGCTTCAGGGCCTCTAGGATACCGGTTGCACTCTGCAACAGCGCCTCATGCTCGGCGGGTGACGTGTCCGGATGCACGATCTTTACCATTTCCACTTTGTTGAACTGGTGCAGGCGAATCAGGCCGCGCGTGTCTTTGCCATAGCTGCCGGCTTCGCGGCGGAAGCAGGGCGTATAGGCACAGTGGTGGATTGGTAAATCACTGGCCTCCAGCACCTCGTCGCGATAGAGGTTTGTGAGCGGCACTTCTGCGGTCGGCGAAAGCCAAAGGTCGTCCGCCGCGCATTGAAAGCTTTCTTCCGCGAATTTTGGGAGTTGGCCCGTGCCAGTTAGTGAGGCCGTGTTAATCAGGACCGGAGGCAGGACTTCGACGTAGCCCGCTGCGATGTGCTGGTCTAGCATGAAACTGATCAAGGCCCGTTCCAGGGCTGCGCCGACGCCGATCAGGTTCACGAAGCGGCTCTGGGCGATTTTCACGGCCCGCTTGAAGTCGAAGATGCCCAGTTGCTCGCCGATCTCCCAGTGGGGCCGGATTTCCTCGGGGTTGGTGGGCTTGTGCTCGTCGCCCCAGCGGGCAATTTCAACGTTCTCGGTCTCATCTTTGCCGACGGGCGTGGCCTCGCTGGGCAGGTTGGGCAGTTGCAGCAGCAAGTTGTTCATGGCCTCTTCTAGCTCGCGGGCCTGGGGCTCTAGTTCGCTGAGCTGGGCCTTGACTTGGCTGCCTTCTGCTTTCAAGGCGGCGATCTCAGGGCCTCGGGGATCGCTGCCCGCTTTGATTTTCTGGGAGATCGCTTTGCCAATCTCGTTACTGCGGGCTTGCAGGTGGTTGCACTGGGCTACGAGGTCGCGCTGCTGGCGATCCAGGTCCAAGAGGGCAGCCAGATCATAGTCACCGCTGCGTTGGGCGAGGCGATCGCCCACAAACTCCGGTTGCTCGCGAATCTGTTTGAGGTCTAGCACGGGAAGCAGATAGCTGGTATAAGGTCGGGCAAAGCCGGAAACGCTCAGCCCTGTCTACCAACAGGATAGATCGTTCCTGTCAGCTCGCGGCCTGCGGGCGGTGGCTGGTTCGAGCTGGCGATCGCGGGAGCCCTTGGGTGCATCGCCCGTGCGAGCTTGCTCGGCGGCTCCCGGTGGGAAAGCCGCAGAGATTTTAGGAGGAGGGCACGCCGGACGCGATGGCTGAGCAAAGGATAACATCCATTACTTCTGCAAAGATCGCAGGCTGGGTTGCGTTCCTCAACCCAGCACCGACCCAGTTCAAAACTCAGTTTGCCCCCTAGGGGCGGCTGGAGTCGGCTGGGCAATTCCGACTAAGATTGAGAGCATACCCTGCGAGGCTTGCCCGCCATGTCCGACGCTGAACGCTCCCTGCGCGAGGCCCTGCAAGACGACGAGTTTGCCCGTGCGGTCGCGCAGGTGCTGGCCGAGCAGTTGCGGCTCCCCATCTCGCCGCCCCACCACGAGGCCGAAGTGGTGGCCCATTACCCCTACCCGCGCGACCCTTGGCTGGTGGGGCTGCGGCAGTTGGTCAGTGCCTTGGCGATGGGGTTGCTGCTGGGGGCGATCGCCAATACCTTCATTCCCTGGTTGCGCCGCCTGCCGCTGACCGGCCTGGGCTTCCTGGTGGCTGGGTTGACCGTCGTGACCGGGGTGGGCCTGATTGCCCTGCTCGTGACCGAAGTGTTTCGGGGGTCGGGCGTCGATGTAGTGGTGAAATGGCAGCATGGCAGCCTGACCTGGGAGGAATATCGCTTCATTCCCTCCCTGGATCGGCTGACCTTTGTGCTGCTCCTGCTGGCCTTGGGATTCCTGACCATTATTTTTGGCTTTGCCAGCCTCTACACCGAGCTACTGCGGCAAAATCCCGCCCATTTCGACGGTTTGCAAGACGGCTTTCTGGCGATCTACTTTGCCGTCGTCACCTTTTCCACCGTTGGCTATGGTGACATTCACCCGGCCTCGGAGCTGGCCCGGGGGGTGGCCTTGACGGAGATCATCATTGCCATGTTTTTCAGCCTGATCGCAATTTCCGCCGTTCTCTCCTGGGTGCTGGCCCACAAGCGCCAGCAGGCCGAGTTTTCCATGGCTGAGCGAATTCGCAGCCGCCACCGCCAGGCCCTCACGGTTCCGCCTCAGCCCTTGGAGGGGCCCTAGGCCAGCCGCTTCAGCACCAGCAGCGTGAGGTCGTCAAAGATCTTCTGCTCGCCGATGTGATCATGGGCGTCGCGCACCACCGCTTCACAGATCGCCGTGGCCGGTTGCTCCCAGTGCTGACGGAGGGTTGCGGTGAGGCGGGGCAGGCCGTAATAGTCCCCGGCGGTATTTTCGGCCTCGGTGATGCCGTCGGTGTAGAGGGCGAGGCCGTCTCCGGGCTGGAGTTCCACCTGGATTTGGCGGATCAGGGTTGAAATGTCTTCATCGAGGCCGATGGGAAAGCCCAGATCGATGGTGTCGATTAGTTCGATCTCCCCATGAGCCCGTACCACCAGGACTTCTTCGTGTTGACCGGTGATCAGGAGGCGGCCGTCGGCATAGTTGAGGATGGCCAGGGTCATGCTTTTCCAGGATTGCATCCGCTGGACATTTTTGTAGATGACGCGATTCAGGGCGGCTAGGTAACGCACGGGGTCTGTCTCGTGCAACTCTTGGAGCAGCCGCACACTGGCCTGGACCATGACCATGAGAATGCCGCTCTCGAGGCCGTGGCCGGTCACGTCGCCAATCCCCAAGGTTACGACCCCGTCTTGGTAGAGCACGTCGTAGTAGTCACCGCCGACTTCGTCGGCGGGGGACATGAGGCCGGCAATATCGAGGCTGGCAATGCTGGACAGTTCCTCGACTCGCGGGAGGATCATCTGCTGCATCTGGCGGGCGATCGCCAACTCCGCCCCCAACCGCACATTCTCCGCCTGCAACTGCTCATTGAGAGAGGCAATCTCTGCATAGGCCTGGCGCAGTTGCTGGGTACGCTCCTCGACCTTGATTTCTAGCTGCTCCTTCGCCGCAGCAAGGGCCTGCTCTGCCTGCTTCCGGCTGGTAATGTCCCGCACAATGGCCAAGACCTCCTCGCCGCCAATGGCCACCAGCCGCACCTCCTCGTAGCAAGACTGGTTCTGGCCGTTGAGGGACTGCTCGAAGGCTTGAACCTCGCCAGTAGCGAGGGCCTGGGCCACGGCCGCGAGCCAGGATTGCACCTGCGCTGGGGGCAGGAAGTCGCGGATATGCGTCCAAGACTCGGGGGTGTCCGAGAGGGGCGGCGGTGACAGGGCCTCGCAACTCGCCGTGGCCTGGTAGCGACCGTCGGGGCGCAGGCGCAGCAACCGATCCGGGATCGCGGCCACGAGGGCGCGGTTAGTGGCCTCGCTCTGTTGCAGGGTGTTGAAGGAGGCCCGCAACTGACCGGCCATGCGGTTGAAGGCCCGGGCCAGGTGTCGCAGCTCTCGAATGCTGCTACTCCGCACGTCGGCTGTGAGCCGACCCCCGGCCATGGCCAGGGAGGCCTGGGTGAGATCTACAAGGGGGCGGGTGAGCCAGTGGGCGGCCAGGATGCCAGCACCGATGGCGATCGCCAAGGCCGCCAGGGATAGCCAGAGGGTCATGCGGGTACTGGCATCGATCCGGCCCATCAGGTCAGCCTCAGGGACCACCAGCACGATCAGCCAGTCCAACCCGTAGGGATCGCGGAAGGGAGCCACTTGCACATACTGGCGCCGGCCCTCGAGCTGAAAATCAAGTTGCTGGGAGGTTTGAATTGCGGCAAACTCGCCAAATTCCTGTTGGAGAAAGGCGGCGGTCTGGGAGACGAGGGGCTCGCGGCTGGCGGTGGCCGGGATAAATTCGGGCTTGTCCTGGTTGCTGTTGGCCACCAGCGGTTCGTCCGTTGAGGAGGAAATCAAGATCCCCTGGCGGTCAATGACAAAGGCCTGACCTGAGCGGCCAATTTCTAAGTCCTGCAAAAAGGTGCGAAATTCCTCCGGCAAGACGACATCGACACCACAGACTCCGATTAACTCATTGCCCCCCTCGCGGTAGACGGGCAGGCTGGCGGTGATATTGGGCAGGCCGGTGCTGAAGGCGATGTAGAGGTCGCTCCAGACGGGCCCATCGGTGGCGATCGCCGCCTGATACCAGGGCCGCAGGCGGGCGTCGTAGCGGCGATCGCTCTGGCCGACACGGTAGAGGCGATTGCCGCGCACGTCGAGCCGATAGTTTGTGCGGTAGTTATCGTTGCTGGCGTTGCCATAGGACAGCTCCAGCTCGCTGGTCTCCGGTTGCCGCAAGACCCCAAAGAACTCCCCCCGCCGGGGACTGCCACAGTAGATAAAGGCAATATTGGGAAAAACTTGCATCTCTTGCCAGAGCAGGCTTTCGCCCTGAGCTTGGAGGACATCCAGCTCCCCCCGGACCAGGGCGTTGGCATTGAGGCGGTTGATGTCGTGGGGGCTGGCGAAGTAGGTGTGGAGCTTGGCATCGATGCGCGCCGTCATCTCGCTGCGGAGTTGGGAGGCGATGTCGCGCACGGCCTGCTGGCCGTTGCGGAAGGAGAGGTAGCCGACTAGGGCGATCGCCACCCCGGCTTGCACCGCGAAGGCCGCCGCCAATAAGCGCCCCAGGGTCAAGCGGGATCGGAGTTGGGAGAACCAGAGGGAGGAGAGGGGCATTCAGGGTTCGCCAGACCATGCTCACTGCGGCCCTATTATCGCAGTGCAACTCGGAATTGTGGGTCGAGGCTCTCTAGGTGCGGGCGAGAAACTCGACCCGGGGCAGCCAGGGGTCCTCCACTAGGCCAACTCCGGCAAACCCCCAGCGCTCCAGGACTCCCCGTAACTGAGAGCCGGAAACGGATTCAACGCCAAACTCCCCAGCTCGCTCGGGTCCGTGGGCGTTGAGGTAGCTCAGGGCCTCGGCATACTCCCGAAAAAGGAGCAGATAGCGGGCGGCTCGGTCGGGGTGCGGCTGGGCGGCTAGATAGCTGCCGTCGGTTTTGGTGCGGAGGAGGTAGTGCGTTGCAGAAAACATCGTTCTCGGCGGGGGTCAAAGGCCCAAGGCAGTTAGCCGCGCCAGCATCTCAGCGGGGGCGATGTCTGCTTCCAGGACCTGGGGAGCGGCTGGGTTGTAGGGGGCGGCGTAGCGCTCCAGGCTGGCGATCGCCGCGGTCTCGGGCAGCACGGGTACATCGGGGTCAAAGGCCGTGGGGCGCATCAAGGAGCTGGAGACCCCACGAAAGATCAGGATCTCCTCAGGCTCACCGTCAATCTCGGCCTTCACCACCAGCACCTCTTGGGGATGGCGCAGGGTGTACTGTTCGAGGCGTCGGCTCAGGGGGGTTGTCACGGTGGGTCAGCCGGCCTAGAAGGCCGCGATTACGGCGTGGTGTGATCACTGCGCGATCGCTGAGCGACCTTGCTTGCCCAAGCGCATCACCAGGAAGTAGAGAAAATAGAGGCCGTAGATGCAGAGGCCAATCGCGCCGACGAAGCCGAGAAACCCCGGGTCCGTATTGGGATGGAGCCACTGCTTGTAAGCCCAGGTCGGCTCAAGCCAGGCACGGCAGAAGGTGGCGTCGGGATTGGCGCGCAGGGTGCAGGCCAGCAGGGGCACGCTGCCCAGGGTGCCGAGGAGGCAGTAGACGGTGATCGCCCAGCGCCAGCTCGTAAAGATGAGCTTGAGCGATCGCGGCGGCTGATCAGCGATCTCCTCATTAAGATCAGCCCAAAACCAGAGGCTGAGAGGTATGAGCAGCCGGGCCAGAAAAACCGTGGCAAAGCCGACTTGCCAGCCGGGTATCAACAGGTAAACGCTGAGAAACAGCAGGCTCGCGACTCGCCAATAGATCACCAGAAGGTGGACAAAGGCACTGCGACGACGCACCAGGGCCCAAACCAAGAGCACCAAGGGCAAGAAGAGAGTGAAAACAGTCGCCAAGCGATAGTCCAACCAGACCAGGGGGCGAAACCAGAGGTCAGCGTCCATAGCAGCTTGCAGCATACACAGCTTGCTTATTCTGACATACTCCCCGCGCTGAGGCGGCGGCGATTCTCAGACCAAGCCGCAAAGGCAGGCTAAGCCTGGCGGACCTCTCGAGGCCTGGGAAGCAGAGGGCGGGGCTGCGTGACGTAGTGGTTCATGAGTATGATGAGATTGATCTCACAGCCCTTGCACGAATCATACAAAACGATCTCAAAATCCCTCTCCCGCTCTAGGAGAAGGATTTAGGGTGAGGGCCCGTCTTAAGCAATTGCTGAACAAGCTGTAAATAGCAATTTTTAATGAAGTGAAGCACGCTATACCCTTGCCTGGATAAGCGTGCAAAAGCCTGAACTGTCCCTCGCAATAGTGCAATTTGCCATAAGCGGGAATGATTGATTATAAAAAAAACTCATATTGTAGCTGAATTGATATTTGCTGAAATTATCGCTAGGATGTGGAGTAACCGTTGCATCTCAATATCAAACGCTCCATGACAGTTTTAGCTAGGTCGCGATCGCCCTCAAAGCAAGGTTTACAGCACTAAGCCTCCCTCTCATTAGATAGGCCGAGGCTCCGGTGTCAACGGCTCAACCGGATAAGAGTTTGCAACCCTGCATAAGCGCAGTGCATCTGCCAACTCATTCTGGCTCAATAGGGTAGATTTCGGTCAAACCTCGTCCGGCTTAAAAAATGGAATTTTTCGTAGGTTGGGTCGAGGTATCAAGGCTAGCAGCACCAAAGGTTGTATTGGGTTTTTCTACATGCGATTCAACCCACCTTCTCAATTTAGTCTTGGTTTAGGTAAATTTGCCATCATCCCCTAACCCTTTTCCCCAAACCGGAAAAGGAAAAGTCTCCAAAGTTGAGATGCACCGAATGCACCTCAGTGAGGCAAGTTTACCCACTCTGCGAGAAGCCGCTGCGCGTCTACATCCCCTAGCCCCTTCTTCTAGGTAGGTCGAAGGGGAGTCCCCAAAGTGAGATGCACCCGATGCGCCCAGCTCACCTTTTGAGCCATAATTCAACCAAGAAAACACATTCATGTCCACATTCCGCCCCGTTACAACCTGAATTCTCTCTACGGAGAAGTTGTGCGGTTGTAATTGCGAGCCCTCCACTATCTAGCCGAGGATTGCTTGACTGCATTCGTCGCTATTGTTAATGCTCCGACCCCTTCAGGAAAATCACTCCCCCACAATCATGAATAGTCATCCTCAGTCCCGGCTACCTTGGTACCGCTGGCTCAGCAGTCAGCAAGTCATTCGGTTATTGGAGACGGTTCAAGATCTGATTATCATTTGCCTCTGCATTGGGTTGTTCAGCTTTATGGTGCTACAGTTGCGCGAGATGGTGCTGTCGCTGCTGCCTCCGTTACAGTTTCAATCTGTGACTTCAGACATCTTGTTTCTATTGATTCTCGTTGAACTCTTTCGTCTACTGATTATTTATCTACAAGAGCACCGAGTTTCAATTGGAGTAGCGGTTGAGGTTTCCATTGTTTCAGTGCTCAGAGAAATTATCGTGCGAGGGGTCTTAGAAACTCCTTGGATACAAGTTTTAGTTGCTTGCATGTTCTTACTCGTACTGGGAGCACTGCTGATCATTCGCGTTTGGCTACCCCCAACCTTTGAGGGTATCGAT
Organism: uncultured bacterium; assembly: GCA_964397305.1. Taxonomy (GTDB): domain Bacteria; phylum Cyanobacteriota; class Cyanobacteriia; order Cyanobacteriales; family Spirulinaceae; genus JAAUTY01. Next base: position 24,706 of record CAYNIP010000045.1, read on the forward strand.
CCAGAAAAGTTCATATCAGAACGACGCCACTCACGCTCACACTTGCAACAGCAGCAAGAACATGCTATTTCAACTCTACCTCAAGAGAACAAGCGAGATTCGGCAGTTGTTTCAGAGGCGGTTTGATCAGGGAGAAGGGGGGCTAGAAGCCCCTCTCCCAAGCTTGGGAGAGGGGTTGGGGTGAGGGCTGACTAAGGAGGACGATATCCCGCGCAAAATTTCGTTCGCCCTTTGGCCAGACTCTCAGCCCCTCGCTCCAATGTCATAGAATAGCGGCTAGTGTTACCAGCCGCAAAGGCAGGCTAAGCCTAGCGGACCTCTCGAGGCCTGGGAAGCAGAGGGCGGAACTGCATGACGTGGTGGTTCATGAGTGTGATGAGATTGATCTTAATGGGCTTCGGGAGATTGTTGAGGTTGATAAAGCCATCAGCGATGCCGGATATGCCTACCCCGCCCCCGGCCAATACATGGGTGCATCTCAGTCAGGCAAGTTTGCCCACTCTGCGAGAAGTCGCTGCGCGTCTACATCCCCCGGCTCCTTCTCCCAAGTAGAGCGAAGGGGAATCTCCAAAGTGAGATGCACCCTGCAACCCCGCCGTTCTCGACCCCCTGTTTACCCCTTGGGCAGAACCCAACGCCTATCGCCTTCGGGCGGAAAAATCTGGCGACGCCGCCGTGGTCCAACAGGGACGCAGACCGGGGGCATCCCCTTTTGCTCCATCAGATCACAATGGAGAGAAGCGGGCTGCGATATTTAATTTTTGGGTGATCCATGCGTAATTGAGCGGGACTGGGGGCAGAGGGGTTGACCGTTGGAGCCGATGTTGCGATCAGGGTTGGCCCGCAGGTACTGGCGCAACCAGTGGCAGGCTTCGTCTAGTAATTGATCGAGGCTATAGATGGGCCATTCTTTGATTTTGCCAGTTTGATCGACGGTGATGATCTTTTGGCCATCGGGGCTAAATGTCGCTGATGCGATTGAAGATTCAAGCTCAAAGGTTGCCAATTCATCCCCATTCCGGTTCCACAACCGTACTGTCTTGTCATTTGAAGCCGTCACCACGGTTTGACCATCCGGGCTGAACTGGGCTGACCTGACCCAAGCCGCATGACCCCGGAGGATCGCGAGGTCCTCTCCCTGCCGGCTCCACAACCGTGCAGTCCCATCCCCTGAAGCCGTCACCACGGTTTGACCATCCGGGCTGAACTGGGCTGACCTGACCCAA
>CAYNIP010000045.1:26031-39793 GCA_964397305.1 uncultured bacterium
AACCGTGCAGTCCCATCCCCTGAAGCCGTCACCACGGTTTGACCATCCGGGCTGATTGCAACAAGAGAATCGACCCAGACGTAGAAGTCCAGGGAATAACTAGGCAATAGCACTTGATTCCGCGTTTGGGTCAGGATGTTATTCAACACCAAGAGAGGGCTAACGGCTGGATAGTCTTGCAAAGATCGACCCCCTCCCACCAATTTCTGCAACCGTCGCCCGGCATCCATCGCGACCAATAACCCCGTGATCTGCTGGGACTCAGCTACCTTCATAGCCCTTGCTCCCAACCGCTCCAACTCTGATCCTAATTTCATCTCAGCCGCTTCAATTCTGGCTTGATCCCGTAGCCTCTGGGCTGTGGCTAACTCCTGCTCCGCCGCCGCCGTTGCCCTGATCGCCCGCTCACTTTCCGAGCGTCTAGCGGCTGCCATGGCTTGCGCCCTAGATAGCTCCACCTTGGCGGCCGCCACCCGCCCCTGAGCAACCTGCTCTGCCCGTTCCCGCTCCTGCCCTGCCAACGCTGCCAACTGCCTCGCTTTCCTCGCATCCGCCCGGGCCTCCCGCTGCTGTTGTTTGGCAATCCCTGCATCCCTTTGGGCCTGTTCCCGCTCAGTGAAGGCGTAGAGCTTTTCTTGATCAGCTTGTTCTGCTTGACTCTGAGCAAGATTCGTCTTAGATTCCGCATCCTGGGCCTGCTGAATCGCCCGGTCAGCTAAATCTTGCTGCGTCATCGCATACACCGAAGAAATCGCCAACGTTACAAACAACACCCCCGTACCCACCTGTAACCGCCGATTCGCCTTGCGATTAATCACCACCGCTTGAGCATTAGCATCCTGGAGAATCGCATTAGCCTGCCGCAAAGCATCCCGCTCCGCCTCCAACCGTGCCAGCCGCGCCGCCACATCTCCCCCCAAAATCTCCCGGATCGGCTCCACCAAATAATCATGAATCAGTTGATAATTCACCTCACTCGCTTCAGGTAAGTCATGACACAACAAAAACTGCGATTTGTGGAGAATCGTTAAAACCAAATCCAGCACATCCTCAGGAGCATAAAGTTTTTCCACCAAAAAAGACCGCGAGCGAATCGGACGGAGATCCCGTTTCGGATCAATCAACAACCCCAAAATATTCCAGGCCAAGTCCTGATGCTCAGGGCCACAATCCTCCACAATATCCGTAATATATTTCTTCACCAACCGATCCGGATTCCACTGCGCCCGATAATCCGCCAAACCCCCGATCTGTTCCGCCTGAATCTGCGCCCCCACCACCTGCAATTCAATCGGGCGAACCCGTCCCCCCACCGTCGTTATATCAGCGATCAACGCCTCCACTAAATCCCCAGGTAAACTGAACCGCGCCTGAGCCGTCAGCCGCTCCACTACATCCCGCGCCTGTTGCGGCGAAAAATTGCCCAAATAATATAAAACATCGCGGCTGAGAATATCATGATTCACCACATCTAAATCAATCACCGTCGGATCATTACATTCCAAAAGATCATGTAAATAATCCGATCGCATCCCGATCATCACCTTCACCTTGGGGATATTCATCGCCTCCCGTAGGAATTGATAAAACGGCAACCGCTCCCTTAAATGGGCATGGGCAATGATAAACTCCTCAAACTGATCAAACACCAAAATCGTTAAGAGATTATTACTTTCATTCACCCTCAACTGGTTCAAAACCCCCGCCAACGTCGGATCAACAGTCACGGGAGAGCCTTCATGAAACAAATGCTCCGAGGGAAACGGCAAATCATCAAAAGCATTGGCCATGGATTGCACCAACGACCGTTGCCAATCCGTATAAACTCGTTGCAGAACCGGCAAAATATGAAACTCTGCCATCGTCTCCTGGCTTAACCTGGGCAACAATGCTGCCTGAAGCAGAGAACTTTTGCCCACACCCGACGAGCCATAGAGAATCGTCAAACGGTAGCGACTTTCCTTAATGCGCTTCACTAAATGCTGGATATCTTCCTCACGGCCAGAAGCATTAATTTCCGCTGGGATCAGGTTCTGAAGATGATCCGAGGTCAATTGTGGAGGTTGAGAGCGGCGGTGTAAGGGCAACCGCCCCACCCCCACAAAAGCCCGAAAATGAAACTCAAACTCTACCTGTTGCTGATACTGCTTCACCTCAAAAGCCAGTAGGTATTCCCGCCGGGAAAAGTGATAATTTCGGAGCGTTTGGAGGATTTCAAAATACAGGTAGGGATCGGACTTGATCCGGGTACGATCGCGAGCCGTGGTGAGGTCAGCGATCGCCCCCGCTTCATCCCCCTGATGCCAAAGGGCGATCGCCCGATGCAACCAATACCAACCCCCATGAACACTCCGGGCCGAACCCAAAGCCGGGTAATCCGGGGGGGCCGTTGCCAAACCCTGGAGCGCGGCAGTGGCCAACCGCACCACCTGGGGCCAATCTTGCCGCTGCACCGCCAACGCCGCCGCCAAAACCCCCTGATCGTGGGCTTCCCAAATCACATCGGGGTAAGTGGCGTGGAGGGTTTGGGCTTCGGCCAACGTCGCCGCCAGGGCCTCCCAATCACCTAACTTGTAATAAATTTCCCCCAAAGGATTGATAAACCGCGCCACACAATCCCCACGCTCCGCCGCCGTCCAGAGGGCGATCGCCTCCTCCCACAACTGCCGCGCCTCCCCATAGGCCTGATCCCGATCCATCTGGTTATAATTAGCCGCCCTAATCCACCACATCCCCGCACAAAAAGCCGTGAAACCATGGTGTGCTCGGTGTAGGGGCGTGGGTTCACAATCTTGCCACCGCTGCAAACTGGCTTCATACAAAGCTGGTTCAGCGCGGTAATCCGGATTAAACAGCCCCAAAATCAACAAAATGCGAGCTTCCGCCCCTGGCTCAATCCCCAAGCCATCCCCCTGCACCCGCTGCCAAGCCCGCTCAAAGTTGCGAAAATCCCCCACAACGGCCCCCATCGCAGACTTGTCGGGGGTAGCCCCACTGGCCAAAGCGAGGGCAAAGGCGCGATCGCTCATTTCCAGCAGCCAATCCCGCTGCTCCCTGGGGTCAACCCAGAAGGCGATCGTATTGCCCCAACTGTCCCAATCTTTGGCAATCCGAGCTTGAATTTTTAACGTATCGCTCGTGAGCCAAAATACTACGGGAAAGGGTAAGTGTTGGGCGAAGGCATCGCGGGTATGGTTGAGGGATTTAAACACCAATTCCGGATTGTTAATCGCCTCCAAACCATAGATAAACAACACCTCCGGATCTTGGCCTTGGCGAGAAACTTCGCCGCGAATGTGTTGATAGGGGGCGATCGCGTTAGGGGGCAACGTAATTTCTGTCACTGGGCGGGAGCATTGAGCCTTGAATTGGGTCACGAGATGCGATCGCAAGGCCAAGGAATCGCATTCCACGAACAGCAACGTCAAGGTGCGCGGCTCACTCATGGTTACAGCCCAGAGCAATTGCTGTAAAATTTCCTGATTGCGGGGATCAAGAGTGTTGCTCATCTGCTGTACTTAACTCCCGTGCTGTTCTTAAAAGAGGATTGACGACAAACCAGGAACCCTCATGATCGCAATATTCATAAACCAGCAAATTCCGCAACAGAATTTGATAGCTTTCCTCCCCACTCAATTTTTGGCTAGATTGGACCCGGCGCAACCGTTCCCAATCCTCCGGCTCTAGGGTTTTGATCAGAATATTGCGCTGGGTACGGACGGCATTGTCTAAACCTTGGCGCGTCAGGGGGGCTTGGCGTTCCCCCATAATCCAGGCTTGAATAATCATCAACAATTCCCGCACATGGCCGCCGCTGATCTGACAGAGATAATCCAGGGTTTCTGGGGCATCAAAGAGGGCGGCACTGGCGGCAAGGCGATCGGCAGGGTCGAGGTTGGGCAGAGCCCGCGCTAGAACTAATTCCCGCAGCTTAATTAACCCCAGTTCGTTAACGGTGCCATCGCGCTGCTCCACGGGAATGACCTGGAGAATGTGGGGAGCTGTGCCGAAACGTTGGCGCAGTCGGGTGATTTCATTGGAAAAACAGAGGTTGAGGGGAATGGTATAGACAACATGGCAGTTGAGTTGACTCAACTGATCGCCCCGCTCCACAAAGAGGTAGTCCTGTTGGTTGGAGCCAAAGGATTTGGGATTGTTTTCAACCCGATCTAAACCATCCACAATTACCACTAGGCCTGCTTTGCCCTGGCATTTGAGTTGGGCGATCGCTGGCTCAATCAATTCATGATTAATGGCATCGATAATGCCTTTGGTGCGGGGTTCGAGATAATCCCGCAGACGACTCCGCAGATCGGGGCTATTTTTGGCTTGGGCGGTAATCGTGCCAATGCCGACGGAAAGAGAAATTTTGTCATCGTTGACATCAAAACCCACCTCACCAAAACCGGGGGGATTCACCACGAGGCCGGTGATTTCCTGGCGGAGAAATTGATTCATGCCCTGCAAAAATTCCTGGAAGCCTCTAGCTTTAACCTTCACGCCTATCTCTTCGAGACTGAGGCTTGTTTGGCGGGCGATCGCCAACAAAATATCCCCCACATCCACATCGGCCATTTCCAAGTCATCGCTAGCCGCAAAGGAAACCACATGAAAGCGATCGCCCTCTAATTTCGTCTTCAATCGGGAAAGTTCCGTAGATTTGCCGCAACCAATATGGCCGGTGAAGAGTTGGCAGGTGGGCTGTTCCGGCTCTAAAAAGCTGATAATGTTGTACAAGTTGGCGATCAGGTCTTGATCACGGACAGCAGAAAAATCAATGTAGAAAATCTGGTCTTCTGGAAGGGCCAGATTTAAGGTCTTGCTGGGTTTTGTGTTTTGGTAAAACGCCCGAATATCAACGCTCATGCTTCGCCCTCAATCTTGCCTTCTATTCTGTGTGGGTTTAAGGCTGGCAGCCACTATTTTCAAAGTTTGTTGTATCCAATCTCGCAGAGTTTGAGAAACCTGCCAATTTAACTTACGAAGATTTTGTTGAAGTAAATGATCGAAGAATTTCCTCAACTATTCCAAACCGCAGGCGACACCTCCATCAAAAAGATTAAATACTTGTCTGAAATGGTATTCTCTCGCGTTTCCCCCTGCTCCCCAATACCCCCACCTCTTGAACCACCGTTCGCATAAGCTGTGGCTGGTTGCCTTGCCCCGCTTGCCACAACTGTGCCGCCACCAACTCGCACACCTGCACAAACCCCTCATCCACCAACTCCAGATGACCATGGAGGATTTGCGGTTCCTGCTCACTGGCATAGTCGAGGAGTTCTTGAATCCGGGAGAGATAAGCTTGCGATCGCAGTTCAGTCATCGCTACACACCGGGTAGGGGATGCCACCCCGATTTTACCCCATCCCCATGGCTGAGACGCCCGACTTCCTTCTTAAATCTTTGTGAATAAACACCCAATGCTATCAGAAACCCAGTTTCTTTGACCCCCACAAATGCTATAAAATTCTTGATTCACTGGAGTCGTTTGGTCTTTATTGTCAAAGAAAATCAAGGTATTTTTCCAGTTGTTTTGGTCGGTGTTCTGACGGGTTGCGAAATTTACTTGAAATTACTTCTTCTCTTAAATAGTCACTCAGGGGCATAATCTGGGATGCTGTAGCTGGGGGCGGAATTCCCAGGGCCAGCACTGCTAATCTGGAAGGGTTCCAGTGTGATCTAAGCGATTGTGCCAACGCACTCTTGAAACTATGCCGAGCCTAAAAGGACAGGTAGCTCTCGTGACTGGCTCCAGCTCTGGCCTGGGGGCGGCTGTGGCCCAGGGTCTCGCAGCGGCCGGGGCGAAGGTTGTTGTGAACTATTCTCGCAGTGCAGCGGGGGCTGAGGCGGTGGTGGCTGCGATTCAGGCGGCCGGGGGGGAGGCGATCGCCCTCCAGGCAGATGTCAGCCAGGAAGACCAAGTGATCGCTCTATTCCAGCAGCTTTACAGGGCCTTCGGCACGATCGATATTTTGGTTAACAATGCCGGTCTCCAGCGGGACTACAACCTGGTAGACATGAGCTTGGCTGACTGGAATCTGGTCATCGGCGTGAACCTAACCGGCCAGTTTCTTTGCGCTCGGGAGGCGGTCAAGGAATTTCTGCGACGCGGCATCGTGCCGGAGCGCTCGCGGGCGGCCGGCAAGATCATCTGCATGAGTTCGGTTCACGAAGTCATTCCCTGGGCTGGTCACTGCAACTATGCCGCCTCCAAGGGCGGTGTGAGTTTGCTGATGAAGAGCCTGGCCCAGGAACTCGCCCCCCACAAAATCCGCGTCAACAGCGTCGCGCCGGGGGCGATCCAGACCCCGATCAACCGCGAGGCCTGGGAAACCCCCGAGGCCTTAGCGGCGCTGCTGAAGTTGATTCCCTATGGGCGCATTGGGGTGCCGGAGGATATCAGCAAGGCGGTGGTTTGGCTGGCTTCGGAGGAGTCTGACTATGTTCACGGCGCGACGCTGTTTGTGGATGGTGGCATGACGCTGTACCCCGGCTTTGAGTCGGGGGGCTGACGGTCCGTGGGTAGCGGGGCTTTTTCCGGGGTGCGGAGCCGCTCGCCAGGCCACGGAGGAACCTTGAATTACCAAGGCAACCAGCGGCCGAAATTGAAGAGCTTGCCCAGCTCGTGTTGCACCTTTTGGTACATCGGGAGCCGGCCGGTGTGGATGTGGGCGTGACCTTCATTGCCCGGACGGAGGCGATCGCTCTGGTTGTCGATCAGGATTTCCACGCTGGCCGTGGGGGCAGCCCCGGGGATCTCCGTCCGGATCGTCGGGGCGAGGTCACTGACCTGAGCGCGGTAGGGCTCATCCCCCGAGACCTGGAACTTCACGGGCTGGCCGAGGGCGAGGAGGCGATAGTCCTCCTGGCGGACACTCACTGTCGCGCGCAGCTCTTCTAGGTTGGCGATTTCCAGAATCGTGGCCCCCGCCTCGAGGCGTTGCCCATCCTTAAGGTCCAGATCAGTATCGAGCACCGTGCCACCGCTCCGGGCGCGCAAACTCAGCTCCTGCTGGGCCGCCTGGAGGCGCGCCAGTTCCTGTTGCCACTGGGTCACGAGCTTGGAGCGGGCGCGTACCTCCGCCTCAGCGGCGGCCACCTCGCGCTGCACCGCTTGGGAGCGGGCCTGGGCCAGCCCGCTCTCATCCTGCTGGGCTTGAAACTCCTCCTGGGTCTGCCGCGCCACCTCCTGCACCTGCTCCCCCCGAGCAGCGATCTGACGTTGGCGCTGGCTGATCAGGGCGTGGATTTCCGCAATGCTATGGTGTTGCACTTGCTGGCGATCGCGCGCGGCCTGGATACGGCGCTCCAGCTCCAGGACTTCCGTCTTCAAGCCCTCGATCAACGGGTGATGCTCCGAGAGCAGCCGCTCATCCCCTTGGGTCAGTTCATAGCGCTTCTGGTGGATCGTGCGCTTGTGTTCCAGTTGGCTGTTCAAGGCGGCGATTTCGTGCTCCGCCGCCCCGATCTCACTCTGCCGGCTCGCGATCTGCTGCACCAGGGCGGCAATTTCCTGTCGCAGCGCCGCTTGCTCTTGCTGGATCTGGCGGCTGCGGGGCACGCCCTGGCCGTCAGCCACAGCTTGGGCCTGGGCGTGGCGAGTCTGGGCTCGGGCTTGCAGGATCGTGACCTCCTGCTCCTGGGCCTGCTGACGCACTTGGGCCAAGCCCCAGGCCTGCTCAGCGGTTTGAAGGGCGCCCCGAGCCTGCTCGAGCTGGCGCTCGGCCTCCGCCAGTTGCTGGTCTAGTTCGGGACTTTCGACCTGAGCCACGATCTCTCCAGGGGACACGCGGCTGTGGCGGGCCACTTGAATGCGAACAATCCCAGCTCGGGGCATCGTCAGGCGATCGCGGGCATGGGTCCGGGACTCTACACTCGCCTCCCCGGTGACATAGTTGGGAACCGGAAGACTGCCGATGAGGACCAGGGCCCCCAGGCCTGCGGCTCCCAGCCCTAGGGAGCGGTACTTGGAGACTTTGGGGGGCTCCTGGGGAGCCGGGCCGAGGACTGGCGCTGGGTTGGCGGCTGGCCTCCCGGGGTGCAGGCGTTCTTGGGGAGGCACAGTCCGGAGGCATGACGGGGAAGGGGGAGCGACGTGCAACTCAGCGCTCCCAGACACTGGGGTAGTAGAGGGATCGGGCAGAGACATGGCTGGCATCCTGGTCATCAGAGCAGTCGGGTTAAGCCGGGGAACCGGCGAGCCGCCCTGAAGGCGGTGCCGGATCGCTAGGGGTTCTACCGACTATTCAGGCTCTGGGAGCAGATTTTATGCAGGGGCCAGGAGAATGCTCCCCAGTTTAGGCTTGAACCTCAACGGGTGGACGAAAAAAAGCGCGGCTCCCCAGAATTTTGAGCGCTGGCTCCAGGAGCAGAGGGTCGCCCTCTATCGCTACGCGACGCTAGCACGAACAGCGTTGGCCCTCATCCCCCAGCCCCTTCTCCCAAGCTGGGAGAAGGGGAGCTAGAAGCCCCTCTCTCAAGTTGGGAGAGGGGTTGGAGTGAGGGTTTAGCAAAAAAGCGCGGCTCCCCGGAATTTTGAGCGATGGCTCCAGGAGCAGAGGGTCGTCCTCTATCGCTACGCGACGCTAGCGCGAACAGCGTTGGCCCTCATCCCCCAGCCCCTTCTCCCAAGCTGGGAGAAGGGGAGCTAGAAGCCCCTCTCCCAAGTTGGGAGAGGGGTTGGGGTGAGGGTTTAGCGAAGCAGTACCAACATCCCGCGCAAAATTTCGTTCACCCGACCGCAACCTCTGGCTTGCGAGCGACCCAATATTTGCTCATGAAGTGGTTAAATACCGCCACCCCGTCAAAGCCAGCCGTCTTGAGGCGAGCCGCGAGGTCATCGTTGATGTAATGGCGGTAGTAGGGCTCATGGAAGAGGGTCGGGAAGTTTTGCATCATCGGTTCAAACTCTGGCGTGTCCAGGGCCTGGATCGAGTCGCAGATGACGAACGTACCGCCGGGTTTGGTGACCCGGTAGGCCTCTTGGATGACATTTTGCCGCGCCGAAGCTGGGAGTTCGTGGAACAGGAACACGGAGGTGGTTCCGTGGAAGTAGTGGTCCTGGTAGGGCAAGGCTTCCGCATTGGCCTGGGCCAGTTGGGGCAGCTCTCCCGGACGCTGGGCCAAAATCTGGTTTGCCTTCCGCAGGTAGGCCGCCGAGAGGTCGATGCCGTAGAGCGACACCTTGGGCAGGGCGGCCCGCAGGCCTTGGAGGGTGTAACCCGTGCCACAGGCGATGTCGAGGACGCGCTGCTGGGAGGGGGGAGTGTCGGCAAAGGCCGCCTGCAAGCCTTCTTGGAGGGGCTTAAGGATGCGGCGGCGCATGGCATTAGCGGAGCCGTTGAACAGTAGCTCGACCTGAATATCGTAGAGTTCGGCGGAGTGGTCGCTTAGGTAGCCATCGGTCTGGTGGTGGAAGTTTTGCAGGTAGTACTTGGGGTAGTCCGCGCGGGCGATCGCCGCTGGGAGTTCCTGGTATTGCCGCCGCTGCAAGCGTCCCCAGATGCTGGGCAAGTCAAGCCACACTTGCGGATAGTTTTTCAGCAGATCTTCCGCATTCCAGTCAAACAGGAGGCTGGGGGGGTAAACGCCCGCCTGAGCGTCTTCCCAGTCGCGCTCGAGCAGGGCCACGTTCCGGCGCTGAATCTCCAGCAACAAGTCAGCGGAGAGGCGATGCAAGCTCTGGCGAGGCGGCGTGACCCAATCGGTCAGTTGGGTGCTGACGGTCTTGTGAGCCACGCTGAGTAAGGCTTTCGCTTGCTGGAAGCCGTAGTAGAGGTCGCGACCCAAGCTAGCGGGCAGCGGCAGGGAAATGGGGGGAGTGAACGACGATTGCATAGACTTCTAAGCACGAAACCGGAGGATTCGCCGGGACTTTGTAGCGTTTTGTAACAGTCTCTCAGTATCTTACCGCAAGACTCAGAATCTAGGGCGCGCCCGGGCGATCGCGGGTGAACGAAATTTTGCGCGGGATGTTGGTACTCCTTCGCTAAACCCTCACCCCAACCCCTCTCCCAAGTTGGGAGAGGGGCTTCTAGCGCCCCTTCTCCCAGCTTTGGGAGAAGGGGCCGGGGGATGAGGGCCCGGTAACACTGAAGAGGGCGACCTTCTGCTCCTGGAACCAGCGCTCAAACTTCAGGGAAGCCGCGCTTTTTTTCGTCCGCCCGGGCGATCGCCCTCAGAGGGGTAAGAGCGGCTTGAGATCCAGGTGATCGGCTACGAGGTCGGCCATGGTGTTGAGCATCGCCTCCCGCTGCTCTCGGTAGTTGGGAACCCCCGTGGGCAGGGAAATTAGGCCCCGGCGCTGGCGCAACTGATTCAGCCAAGCACGCCGCCAGGGGCCATTGTCAAAAACGCCGTGTAGGTAGCAGCCCCACACAAGGCGGGCTGAATCGACGATCCCCAGGCCGGGATCATCAAAGAGCGCCAGATACTCCGGCTCCGGGCTACCCCCGTCTCGGCGCAGGGCCTGGGTGCGGCCCTGATGGATCTCGTAGCCTTCAATCGGCAATCCCGGTTGGGGCAGGTTCGAGAGGCAGCTCCGCTGGCGCACGATCTTGTTGCGGGTGATCGTGGTGCGGATGGGCAAGAGTTCTAGGCCGGGGCGATAGGATTCGTCCCCCTCCAACTGGTCCGGATCACTGATCGCCTGGCCGAGCATCTGGAAGCCGCCACAAATACCCAACACCGTGCCCCCAGCCAGGGCATAGTCCCGGAGCTGCTGGGCCATGCCGCTTTCCTGGAGGGCCCTGAGGTCGGCAATGGTGGTTTTTGAGCCGGGGAGAATCGCGGCATCTGGATACCCTAGGGAGCCGCCCTGAAGGCTGACATAGCGGACGCTGACTGTGGGTTCAGCCTCGAGGGGATCAAAGTCGGTGAAGTTGGCGATGCGGGGCAGGCGAATCACGGCGATGTTCGTTTCCGCGTTGGCGGGGCGCGATCGCCGCTCCAGCAGCGAGAGCGAATCTTCTGCCGGGAACAGGTGGTCGCTCCAGGGGATGACTCCGAGCACGGGGATCTTGGTGTAGTCTTCGAGCCAGGTGATGCCGGAATCTAGGAGCGATCGCTGGCCGCGAAACTTGTTGATCACGATGCCCTTGATCAAACTGCGTTCCTCCGGCTCCAGCAGCTCCAGCGTCCCGACCACATGGGCAAAAGCCCCGCCCCGGTCAATGTCTACGACCAGAATCGTCGGCGCATGCAAGTAGCGAGCGACCCGCATATTGGTCAAGTCCCGGTGCTTAATATTCACCTCAGCCGGACTGCCCGCCCCCTCACAGACCAAAAAATCAAACTCCAGCGATAACTGTTGCAGCGCCTCGCGAATCGCCTGCCAGCCCGGCTCAAAAAAGCGCTCGTAGTACTCAGCCGCACCCGTATGGCCCACGGACCGCCCGCGCAGGATCACCTGAGAGGTCATGTTGCCCTGAGGCTTGAGGAGTATCGGGTTCATTTCCACCCAAGGGCTGACCCCCGCCGCCCAGGCCTGGACCGCTTGGGCATAGCCAATTTCTTCCCCCGTAGGCGTGACATAGGCGTTCAGAGCCATGTTCTGACCCTTGAAGGGAGCGACACGCCAGCCTTTGCGCGAGAGGATGCGGCAGAGGGCTGTCACCAGGGTTGACTTACCGGCGTGGGAGGTTGTCCCCACCACCATAATTGCTTTCATCGCGATGATCCAGGAGGAAACGGGCAGGCTGTCGCTAGTGTAGCGCTGCCCCGGAGGCCCGGGCTGCACTGGCTCAAATGTGGGTGGACGAAAAAAAGCGCGGCTCCCCGGAATTTTGAGCGCTGGTTCAAGGGCCAGAGTGTAGCCCTCTTCAGTGTTACCGGGCCCTCATCCCCCGGCCCCTTCTCCCAAGCTGGGAGCAGGGGAGTTAGAAGCCCCTCTCCCAAGCTTGGGAGAGGGGTTGGGGTGAGGGCTGAGCGAAGGAGTACCAACACCCCGCGTAAAACTTCGTCCACCCCTCCAATGTTCCGGGCGGCCTACCAGGATGGCTGAGACTCTCTAGACCGCTCGCCCGACTTGAATATCCCGCACCCGTACTGGTACACAGCCGTGGGTCATTTGGGCCAGTTGCAGGGGTTCGCCTTTGCCACAGATGCTCGTGCCACAGGGTTGCCAGCTGGCGGCCCCGCCGAGGGCATCGACTTGGTTCCAGAAGGTCGTCGTCTGGCTCTGGTAGGTGACATTTTTCAACATCCCCGTGACCCGGCCTCGCTCAATCTTCCAGAAGGCATCACCGCCGAATTGAAAGTTGCGGCGCTGTTGGTCAATGGAGAAGCTGCCAATGCCGTCAATCAGGATGCCCGAGGGAGTATCGGCGATCATGGCCTCCAGGGAGGCGGTGTGGCTGCCTCCGGCCGGCCCCGGCTCGAGGCTGAGGTTTGGAATCCGCACCAAGGGCAGGCTCGCCCAACTGTCGGCGAAGGCGCAGCCGTTGCTGGCTGGCCGGCCGAGGCGGTGGGCTGTTTCGCGGTCGGTGAGGTAGTCCACGAGGAGGCCGTCTTGCACGATGGGCCAGCGCTGGGCTGGGACGCCCTCATCGTCGTAGCCGGCCGTGGCCCGGCCCGTGGGGAGGGTGCGATCGCCCACAAAATTCACCCAAGGCGCGCCATAGCGCAGTTTGCCCAAGTGCTCTGGGGTCGCAAAGCTCGTGCCGGCAAAGTTAGCCTCGTACCCCAGCACCCGATCCAGTTCCGTGGGATGCCCCACGGACTCATGGATGGTCAGGTAAAGATTCGTCGGCAGGAGAATCAGGGTCGTGGTCTCGTTCGCCGGCCCCTCGGGGGCCCGCAGTTTTTCCACCGCCTCGGCCGCTAAGCGCTCCACCTGCCCCAGCAAATCGGCGTGGTCGATATGTTCGTAGCCACAGTTGAGGGGCGATCGCTCATAGCTGCGGCTCTGGGCGTCACCGTCCCCCACGGCGACACAGCCACAGGCTGGATGGCTGCGATAGATCGTTTGGTCGATCAGGGCCCCCTCCGTGGAAGCAAAGACTTTGGCCTCGCGGCTAAAGCTCAGTTGGGCCCAAGCACGCTTGATCTCAGGATAGCCAGCCGTCAGCATCCCCTCGGTGAGGGCGAGGAGCAGCTCCACCTTGGTGGTGAGGGAGACCGCCCAAGGATCGGTGACGATCGGTGTGAGGTAGGTATCGCGGTGCGGGGTGGCGGGGGCTAGGCCGACGGGTTGCCGCTGGCTGAGGCGGCTGGCCCGGGCGATCGCCACGGCCTGGTCTACGGTGCGGGCGATCGCCTCCGGAGTTGGCTCGGGACTCGCGGCGAAGCCCCAGGCTCCTCCCACCAAGGCTCGCACGCCAAACCCCTGACTGCTACTGTCCTGGAGCAAGTGCAGAGAGCGATCGCGAGCCCCCAGCCGCTGCTGGAACTCGGTACAGACACGAATATCGCCATAGTCGCAGCCCGCCTGGCTCAGGCGGTCTACCGCCAGTTGGGCGAGTTCAGTAGGGGTTGTGCAGACAGCAGCAGGAACCACGGCAGCATTTGGGGTCAACAGGGTTTCCAAGGTCTCCTCAGTGTAGCGGCTCTGACCCAGATCGGGGCGAGCCGGGAGGGTGATGGGTGAACGAAAAAAAGCGCGGCTCCCCTGAATTTTGGGCTACGGTTCAAGGATTCAGAGTGTAGCCCTCTTCGGCGTTACCGGGCCCCCTCTGCGAGCAGCCGCTGCGCGTCTCCATCCCCCGGCCTCTGCTCCCAAGGCTGGGAGCAGGGGAGTTAGAAGCCCCTCTCCCTACTTGGGAGA
>CAYNIP010000046.1:0-38488 GCA_964397305.1 uncultured bacterium
CCAAGTAGGGAGAGGGGCTTCTAACTCCCCTTCTCCCAGCTTTGGGAGAAGGGGCTGGGGGATGAGGGCAAACTCGCCTCACTGAGATGCACCCGGCTTAGGCAGGGTTTTGAGGTGTTGGAGCCTGGCGGAGTGATCCCAGTTCTAGCTGCTGGCTGTAACCGAGGTGGGCGTAGGCCTGGGCCGTGGCGACCCGGCCCCGGGGGGTGCGGTTGAGGTAGCCCGCTTGCAGCAGAAAGGGTTCGTTGACCTCTTCCAGGGTGCGTGCTTCTTCCCCAATCGCGGCGGCGATCGCCTCCAAGCCCACCGGTCCCCCCCGAAACCGCTCAATGACCGCGCGCAACAGGAGGCGATCGCTCCAGTCCAGCCCCGCCGGATCGACGTTGTAAAGCTCTAGGGCGGCGGCGGCGATCGCCGCGTCAATCGTGTTCGCCTTCTCCACCTCCGCATAGTCCCGCACCCGTCGCAGTAGGCGGTTAGCGATCCGGGGCGTGCCCCGAGCCCGGCGAGCGATTTCCGTTGCCCCCTCCAGCGTGAGGCTGACCTTGAGCAATCCCGCCGTGCGCTGGACGATCGCCAGCAACTCATCCAGCTCATAAAACCGCAGCCGCTGAATCGTCCCAAAGCGATCGCGCAGGGGCGAGGTCAAAGCCCCCATCTTAGTCGTGGCGCCGATGAGGGTAAAGCGCGGCAGCGTCAGGCTACGAATGCGCGCACTCTGCCCCTTGCCAATCGTAATGTCCAGGCGGGCATCTTCCATGGCTGGGTAGAGTAGCTCTTCCGTCATCCGGTTCAGGCGATGAATTTCGTCAATAAACAGGATGTCCCCTGGTTGCAGCGTCACCAGCAGGCCGGTGATATCCCGGGGGCGCTCCAGGGCCGGGGCCGTCGTGAGGCGGCACTGCACCCCCATCTCCGCCGCTAAGATCAGGGCCAGCGTCGTTTTGCCCAGGCCCGGCGGCCCGTAGAGCAGGAGGTGATCCAGTGCATCGCCGCGCTGCTGGGCCGCCTGGAGGCCGATCTGTAAAACTTTTTTCAGCTCCTTCTGCCCGATATAATCAGCGAGGCGCTGCGGCCGTAATTTGACCTCCTGCTCCTCAGCCTCAGCCGTTTCCCCGACTGTCGCAGTGGCGGAGAGTAGGTTCTCGGCAGCGGGCGGTTTGGCCGCCGGGGCGGCTCCGTCGCTAGTCGGGGGGGAGGTGCGCTTGATTGCCATCGCCTTGCTGATACGGGCGCGCCCGTTGCATTCATCTCTACCACTCTACCCTGTTCTCCGGGGTTTTACAGTTCAGAGTTACTATGCTCGCGAAACGAATCTTGCCTTGTCTGGATGTCAAAGCCGGTCGTGTCGTCAAAGGCGTGAACTTTGTCAACTTGCAGGATGCTGGCGATCCAGTGGCCTTGGCCCGGGCCTACAACGAGGCGGGAGCGGATGAGCTAGTGTTCCTCGACATCACGGCTACCCACGAAGACCGCGACATTATTGTGGACGTGGTTTACCAAACCGCTGAGCAGGTATTCATCCCGCTCACGGTGGGCGGTGGCATCAATTCCTTAGAAATGATTAAGAAATTGTTACGAGCCGGGGCGGATAAAGTCAGTATCAACTCGGCGGCGGTGCGGGAGCCGGAGTTTGTCAATCGGGCGAGCGATCACTTTGGGGCCCAGTGTATCGTCGTCGCCATCGATGCCCGCCGCCGCCCGGAGGGCTCGGGCTGGGAGGTCTATGTTCGGGGCGGTCGCGAGAATACGGGATTGGACGCGATCGCCTGGGCCCAAGAAGTCGCCGCCCGAGGCGCTGGGGAGCTGCTCGTCACCAGCATGGACGCCGACGGAACCCAGGCGGGCTATGACCTAGAGCTGACCAGGGCGATCGCCGCCCAGGTGGAGATCCCCGTGATCGCTTCCGGCGGCGCGGGCACGGTGGAGCACATCTACGAGGCCTTCACGACCGGCCAAGCAGAGGCCGCGCTCCTCGCCTCGCTGCTGCACTACGGCCAGTTGCAAATCTCAGAGATTAAAACTTACTTAACTCAGCAGGGACTCCCCCTCCGGCAGCCCGAAGCCGCCTCCGGCTAGGCAACTCAAGGCTTAGCGGGAAGGAGGGCAAAGCCTGCGAAGTCTGAAAATGTATATTAGAATGGGACAAAACGTTACAAAACGTAAATATGCTCATTCCTATTCTAATTTTTGACGTGGCGCTGGTGGCTTGGTCGCTCCACCTGATGCAGCAGGCCTTTAATCGCCAAGAATTTTCCCTGATGCTGGCGGGCACGTTGGTGGCTTCAGCGGCTGCCGGTCTCCTGGTGGTCTACTTCCTTATGAACAATTGCATCGGCTACTTCACCCAGGCTACGAGCCTCTATTATTATTAAGAAATTAAGAACCAACCCCTTGACGGCAGGGAGCCCCTTGGGGCACTATAGTAAATGCGCTTCTCGGGGTTATAGCTCAGTTGGTAGAGCACCTCAATGGCATTGAGGGGGTCAGCGGTTCGAATCCGCTTAGCTCCATAAAATTTCAGAGCCCGGAACCCAACCGCTACAGGGTTTCGGGCTTGATAGTCTGGGGGGACGGGGGAGGAGTCGCCCAATTTCCTTGGTCGAGGCTAGGGCCGAGGCGCGCCCGGCGGCCATAACACCTTGGGAACCCAAGCACGGTTCCCCGCTGCGATCGCCCCTCTGGGAGAATAGCAGCATCCTCCCCCCCACCCCATTCATGCGCGATCCCATCCCAACAACCGGCCCCAAGCGGCCGCGCGGCCCCCTGGGGCTGCTCCTAGTCAGCGCGGCGATCGCGATCCTCCTGCCGGGACGCTACGCGATCGCCCCGGCGGTTCAGGCGGCCGAGCTTGAGCCGCTCCCCGATCGCTTGGCGATCGCCGGGCAGCGCTGCTTGTTCGACCGCTGGGACTGCCAGCCGGGGCAGCGGCAATTGTTGCTGCGGGCCGAGGCCACCCTTGACGGGGTGAGGGTGCAAGCGCTGGATCTGGAAGCGACCGGGGCCGCCGCCGTGGTGCCCGCCACGGCCATCAGGGCCCAGCTGGCGGCCGACCGGCTCGAGCCGCTGCAACCGCTGCCGGTCGTCGTGACCGTTGACTGGCGCGGCGTGGCGAGCGGCGAGTTTGTGGGGTCGCTGTTGGTGACGCACGCGGCGGGCCTGCGCCCGATTCCCGTCACTGTCACGGTCAAAGACCACTGGCTGCCGCCGCTGCTGGTGTTGGTGTTGGGCTTGAGCGTCGGGATCGCGACGACGGCCTATCGCCAGGAGGGACAGGCGCGCGATCGCGTCCTCGTGCAGGCGGGACGGTTGCGGTCGGAGCTGCGGGCCGATGCGGCCCTGGCGGCGGCGGGCGAGCAGCCGTCGATCGCGGGGGCCTTTGCCCGAGCGGTGCAGGGAGAGTTGATCGAAGTGGAATCGGCCCTAGCGAATCAGCGCTGGGCGGCGGCCCAGGCGGCGGTGGCGGCGGCGCAAGGGATGGGCGATCGCTGGCGGCAGGGGCGCGCGGACTGGCTGGCGCAGTCGGAGCACGCCGCCCGGTTGCAGCAGCGGCTCGAGGAGGAAGACCCCGAGGGCCAGATTCCTAGCCTCGAGCGGGTGCGGTGGCAGCTCGACCAGGTGCAGCGCGGCGCGGCGCAGGTGGCGACGCCGTTGGAATTGAGCGAGCAGTTGCGCGCGGTGCAGGCAAGTTTCGAGCGGTTTTTGCAGGGGCGGGGCGAGCTTGAGCGCCGGCCGCCAACCGCTCGGCTGGCCTCCGAGCAGCAGCGGGCTTGGCAGCAAACCTGGCAAGGCCTGGAAGCGGAGTTGCACAACTTGCCTTTGGACAGTCCGGAGGAGTTGCGGGCGTGGCGCGATCGCCTCCGCCAAGCTCAGCAGGACCTCAACGCGGCCCTGAGTCAAGCGGCGAGCCCAGCGGCGGAAACCATCGCGACGACACGCAGCGCCGACCTAGCTGCGTTGGGGGCGGCCCTCAGGCCGGTTCCGGTGGCGGTCAGCGCGGTGAAGGCCCTGGCCGGCGAGTCTCCCGGGGCGCGCTGGCGGCTCTGGGCTTTTCAGGGCATGAGCTACGTTGTCACCTTCGCAGTACTGCTGGGGGCGGGCTATTCGCAGTTGTATGCGGCGCGGCCGACTTTTGGGGCGGGCGGTGTGGCGGATTATGCGGCGCTGTTGGCCTGGGGCTTTGGGGCGGAGGCGACGCGGGAGAGCCTCGCGAAGGTGTTGCAGGCCTGGCAGGAACGGTCAGAGTCGTAGGTCGGCGCTAGAATTGAGCTGAACTGAGGGTCGGGGCCGAAAGCGGTGGTAAAAGCACCCTCATTCACTATGACGCTGGCTGAGGGCGCGTGCTCCAGAAGCCAAGGCCGCCGGGAAAGCACAGTATCATTCAGGGCGAGTTGGAGGCGTCCATCCATGCAGTCGTGAAGGCGTGGTGGGTGGCGCGGGCGTTTCCGGAGTTGCGCTGTACGTTGGGGGGCTCCCAACTCCCAACTCCCAACTCCCACCGGGAAATTCCCAGGAATTGCCGCCATTACAGCCGACGAAAAATCAGCATTTCACCCCGATCTGCCATAAGGCGATACTCGCTCCGGGAGGCGAGGCGATCGCCTGCCATTCCGGCGGCGTCAGGTGGGCGAGAAATTCCGAGGGGTGCGCGGCGGAACCGCAGACCAAGAGCGATCGCATCGCCCGCGAGCAGCCGACGTAGAAAAGGCGGCGCTGTTGGTCGAGTTGCAGCGCCTGTTCTTCCGGGGGCGCGGCGGCGTTGTCATAGGGCAGACAGCCGCGATCGAGGCCGACGACGGCGACGAAGGGAAATTCGAGGCCCTTGGCGGCGTGGATTGTCAGCACCTTGATGTAGGGGGCGTCCAGCTCAATGGACTTGCTCGAGACGGCGCGGGCTTGGAGACCGCGATCGCACAAGGCAGCGGCATAACGCTCGCACAGGTCATTTTTCGGGCAGAGGACCGCGCCGCCATGAAGGGGCAGGCGATGGCGGCGGGCGGCGTCGATCAGGAAGTTGGCAATGGCCTGAATCTCGCGATCCCGGTCATCCCCGATCCAGAGCCAGGGCCTTTCGCCGCGCGCGGCCGCCGGTTCGGGCCGGCGGCACTCGGCATCGGCGGCGTCGCTGTCGGCGAAGATGCGATCGCAAGCGGCGACAATTTCGGCGGTGTTGCGGTTTCTAACTCCCCTGCTCCCAGCTTTGCTCTGGGGGGACGAAGTTTGACGCGGGATGTTGGGACTCCTGGGCTAAACCCTTACCCCAACCCCTCTCCCAAGTTGGGAGAGGGGCTTTTAACTTCCCTGCTCCCAGCTTTGGGAGCAGGGGCCGGGGGATGTAGGCGCGCAGGGGCTTCTCGCAGAGGGGGCCCCGTAACCCTGAAGAGGGCTACACTCTGCTCCTTGAACCAGCGCTCAAAATTCAGGGGAGCCGCGCTTTTTTTCGTTCACCCCAAGGCTGGCAGCGGGATGGAGGGGGCGAACCGGCTGTGTTACACTCGGGGCAGGGGGAAGAAGAATTGCTAATTGCTAATTCTGGCGCTGTACCATGTGGACGCCCATTGCTGAGCAGATTGCCCAGGCCACCGGCCAGCCCTTCACGATCCGCGATCGCCGTCCGGTGGGGGGCGGCTGTATCAACCAGGCCGTGGCCCTGAGCGATGGCGATCGCACCTACTTTGTCAAAGTGAACCGCCCGGCCCAGGCAGAGATGTTCGCGGCTGAAGCCCTAGCCCTGAAAGCGATCCACGCCACCCAGACCATCCGCGTGCCTCAGCCCCTCTGTTGGGGCAGCACCGACCAGCACAGCTTCATCGCCATGGAATGGCTGGAGTTTGGGTACTGCAATAATGAATCCTGGACGCAGATGGGGCGCAATCTCGCGGCCCTCCATCGCGGCCCTGGCCCCGACCAGTTCGGTTGGGAGCGCAACAACACCATCGGCTCCACGCCCCAGATCAATACCTGGCAGGCTCGTTGGGCAGACTTCTTCGCAGAACAGCGTCTGAGCTACCAAATCCGCTTAGCGCGGCGCAAGGGGGGTGCGTTTCCCGAGCCCGAGCGGGTCAGTGCGGCGGTGCGGGAGTTCCTCGGCGATTGGCAGCCGCAACCCTCGCTGCTCCACGGGGATCTCTGGTCGGGGAATGCCGCCTGTTTAGCAACGGGAGAGCCGGCGATCATTGACCCAGCGACCTACTGGGGCGATCGCGAGGCTGACTTGGCGATGACCGAACTCTTTGGCGGTTTCCCAGCCGCCTTCTATCGCGGCTACAACGAAGTCTGGCCCCTGGATGAGGGCTATCCCCAGCGGCGGACACTCTACAATCTCTACCACGTCCTCAATCATTTCAATCTCTTTGGCGGCGGTTACGGTTCTCAGGCTAGCCGCACCCTTGAGCAAATCTTAAAATGCTAAGTTAGAGCCTGGCTGTCCGGTTGCTCCGGCTTGCCCTGGGCTCCCGATAGGACTGCGAACTGGCGACGGCGATCGCCCGAGGAGAAAGATCGTTCCATGGCTGCGACGGATTTCAAAGACTATTACGCGATTCTCGGCGTCTCCAAAACGGCCGAGGCGGGCGAGATCAAGCGGGCCTTTCGCAAGTTGGCCCTGAAGTATCACCCCGACCGCAACCCCGGCAACCAGGAGGCGGAAGCCCGCTTCAAAGAGGCTAGTGAGGCCTATGAAGTGCTCTCCGATCCCGAAAAGCGCAAGAAGTATGACCAGTTCGGCCGCTACTGGCGGCAGGCGGGTCAGGGAAGCCCAGGGCCGGCCTATAGCAGTCGAGCTGGCGTTGACTTTGGCGGTTTTGACTTTGGGCAGTACGGCAGTTTTGAAGACTTTATCAACGACCTGCTCAACGGGATGGGGGCGGGGGCTCCCCCGCGTAGCCGCAGCAGCCGTCCTGGGGGTACGGAGCCCCGTACCAGCAGCGGCTTTGGGGGTGGCCCAGGCACGACCGCCGCGACGGGCGATCGCGAGGCCACGATCCAGCTCACCTTCTCCGAGGCCTTTCGCGGTGTGCAGAAGCGCCTGAATCTGGGCAGTGAGATCATCGATGTGCGGATTCCCCCCGGGGCGAAGCCAGGGGTGCGGGTGCGGGTGCGGGGCAAGGGTCAGCTCCATCCCTACACCCAGCAGCGGGGCGATCTGTACCTGAATGTGGAGCTGGTTCCCCACAGCTTCTTCAGCTTTGAGGGGGATAATTTGGTGTGTGAATTGCCCCTGGCGCCCGATGAAGCGGTGCTGGGGGCCTCGGTCGGGGTTCCCACGCCCGATGGTCTGGTGACGATGAAAATTCCGCCGGGCCTCCGCGCCGGCCAAACCATGCGCCTGCGGGGCAAGGGCTGGGTCGATCCTAAGGGGGGCCGCACGGATCAACTGGTCAAAATCGCGATCGCCACCCCCACCAATCTCAGCCGCAGTGAGCGCGACTACTACGAGAAAATTCGTAACAGTCGTACCGAAAATCCCCGCGAGCACCTGGAGCAAATTCACCTGTGAGCCCTGCTAACCCAGGCTGGCAGCCGGCGATCGCCAACTATGCTGGCCGGGACCTCCGGGAGCGCCAGCATTGGTACTCGCCCGCCGCCGCCATCTATGCCCGGGTGCGGCCCGGCTATCCGGCGGCCTGGATCGAGCGCCTCGGGGCGATCGCCGGGTTCAGCGCCAGCTCCCGCCTCCTCGAGCTGGGCTGTGGGCCAGCCCTGGCCACCTTGCCCTTTGCCCGTCTCGGTTGCCAGCTCACAGCCCTAGAGCCCAACCCGGATTTCTTCGCCCTGGCTGAGCAGGCCTGTGCCGCCTATCCCCAGGTCAGGGTGCAGAACTTTGCCTTTGAAACCTGGCCCCTAGAGCCCCAGCGCTTTGACGGGGTGCTGGCAGCCACCTCGTGGCACTGGATTCCGGCGGCCGTCAGCTACCCTAAGGCCGCGGCCGCCCTCAAGCCGAGGGGCCGCCTGCTCCTGCTCTGGAATAAGCAGCTCCAACCCGCCGCCCCTCTCTACCAAGCGCTGCAACCAGCCTACGACCGCTACGCACCGCACCTATTTCGCTATGAGTCCCCGGCGGCCCAGGTGGAGGTGATGCAGGATCTGGGCCAGGTGGTGCTCAACTCGGGCTACTTTGACGGCTTGCAGACCGGGCACGAGTGGCGTGACGTGACCTATAGCGTTGAGGATTATCTGGCTCTGTTAACCACCTACTCCCCTTACCTGGTGTTGGAGCCTGGGGTCCGCACAGCGCTGCTGGCGGAATTGCGGCTGATCTTGCAGGCCCAGACGGGCGATCGCCTAGACCTCACCTATCTGGCCGCCTACCACCTAGGGACGAAGCGAGCTTGAGGCGGAGGCGACCCCCCCTAGGCCGGCTCCGCGAGACCGTGCTGGGCCGCAGTTGCAACGGTGTCAATGCTGTCTTGGCACAACCGTTGGAGGAGGGCTTGGGCCTCCTCGCCCCCTAGGCGACCAAGGGCTTGAGCGGTGCGGTGACGAAGCTGCCAGTCGTCGCTGTCAACGAAGGGGGCGAGATGGGGAATGGCGCGGCGATCGCCCAGTTCCCCCAGGGAGCCAATGGCCGCCGTTTGTAGCAGGTCGCTGTCGGTGGCCAGGGCCTGGATCAGCAGGTCGTAGCCTCGGGGATCGCCCATTTCCCCCAGGGAGGCGAGGATGCTGAGTTGGAGCAGCCAGTCCTGGGATTGCTCGTAGGCCGCCAGGAGGTCCGGGAAGAGGTCGGTGAGGCGGAGGGCGGCGATCGCATCCGCCGCCGCCGCGCGCACGTCGATCTCGGAATCCGTCAGCAGGCGCTCCCGCAGCAGGGCTTGGGCCACCGCCGGGTTGACGGGGCCAAGGGTATCGAGTTGGCTGACGGCGGCATAGCGCACCCGGGCCTGCTCATCGACAATCAGGGGTTGGATCAGTTCAAAGGCCAGGCTAGGCTCAAGCTGGCGCAGTTGATTGACGCCGCTGAGGCGATCGCCATAGTCTTCAGAATTTAGCAGGGCACGAACGGAGTCGGGCGTGACGCTCATGAGCTTAGGGCTGACAGGGGTAGGGAAAGCCAGGAACCGGTCTTAGCCAGCCGCCATGGCTCGAATAATATCGCTTTGGGTAAGAAAGCCCACGACTTGACCGCCGGCATCGACGACCGGCAGGTGGCGAATACGTTTGTCGTGCATGACCTGGGCAGCCTCGTGGAGGGGGCGATCCGGGGCGATCGAGATCGGCTTGGGGCTCATGGCGTCGCCCACGGTTTGCCCCAGGGCCTTGTGCAGTTCTTGGGTGTAGCGGCTGGGATTACGGAGGAAGATCACGCTGTCAAGCAGCATGATATAAGGAGGCGGATCGGCTCCGGTTTCCTGCCACAGGAGATCCGATTCTGACAACACGCCGACTAGGTGGCCCTGATCGTCTAGGACGGAGAGCCCGCTGAGGCGCTGCTCCACGAGCAACTGAATCGCATCCGCCAGTGGGGTTTGGGGCTGGACCGTCGGCGGATCGGGGGTCATGAAGTCAGCGACCGTTCTAGACATGGGAATAAGGCGGGCCTGGCAACGCAACGTATGGCCTTCATTGTAGAGCCATTGGGTGGCTGCCCCTGAGGTGGATTACACAGATCGTTACGTGGGGGATGTCAGGGGCCAGGCCGCCGGGGCGGCGCTGCCAATCCTGGACCCTAGGCAGCGGCGGAGAGCTGATCCACGACTCTGACGTGCCCGCGCCTCACGGCAACGAGGAGGCGGTTGATGGCCCGCTGTTCCTCTTCGGTGAGCTGCTCGTCGAGGGTAGCGGCGAGCAGGCCATAACGATCGGCGAGGGTGAGGGTTCCGGTCTCGGCGCTGGAGGCGAAGATAGCGGCAACGGCTCCCGGCAGTAACTGCACCTGTGGGCCCATGGGTTGTGACTCGAACTCAACGCATCTACTATCGCCGCTAAGCGTTGGTTCCTCTGCGATCTCGACCCCTAGAGGGCGTGAAGTTGGTCGGCTAAAATCGGGGCAGCGGGCACAGAGCTGGCGTGATGGACTGGGGGTGATGGCGGTGATAGCGGGGGTGGGGGATGGTGATAACTGTCACCCTCGGTCCGAGACCGTCTGAAGAGTCGGGGGAGTCTGCGCTACCATAACGGGCGGTACGTGGCGATCGCCCTACCGCAGGCCAATGGCCCAACTGACACGGTTGGCTCTCACCCCTGGGAGGGACTGGAGGCAATCCCTGACTGAAATTCGTCTTGCCAATGGGGCAACTGTCCCGTGACAGCCGGGCAGCCGCCTTGGCCTCCGCTTAAAGTGAGAAGTAGGTCAGCCTCCGGCGCTGACGTTGACCCATCGACTGCAAGCAGCTAGCTATGACCGCACCGAACGCCCTCTCAATCTCGTCCCGCGTTTCGCCTTGGCTCAGCCGCCTCGTTTACCCCCTCGGGAGCTATGCTCTGTTGCCGCTTTACTTCGGCCACATTGAGGTTTCCGGACAAGAGTGGCTCCCCCGGAGCGGGCCGACGATCCTCGCCCCGACCCACCGTTCGCGCTGGGATGCTCTGATCGTGCCCCATGCGACCGGTCGTTTGGTGAGCGGTCGTTTTCTCCGCTTTATGGTGTCGGCGAACGAAATGAACGGTCTCCAGGGCTGGTTCATTCGTCGGCTTGGGGGCTTTCCGGTCGATCCGCAGCGCCCCGGCTTGGAGAGTCTGCGTCACACCGTAGACCTGCTCTGTCAGGGGGAAATGTTGACGATCTTCCCGGAGGGCAATATCTACCGCCAGCCGACGGTGAATCCGCTGAAGCGCGGGGTGGCGGTGGCGGCGCTTCAGGCCCAGGCGAAGCTGACGGCGGCTACGGTCAAGATTGTGCCGATGAGCATTCACTATTCTGATCCTTATCCCCACTGGGGCACGACGGTGCAGGTGAAGATCGGGAAGCCGCTGGAGGTGAGGCCCTATCATCAGGGGCCCTTGAAGCCGGCCTCCCAGCGCTTGACGGAGGATCTCGAGGCGGCTCTGAAGGATTTGCATGAAGTGGACTGTTTGCGCGATCGCCCAGCCGTGATGTCGGTGGCTTAGTCCTCTACTAGGAGTCTACCGGCTATGTCACCCCGCTATTTGGCCCCCGCTCCGCCGGAGCCGCTGTTGCTAGAACCTTTGCTGCGCCAGTGGTTGCAGGAGGATCTGGGCCGGGGCGATCGCGTCGCCCAGGCCCTCTGGCCCCAGGGTTCGGGCTGGGCCGCCGCCCAGTGGCTGGCCAAGGAAGCGGGTGTGGTGGCGGGATTGCCGATCGCGGCTCAAGTCTTTCGGCTGCTCGATCCCCAGAGCCAGTTTGAGCCCCTGCGCGAGGAGGGGGAGGCCGTCAGCTCCGGAACCCCCATCGCCCGGCTCGGAGCCAGCACCCGGGCGCTGCTCAGCGGTGAGCGCGTCGCCTTGAACCTGGCGATGCGGCTGAGTGGCATTGCCAGCGCCACGCGCCAGTATGTGGAGCAGATTGCGGATTTACCCACGCAGTTGGTCGATACTCGTAAGACGACGCCGGGCCTGCGGGGGCTGGAGAAGTACGCTAGCCGGGTCGGGGGCGCGCAAAATCACCGCTGGGGTCTGGACGATGCGGCGATGATCAAGGACAACCATATCCACACGGCGGGGGGGCTGGCCGCGGCGGTGGAGCGGGTGCGGGCTCAGATTCCCTACCCCCTGAGCCTTGAGGTGGAGACGAGCACCCTGGAGGAGGTGGCGATCGCCCTCGACTGTGGCGTTGAGATCATCATGCTGGACAATATGCCCCTGGAAGGGATGCGGCAAGCGGTGGCGATGATTCGGCAAGCGAGCGCCCGGGTGAAGATTGAGGCTTCGGGCAATATCACCCTGGCTACGATTCGGGCCGTGGCGGAGACGGGGGTTGACTATGTTTCCACTAGTGCCCCGATCACGCGATCGCCCTGGCTCGATCTGAGTATGCGGCTGGGGGACTGAGGCCCGGCTACAGCCCCCAGTCTTCGTGGTCGGCCTCGGCGGCGGCTTCGTGGTAGAGGTTTTGGAGGTCTTGCTGGCCTTGGCGGCGGGACGTGCGACGGTATTTTTTGCCCTCGAGGCGGGGCTCGTAGTGGGGCTCGCCGTCGCCCTTAATCTTTAGCTTCAGGGTGGCGTCGGCGTCGGGCTGGTGCTGGCGGTCGGCGGCGGCGGCGATCGCCTCCTCGAGGAATTGCAGGTAGTGCTCGTAGCGCTCCCAGTCGCCGCGCACGACGCAGTGGGGTTCCTGGCGATGGAGGCAGTCGCTAAATTGGCAGGGTCCTTGGGCAAGGCGGGCCCGGGCCTCGGGGAAGTAGTGGGCGAGTTGGGCGGGCTCACAGTCAAGGCTGGGCTTGTTGAAGCCGGGGGAGTCGGCGAGCCAGCCGCCCTGGGGCAGGGGAAAGAGTTCGACATGGCGCGTCGTGTGGCGGCCCCGCTGGAGCTTGCCGGAGACGGCCCCCACCCGGAGGTTGGCCTGGGGAATGAGGCGGTTGATCAGGCTGGATTTGCCCGCTCCGGAGGGACCGGCGATCGCCACCACCCGGCCGGCCAGTTGGGCGTGCAGGGCCGTGAGGCCCTCCCCGCGCACCACACTGATGCAGGTGGGGGTATAGCCCCAGGCCTGGAGGCGCGCCTGCCAGCGATCGCGCGCGGCGGCGGGCAGAAGGTCGCTTTTGTTGAGCGCGAGCTGGGGTGTGAGGGTCGTAGCCTCGGCGGTGACGAGGAAGCGGCTGAGCTGCCAGGGATCGAGGTCTGGCTCCGCTAGGGGAAAGACGAGCAGCAGGCAGTCGGCATTGGCCACGGGCGGGCGGCTCAGTTCCGAGCAGCGGGGCAAGACGGCGTGGATCGCCCCTCGGCCGTCGGTCCAGTCGATATCCCCAAGGCGGACGCGATCGCCGACCAGCACCGCCTGACCAATTTTCTTAAGGC
Organism: uncultured bacterium; assembly: GCA_964397305.1. GTDB lineage: Bacteria > Cyanobacteriota > Cyanobacteriia > Cyanobacteriales > Spirulinaceae > JAAUTY01. Next base: position 12,913 of record CAYNIP010000046.1, read on the forward strand.
GGGCGCGACGGGTGCAGAGCAGGCGGTGGGCGGGAGCTGAGGCCGGGAGCTGCACCCAGTAGAAATTGGCCTGACTCGCGATGACCGTGCCGAGGATCTCCTGGCTCATCATCGCCGCTCCCCGCTCACCGACGCACCTGCACCGCAAAAAAATCCTCTTGGGGGGCGATCGCCTCGACCACGTAGCCTGCCATCGTCAAGCTATCTGGCACTTGTTCAATCGGCTCCCCTGGGTCTAGCCACACCTCCAGCAACGTCCCCGCTGCCATCTGCTCCAAGCGCAGTTTCGTGCGGACAAAGTTCAGGGGACAGGGCGTACCGCGCAGATCGAGCTGCCCATCTGGACTAGGATTGAGGGTTGTTGTGGGAGACGCCATCATCCGCGAAACATCTTCCCCAAAAAACTTTCCAAGCCCCCTTCTTTGTTCGCGCCCTCACCCCGCAGCTGCGCCAATTGCAGCAGCAACTCCCGCTCCTCCGCACTGACTCGGGGAGGAATCACAATCCGCACCGTCAGCAAGTGGTCGCCGCGACTGCTGGGATTATTGAGGCGGGGCACACCGCGCCCTTCAAGGCGGATCACCGTATTCGGCTGTGTACCAGCGGGGATTGTGGTTTCAATCTCACCATCCACCGTCGCCACCGGCAGCTTACAGCCGAGGATGGCCTGGAGGTAGCTAATCTCGATCTCCGAGAGGATATCCACGCCATCGCGCTCAAACTCGGGATCAGGCTCCACAAACAGGTACACGTAAAGATCGCCCGGTGTGCCGCCCCGCAGGCCGGCATCGCCTTCGCGAGCGACCCGCAGGCGTGTGCCACTGTCCACCCCTTTCGGGATCGTGATTTTCAGCTTCTTGGTTTCCTGGCGGCGGCCGGCGCCGCCACAGGCTTCACATTTTTCTTCCACAATCTGCCCCTCGCCGTTGCAGGTCGGGCAGACGGAGACCTGAGCAAAGCTGCCAAAGGGGGTGCGGGTGGCGCGGCGCACTTGCCCCGAGCCGTTGCAGGTCGGGCAGGTGCGAATCCCGGTTCCCGGTTTTGCCCCCGTCCCGTTGCAGGCCTGGCAGGTTTCTAGGTGGGGGATGCGAATTTCTTTCTCACCACCAAAGATGGCTTCGCGAAACTCCAGTTTTAGATCCAGGCGGAGGTCATCGCCCCGGGTCGGGCCGCTGGTCCGGCGACGGGTTTGTGGTGCGCCCCCCATGCCGCCGAAGCCACTGAAGATAGTTTCAAAGATGTCGGCAAAGCCGCCCATGTCGCTGAAGTCGCCGTAGCCACCCGCTGCCCCCGAGGCCACGCCCGCCTCCCCGAAGCGGTCATAGCGAGCCCGAGCTTCTGGGTCCGAGAGCACTTCATGGGCACGGTTCACTTCTTTGAAGCGCTCCTCCGCCCCCGGTTCACGATTCACGTCGGGGTGGTACTTGCGGGCTAAGCGGCGGTAGGCGCGCTTGATTTCGTCTTGACTGGCATTGCGGGAAATGCCCAGAATCTCGTAATAATCGCCGGCCATAGAGCGCTGGTTCAGGTCAGAGGTGAGGGGTATCGAGATGCGAGCGGGGAATCTGTTAGCTAAACTCTAGCAAATTCCCGCGCGTCGGTGCGATGATTGGCGATCGCCAACCGAGCCTCAGTCAACGGGCTCATAGTCCGCTGTGACTGTTTCATCGTCGTCGAAGTCAAAGGTAAACTCCTCCTCCTCAGGATTATCTGTAGCCACAACATCATCCACAACCATCTCCGGCTCACTATCAACCGGCATGGACTCCTCCACGTCATCAAACTGCTGACCGACGCCTTGATTGGCCCGATTGTAGAGATCGGTTCCCACAGCGAGCACGGCTTGCTTAAAAGCTTCGAGACGCTGACTCACCGTTTCAACATCCAGGGAGCGGTCCTGGAAAGCGGCTTCCAGGGCCTGGCGTTTTTCCTCAGCCCGCACCTTGAGGTCTTCGCGAATCAGGTCCGCATTGTCGCGCAGGGTCGATTCATGGGTATAGGAGATGCTGTCCGCTTGGTTCCGCAGCTCGACCAACTCAACCCGGCGGCGGTCTTGCTCCGCAAACTGTTCCGCCTCAGCCCGCATCCGCTCAACCTCGGTGTTGCTCAAGCCCCCTGTGTTCGTGATGCGGACACTCTGAGCCTTGCCCGTGCCCTTGTCCTGGGCTGCCACCTTGAGGATGCCATTGACATCAATCTCAAAGCTGACTTCAATTTGCGGCACACCGCGCGGCGCTGGCGGGATGCCGGTGAGCAAAAAGCGACCCAGGCTCTTGTTATCCCGAGCCATCGCCCGCTCCCCTTGGAGGACATGAATCTCCACCGAAGTTTGACCGTCCACCGCCGTCGAAAAGACCTGGGATTTGCTGGTGGGAATGGTGGTGTTACGCTCGATGATTTTGGTGAAGACTTCCCCCAAGGTTTCAATACCCAGGGAGAGGGGCGTCACATCCAGCAGGAGCAGATCCTCCACTTCACCGCCGAGCACCCCCCCCTGAATCGCGGCCCCCAGAGCCACCGCCTCGTCGGGGTTGACCGAGCGATCCGGTTCTTTGCCGCCAAAGAACTGCTTGATCGCATTGCCCACGGCCGGAATGCGTGTGGAACCGCCCACCATAATGATGCGGTTAATGTCATCGACGGTCAGTTCCGAGTCCTTGAGGGCCTGCTGCACCGGCATGACGGTAGACGCGATCAGCTCACCGGCCAACTCTTCAAACTTAGACCGGGACAGATCGGTTTCTAGGTGTTTGGGGCCGCTCTCATCGGCGGTGATAAAGGGCAAGTTAATGCTCGTCGCCCCCGTACTTGAAAGCTCGATTTTCGCTTTCTCCGCCGCCTCCCGCAGGCGTTGTAAGGCCATCTTGTCGGCCGAGAGATCCACCCCTTCTTGTTCCTGGAAGTTCTCGTTCAGCCAGCGAACGATCACATTGTCAAAGTCATCTCCCCCGAGGTGGTTGTTGCCGGAGGTGGCCTTGACTTCAAACACGCCGTCCCCGAGTTGCAGGATCGAGACATCGAAGGTGCCGCCCCCGAGGTCAAAGACGAGGATATGCTGATCCTGATCCTGCTTGTCCAGACCGTAGGCTAGGGCCGCTGCGGTAGGCTCGTTGATGATCCGCAACACTTCTAAGCCCGCGATCGTGCCAGCATCTTTGGTGGCTTGGCGTTGGGCATCGGTGAAGTAAGCGGGAACCGTGATCACGGCCTGGGTCACGGGCTCTCCGAGGAATTTCTCTGCGTCGGCCTTGAGCTTCTGCAAGATCATCGCCGAGATTTCCTGGGGCGTGAAGTTCTTGCCGCGAATCTGGACATCTACCGTGTCGTCACGACCTTTGACGCACTTGTAGGGGACCCGCGATCGCTCTTCCTCCGTATCATCCCAGCGCCGACCGATGAAGCGTTTGATGCTGTAGACCGTGTTCTCTGCATTCGTCACGGCCTGACGCTTAGCCAACTGGCCTACCAAGCGCTCCCCGGACTTGCCGAAGCCGACCATACTGGGCAGCGTGCGTCCGCCTTCGCTGCTCTGAATCACCACTGGTTTGCCGCCCTCTAAGACAGCAACACAGCTGTTGGTGGTCCCTAGGTCAATCCCAATAACTTTTCCCATAGCGATCGGGCTGTAGAAGTGTGCAACAGATCGAGATACGCCTCACCGAAGCAAACCGTGTCCGGCTAACCGCCGCGCCGCCAGCCACTGAACTCACGAGTGTTCCTCACTGAGGACACCCACTAACCCAATGCTTCCGAGTCGGGCGTGTCAGAAGCGTCTTCAGCCGACTCACTCTCCCCTGAGAGTATCACGGGTTCTTTCGGCGCGGCAACTTTTACCATCGCATGACGCAAAACCTGATCATCGATTAGGTAGCCGCGCACGAGCTGCTCAATCACGGTGCCCTCGGCATACTCGTCGGTGGCCTCCCGCAGCATCGCCTCGTGGTAGTTGGGGTCAAATTCCTGGCCCTCCGGCCGCATCGCCGCGACCCCCAAGCGCTTGAGGCTATCCACTAGGTTTTTGTAGACCCCTTGATAGCTCTTATGAATCCCCATTTCCCCGTCGTTAGCGGGCTTGATCTGGGCTCGGGCGCGCTCAAAATTATCGACAACCGGCAACAGCTCGGCGATCGTCGTGCGCTTGACTTGCAGCCGGAGGTCGTCGCGCTCTTTCTGGGTACGCTTACGGAAATTGTCAAAATCGGCCGCATTGCGGACAAACTGAGCCTTGTAGGCCTCGGCGTTCTGGCTGGCTTCGTTGAGTTTTTGGCGCAGGGTCTCGAGTTCGATCTGGAGCGCCTCAATGACCTGGGCCTGCTGCCCCAGGGCCTGTTGCTCCGCAGCTTGCTGCTCAGCGATGGCTTGGGGGGAGGGAGCCTGGGTCACGGGGGCGCCCGCCTCCACCGCATCAGCCAACTCGAGCTCGTCGTCCAAGACCGGCTGCGTGCCCAAATCCGCTGCCGCTGCCCCGGTTATCTCCTCGGGGTCGGGCATTACTTCAGGCTGTTTCGATTCCTCAATCATAGTCGTACCAAGTCCGGTAAGCTTCCAAATCAATGACCCTCAGCGCTGCCAGCAGCACCCTGATCGCTGCCATTATACGGCACGAGCTTTGCCGCCCTCGCGATTTCAGGGTAGGGCCGGGGGTCCAGCGCAAGGCCTCACTGCACAGTTGGCAAGAATCAACGCTATTATCGTGAATATTTTATACGATAGTTAGGCGCCTCACTTGGGCCGGATTCGCCAAGTATGTGACCGCACCCCCCAGACGGCCGATGGATCGCTGGCGGGTCGTTGGTCTTTAGGAGACCTCCGCCGATTTGAGGCTGTTTTGGGGAGGCGGCCGCCCTAGGGGCGTGTTGTCGGTGAAGCACCCTTCCCCGCCCAGCCAGTCGCGCCCCCTTGAAATCGATCGATGCGCCAGCCGCTCAGCCAGCCCGGGTTCCAGTGTTAGGGAGAAACAGGCAAAGACTATGACTCAATCACCATCTCGGCGTCCACGGGCCAACTCACGGGCTCTCGCGGTTCGCAATGACTTCTCGCCCTTTGGCAATAAGCTGGTTCAGTCCGGGTATGCGGATGCAGACCAGATGAAACAGGCCCTTGTGGAGTCGCGGCGCACGGGTCGCCCGTTGACGGAGGTTCTCGAGGGGATTACCGGCCGCCAACTGAGTCCGGAACTTCAGCGCCAGTACAAGAAGCAGCAACTCTTTGAACTCAAGATTCTCTACGGGGTGGACTCCATCGATCCGGAAGTTAACCCGATTGAGAACAACAATGTCAGCGACCTGATTGACTCCCTGATCCCGATTGATATCTGTCGCCGTTACCAACTGGTCCCCTTGTCCAGAACCCACGATGAACCGCCCACGGTCTTGGTGGCGATGGTGGACCCGGATAACTTGGATGCTCAGGATGACCTCAAGCGGATTCTGCGCCCGCAAGATATCGGCCTGCAACGGATGGTGGTCACGATTGAAGACTACCAGCGCCTGATCCAGGGTTATCTGGATGAGCAGGTGAAGCGGACTAAGGCGATTGAGGAACAGAAGGCGGTCGATGTCAGCGATATTGTCGATGACCTCGGCAACCTAGAAGATGCGGGAGAAGAGACGGAGGATGACCTTGGGGCGGCTCAAGATGCCCAGGGTGCGCCGATTATCAACCTGGTGAATAAGGTGTTGATGAAGGGCCTCAATGAAGGGGTCTCGGACATTCACGTGGAACCCCAGGAAACGGAACTGCGGGTGCGCTTCCGGAAAGATGGGGTGTTGCAGCAGGCCTTTAGTCCCTTCCCGAAGAAGATTGCGGGGGCGGTGGCGGCGCGCTTCAAGATTATGGCGGAGCTGGATATTGCGGAGAAACGCTTGCCTCAGGACGGTAAGATTCGCCGCAAGTACCAGGGGCGCAATGTGGACTTCCGGGTGAGTAGCCTGCCGAGCCGCTACGGCGAGAAGATTGTGCTGCGGATTCTGGACAACTCGGCGACGCAGTTGGGGTTGGATAAGCTGATCACGGACCCGGAAACGCTGCAAATTGTGCGGGATATGGCAGCGAAGCCTTTTGGGCTGATTTTGGTCACGGGGCCAACCGGTTCGGGAAAATCGACCAGTTTGTATTCGGTGCTGGCGGAACGGAATGATCCGGGGATCAATATCAGTACGGCGGAGGACCCGATCGAATACTCGCTGCCGGGGATTACGCAGGTGCAGGTGTTGCGGGAGAAGGGCATGGACTTTGCCTCGATCCTGCGCTCGTTTTTGCGGCAGGACCCGGATGTGATTCTGGTGGGGGAGACCCGCGATAAGGAGACGGCGAAAACGGCGATTGAGGCGGCGCTCACGGGGCACTTGGTTTTAACGACGCTGCACACGAATGACGCGGCGGGGGCGATCGCCCGTCTCGATGAAATGGGGGTGGAGCCCTTCATGATCTCCGGGGCGCTGCTCGGCATTCTCGCCCAGCGCCTCATGCGCCGTGTCTGTAGTGAGTGCCGCATTCCCTACCAGCCTTCTGTGGAAGAGTTGGCCCGCTACGGGATGTCGGCGGCGTCGGAGGGCGAAGTCACTTTCTATAAGGCTAATTACCTGACACCGGAAGAGCGAGTGGCGGCCGGTAGTTCCCTCTGCGGTAAGTGCAGTGGGGTGGGCTATCGGGGACGGGTCGGGGTCTACGAAGTGATGCGGATCTCGGAACACTTGCAGAATGCCATCAATGAAGGTATGGCGACGGATCGGATTAAGGAGATCGCTGTGGAGGAAGGGATGAAAACCCTCCTGGCCTACAGTCTGCAACTGGTCAAAGAGGGATATACCACCCTAGAGGAGGTGGATCGTGTCACCTTCACGGATACGGGCCTCGAGGCAGAGCTGAAGGCGAAGCGCAAGAGTGGCCTGACCTGTCGCACCTGCCGCGCTGAACTCCAGCCGGAGTGGATCGATTGCCCCTACTGCATGACGCCCCGCTTTTCTGAGTAGCGGCTGGCCCTGCGCGCTTTTGCGGTCAGAGCGGGAACGCTAACCGTAAACGGCGACGTGGTGGCTGACCCCATGCACGCCCACCCCATTCACGCCCACCCAATTCACGCCAAGGAGTAGCTGTCATGGAATTGATGATCGAAGATGTACTGGAGCAGTTGGTTGAGATGGGGGGCTCGGATGTTCACATCCAGGCTGGAGCTCCCATCTATTTCCGCATCAGCGGCAAGTTGACGCCGATCGGCGATGAGCCCCTCACGGCCCAAGAGGCTCAGAAGTTGATCTTCAGTATGCTCAACAACAAGCAACGGAAGGAAGTCGAGCAGAACTGGGAGCTGGATTCTTCCTACGGGGTCAAGGGGCTGGCCCGTTTCCGGCTCAATGTCTATAAGGAGCGCGGCTGCTGGGCTGCTTGTATGCGGGCCCTGTCGTCGAAAATCCCCAACTTCGATATGCTCGGTCTGCCGGACATTGTGCGCGAGATGACGGAGCGCCCGCGCGGGATGGTGCTGGTGACGGGCCAAACGGGGTCGGGGAAGACGACGACCCTGGCGGCGATGCTGGATCTGATTAACCGCACTCGTGCGGAGCACGTCCTGACGGTGGAAGACCCAATTGAATACGTCTTTCCTAATATCAAGAGCCTGTTTCACCAGCGGCAAAAGGGGGAAGACACCCGCAGTTTTGCCAACGCCCTGAAGAGTGCCCTGCGCCAAGACCCGGACATCATTCTGGTGGGGGAAATGCGGGACATTGAAACGATCGGCCTGGCGGTCTCCGCGGCGGAAACGGGGCACTTGGTCTTTGGCACCCTGCACACGAATTCGGCGGCGGGCACGATTGACCGGATGCTGGACGTGTTTCCGCCGGAACAACAGTCCCAGGTGCGGGCGCAGTTGTCTCAGTCGCTGCTGGCGGTGTTTAGCCAATGTCTGGCTCCGAAGAAGAACCCTAAACCGGGGGAGTTCGGCCGCTGCATGGCTCAGGAGATTATGATTGTCACCCCGGCGATCGCCAACCTGATCCGCGATGCCAAGACGCCGATGATCTACTCGGCGATCCAAACCGGCATGAAGATGGGGATGAAAACGATGGAGCAATCCTTGGCTGACTTGGTGAAAGAGGGCAAGGTCAGCTTTGAAGATGCCATGGCCAAGAGCGGCAAGCCGGAAGAACTCCAGCGTCTCGTTGGGGCAGCTACCGGCAGCGCTCGTCCGGCCGGCCGTCGCTAGTGCTCATGGCGGTTTCCTGGCGGGAACCGCTCTCCCCCCCCCTGACTCTCCCCGTCCTCGTTCCCTTTTCTGCCTGCCATGCCTACCTTTATCGCTGAAGTCAAAGACTCCAAAGGCAACGCCAAGAAGCAGAAGGTTGACGCCACCTCGGCCGAACAAGCGCTGATGATGCTGCAAAATCAGTACAGCAGTGTTGGTAAGGTCAAGCGCACGGGCGTTTCCTTCAGCTTTGAAGAACTGGCTGAGATGGTCACCAGTGTCTCTGTCAAGGACAAGGCGGTGTTCTCTCGCCAGTTTTCCGTTATGGTCAACGCCGGGGTGGCGATTGTCCGCTGCCTCGGCATCTTGTCCGATCAGTGTCCCAACGTCAAGTTGAAGAAGGCTCTAGTCGGCATCAGTGCCGATGTGCAGCAGGGGACGAGCCTGGGGGATTCGATGCGGAAGTACCCCCAGTGTTTCGACAAGCTCTACGTGGCCATGGTGGACGCGGGGGAAGTCGGGGGTGTTCTAGACCAGGTGCTCGACCGCCTCGCGATTCTGCTGGAAAATATGCAGCGCTTGACGAACCAGATCAAGTCGGCGATGGCCTATCCGGTGGCGGTGGGGTCGATTGCCGTGCTTGTGTTTTTTGCCATGACCATGTTCTTGATCCCGGTCTTTGCGGCCGTGTTTGAGGAACTGGGGACGACATTACCAGCCTTGACTCAGTTCATGCTGTTCTTGAGTGGCCTATTCTTAGACTGGAAGTTCTGGGTTGCCGTGGTTCCTACAATTGTGGGTTCGATTGCCGCCTTCAAGCTCTATTACGCCACGCCCCAGGGGTGCCGCCAGGTCGATGGCTTTATGCTCAAGGCTCCCCTCTTCGGGGACTTGAACCAGAAGACGGCCGTGGCTCGCTTCTGCCGCATCTTCGGAACGTTGACCCGTTCCGGGGTTCCGATCCTGAACTGTATGGACATCGTGCGCGACACGGCGGGCAACCAGGTGATTGCAGACTCGATTGATGTGGCTAAGTTGGAAATTCAGCAGGGGGGCATGATCAGTGTTGCCCTGGAGAAGGAAGGCGTCTTTCCCCCCTTGGCGATTCAAATGATGAGCATCGGGGAAGAAACGGGTGAATTAGACGCCATGATGATGAAGGTCGCTGACTTCTATGAAGATGAGGTTGAGCAGGCTGTCAAGGCCCTGACCAGTATCATTGAACCCTTAATGATGGTGGGGGTGGCGGCCATGGTCGGCGTGATTCTCCTCTCGATGTACCTGCCTATGTTTGCGGTCTTTGACGAACTCGGCTAGTTGTTGTTCGCTCGCGTCAGCCGCTAGGGCGGTTGGCTCGAATAAAAGATCTATGCCTGTTAAACCCTCCCACTATGACACGCTGCTGGCGGAGTACAGCAATCGCAATGCGGCGATCGCCCTGCTCCGCGAGCACCGGCCCTACCTGGAGCTGATTCCGAGTATGCGCCGCCCTTACGAAAGCGTGATTGCTATTCCCCTGCCGGTCGTGCGCCTGCGACAACCCAAGCCCGACCCGGAATCGAGCGCTGGGCCGGCGACGACGGCCCTGAGCTTGCCTTGTGACCTCGCGATCCTGACCTGCGACCCGGAATGGAAGATCAAGATGGGCGCAGAAATTATGATCTTTATCCACCGGCCCCATGAAGACTTCTCCGATCTCCTCCGGCGCTGGCGGCGCACCCAAGTGCATCTCAACCAGGACTATGAATGGTTGATGCCGCTGCGCTATGCCCATATCCTCAGTGAGGGCTCCGACCACATTTATCCCTTGTTCGTAGTTTTCAGTGATACGCCGGAGCGCATCCAACGAGGTTTGTCTGGAGCTTGCCTGCCCTATGTGATTCGTGCGTCGGAGCCCAGTAGCGAAGCGGTTGCGGAGTCCCCTGCTGCTACGGGCGATGAGTTGGAGATCGGCGACTAGGGAGTGGCGTTCACGGTTTTGAGAGCTTCTGCTGCTCAAAGGTGGCGCGATCCGGGAAAATATCAAATACGCGATCCATGCTGGTTAGCTCAAACAGCATTTTGATCTGGTCATTGATCGAGCAGAGGGCTAGCACTTTACCGTCTGCTCGTACCGTCTTCAGGGCCAGCACCAACGCCCCCAAGCCCGAACTATCCATAAAGGTGACATTTTTGAAATCAATGAGAATCACCTGCGCGCCCTGGCCCACGCAGTCGCTGATCTCCCGCCGAAATTCTGCGGCTTTGGTTCCATCCAGGATGCCAGCCGGCTCAACCACTTTTAATGGGTTGCTCATAGACATTAGTGATTTGCTCAACAATACGGCCTCAATTCCCTGTCAGTATAGCCGGGGGACTGGCGTTGAGCTAGACGTTGAGGGGGGTTTCTTGAGGACGGTGAGGCGATGCTGATCCCCCTGCACCACCGCTTTCAGGGGGCCCTGCTGGGGAGTACTCTGGCGCCAACGGCTCCCGCTTGGGCGGCGGCCCAGCGGGCTGGGGTTGCTCACCTGAGCCACGGTGCTCCGCTCCCGGTCCTCGAGCATCTGGACAGTGCGCCGGCGGCCCTGATCGCCGTGCCGCTGGTGCTGCTGAACCACGAAGAGCCAGCGGCCTGCGTTGCTCAACTGGCAACCACGGTGACGCCCTGGCTGCGGGACCCCGAGACTGGGGGAGATGTGCAAGCTTGGGCTCTGGCCCTCGCCAGTAGCCTGCGGGGAGAGCCGGCCAGCCTGGCGTTCCTGGCTGCCTTGAGCCCTCCCTGGCCGACCTTGGGGGCCATCCTCCAGCGGGCGATCGCCCAAGAGCACAGTAGCTACCAATTGCTCGTGGCCCTGGGCCGCCAGCTCCCGGCCAGTACGCGGGCGATCGCCCTGGCCCTGTACCTCATGGCTCGTAGCCCCGTCCCACCGCCCTTGCCCGCCGCCGGGGTCCTGGAGTCCTCCCTGGGCCTAGCCCGCCCCCTAGCTGCCAGTTTAACCGGCGCTCGCTACGGCCCCTGGAGTCTCCCCCGCTGTGAACCGGCTTCAGAGACCGATGAGACCCCAGCCCTCGCGGCGGAATTACTGAGGCTTTGGGCTGGGCAGTCCCTGGCAGTGCGTCGCTCCTCGTTGCTCGTAGTCACGGCTGCCGGCGATCTCCAGGCCCGACCCCCCTTCCGTCCCCTCGCCCAGAGGGACTCGCCCGTAGCGCCCCCAGGCCATCGGGCTGAAGGGTTCCTTGTAGAATAGCTTGCATGGGCCGGCGCGGCTGGCGCTCGTTTGCCGCCCTGCAACGACCTACTCTCCCGTAGCATTATGAACGCTTTCCGCACCCTGCTACACCAGTTTGCCCGTCAGCCATCGGCTTCACCCCGTCCCTTGGGAGGGTCTGCAACAGCCGTGGCGATGGCCGCGCCGCCGCCCCCACCCCCAGCGCGCCGGACTCAACGCGCCACGATTCCTAACCCTTTGATGTTGCTGGTGGTGGTGCTTTCCCTCACCAGTGTGATTGGCTATCGGTTCTACAATCAGCCGAGCCTGAAAGTCGAGACCCGCGCCCCAAAAACCGAGCGGGCCCCCTACGATGCCTTGGTGCTGGATGAGGAAGCAACTCAGCAACGACGTCAGGAAGTGCTGGCGGTGCTGAAGATCGACCCAGAGGCAACTGCTTCTATTCAGCGACAGCTGCATGGGTTCCTAGCCGATATTGACGCAGCCCGCCAACTGGCTGGGGAGTTTCCCTTTGTGCCGGATACCGTGCTTTCGCTGCCCTCCCAGCGCTACCTGCGGAGCACGAGTGAAGGGGAGTGGCGCCAGATCGCCCAGGTGGCGGAGCGGGGGGGCGAGGTTGTCGGGGATGAGCCTTCGGTGGCCCCGACGCGAGACGCTGAGACCACGGCTAGCGAACCTCAGGCGCTGGGGGCGATCGCTGGCTTGGCGGCTCAGTCGTCTGCCCTCGCGATTCAGCAGGCCGTTGCGGAGCTGCGGACCTATCGGGAGCAAAACGGGGATAGTGCTTTGCAGGTGCTCCTGACGCAGATCCTCTTTGCGCGCCAAGGCTACCAGCGGGCCTTGGCCGCGCCAGACTCTACCGGAATCGACATTGCACCGACCACCCAGCAGATCTTCCTCGATCTGCGCGATGAGACCTGGCAGCAAACCCGCCAAGGAATGCTCCAGGCGGCGGAGCAAATCTTGGCCCAGGGCCTTCCCCAAGGTCTCCCCGAAGACCTCAAGCAGAACTTTGTGCGCCTGCACTTGCGATCGCTCGTCCCCCACCAAGTCGCCCTGCCGGCGGCGGCGGAAGTTCTCGTCGGCATGCTCAAGCCCAATTTGATCGATGACAAGGAAGCCACCAAGCAGCGGGCCGAGCAAGAGGAGCCGGTGCGGTACACGGTGAAACGGGGGGAGGTCATCGTCCGAGCGGGGGAGGTGATTGATCGCGAGGCCTTTGTCCTCCTGGATGAATTTGGCAAAACGGAGCGGGGCATTGCCTGGCGGCGCTTGGCCCTCACCGCCCTTGCGGTCACCGGAGCCGTGGGGGTTTTTGAGCTGGTGCGCCGCCAGACTAAGGTGCGGCTGCGCTGCCGCGATCGCCTCCTCATCTGTCTTTTAAGCCTCGTCAGCGTCAGCCCCCCGGCCCTCGAATTCATCCCCCTGCGACAGGTCAACTTCGCGGCGGCGGGCCTCTTGGTTAGTAGCTTCTACAACCCCCCCGTCGCCGTCACCCAAGTGGTGCTCCTCGCTGGGCTCACCGCCTTTGGCAGCCTTGGGGCAACGACCAGCTTGACCAACTTTGCTCCCCTCCTGGCCAGTGCGACGAGCGGCATCATCGCGGCCGCGATCGCCGGTCGCCTGCGATCGCGGGAAGAACTCGCCGTCTTAGGCGGTGCCATCGGCTTTTCTCAGGGCGCGACCTACCTGATCGCGATTCTGATTCCCAGCGCGACGGCGGGCACGCTCTGGTCCGTGCAGGTGAGCAGTGCCGCCCTCTTTGGCCTAGCCGGCCTCGCTTGGTGGGTCGTCGCCCTGGGCGTCTCTCCTTACCTGGAGCGCCTGTTCGATCTGGTGACTCCGATTCGCTTGGCGGAACTGGCAAACCCGAATCGGCCCCTGCTCAAGCGCCTGGCTACGGAAGCCCCCGGCACGTTTCAGCACACCCTGTTCGTCGCCTCGCTGGCCGAAGCAGCCGCTCGGGAACTCCACGCCAATGTTGAGCTGGTCCGCACCGGAACCCTGTACCACGATATTGGCAAGATGCACGATCCCCTCGGGTTCATCGAAAACCAGATGGGAGGGCCCAACAAGCATGATCGCATCAACGACCCCTACCAGAGTGCCCAAATCATCAAAAAGCACGTCAGTGAAGGGCTGGTTATGGCCCGTAAGCACGGCCTACCCCAGGCGGTGCGGGGCTTCATCCCCGAACACCAAGGCACGATTCTGATCTCCTACTTTTACTTCCAGGCCAAGCAACAGGCCCAGGGCAACCTGGTGAATGAAGCGGATTTTCGCTACGACGGCCCGATCCCCCAGTCTCGAGAGACGGGCATTGTTATGCTCGCCGATGCCTGTGAGGCGGCCCTGCGATCGCTCAAAGACGCCACCCCGGAAACGGCCCTGAGCATGGTCAACAAAATCTTTAAGGCCCGCTGGCAAGACAGCCAACTTACGGAGTCGGGCCTGCGGCGCGAAGAACTCCCGCTCATCGCCGAAGTCTTTGTGCGCGTCTGGCAGCAGTACAACCACCAGCGGATCGTTTACCCCCAGGCCGCCCTCGAAACGCCCGTTTCTCGGACGCCGCTCTAGGTCTAGGGCAGGAGTCAGCGACCGATCAGCCCAAGCCCCGCCAAGCGTTGGCGGTTGGGCGGCCAGACCCTAGGGCTGGAACAGGCTTTCAGCACTATTCGAGAGGCTGTCGAAGAAGAGCAAGAAGCCGAGAACATCCCGGAAGGGCTGGGTAAAGATATTCAGGGCATAACTAACCTTGGCGATCAGGGTGCGGCCGATAACGATCACATCATTGTCGTGGAGGGGGATGTCTTGGGTGCGGTTGCCCATCAGGGCCTCGCGGCCGTTGAGGATCTGCCGCACGGCCCGGCCTTGGTCTGGGTCGAAGCGCACTAGGGCGATGTGGCCGAGGTCCGCCTGATCGGGGTTGGGGGAAATGGCCGCCACGGCATCGGCAAAGGTTGCGCCATTGGGCAGGGCGATCGCCCCGAGGCCCCCCACAGAGTAATCCAGGACCCGGATCGAGATCTGGGCCTGGGACAAATTCGAGCGGGCCGCAAGCACGCCGTCATAGTCGCCCGTGTCGCCGACCGCGAGGCGATCAACGATGACGGCATCCCCCGACTGCAAGCGATAGAGCTGCACCGCTTCCCCCGTTTGCAGCGGGGTAATCAGGTCTACTTTCTGCTCGAGGCGGCTGCCATCCAGCAGCGCCCGCCGGACAATCACCGCTCGCAGGTCGGCCCCTTGGCGACTGCCGCCGGCCACCTGAATCGCGTCAATGGCGTCGGCCCCAGCCGGCAGTTCGTAATAGCCCGGCTCAAAAACCTCCCCCGCCACCGAGACCGTCACTAAACTGGGCCCCGCTAGGGACACCACCACCTCGGGAGGCTCGAGCAGGAAGCGCTGGCCTAGGTCAAAGCTGATTTTTTCTTCCACCTCCCGCAGGGTCAGACCCCGCAGGGGAACACTGCCGAGGAGGGGCATAATCACGTTGCCCTCCAGGTTGATCGGTCCCTGGAAGTTGAACTCTGGAAATCCCAGAACATTGATGCCGATCAGGTCGCCGATGCCGAGGCGATAGACCTCAAAGGGATCAACCGGAGGCGGCGTCGGGGGCGGGATTTGCAGGCCGCGCGGCGGGATCGGGCTGGCGGGATCAAAGGTGGGGGCCGGAGCCCCCGGCTCCAGGGTAGGATCAAACTGCCACTCAACCGGGGGTAGGTCCGGCGGGGTCTCCTCCACGGCTTGGGCCAGGGCGGTCCGGGCGATCGCCGACGGCCCGCTCGCTAGCGCCACCGTCAGCAACACGGTGAGGCTCCTCGAGGCCGGGGCACGCATCCCAATTCGCTGCATAGTGATCGCGAGACTTGTCTAAGACGTTGGGGTAAAAATGTCCGCCATCAGAGCCGCCTGCACATCTTGGGCGAGGGACTCCGCCAACGGTTGCATGGATTCTAGCTCACTTTGGGCCCGCATTGGGATCTTCAGGTACACCGCGACCCAAGGCTGGCGCTGGCGGCGCAGTTGGGCCCACTGATCGCGCCAGAACCAGGCGAGCGGGGAGGCATGGCCGCCGGTTGGCCAGGCGTACCACTGTACGACGGCATAGGTGCGGGCGGCGGCGGCCCGGAAGAAGCGGGCCGTCACGGGGGCTTGGCGATCGCCCACCGTGGCCGTAAAGGTCAGAGACTGCACCTCTTGCTCCTGCCAGCCCTCCGTGCCGCGCACATCCACCCATTCCACCGCTGGCAAATTGATGGCGTCCATCTGGGGCAACAGGTAAACACCAATCGGCGGCTGATTGGCCTCTGGGTGGGCTAATTCTTGGTGGGCCCAGCGATTGCCGCCCATGGGAAGGACCCGCATGGGCTGAATCTCGGCGATCGCCAGGGCCGTCTGGGGCGGCCGTAGCCCCGTGCTCGGCGTCAGGGTCGTCGTCAGGGAGACAGCCCCGCCACTCAGCAGTTGAGCCTGGGGCTGATTGTCCCAGCGGGGCAACTCTAGAGCGGTCTGGCGCAGGCTGCGGACTTGCTGGATATTGGCAATGGGGAGCGGCTGAGCCCAGGACCACTGACCACTGAAGTAGCTGGGTAGGGCGACCCAAACCGTTAGGCCCAGCAGGAGGCCGGCGGCGAGCACCTTTGCCAAGGTCGAGCGCTCCTTGAGGCGCTGCCAGAGTCCGGTCGCGTTGGGCTGGGAGGGTGAGCTAGTCATGGGGGGCAGACTCCGTGGTTGGTTCCGGGGTGAGGGCAGGGGCAGGAGGGCGATCCAGGGCCCTGAGCAAGAGCACAATCAGGCCGAGCATGATCGCCGAGTAGAGGTCGCCCCCCCAACTTTCATGCAGCCACTCAAAGGCTCCGTCGCGGCCCGTGCCGTGAAAGAAGGTGAGCAACGTATTCCGGACGATGTTGGCGGTCACGCTAATGACCGTGGCCCCTACCAAGAGCGAGACGACGGTGCGGCGCGATCGCCAGGTTTCCGTCCAGTACAGCAACATCAACGACACATACCAACTGGTGAACAGCATCTTCAACCCCGCACAGTAGGGAGCCACTTCCACCAAGCGATTGTTGACGAAAATATAGACCCCTTCCACCTGCACCGACAGCCCCACCTGGAGCAGCACAAATCCCGCTGTGCCAGCGATGAACTCTTGCAGTGGCAGCGTGTAGGGGGTGAGGATATAGGGAACTGAATTGGGCGTTCCCAACAGCACCAGCAGTAGGGGGAAACTCTGGAGTCGCAGCCCCGGTATCCCTTTGAACCAGAGCACTAAACCCGCCAGCACTAGGGGAAACGAGAGATTGACCAGCTCCCCCATCCCCGTGCCATAGAGGGCGACACTCGCCAAAAGCAACACGGCTCCCAGGGGGTGAACCTGATCCGGCAGACGCTGCCACTTTTTACGGTGGCTCCAGGCGATATAAGCCGCAAAGGGAAAGCCGATCAGGGCATGGCTAAAATACTCATGCTCAATACTAATACTTTTGTTCAGCCAGCCATCGATCCAGTGATAAAGCAGGGGGCTATACAGCAGCGCCAGCAGGCCAAGAATCAAAAGGTTGGGCCCCTGACGTTCGAGCAAGTTGGGAAAGCGTTGCCGACTTAACATGGTGTTCATGCGCTGGGTTCAGAAATGGGGGTGAATGCCACGATCGGGCGCACCTAAGCGGGGCAGGGAGATAGGGTGCTCAACCCTCCAGATCTTGAAGCTGGCCCTACTCCTCCAGTGAGTCGCTGTCACCCTAGTCCCTGAAGAGCCCTGGACTTCAGGGCCATCAGGGGCAGAAGAGCGAGGAGAAAAACAGGGATGCACCCACTCATAATGATGAAACCACCACCCCGGCCGGGGCCTGGAGCCGCGTTTTCACCTTAGCACTTCCCTGCGGCGACCTTGGGTTGCGGGGGCCTCTCAGTTAGGCAGGTTTCCCCTCATCCCCCGGCCCCTTCTCCCAAGTAGGGCGAAGGGGAGTCTCCAAAGGGAGATGTACTGTTGCGGGGGCCTCTCAGTTAGGCAAGTTTCCCCTCATCCCCCGGCCCCTTCTCCCAAGTAGGGCGAAGGGGAGTTTTCAAAGGGAGATGTACCCTTGGGTTGCCTACTCTGTTTCTAGCCCTTGAAGCTGAAAAGGGGCTGAACCTTGCTGAGAATTGGGTGAGTATTTCCCCCCTACTCAGACTCGCAGCAGCAGCCTAGCCACGGCCTGACAGAATTCTAGTACAGCTCATACTTCAACAGGCGGCAGGGGAGTGAGCCATTGTAGACCTCAAAGCGGCGCGACGTTCGCAGACCAATCTGCTTGGTTAGCTGGGAGTTGCCGCTGAGAATATAGGCCGTCCAGCCCCGAAAGCGCTGTTTCAAAACATCGCCCAATTGCCGATAGAAGGGGCCCAGTTGTTTGACCTCCCCGAGGCGTTTGCCGTAGGGGGGATTGCAGATGAAGATTCCGCTCGTAGCCGGAGCTTCGAGGGTGGCCAGTTCCCCCTGGGTCCAGGCGACTGCCTCGCCCAGGCCACAGCGTTCGGCATTGGCCTGGGCCTGGGCTAGGACCTCGGGATCGCGATCGCGCCCCCAGATCGGCGCGGGGATCGAGGCGCGCCCCGGAGCCGTCGCCGCCTGCCGCACCCGTTGCCACAGCTCCGGGTCGAAGTCTGGCCAGCGCTCAAAGGCAAACTCGGCTCGGAGGCGGCCGGGGGCCAGCCCTAGGGCCCCCAGGGCGGCCTCGAGGGGCAGTGTTCCGGAGCCACAGAGGGGATCCAGCAGGGGAATCTCTGGCTGCCACTCCGCCATCATCAGCAGCGCCGCCGCCAGCGACTCCTTCAGCGGGGCCGTCCCCATGGCGGGCCGGTAGCCCCGGCGGTGGAGGCTGTCTCCGGAGCTGTCGCGGCTGAGGATCGCCTGCTCTGGGGTCAAATGTAGATGCAGCCAGAGATCTGGGCGAGTCGCATCCACACTGGAGCGGCGGCCCCAGCGATCGCGCTGCTGGTCAACGATGGCATTTTTCACCTGGAGGGCGGTGAAGTGACTGTGGTTCAGGGCGGGGGTACTGCCCGTTGCTCGCACCGCCAGGGTGGCCTCCGGCGTCAGGTATTCAGCCCAGTCCACAGCCTGAACCCCCCGGTACAAGTCCTCGGCCTCACGGCAGGGGAACTGAGTAATCGGCTCTAGGACCCGAAAGAGGGTGCGCCCCCAGAGGTTGACCTGGTAGAGCAATTCGCGATCGCCCTGAAAACTCACCCCGGCAAAGCGAGGCTCGACGGCGTTGCCCCCGAGGGCTGCCAGCTCCTGGGCGGCGATCACCTCCAGGCCCCGGGCGACGGTGGCGAAGTAGTGCGTCATGGGTGGCGATCGCCCCCGCAAGGTACCAGCATTGGCAAGTTCTTGGCTAGGAGCCCCCATCGGCCACGGAGGTCGCGTCCAAATCGGGGGCTGCCTCCTCCTCGGTAGCCTCCCCTTCAGGCTCGACCGTCACGACGGGTAACACTGACCCCGCAAAGGTCTCATGGCGTTGCCAGTGATCGAGCACATCCTTTACAAAGGCCTCTTCAACCCAGGTCTTGACCACCACGGCTAAGGGCAGGGCCAGCACTAGCCCCAAAAAGCCCAGAAACTTCGTGAAGAAAAGCTGGGCTGTCAGGGTTGCGGCTGGCAGCAGCGAGACCTGCTTGTGCATCACCATGGGGCTAAACCAGTAGCTCTCCAGATTCTGCACGATCACGTAGAGCACAGTTACCGCCAGGGCCTTCCAGGGGGACTCGATCAGGGCTACGGCGATGGGAAAAATAGCACTGGCAAAGGGGCCGATGTTGGGCACAAAGTTAAACACCCCCGCCAGCAGCGCATGGGCAAAGACAAAGGGCACTTGGAGCAGCGACAGTCCGAGCGCGCAGGTCACAGCCACAAAGGCTGAGTTGATGCAAACTCCGGCCATCCAGCCCAGGAGCGCTTTTTCGCACTTTGTCAGAATTTCGTCGGCCCGCCGCCGATAAAAGGAGGGAAACAGGATGATAAAGAGACGGCGGTAGGCCAAGGGATTGACCAAAAACATCAAGGTCAAAACCACCACAAACAGCAGTTGCAGCAAGACGCCGAGGGAATTGCCAAAAAAGGCAAAGGCATTGCCGAGTAAATTTTGGGCTAGGTTGCCAATTTCCCGGGTCAGCTCTGGCAACTTTGGCGGCTCAATGGCTAGCTCCGGCAACCAGGCAGGGGGATTCCTGGCTATGTCGTTCAGCCAGCTCACGAGTTGGCGCAGACCAGCAGGAACCAGCTCGATCAGTTGCTGAAACTGGTCTAAGAACGGGGGTAAAACGAGGCCGAAGAAGGCCAAGATCAGCAGCAGTACTATCACTAAGGCGACGAGAACAGCGCGGCTGCGAGGCAGGCGAAAATTCCGGTGCTGGCTGATGCGTTGGAGGTAGTTGACGAGGCTGTTGATGGCGATCGCCAACACCACCGCGGTAAAAACCAGCAGCAGAATCTGGCGAAATTGCCAGAGGACAAGCAGCGCAATTAGGAAGCAGCAAAATCCAATCCAGTCCGCAAACTTCACGCTGAAGTCTCCATGAGCTGAGGGACTGCTACGGATGATACCAAACTTGCCTGTCCTCAGCCCACGGCTGAACTCCCAAGGTCTGGACTCTACTCGACCAGTCGCAGGTCGTAGGGATTGTGGGGTAGGCTCGGGAAAGTTCGGCCCCAAAGGGTCGCGCGGGGGTAGTCGGGTAGGTCCGCAACGTGCCAGGCCTGGTAACGGGCGATTAGCCACACTTCGTTGTCGGCCTTCTGCTTCAGGGAGGTGGGAACCTGTACCCTGGGATCGCCGGTAGAAAAGCCCCAGTCTAATACCCGGGGTGGCAAGCGGTAGTCGAAGGCCAGTCGGGCAGTGGTGCTGTCGATCAGGTAGGTTTTTTCCGGGTGCTGCTGGATGTACTGGTGCATCATGGCGACTTGGGCGGGATCAACCGTCCGCTCCTGAGCGAGGAGGGCCACGACGTTGGGGCTCTGGTTAATGAGCAGGACCAAGGCCCCCAGCGTGACGAGGCCGAGGCGGGCCCTGGAGCCCAGGGGCAATTGCGCCAGGAGCAGCACCACCCCTAGCCAGCAGAAGAAGTTGAGCTGGTAGGTCAGGGTATTGGCGTAGGCGAACAGGCTGAGGGGAGTGGCGATCGCCAGAGTCAGGCTCGGAACCTTGAGAGTCAGGGGAGCGGCCGACCAGCGCCAGACCAACAGGCCGAGGAGCAGTCCATAGAGAGCCCCGAGGCTACCGAGCAAGGCCTGGTTGTAGCCGATGTCCAGGAGGAAGCCGACGGCCTCCCAGAAGCGACCGAGGGGGGCGCGGCGCAGGGCCGCGTGCCAGGTGAAATCGGCGAGGAACTGGCCCAGGCGAAACTGGAGGCAGAGCAGGAGTAGGAGAAAGTCCAGGGCGATCGCCCCCAGCAGTGCGGCCAGGCGGGGGAGGCCGTAGCCCAGGGTCAACCCCTGCTGGCGCTGACGCTGCCAGGCTTGGCTCACGACCAGCATTCCCCCCAGGGCGGTACTGAAGACGAGATTCACGGGCAGGGAAAGCAGCGATGCGCCGAGGAGGGCGAAGCCGAGACCGTAGCGCCAGGGGCGGTCCCGAGTCAGGAACCAGAGGCCTGCGGCCAAAAAAGCCATCGCCAAGGCCTCCGGGCGCAGGCCGCGAGCCGCCAACCAGAAGGCCAGGGGCAGGGCGATCGCCCCGTTGGCCCAGAGGGGGTAGCGGTAGGCCCGCAGGATCAGGGCTGTGAAGAGGGAAATGCTGAGGTGGCACAGGGCTTGGAAGGCCAGCAGGCTCTGGGTGCTGATCCCGGTCAGCAGTAGCCATCCGGCCAGCACGTAGCTATGAAACGGCGGCTGCACAAAGAACCGCTCCACCGTCTGCTCCGCCCAGCGACCCAGCAGCGGATTAACAAACTCCCCGCCCTGGGCTAGGTTTAAGGCCGCGCCAATGAAGTAGAGGTCATCTTCCGAGGGGGGCGGGAACCCGTGCGCGGCCAACAGGAGCCAGAAGAGGCCGAGGGCGAAGCCGGTGAGCAGTAGGGCTTGGCCCCGACCCAGAGGTTGGTGTGGCATCATCAAATCCTCGTGGGGATCATTCCCAGGCAGTCCACCACCGTGCGGGCGTAGACCGCGAGGCTGTGGGTTTGGTACCAGGCCTGGGCCGCTTGGGCGAGGGCAGCAGCCTTGGCGGGCGTCAGGGTCGCGGCCCCAGCGCCGGCGAGCCAGTAGTGTCGTCCCGGCTGCAACCCATCGCTGGGTTGTCCGGCCTGGGCCCCGAGGAGGGGGGCGAGACCGTGGGCGGCGTAGGCGGCGAAAATCGTCGATTTGGCCAGGTAAGCGGGGGTGACATAGCTCAAGAAGCCGGCGATCGCCCCTTGCATCTGAGCACTCACTTGGGCGGCGGGCAACACCCCCCATTCCCGCAGAGGGCAGGGGCCGATCGAGGAGAGCGTCAAGCCGGTGGGCAGGCCGATGTCGCTAATTTCCTCAATCTGGAGGGCCTGGCCCACGGCCTCGAGGGCGGGGCGATCGCGCTCATAGGTCAAGCGTCGGCCCCGAGGGTGGCCGAACACGATCAGGCGGCGGGGCCGCTGCTCGTAGGGCTGGTTCCGGCTCGGCTCGCCCACGTTGGAAAAGACGGGCAGGGCGGTAATCGGCGGGGCCTCTGGGCCGCCGAGGGTGCGGAGCAAGGCGGCGTAGCTCTGCTTGCTGGTGAGAGCGCGATCGCTCAACCGCAGCAGGCTGGCCGCCAGACGCCGCTGGAGCGGGGACAGCCAAAAGGAACTGGTCCAAGGGGGCTTGGCATGGTAGGGATAGACCTCGTGGAAGAGGGTCAAGAGGGGCTGGCGGCTCTGCTGACGCCAGGTTCGCAAGGCCTGTACCAGCCAGTGGGGCCAGCCGCGTCGGGCGTAGCCATAGCCCTCGTAGTGGAGGAGCAGCGGGCGATCGCGCGGCAAAATCGCGATCAGGGCCGCCGCACGGCGTTGCGCCAGTTGCCGCACCGGCTGACCCAGGGCCGCAGCCGTTCCGGCCCAAGTTGGATTGGCCACGACCAGCTCCGTTTGTAGGCCGTGGGCCTGCTGGAACTGCCGCGTCAAGGCAAGGGCAAAGTCTCCTAGCCCATTGATGTCGGGGGGCAAGGTCGGCACCAATTGTGTGAGGTTCGTCATGGGCGGCCGGGAAAAGGCGGCGCCGCGTTAGCCAGGATGTGTTCCCGACCTTCGGGACGCTGCCGTGGGCGCGGCGCTGGGGGTTAAATTTGGGCTTTGGTGGCGATCGCCGCCTCCAGTTTTGCTTGCAACGCTGGCAGCGTCAGCGTGCCGATGTCGCCTTCCTGGCGAGTGCGGACACTCAAAGTCTGGTCCGCCACTTCCTGTTTGCCGATCACGATCGCCACGGGGATTTTTTCCAGTTCCGCATTGCGAATCTGCTTACTGAGGCGATCGCCACTGCGATCCACCTCAGCCCGATAGCCCGCCTGGCGCAACTGCTGGGCCACAGAATTAGCATACTCTCGTTGCTCATCCCCAATCGGCAACAGGCGCACCTGCATCGGCGCGAGCCAGAGGGGAAAATCCCCCGCATAGTTCTCGATCAGGATACCAAAGAACCGCTCTAGCGACCCGAAGATAGCTCGGTGAACCATGATCGGGCACTGGCGACTGCCATCGGGGGCGATGTACTCGAGCTGGAAACGCTCGGGCAGATTGAAGTCCACCTGAATCGTCGAGCACTGCCACATCCGGCCAATCGCGTCCTGAATTTTCAGGTCAATTTTGGGTCCATAGAATGCGCCGCCCCCTTCATCAACCACGTAGTTCCAGCCCTTCTCCTGAAGCGCCTGAATCAGAGCCTGGGTTGCCAGGTCCCAGATCGCATCTGCTCCCACCGACTTCTCCGGCCGCGTCGAGAGGTTGATCTCATAATTCCGGAAGCCGAAATCAGACATCGTTTGCTCCGTCAGATTGAGCACCCCCAGGATTTCCGCCGCCAGTTGTTCCGGCAAACAGAAGATGTGGGCATCATCTTGGGTGAAGCCCCGGACTCGCATCAGCCCGTGGAGCACCCCCGATCGCTCGTAGCGATAGACCGTGCCCAGTTCCGCCCAGCGGAAGGGGAGGTCCCGGTAGGAGCGGAGGTCACTCTTGTAGGTGAGGACATGGAAGGGGCAGTTCATCGGCTTGAGCTGATAGGCCTGCTCCTCGATCTCCATCACATCGAACATATTCTCGCGATAGAAATCATTGTGCCCAGAGGTTTTCCAGAGGTCCAAGTTGGCGACGTGGGGCGTATAGAGCAGTTCGTAGCCCCTGGCCAAATGCGTCTGCCGCCAGTAATCTTCGATCAAGCGGCGCACCGTCGCTCCTTTCGGGTGCCAGAAGACCAGGCCACCCCCGGCTTCGTCCTGAATGCTGAACAGGTGGAGTTCCTTACCGATCTTGCGGTGGTCGCGGCGCTTAGCCTCCTCCTTCTGATGCAGATAGGCCTGCAACTGCGCGGCCGTTTCCCAGGCCGTGCCATAGATGCGCTGAAGCTGGGGATTCTTTTCGTCCCCCCGCCAGTAGGCCCCGGCGACACTTTCTAGGGTGAAGGCATCGGGAGGAATGTCCCCCGTTGACTCGACGTGGGGTCCCGCGCAGAGATCCCACCAAAATTGCTGGGCTTGGGCCTTTTTGGCCTTGTCCTCCGTCAGCTTGAAGCCGCCATTTTCGGCGAATTGGGCGTCGCCGATGGTGTAGCGGGTGATCGTTTCCCCCTCGGGAATGCCAGCGAGGATTTCGGCTTTGTAGGTTTCGCCGAGGTGGTTGATCTCAGCGGCGATCGCCTCGCGGCTGATCACTTCCCGCACGATGGGCAGCTTCGCCTTGATGATTCGCCGCATCTGGGCCTCGATCGTCTTTAGATCCTCAGGAGTAAAGGGTTCCGCGCGGTCAAAGTCGTAGTAAAAGCCGTTCTCTGTGGTTGGGCCGATGGTCACTTTCGTGTCAGGAAACAGCGTTTGCACAGCCATCGCCAAGATGTGGGCGCAGGTGTGGCGCAGGCGCTCCAGCTTTCGCGGATCGGGCGCGGGGGCCTTGTCGGCCGTTGAGGACTCGATAACGGGACTGACCATGAATTAACCCATACGAGAGGCTACAGTTCGTCCCCCATTGTGACATACTCCCGACGCCGACCGAGGCCTGCCGAACAGCGGGAGTGAACGAAATTTTGCGCGCGATGTTGTTACTCCTTCGCTAAGCCCTTACCTCAACCCCTCTCCCAACTTGGGAGAGGGGCTGCTAGCTCCCCTTCTCCCAGCCTTGGGAGCAGGGGCCGGAGGGTGAGGGCCCGGTAACGCTGAGGCGGGCTAGCGTCGCGTAGCGATAGAGGGCGACCCTCTGCTCCTTGAGCCAGCGCTCAAAATCCAGGGGAGCCGCGCTTTTTTTCGTCCACCCGAACAGCGGGGATGAACGAAATTTTGCGCGCGATGTTGTTACTCCTTCGCTAAGCCCTCACCCCAAACCCCTCTCCCAACTTGAGAGAGCAGGGTGGTTTCATTTGGCCAGAGAAAAACCCCTGGGTTAAGATAATCCAGACCAGAAATGTTGAACGGTACGTTTGAACTACCCAAAAAAGGATATATTAATCCCATCAGTCACCTCATTCAACAACTTAGAACTATCCTCTTTAACTAATGTACGTAGCTGATATTCTCACCCATGAAAGCCTGCATCTATCGCAGTCTATCTAACAACTTAGAGCCAAACTCTTTCGGAATCTCAACCAATTGCAGCAAGACATATCCGATCAAACAGGCGTAGATCTGAATCTCGATTCCGTTCGTGTTTTTCGGGATTAATCTGTCTAGCTTAAGATGCATCTTGAGAAACTTCCAAAGTAACTCAATTTGCCAGCGTTGGCGGTAAAAATCACCAACCTCTTCATTGCTAAAACCCTCTTCGTTAGGCCCTGCCAAGTTCGTGACTAGTCGGAATTCGCACTGGGTCTCTAGATCGCAAAAGTTAACCAATCTGGCGTTGACTTGATCTTTGCCTTTCCCAATCAAAAATTGATCGTCTGACAACATCTCTAACGTGATTTTGTTGTTGATTCGCAATAGAAAAAAACGACCCTTTTTCGCCATTAACTCTACAATTCTCTTGAGCTTACAAAAGC
>CAYNIP010000047.1:0-38109 GCA_964397305.1 uncultured bacterium
AGTTGAGACGAAGAGAAAGGTGTTGAGTACTGGATAGTCGTCTTTCGGCAGGTGGCTAAGATGGCGCTTGACGATTTTGGGGAAGTTAAACATCATAGATCCTGATTATAAATATTGATTCTCTGGCTCCCAGTTTACCAATTTAGGTGCCTTTTTTGGGAGAAATATCCCATCATTCAACATTTCTGGCCTGGGAGGCCCTTGCTTGGTCTCAACTCCCAGGCGTGGACCGCGATCATAACTTGGGAGCGCCGCCGAGCCCACAAGTTTTGTCAGTCAATCAAGACTCACATAGGGAGAGAGTAATGCTCGAATCTCATGGATGGCATAGCTGCTCTGCACGGGAACCTGAATTAAGGGAAGGTTGGCAGCCGCACAGACTTGTTGTAAAAATTCATCGCGCTGTTGCCGTTTTTTCGACTGGTGGGAACGGTCGTTCAATTCAATCACGCAGAGAATGGCAAGATCGTCCCGATGGCAGAGCAGAAAGTCAAAATGCTTGGCCGATATTTTGTTAAAGGCGGTTTGCCATTGGCTGCGGTTGAGCCCCTTCTTGGGTGTTACGACATCCGCAACTCTCACCTTCCCGAATACTTCAGCTTTGTTGGCGATCGCCTGCTTCAACACCCCATAAAACGAACGCTCGGCCGGGGTGAACAGGGTGGCGATCGCTTGATAGGGATAGTCCACCGACTCAAGGCCGCGCTGCTGAGACGAGTTGAGCAAAATGATGACGGCGATCGCGATGATTACAGCAACACCCACTACAATCCAGGTCATCACCCTCCGAGTTAGTACAGCAGATTTCCCTTGAGATCGATACGTCTTCAACGGGGGGCCTCTCAGGGAGGCAAGTTTGCCCCCTCGGCGAGCAGCCCCTGCGCGCCTACATCCCCCCCGGCCCACTCCCCCAGCACGAGCAACGCGATCGCCTCAGGACGACAACTCAGCCGCCGCTTCCGCCCTGGCCAGGGGCGATCTTTGATCTAGGGGCCTGGTTCCAGACGATTGTTGTTGATGCTTCTGGGCCGCCTGAGCAAACCCCACAAAGAGCGGATGGGGCGCATTGGGCCGCGAGCGAAATTCGGGATGGAACTGGGTGGCAATGAAGAAGGGGTGCGGCGGGTATTCAATAATCTCCACCAGCCGCCCATCGGGAGACGTGCCGCTGATTGCATAGCCCGTCTCTACAAACAGGTTGCGGTAGGCATTGTTAAACTCGTAGCGGTGGCGGTGGCGCTCATAGATCACCTCTTGTTGATAGAGCCGATGGGCCAGGGTATTGGGCAACAAGCGGCAGGGATAGAGCCCGAGGCGCATCGTGCCGCCCAAGTCCACCACATCCACCTGCTCCGGCAACAGGGCAATCACGGGATGAGGCGTCTCAGTATCAAACTCCGCGCTATTCGCCCCCACCAAGCCGGCTACGTGCCGCGCCCACTCGATGGCCGAGCACTGCATCCCCAAGCAGAGCCCCAGGAAGGGAACACCCTGCTCGCGGGCATACTGCACGGCTAGAATCTTGCCATCAATCCCCCGGGCCCCAAAGCCACCAGGAACCACAACCCCACTGACATCCCGGAGATAGGCCTCAGCGCTCTGGGCTTCTAGGTCTTCAGCGCTGACCCAGCGGATCTGGATCGTGCGGCCGTTGGCGATCGCCGCGTGGCGCAGGGCCTCCGCCACCGAGAGATAAGCATCGCTCAACTTCACATATTTTCCCACCAGGGCCACCTCTAGGGAGGGAGCGGGGGCACTCAGGCGCTCCACCAGCGTCTGCCACTGGGTCAGCTCGGGGGGGCGCGGTTGCAGGTGCAGCAGCTCGATCGTGCGCTCCGCCAAACCTTCCTGCTCCAACAACAGGGGGACCTCATAGATGCTACTGGCATCCTGAGCCGCGATCACCGACTCAACGGGCACATCACAAAATTCAGACAGCTTTTCTTTGATGCTGGCCTCGATCGGGCGATCGCTCCGACAGACCAGAATATCCGGCTGAATCCCAATCGAGCGCAGTTCCTTCACCGAGTGCTGAGTCGGCTTCGTCTTCATCTCCCCCGCCGAGTTGATCCAGGGAACTAGCGTCACATGTAAATAGAGGACATTATGGCGGCCGACATCCTTGCGAAACTGCCGGATCGCCTCCAGAAAGGGCTGCGACTCAATATCCCCCACCGTACCGCCAATTTCCACAATCAACAGATCAGCATGGGTATTGCTCGCCACCCGATGGATGCGCTCCTTGATCTCGTTGGTAATGTGAGGAATGACTTGCACCGTACCGCCTTCGTAGTCCCCCCGCCGCTCCTTGTTCAACACCGACTGGTAGATCGAGCCCTGCGTCACGCTGTTGAGCCGCGACATGGAGGTATCCGTGAAGCGTTCATAGTGCCCCAGGTCGAGATCCGTCTCCGCACCATCTTCGGTGACAAACACTTCCCCATGCTGGAAGGGGCTCATGGTTCCTGGATCGACATTGATATAGGGATCAAGCTTCAGAATCGACACCGAGTAGTTCCGGGACTTGAACAGCCGCCCCAAACTTGCAGCAACGATCCCCTTGCCGATGCTCGAAACAACACCGCCCGTGATAAAGACGAACTTGGTCATGGTGGAACGTGCCGGCCATCTACGGGGTTTATTGTAAGGGTTCCCGTTGACCCTTAGATACCAGGTTGCTTGCTAGGATCAAGCCAGCTCATCGTGACCCCAGGTTGAAACCGTGGCCCCAGCTCCCCTCCCCTCAAACTGGCAAAAGCCCTTGCCAACCAGGTATGACTTCCCGAAGGAGGACTCGGAAGCCACCAAGCGGCCTGCTGGGTCGGCCATTCCTCCCGAGGGCCGCTGGCAGAAGCCGCTACCGACCATGTACGATTTACCCAGCGAAGACCCGGAGGAGCCTGGCTTGCCGGACGAATTTCACGATTTGCAGCCCGATCTCCTCACCGCGACCTGCCAGACCCCGTGCTATCCACCCACGGAGCGCCTCGCTGCCAGCGACCTCAATCTCTACTACGATTCCCGACATCCCCGCTGGTACAAGCGCCCCGATTGGTTCCTGGCCGTCGGTGTGCGCCGTCGCCCCGAGCAGGAGAGTCTCCGGTTCAGTTACTTGATCTGGCAAGAGTCCGTGGCCCCGCTCCTCGTGGTTGAGCTGCTTTCTCCCGGCACGGAGCCGGAAGACCTCGGCCGCACGCGCCGCGAGCCGGAGGAGCCCCCTGTGAAGTGGGAGGTCTATGAACAGATCCTGCGGGTTCCTTACTACGGGGTCTACGACCGCTATGAGAACAACTTCCGCGCCTTCCAACTCAACGCCACACGCTACCACGAGTTAGAACTCCCCGACCAGCGCCTCTGGTTTGCGGAGCTAGACTTGGGCCTCGGGGTCTGGGAAGGGGCCTACGACGGCATCCACGGTCGCTGGCTGCGCTGGTATGATGCGGCTGGAGCCTGGATTTTGACCCCGGAGGAGCGGGCGGAGCGGGAGCACCAGCGGGCGGAGCGGGAGCGGGAGCGGGCGGAGCGGGAGCACCAGCGGGCCGAGCAGGAGCGGGAGCGGGCTGAGGCGGCAGAAGCCCAGTTGCAGGCTCTGCAAGCGCGGCTGCGGGCTCAGGGGCTTGAGCTGGAGGAGTTGTGAGGCGATCGCCCCGCAGCACCTCTGAGGGCGTGTTTGAGAAGTTGCCCAGAATCGAGAGCTGATGAGAGTTTCGGCCCTCTGTTGGCAATTCTCTGAAGGCCAACCCTCCCAAGGGTTTCAGCCAACTTTTCAAACCTACTCTGAGGGCGTGTCCTCTTGCCGCCCCCTGGCTTCTGGTCGTGGGATGGGTCAGGACTTGCTAAGGCTGAGACGGGTGCATCTCAGTTAGGCAAGTTTACCCTCATCCCCCAGCCCCTTCTCCCAAGTAGGGCGAAGGGGAGCCTCCGACGGGTGCATCTCGGTTAAGCAAGTTTACCCTCATCCCCCAGCCCCTTCTCCCAAGTAGGGCGAAGGGGAGCCTCCAAGGTGAGATGCACCCGCTGAAACCTAGTCCCTGACTGGATTCTGGCTTCAATGGATGCCAGATTCTAGAACAGCGTTCTAGAGTCCAGAATCTGTTGCTGAAACCCTGATCCAGCCCAGGTTTGAGGCAAACTTTTCAGGCTACTCTGAGCGTTGGCCGTAGCGCTACCACTCATGTTTCAGGTACATCACCAGCTTGCGAAGCTTGCGGGGCAGTCGTCGCAGCAGACGCCGTTGCAGGGACTCGGGTTCGACTAGATTTTCCCCCGGTCGATTCATGAAGCGAGTGCCCTGGTACAGTCCTGAGGTTTCGGCTAGGGGGCGACCGTTGCTGTAGTAGTACATGGCGATGGACTGGCGCGATCGCCCCGGGGGGCAGCGCACCGGATTGGGGTTGCCGTGGTAAGTGTGATCATTGGTATTGAACAGGATTGTGCGATTGAACAGGGGCAGATAACTCGCTGCCGGCCCTTGTCCCCCAGGCGACCAAGCTTCAAACTCGCCCCCGTACTCCGGCCGCCAATCGCGATTGAGGTAGATCAAGACATTCAAGCGCCGATCCAGCTTCAGGCGCGGGTGGCGATTAAAGTCAGTGTGAATCGCCAACTTGCCCCCGGGGGGCAACTGATGGAGGCCCGCGCCTTCCCAGTGTGGATCAGGAATGAGGCCCGTCAAGCCCGTGACTTGCTCGCAGAAGTCGATGAAGGCGGCCGAGTTGAGGCTGTAGAGAAAGTGGCGAATCAGTTGGGGGATCTCGTGCTCCGTCGCGGACTCGAACTTCCGCTCGCGGGGGTTGTCGTATTCATGGGACAACTGGGCGGGAAAGCAGTCGGCTACGGCCGCTAGCACGGCATCGTCAAATAGGCTGTCGATGCAAACATGGGGATAAGGCTTCGCGGCGCGATACTGGGCTGCCAGAGCGGCAATCCAGTCACGATCTGCGAGCTTCGCGTCGGGGAGATAGTTGAGCAGCGGCGTGGTCATGGCTCCGGTCCACAGACGATTCTCAGCGATCCCAGCATAGGGGATCGCTCTCGTGCTAGGGTCATCACGGTCAAGAATCGAGGGCTGGGAGCAGGGAGGGGTTGTGGTGAAGTTTGCAAATCTGGCGAGGAAACTGCACAAACTCCGTCGCCTTCAGCGCGATCGCGGCTGGGGGGCGACGGTGGACTTTCTCCGGGCCCGACTGTACCGGCAACTGGGCCAGGACTGGGCCTATAGGCGCTGGTACGCACGGCAGCGCTGGCGGCCTGAGGCGATCGCCGCGGCCCGTGCGGAAGTGGCAACCTGGGCCTACTGCCCCACCATTTCCATTCTTACGCCGGTCTACAACATCGCGCCGCGCTGGCTGGAGCGGGCGATCGCCTCGGTGCAGGCCCAGGTTTACCCCCACTGGCAGTTGTGCCTGGCGGATGATGCTTCGCCCGATCCGGCGGTTCGCGCCGTGCTCGCCCGCTATGCGGCGGCAGATCCCCGCCTTCAGGTCGTCTATCGCGATCGCAATGGGGGCATTTCCGCCGCCAGCAATGCTGCTCTGGCGTTAGCAACGGGCGACTTTATCGCCTTGCTCGACCACGACGACGAGCTAGCCCCCCAGGCCCTTTACGCCATTGTCCGCCTCCTGCAAGCCCATCCCGAGGCTGATTTTATCTACAGCGACGAAGACCGCATCAACGAACGGGGTCGCCACTACGGGCCCAGCTTCAAACCCGATTGGTCGCCGGACTACCTGCACAGCCAGATGTACACCTGTCACTTGGGGGTCTATCGCACGGCCTTGGTGCGCTCCCTGGGCGGTTTTCGCAGCGAGTATGATGGCCCCCAAGACTACGATCTCGTGCTGCGGCTGACTGAGAAAACCGCGCATATTTACCACATACCCCAAGTGCTCTACCACTGGCGCAGCTTGCCGTCCTCCACGGCGGCCAGTGTGGCGGCGAAACCCTGGTCCTTTGAGCGCGGGCAGGGGGCGCTGGCGGCGATGCTGGCGCGGGCGGGCGATCGCGGGCGGGTCGAGACGACGGAGTTTCCCGGCGTCTTTCGGGTGCGGCGCGAGTTGCAGGGGCAGCCGCTGGTGAGCATCGTGATTCCCAGTGCGGGCAAGACAGGGCCGGTGGGAAATCAGACGGTGTGTTTGCTGGAGCGGTGTCTGGCCAGCATCCAAACCCGCAGCACCTACCGCCAGTTTGAATTGCTGGTCGTAGACGGCTACGACATTCCGGAGCCGACGCTAGCGCGCCTGGGGGATGCAGTGCGGCTGGTGCGCGATCGCCAGCCCTTCAACTTTTCCCGTCGCATCAACCTCGGCGTCGCCCAGGCCCAGGGGGAGATGGTCTTGCTCCTCAACGACGATACCGAAGTGCTGACCCCCGACTGGCTGGAGGCCTTGCTCGAGGTGGCCCAAGGGCCCGCAGTCGGAGCGGTGGGGGCCAAGCTCCGGTTTCCTGACGGCAAGATCCAGCACGCCGGAGTGGTGATTGTAGACGGCCTGCACCCGATGCACGCCTTCTATGGCTTTCCGGGCGCGCATCCGGGCTACGGCTGCTCCAACGTGGCCACGCGCAACTACCTAGCCGTCACCGGGGCCTGTCTGATGATCCGGCGAGCCCTCTACCAGCAGCTCGGGGGCCTCGATGAGGCCTTTCCGCTCAACTACAACGATGTTGATCTCTGCCTCAAGGCCCACCAGGCCGGCTATCGCAATGTCCTGGTTCCCTACGCTGAGCTGAGCCACTGGGGTTCGGCCAGTCGTCAGGATAACCAAGTGGCGCCAGCGGAGCGCGATCGCCTCCGGGCTAAGTGGGGGGACTACTGGCAACAATTGGGCGGGGTTGATCCCTACTACAATCCCAATTTCAACCAGGAATCCCCCAACTTTGAGTTGTGATCCTGATTCCTGGACCGTTTCCCGCAGTGAAACTTGAGCGCTGAGGCGCAACGATCACCGGGCTCGCCTTAGAACCCCAGTTCCGGGAAGCAGTTGGGGGGTTTCCGTTGCCGTCAACCCCCAAATTGGAACTAATCGATGCTGATGGCGGTCGGGGCTGTGCTGGCGGGGCCCCCCGGGGAGTGGGCTTTGCGAAAGTCCTGGTAGAGGCGATCGCGCCAGAGGAAAAAGGGCTCGAAGACGCTGGTATCGGCGAGGCCCGGAATGCCCTTGCCTTTCAGCGCCGGGGGGATGGCCAGGTAATCCCCTTCCGGGAACTTGAGCAGGATGCTCAGACCGGCCACCGTCAGATCCGCGAGGGTGGGGCGATCGCCAATTAAGTAGGGGTTCTCCTGCAACATGAGACAGAGGGCCTCCAAATCTTGCTTCAGGCTATTCTGGGCCGTCGTCACCGCCTCACCCCCAAAGCCAACCCCGGCACCGAGGATGTCCAGCACATCTCCCGGCAGCGCCCCGACCATGGATTTTAGAAAGTCCGGCGTTTCGGCCGGCAGGACGGAGGTGCGGAAGTTTTCATTCCGGTTCAGTGCGCCGATTAGGGCCTTGCGACCCTTGAGCCCAATCGACTCATCCGCCCACTCTTCGATCAACAAGCAGAGGCCGCGATCGCGGGGGTTGCTGGGCAGCAAGGGCGGCTCCGGATACTTGCGCTCGAGGTAAAAGGCAATCTCCGTCGAGTCCGACACCACCGTGTCGCCATCTTTCAGCACCGGCACTTGACGCTGGCCTGAGAGTTGCATCAGCTCCAGTTGTCCCATCCCCGGCGTTACCTCAATCTTGCGGTATTCGAGGCCTTTGTAATCCAGGATCAGCCGCACTTTCTCGGAGTACTGCGACAATTCAAATTGATATAACTCCAGCATCGTCTCTCCCTATCATCGACAATCAGGACCGCCGCGCCCCCCGCAGGGGCCAGCGCGACTGCCCATATTGTGACCTGAAGCCTCCAGGAATCACAAATCATTGGCTGGTTGACGGCCTGATCCGGCTTGGCAGTCGGTTGCGCTGAGCTGAGCCAAGCTCGCCCAGGGTTTTAGAAATAGCCGCCCCCAGCTTCTTGCCATAGCTGATAGCCCTCTAGCTCCTCTGCCTGGACCGGCACGGTCTTGAGGTACTGTAGGTCCCACGTTGCGAAGGATGACCGCGCAATGGGCAAATGCCCGATCCCCAGATCGGTCTCAGGACCATGGTCCGGGCAGCACAGCTCTAGGGCTTCGATCTGGACATCCGTGGGGCGCTCGGCCAAGGCCTGACCGTACAACCGCAGGTGGACGCCTTCAGGGTCTAGCTTCAAAATCTTGAGCACGGCATAGGTTCCGTCTTCGTTGGGGGTCGAATATAGCCCACCTTCTTGCCAGGGGGTCATCCCTGAGTTATCTGCCTGCATGACGAGTTTCCAGTTTTCGGGTCGCGGTGGCTGAGCGGGGGTTTCTCCGGGAGGATGCGGCCCTAGGGGGCTAGCTCTCGAGGGTTAGCAGCACCTCTCCCCGAATCAGGCGGTTGGCGGCATCCAGGAGCACGTCCTCTACATAGGGCTTGGTGAAGTAGCCCTTAGCGCCGCGCTCCGCCGCGATTTGGCGGTGTTTCTTCGCGCCCCGGGAGGTGAGCATGGCGACGGGGATCTGAGCCAGGGCCGGGTCTTCTTGCAAATGGGACAGGAGCTTGAGGCCGTCCATCCGTGGCATTTCAATATCACAGAAGACGAGGTGAGGATTGAGGCCGTCTTGAAGCTTCTTCAGGGCGTCTTGGCCGTCGCGGGCCTGTTCGACCTCGTAGCCAGCATTTTCAAAGGTCATGGAGAGGAGCGATCGCACCGTTACCGAGTCATCCACGATCAGCACCTTCGGCTGGCCTTGGAAGAGGGTCTCCTGTTCCGGAGCCGGGGCGGCCTGGACCAGAGTCGGGGCTTCCTCCTCCGAGCGGGACGGCTGGGGGGCCGGAGTCGAGGCCACCGCGACGGGAGGCAGGACGTGGGTGGTGAGGCCGGGGGGGCGCACGCTGTCCTTCAGCAAGATCTCGCCCATTCTGACCCGTTCGGCGGCGGCCAGTAACTCCTGCTCCACATAGGGCTTGGTGAAGTAGGCGCTTGCACCGCGCTCGGCGGCGATTTGGCGGTGTTTCTTCGCGCCTCGGGAGGTGAGCATGGCGATGGGGATGCGCTGAAGTTCCGCGTGTTGTTGGACTTGGGACAGGAGTTCCAAGCCATCCAGGCGGGGCATTTCAATGTCGCAGAGGACGAGATCGGGGTCGAGGCCGCCACTGAGCTTATCCCAGGCGTCCTTGCCGTCCCGGGCTTGTTCGACTTCATACCCGGCCTTTTCAAAGGTCATGGAGAGGAGCGATCGCACCGTTACCGAGTCATCCACGATCAGCACCCGGGGCTGATGAGTTTCCTCCAGGAACTGACCCTGCACCAGCGTGGGCGACTCATCAGCCGCCAGGGGCGCAAGGGGCTCAGATGCGGTGACAAGGGGGGGGCGGGGGCGGGCGGAGCGGGTGCTGCCTTCCAGCAAGACTTCCCCGCTCATCATCCGTTGGGCAGCGTCGAGGAGGACTTCTTCGAGGTAGGGCTTAGTAAAGTAGCCACTGGCCCCCAGCTCAGCCGCCACGCGGCGGTGGCGTTCCGCGCCTCGAGAGGTCAGCATCGCCACGGGCAACTGACAGAGGTCCTCATTTTTCTGTAAGCGGCTCAGCAGCTCCAGGCCGTCCACCCGGGGCATTTCAATATCACAGAACACGATGTCGCAGGGGAGCCCCGAGTGGAGCTTGTCCCAGGCATCCTGACCGTCGCGGGCCTGTTCCACCCGATAGCCCGCTTTGGAGAAGGTCATGGAGAGCAGTTCGCGGACGGTGATCGAGTCGTCTACGATCAGCACCATGGGCTCGGTCTTCACGTCACTGGCGGTGGGTTCTTGCAGGGCGGGGGGCTTTTGCCAGATGGCGCTGCTCATGTCCTTTCGCATCCGGCCGGCGGAGATCTCGATCAGCTCCAGCACGTCGGCGATCGCCATGATCCGCCCATCCCCCTGAACCGTGGCCCCGGCGATCCCGGCCGGCTTCGGGATCGGGCCGCTGAGCTGTTTGATCACGATTTCCTGCTCGCCCAGCACCTGGTCAACGCCGACCGCAATCTGGCTGCTGGCGCTGCGGAGGATCACCACCGAGAGCATATTGTCATCGCGCTTGCCGCCGTAGAGGTTGCCGCGACCGAGGCGGCGGTTGTAGGAGAGCAGCTCCGAGAGGGGGCTGTAGGGCAACAGGCGATCGCGCCAGGGCGCGCAGAGATGCCCCTCCGCGTTGCGGGTGATCTTGTGCTGCGGCACATCGAGCATATCCTCGACCCCATCCAGGGGGAAGGCCAGCGGCGCATTTTCGCTGATACAGCAGAGGGCTTTACAGATACTCAGGGTTAGGGGCAAGCGAATGGTGAAGGTCGTACCGCGTCCGGGCTTGGAGTCGATACTGACCGCACCACGAATTTCATTGATACTAGTACGTACCACATCCAGACCCACACCCCGACCGGCAAAATTGTCGGCCACATCGCGGGTGCTAAAGCCGGGGTGGAACAGGAGGTCATAGACATCAATGGCCGTTAAATGCTGGGCGCGGGCTGGGTCGAGAATGCCTTTTTGCACGGCCTTTTGCTTGATGCGATCGGGGTCAATCCCCGCGCCGTCATCGGAGACCGAAATCACCGTCTGGTTGCCCTGTTGCAGCGCACTGACCACGATCTGTCCCGCTTGAGGCTTGCCGACGGCCGTGCGAATTTCTGGCGGCTCAATGCCGTGGGTGAGGGCATTGTTGACCAAGTGAGTCAGGGGGTCTGAGAGGTGTTCCAGAATCATCTTGTCGATCAGGGTCTCCTGGCCCTCCAGGCGCAGGTTAGCCTGCTTGCCCAACTGGGGCGCGATCCGGCGCACTGCCAAGGGCAGGCGGTTGGCGGTGCGCTCGAAGGGAACCATGCGGGACTTCGTGAGACCTTCCTGGAGCTGGGACGTCACTTGGCGCAGGGTACGGGCCACTTGGTCGATGTCATCCACTAGGAACTGGATGTCCGAGGCCGACTCCCGCACCCGCACGATCATTTCAATCGTCTCTTGGGCCAGCTCGTGAAACTTGGTAAAGCTGTCCATTTCCAGGGAGTCGTAGTCCGTCTCGCCGCTGCTGGCCGGGGCCGAGGCCAAGGCGGCGGCGACCGAGCTGTTGCGAGGAGTTGACTGCTGCGTGCGGTACTCCCGGCGACTGCGGAGGAGTGCATCTTCTAGGAGCGATCGCTCATAGAGGTCCTGCATCCGGCCGCCAATGTCGTTGAGGTTCTGGACCTGGTGCATGAGGCTGTCGAGGAATTGGCGCAGGCGTTCCTCATCCCCCTCCAGGCTGTTGCGGTTGACCACCAGTTCCCCAACCAAGTTGCTGAGGTTGTCCATCTGGCGGACGGGAACCTTGAGAGTTTGTTCGACCTTGGCGCGCGTGGTGCGGCTGCGCTGAGCACGGGCCGTGGGGGTTTCAGCCGAGATTT
This sequence comes from uncultured bacterium, assembly GCA_964397305.1. Lineage (GTDB taxonomy): Bacteria > Cyanobacteriota > Cyanobacteriia > Cyanobacteriales > Spirulinaceae > JAAUTY01. The sequence continues at coordinate 11,470 of CAYNIP010000047.1, forward strand.
CCCCAGCCTGGCGGCGGGTCTCATTGAGCAGGGCCTCCAGCTCGCCAAATTCATCATCCGTTGCCGCAGCGGGAGCTGCGGCGAGGTCAGCCTCCGTGCTACCAGCGGGAGCCGGGGCGAGGTTGGCTGTGGTTGGGGATTCTAAGAGAGCCTCCAAGTCCTTCAGGCTGGTGGCCAGGGGCAAATCTTTGGCGCTGAAGGTTGGTTCGGCCTCGATCAGGGCGGCGAGGTCGTCGAAGTGGTCGTAGTAGTTTATCCCGGCCCCCGCCTCGTCTTCAAAACCCGCGATCGCCGGTTCCACCCCAGGCGTTGACGGCGTTGGTGGCGGCGCAAACAGATCATCGAGGGCCCGGGTCGCCACGGGAGTTGCGGGCTTCGGGGTCGCGGGCCGAGCGGCAGGAGGGGGATCTACCGACCGAGCCTCCACCGCCGCAAAGAGGTCATCCAGGTCCCTAAGTTCCGCCAAGGCCGGCTCAGCCACCGGTTCCGCCGCCGGGGTCTCGCCCTCACCAAAAAACTGATCCAACTCGGCAAAGGCTTGAGCCGCACTAGCAGCTCGGTCTGCTGCCCGGATGGGTGGCTCCGCAACCTCCAGTTCCGCACCATCACCCCCCAAAAACGCCGCCAAGTCAGCGAGAGAGTCCTCCTGGCCCACGAGGGCTTCGAGGTCCGCCGCCGGGTCCGTTGCGGCAGTCTCGGTTCCGGCCGTCATCGGAGCCGGATCGCCGCTCAGGAAGGCCTCGAGGTCTCCCCATTCAGCCGCCGACAGAGTGGTAGCCGATAGTTCCGCCGCCTCCACCTGGGAGGCCAGGGTATCAAACCCAGCCGTTGCCAAGTCATCGCCGGCCGCCTCCAGGGAAATCGCCAAGAGGTCGCTAAATTCATCCGTTTCAGTCCCGCTCGTGGGGGGTGTTGCCGGCTCCGGGGCGCCGGCTAACAGGGCCTCCGCCCCCTCGTCCTGCACCGTTGCGAAGAGGGAATCGAGGTCTTGATCCAGGCTGAGGTCAGGTTCGTCGGGAGCGGGGGCAGCCGCTTCTGGGAGGAGGTCATCAAGAGCAACTCCCTCAAGGTCCGCCGTCGCGGGACTGTCGCTAAAGAGGTCGTCGAGGTCATAGCTGCCCGGATGGGGGCTGGCCTCGGCTACCTGGGGCTCCCGATCCGCTTCGGCCGCCGCATCGCTAAAGAGTTGGCTGAGGTCGTCATTGTTAACATTCATGGGCATTTCCACCGTATCCCAAACATCTCCACCACTGCTGCTGAGGAAATCATCAATGCTATCGGGGAGATCATCGACGCCCTCGGGGACGGCAGCAAAGAGGTCCCTGAGTTCAGCGGCGAGGTTGTCCGGGTCTGGGTGTTTGGTGTCAGGCGGGCCAAAGATATCGTCTAGGGCGGCAAAATCACGGCTGGGATCGGTGGCCGGGGGGCCGGCGGGCACGAGGGCCCGTAGTTCAGCGCTGGCGGCTACCGGCGCTGGAGCCGCCGCGGTGAGCGTTGCGATGGCCGCTTCTACATCCCGGATGATCAAGCCCATGGCCGGGCGGTAGTCATTGCGGGGGGTGGCGATCGCCGCCCGAGCCGCACTCAACAGGCCGCCCCAGCCCGGAATCGCCCACTCCTGGCCTAGGGCCGCCAAATCCTGGCACCAAGCCTGAACCCGCTGCCGCTGCTCCGGGGTATCCGCTGCCGCCCCGAGTTGGCGGAGGTGCTGGAGGGCCCTCGCTAGCTCTTGGTCGAGGGCACTGCTCATCTCGCTGCTGGAGGGAAGGCTGGGGTGTTGGCGGCTGTCTAAGTGGGCTTCGATTTCGGTGAATAGCGGTTCAATCGCGGCTAGGAGCGGCTGGGCGAAGCTGTCGGGCACTTGGCGCTCGGCTTCCAACTGCCCTACCAACTGCTCAAGGACCTGGTGAACCTGCTGAAGCTGGGTTTGGAAGGAGGGCTCGATCGGGATGGGATGGTTCTTCAGGGCTTTGAAGAAATCTTCGAGGCGATGGGCGATGCGGCGGATGCTCTCCAAGCCCAGCATAGCCGCCCCCCCTTTGATCGAGTGGGCCCCACGATATATATCCTGAATTCGGTTGGGGTCCTGCACGGCCCCATGGAGGTCGTGGAGGTTTTCCCCGATCAGATCCAGATGCTCTTTGGCTTCGAGGATAAAGTAGCCGGTAATTTTTTCGAGCTGCTCGGGTTGCATGGCCCTACCTACCAAACTCGGATGGCTGTCAACTCCTGCGAGGCGGAAACCGCGATCGCCAATCCCTTGGCCCAGCCTGGGTACAGCCCCTGACGGCTGGTTTTAGCGTCCTCAGGCTCCCTGAATCCCTGGCTCTCCGGCCCCTGAACGGCTCCTCACGAGGGCCGACGGACAGGCCGAGGCCACAGATAGCTATCAATTTAGCGAATATTGGCCGGTATCGCCTAATCATCTTGAGAGCGGGCCGGAATCCTACCGGGGGGCGATCGCGCCCCCGCTCCCGTCGTTCCTAGCTGAGTCGGCCAGAACCCTAGGATCTGGCCTCAAGGGACGCATACAACTCCGGCCAGCCCTAACCGCTGAGCGAGGCAATAGACCGGGCTGACCAAGGCTGAACGGCAGTCCCGGACTGAATTCTGGCTTACACGGACCCCAGGCTCTAGGAGCCAGCCTAGAACTAGGGCGCTTTTTTCCGGACCCCCACCACCGCCTCAGCGAATGCAAATTTTCTGTAATAATTGAGAGCAGGAAGCCTAGGCGAATTCGCCACAGCTCTTGCGTCTGCTTGGTTTGCCCGGCTATTTCCTTAGCAGACTTCCGCGTAAATCCTGAAAATTGCTTAGCAATTCTTTACATCTTAGTCCTTGCGCCTTTATTAAATCATGACTCAACTATCAAGCCCAGCGGCGGCTCCCAACATGAGTCGTCGCCAGTTCATGAACCTGCTGACTTTCGGCACGATCACGGGGACAGCCCTCGGCGCACTTTATCCGGTGGTCAAGTACTTCATTCCGCCCTCCACGGGCGCGGCGGGAGGCGGCACCCTGGCGAAGGATGCCCTGGGCAATGACATCGTTGCCAGCCAGTACCTCGCCAACCATGCTCCCGGCTCTCGGGGTCTAGCTCAGGGCCTGAAGGGCGACCCCACGTACCTGATCATGACTGAGGATGGCGACCTCGCCCGCTATGGTCTCAATGCCATTTGCACCCACTTGGGCTGCGTCGTTCCCTGGAACGCAGCGGAAAACAAGTTCATGTGCCCGTGTCACGGCTCCCAGTACAATGCCGAAGGCAAGGTGGTGCGCGGCCCGGCTCCCCTCTCCCTAGCCCTGGTTCATGCTGATGTGAATGAAGACAATAAGGTGGCCTTTAGTCAGTGGACGGAAACTGACTTCCGCACCGACAAAGATCCCTGGTGGACTTAGGGTGTGGACTCTGGCTAGTCCTGAGTCGCCCCCGGCCAAAATCCGGTTAATGTTTGCTGAATTTCACGCCATCGCTAGGCCTTGCGGCGGATTTGATCCCCCTGGCAAGTCCTAGGGAGGCGGTGAAACTGAACCCCGCCCACCTCTCCCAGTCCTGTGAACTTGATGTCCTGCGAGCTTGTAGACGCGATGAGAACACTATTAATGCCCCAGCAACGGGCCTTGGCCTGGCTGGCGCGCGTGCTGGTCCTGGCGATCGCCATGATCACCCTGGCGATCGCCAGCGAGATTGTCCTGCCCCAACCGGCTGCTGCCTACCCTTTCTGGGCCCAGGAGACCGCTCCGCAAACCCCCCGCGACGCGACGGGCCGCATTGTCTGCGCGAACTGCCACTTGGCGCAGAAACCGGCTGAGGTCGAGCTACCGCTTTCGGTCAAACCCGACAGCGTGTTCAAAGCCGTTGTCAAAATCCCCTACGACCACAGCCAGCAACAAATCCTCGGGGACGGCTCCAAAGGCGGGCTCAATGTTGGTGCGGTGTTGATGCTGCCCGAGGGCTTCCAGATTGCCCCCCCAGACCGCATTTCGGCAGAGTTGCAGGAAGAAGTCGGCGGTGTCTACTTCCAGACCTACCGGGAAGGTCTAGAGAATGTAGTCCTCGTCGGCCCCCTCCCCGGTGACCAGTACGAGGAAATCACCTTCCCGGTCCTTTCCCCAGACCCCAAGGCCAACAAAGACATCCACTTTGGTAAGTTCCCCGTTCACTTGGGGGCTAACCGGGGTCGCGGTCAGGTCTACCCCGCTGGCAACAAGAGCAATAACAACGTTTTTGATGCGCCCGTCGCGGGGACGATTACCCAGATTGCCAGTCTGGAGGGCGGTGGCTATGAGGTCACACTCCAGCCGGAGACGGGGGGCGACAAGGTGACAGAAAGCATTCCCCCCGGCCCGGAGCTGATCGTCTCGGAAGGCCAAACCGTGGCGGCGGGTGAAGCCTTGACCATGAACCTCAATGTGGGGGGCTTCGGTCAAGAAGATGCGGAAATCGTCCTGCAAGACCCGGCCCGCATCCGTTGGCTGCTGATCTTCTTTGTCGGCATTGCGCTCTCCCAGCTCTTCCTCGTGTTGAAGAAGAAGCAGATCGAGCGCGTCCAAGCAGCTGAGATGAACTTCTAGGGACGGTTCCTTGGCTGAAAAATCCCTATAAACTGCCGTCGAAACGGTGCCCCGCAGGGTGAGCTTCGGCTCACCCTGCGGCCTTGGGGCTGGACTCCCAGCAGATCGCCCTGAGGTCGTAGAATGGCTGCTAGCGTCGTCCGGGGAATGGGTTGTGTCTGTCGTTGCGATCGCTGGTGGTCTTGTCACCTTGCCCTTGCTGGGCTTCTCCCTGGTGGCCGTGGCCTTGATTGTCGAGCGGCTCCTCTTTTGGGGGCGGGTCAATCGCCGCCAGCGGCCTGTGATTCGCCAGCTCCTCCAGGTCTACGCCAGCGACCCCCTGCAAGCACGGGAGTACCTCCGTCAGCAACACCGCCTTCCCATCGCCCGCATCTTTCTCGCAGCCCTCGAGCTGCCGGAACCGACCCCCGAGGAATTTCGCCTCGCCCTCGAGAGCGCGGCCCAGGCCGAGTTGCCCATCCTCAAGCGGTTTAACACAGCTTTTGAAACCATCGTCAGTGCTGCGCCCTTGCTGGGCTTACTGGGCACGATCCTGGGGCTGATGCGGGCCTTTGCCAACCTCACCCTCGGCAACTTGGGGGGCACGGCCACGGCGGAAGTGACGACGGGTATTAGTGAGGCCCTGGTTTCTACGGTCTTCGGCCTCGTCGTGGCGATCGCCACCCTCCTGTTTGCCAACCTGTTCCGCAGCTTGTACCAGCGGCAACTGGCTTTTATCCAAGAGCGGGGCGGCCAGCTCGAACTCCTCTACCGCCGCTACCACGAACCGGGGCGGCGCGGGTTTAAGGGCTGAGCTGGAGCCAGGTGGTGAGCCAGGCCTGCACAGCCCTGGCGACTTGCGGCACAGAGCAACTCGCATCAATGTGCGCGTAGCGCTCGGGAGCTTGGGCGGCTAGGTGGGCAAAGCCCTTTCGCACGCGCTGATGAAAGGCGAGGGCGGCGGCTTCCATGCGATCGCGCGGGCCCCGCTGGTGCGCCCGCTGGAGGCCCACCGCCACGTCTAGGTCAAACCAGAGGGTGAAATCGCTGCGGAGGCCGTTGGTCGCCGCGTAGTTGAGGTCGGCGATGAGCTGGAGATCGAGGCCGCGCCCATAGCCCTGGTAGGCCAGGGTCGAGTCCGTGAAGCGATCGCACAGCACAATCTGGCCAGCGGCCAAGGCCGGCCCCAGCACCGTCTCGACGTGCTGGGCTCGGTCGGCCGCATAGAGCAAGAGTTCCGTGCGTGGGGCCAGGGGGCGATCGCCCAGCAAGAGCTGGCGCAAGGCCCCGCCCAGGGGCGTACCGCCGGGCTCCCGGGTCGTTAGCACGGGCTGGGAGGTTTGCTCCCGCAACCATTGAGCCGCCAGCTCCAGTTGCGTCGTCTTGCCGGTGCCTTCGCCGCCTTCAAACACGATCAGTCGGCCTCGCGGGTTGGCTGCCATCGGGGTTTGTCGGGTCAAATTCGAGAATGCAGTATTAGAGCCACGGGCTGACATCGACCCCTAAGCGCTTGCCGAGGCGGAGCAGCACGGTGCTCTGGGCGCGGGTCCAACCGCCACTGGAGCCGCCTTTATCCAGCATCGGGACGATGTGGCGGTGAACATAGAAGAAGTAGCGCTCCTGCACCCGATCCAGGGCGAGGCCGAGGTTGAGGGCGGTAGCGACGGCGATCGCCTGATCCAGCCGTTGGCAGTCGGCCTCAATGGTTTCCAGGTCGATCTGAGCCAGCAAGCTGTCTAGCCACCCATAGATCCAGTCCTCCAAGGCCGCTTTGGCCCCGGGCAGAGTGACATGGCAGCGCATCTGGTCGGCTTCGACGGCGGTGGCCGCTAGTTCACTCAGGGCCTGGTCGATCTGACCACGATCGCCGGCGGCCTGGGCGAGCTTGTCGATGGCTTGCTGACCCCGATTGGCGATCGCCAACTCCGCTGCCACCTGCAACTCCGGCGGCACGGGCAATTCCTCCCGCTGGAAGGCCCGCAGGATGCTGTAGTTGTCGCGGTAGATTTGACCGTAGATTTGGTCAATGCCCGTGCGGGTCTTTTCCGTCAACTGGGCCATGAGCCACTGCCGTTCTTCCGCGAACAGGGATTCGAGGTCGAAAGCGCGATCGCCAAACAACCGGGCGATCGCCACCATCACCTTCGCCACGCTCGCCGTCTCCAGGGCCTCAAAGAGCTTCGTTTGCATCTGAGCATAGTCCTTGCGGCTATTGAAGGGCTGAATGCAGCAGTGGAAATCCCAGCCGCCCAAGTGCAACACCACAAAGACAAACTCGCGGCTCTCCCAGGTCACTTCCGACGTGAGATTGATATGCCCCACGGCCAGGGAGAGGGACCCCAGGAGTTGCAGGCGGTAGTCCAACTGCTGCACACGATAGCAATACACGCGGTCTTCGCTCTGGTAGGCCACGAAGAGGGAGGTAATCGCATAGTGGGCCGCTACCCGCTCGAAGTCGATGCGGGCCGGGACAACCAAGGCATCATAAACTGCTCGGCCGTCGCCAAAGGCGGGCACATTGCTGGGGGCGGCCGCGAGGCGATCGCGAAACTCCGCCTCGAGCTCTAACCCCGCCACTTCATTGGCTAGCTCAATCGCCCGGGCCGCATAGCGGAGGATTTGCACCCCCTCCGGCCGGGAGATTTCATCAAAAAACCAGCCGCAACTGGTGAACATCAGCAGCGACTGACGCTGCATTTCCAGTAAGCGCAGGGCATCTACCTGCTCGCTGGCACTGAGGGCGTGGCTCTGGTGCTCGTCTAGGAAGCGGCCCACATTCTCGGAGCTGCGATCACGGATGGCCTGCACATAGCCATCCCGAGCCGGCCAGGGATCGCGGAAAAACTTGGGCCCCTTGCGCTCAAACACCTCCCGCAGGCGATCGCGCAGCCAGTTCAACGAATCCCGCAGGGGCCGCCGCCACTGCTGCTGCCAGCCGCCGCCGCCGCCACAACCGCAGTCATCCTGCCAGCGATCAACTCCGTGGGAGCAGCTCCAGGCGGTCACAGGCTTCAGCACCACCTCCCAGGTCGGCGGATTCAAGCTCAAATAGTGAGCAAAGTTCGTCACCGTCCAGCCTTGGTTGGGGAATTCGTGGGTGAAGCTGTAGGCGAGGCATTTTTCCGTGCCGCCCTTGTGGTGGCCGAAAGTTTCACCATCGGTAGCGATGCCGAGCAACTGTCTGGGGCTGCCGTCGTGGCGTACAGCCTGGTGGAGGCGGCCCGTGAGGTTATGGGCGCTGACCAGGAGTTCGTCATCAAAGCCGAGGTCGGCGGAGATCGGCCCGTCGTAGAAAAAGATGTCGATAAACTGCCCGTTATCGAGAAAGCAGCGGTAGGGCCGGGTCGCGTCGATCTCCGAATTGGCGACCCCCTGCCAGTCGGGGTCAGGATTTTCGGCGCTGGGCCGCGGCCGGCAGCGCTCCGCCTGGGAGGGAGCGAGGATCGTGAAGCGAATCCCCTCGGCCACCAGCACCTCCAGCGTGGGGTAATCCACCGCCGTTTCCGCCAACCACAGGCCCTCAGGATCGCGGCCAAAGTGGCTGCGGAAGTCGGCCTTGGCCCAGCGAATCTGGGTGAACTTGTCTCGCTCGTCAGCCAGGGGCAGGATGATGTGGTTATAGGTCTGGGCGATCGCATTGCCATGACCTCCACGGCGCTGGGCGCTCTTGCGGTCCGCCGCCACAATCGCCTGGTACACCTCGGGGTCGTAGCGCTCGAGCCAAGACATCAGGGTAGGCCCGACGTTAAAACTCAGGTATTCAAAGTTGTTGACAATATCCAGCACTTCCCCCGCCTCACTGAGCACCCGCGCAAAGACGTTGGGGCGGTAGCACTCGTAGTGGATGCGCTCGTTCCAGTCGTGGTAGGGGTAGGCACTCGGTTGGCGCTCGATGACATCGAGGTAAGGGTTCTCGCGGGGCGGCTGATAGAAGTGCCCGTGAACGGTGACATAGACGCCCGTTGGCGTCGGCAGGTCATACTTGATCCGGAGTAACCCGGCCGATTGTCCGGAGGTTATCTGGGCAACCATAGACTAATTATTCCCTCGCAAGCCGTCTCGATACTGCCATAGGTCCTGCGTAAAACGAACCCACCCTCCATTGAAGCGTAGTTTGTGGGCGGTCGGGGTTACAGGTGGGCGGGGATCGTGATCCCCCGGCTCAATATCAAGATCCCCTAACACAAACAGCCACCGTTCGGGCGACTCAGAAGACGGCAGCCCTGCCACCCTCCGGTTGACCACCCCCAGGGTCGGGGCGTACAGTCAGGACACGATTCGCTACCCAAGTACCCTAACGGTTAACGTTCCATGTCCATCGACTACAGCAAGTACCAAGACCGCGAACAAGTCTTCTTTGATGTCAGCGCTGACGGCGAGCCCTGTGGTCGCATTATTATGGAACTGCGCTTTGATGTGACCCCCAAGACCTGCAAGAATTTCTACGAACTCTGCACTGGAGAGCACGGTTACGGCTACCGGGGCTCGATCTTCCATCGGGTGATTCCTGAGTTCATGTGCCAGGGCGGTGACTTTACTAATGGCAATGGCACGGGGGGCAAGAGCATTTATGGCGATCGCTTCGAGGATGAAAATTTCACCCTGAAGCACACCGGCCCCGGCATTCTGTCGATGGCCAATGCGGGACCCAATACCAATGGCTCGCAATTTTTCCTCTGCACAGTCCCCACGCCTTGGCTGGATGGTAAGCACGTCGTCTTTGGCCAAGTCACGGCGGAAACCTACGGGATCGTGCAGCAGCTCGAAGGCTACGGTAGCCGCTCCGGCAAGACCAGCAAGCGACTCGTGATCGAGGACTGCGGCCCCCTGTCTTAGAGGCTGGCCCTCGAGGGTTTCACGCCCAGCGAGGCTTGCCAGCCCCAGAGGTCAGCAGCCAACCGGGCCCAGACGCATTGATGGGCCCTCCCCCTCCATCCCGCTTCCAGGAGCAGAGGGACGCTAGATGTTCCTACTTTGGGGTGCCGGGAAGCCCCAAAGCCTGGTTACAGGGCTAACGGGGAAGGCGATCGCACCATCAGCCACAGGGGAGGAGCTGCGGTTTGGAAGTAGGCTTTTTCGCAAACGACAAACCCGTGACGTTGGTAGAAGCGCACAGCGCGCTCGGTGGAAGTAAACAAGCAGCAAGCCTGACCTTCGCGATCGGCTCGTTCCAGCACCGGCTGCAACAACAAACCGCCCACTCCCTGCCCCTGACTTGACGGAGCGACGGCCAGCCCGTCCAGATACCAATGGGGCGACGGACAATGGCGATCGCGCAGCATTTCCGCAAATTCGAGCAGAGCGAACCAGCGGTAGGTACTCCGCCAGCCAGCACGAAACCAGGCCTGGCAAATCGGCTGCCACAGCGTCCAGAGCGCTTCTCGCGGTGCATTGGGAGGCAGCCAACTGGCCACTCCCCAGATTTCGGGCGCGGTGGTGTAGCCGTGTCCGTAGGGGTGGTTGCGGCGCAGTGCTACGCGCCAAAACCAGGACATGACTGCCAACCGATGGCGCGGGTCAGGCAAAATGTAAAGCCCTAAAGGATCGGCTGCAAAGGCTCCAGCCATCACAGCAGCAGCACGTTCAATCTCGCCCTGGGGAAGCCGGGCGATCGCCACCTCAGTTCGTGCCGTTGACATCTCGATCGCGCCATTTCCTGAAAACTGCATCGGTTGATTCCTCGAGTAAAAAACTGTATAGATGGCTACCAAATTAGCTCGTTGAGCAGCTCATAGACCCTGACAAAATTGATGCGGGCGATCGCGCTGAAATAACGAATCTGGGCGCGAGTTCGCTCGGTTTCGGCTGCAAACAGCAACTGGAGCGGCGCGATCGCCAACACGAGCCAGGGAGAACACTGGTAGCGAACCCAGCGAAGTCCAAGGTGGCCGGATTGCCAGAGACTACGAGAGCGCCGCCTGAGTCGGGCCGAGCGAGTCTGCGGTGTTATCAGCAGATGAGAGGTCACAAGAGGGCTCTCCGTAGGTAAGCTAGATTAGTAAGTGAGCGTTGCTCATGTTTCTAACAATATGATTAGTCCTCACGTTTTGTCAAGCAAAATGCGAGCAAATCTCATTTTATTGCCCAGAGTCCGGGAGAAGGCCTGTGTCTGACAGCCCACTGCCCTCCGGCGGAATGCGCCGCAAGCCCCGTCAGGCCCGCAGCCAGGAGCGGGTCAACCGCATTCTGGATTCAGCAGAAGCGTTGTTTGCGAGCCAGGGCTACGCGGCAACCACGACCAACGCGATCGCGGCGAGGGCCCAAGTTCCGATCGGCTCGCTCTACCAGTTTTTCCCGGACAAGACCGCGATTCTGCTCACCCTAGCCCTACGCTATTCAGAACGACTGCATCAACAGTTCGCCGCGATGGCTGCGATCGAGGAAACGGCCCCCTCGTTATCGGCTTACGTTGATCGGTTGATTGATACGACCGATCGCTTTTTCACGGACAACCCCAGCTATCACGCTATTTTCATGGAAGTGCAGGGGACAATTCGCGAACTAGACGCGATCGATGAGGCAGCAGATGCCACGCTGATCCAGGATTTAGCAGCATCCTTAGCCAGACGCGATCCAAGTTTAGAAACCGAAGACTATGAAGCGATCGCCTTCGTGCTAGTCAAAGCAATCGGAACCTTGCTATGGTTGTCCCTAGGTCAAGAGCAAGCCTTTCGACAGCGATTAGTGAAGGAAACGAAGCGGCTCGCTTTCAACTATTTACAGAGCTATTACTCATAGATTCAGCGCTAGGTATAGCAAATCCTTGGCTAGTGCGGTACACTCAAATCCAGAGAATCAAAACCTACAGGGTTTGAAAAAGACGTTGTTGGGCTTTAGCCCATCTTCCGCTGGCTTGAGCGCTGAAGCGCAACTACGTTGATCTCCTCAATCTTGCTCCCCAATTGAGGGAGGGACTTTGAAGCCGTATCGCACTAGCTTCGGAACAGCGATACAGCTTGTTCAAAAATTGCTTCATGTGCCCTCACCCGTAATCGCTCCTTCAGAGGGAGAGAGACTTCTGGCTCCCCTGCTCTCAAGATTGAAGGGGCCGGGGAATGAGGGCCCCGTAACACTCAGCTCCCCTGCTCCCAGCTTTGGGAGCAGGAACCGGGGGATGGCGCGCAACGGCTTCTCGCAGAATGAGCAACCGCACCGCCCAAGGGGGGATGCCCCCGAGGGTTGCGCCCACCCCCCGACTCCCAATCTACTGAGACTTCAGCCAGCTAAACATCGCCCGCAAATCCTTGCCGACTTCCTCGATCGGGTGCTCCGCTTCTTGGCGACGCATGGCAGTGAAGCCGGGTTTACCGGCCTGATTCTCCAGCACAAAATCCCGCGCGAACTGACCGCTCTGGATTTCCTGCAAAATCCTCCGCATCTCGGCGCGCGTCTCCTCCGTGACGATGCGCGGGCCCCGGGTGTAGTCGCCGTACTCGGCCGTGTTGGAAATGCTGTCGCGCATTTTTGCCAGACCGCCTTCTACGATCAAGTCCACGATGAGCTTCACCTCGTGCAGGCATTCAAAATAGGCCAGCTCGGGTTGATACCCAGCAGCCACCAGGGTTTCAAACCCCGCTTTGATCAGAGCACTTAAGCCACCGCAGAGCACAACTTGCTCACCGAAAAGGTCGGTCTCGGTTTCTTCCCGGAAGCTGGTCTCCAAAAGGCCGGCCCGGGTGCCACCAATGCCCTTGGCATAGGCCATGGCGCGATCGCGCGCCTGCCCCGACGCATCCTGAAACACCGCAAACAGGCAGGGGACGCCTTCGCCCTGCTCGTAAGTGCGGCGGACGAGGTGGCCGGGTCCCTTCGGGGCCACCATGACCACATCCACATCCTCAGGGGGAACGACTTGACCAAAGTGAATGTTGAACCCATGGGCAAAGGCGAGCACCTTGCCAGCCTTGAGATGGGGCTGGATTTCATTGCTGTACACGGTTTTCTGCACCTCGTCGGGCAGCAGAATCATGAGCAAGTCAGCGGTTTGCGCGGCCTCGGCCACGGTCAGCACCTTCAGCCCTTCAGCCTCGGCCTTGGCCTGGGAACGACTGCCTGGATACAAGCCCACCACGACGTTGACGCCGCTATCGCGCAGGTTCAAAGCGTGGGCGTGGCCCTGGGAACCATACCCAATAATCGCCACGGTCTTGCCAGCCAGCAGATCCAGATTGGCGTCCGCGTCGTAATACATGCGAGCCATACCGCATTCTCCTCCCTAATTCAAGTAGCGCGCTCGTGCAAGCCCTTGATTATACCAGGTGATGGCCTGCGGAAATCCGCTGAATGAGGGAAACGCCGTCAAGTACTAGTTCTGGCGCTCTTGGATTTGGGCGATCGCCCGGCCGACACTCTCAGGGGTGATGACGACCAGACCGCCGTGCTTTACCTTGTCCAGGCCTAGTTGAATCGCTTGGTACTCATCGAGCAGAATTTCGTAGCGACAGTCGGGGTTGGCTTGCAGCAGGCCCTTAACGATTAGCTCGGCGACGGCTCCCGGCTCGCGACCCCGTCGGTCTTCGTCTTCTTTGACAATGACGTATTCAAACATTCCTGCGGCTAAGCGGCCCAGCTCGATCAGGTCATCATCGCGGCGATCGCCGGGTCCGCCGACCACCCCGACGCGATCGCCCTGCCAGTTGCGGACAAAGCCACCGAGGGCATCATAGCCAGCCGGATTGTGGGCATAGTCGATCAGGGCGTGGTAATTACCCAGATCAAAGAGGTTCATCCGTCCAGGAGTCTGATCACTAGAGGGGTTGAAGGTCCGCAGGCCTTGGCGGATAAGCTCGATGTCCACCCCTTGGACAAAGGCGCAGAGGCTAGCGGCCAGGGCATTGGCGATCATAAAGGGAGCCATGCCCGCGAGGGTGACAGGAACCTTTTTGGCTTCCTCCAGTTGCAGGTTGAAGTCCCCTTCGCAGATAGTCAGATAGCCATTGTCGTAGATCGCAGCCAGGCCGCCGCGTCGCAGATGTTCCTGAATGATCGGGTTCTCACGGCTCATGGCGAAGTACGTGACTTTTGCCTTGACCCGCTCCACCATCTTCGCTACCAGGGGATCATCCGCGTTGAGCACCACATGGCCGTCGGGATCGGCGTTTTCGACCACCACAGACTTGAGGGAGGCCAATTGCTCAATGGTATCAATGTCGCCAAGGCCGAGGTGGTCAGCCGCGACATTCAGCACCACGCCGACATTGCAGTGATCGAAGGCGATGCCCGAGCGCAGGATGCCACCCCGGGCTGTTTCCAGGACGGCGATTTCAACCGAGGGGTCTTTGAGAATTGCTTGGGCACTTTGGGGGCCCGTGGTATCTCCTTTTTCAACCAGGTATTCGTTGATGTAGATGCCGTCAGTGGTGGTATAGCCCACGACCTTTTGAGTTTGGCGGAAAATGTGGGCGGCGAGGCGGGTGGTAGTCGTTTTGCCGTTGGTGCCCGTGATCGAGATGATCGGGATGCGGGTCGGTGTGCCGGGGGGAAAGAGCATATCCAACACCGCCGCGCCAACGTTGCGGGGCAGGCCCTCGCTGGGGGCGGCGTGCATCCGAAAGCCGGGGGCTGCATTGACTTCCACGATCACCCCGTCCAACTCGCGCAAGGGCCGAGTGATGTCCGGGGTGACGACATCGAGGCCAGCGATGTCCAGGCCGATGGTTTTCACAGCCCGTTGGGCGATCCAGACGTTTTCCGGGTGGATGTCGTCGGTGCGGTCGATGGCGATACCGCCGGTGCTCAGATTGGCTGTGTCGCGGAGGAAGGCCCGCTCGCCTTCCCGCAGTACCGTATCGAGGTGGTAGCCCTGGCGCTCGAGCACGGCGATCGCCGTCTTGTCCACGGTGATTTTGGTCAGGACATTGGCGTGGCCGTCGCCGCGCCGGGGGTCGCGATTGGTGATCTCGATCAGGTCGGCCACCGTCGAACGGCCATCGCCGAGGACGTGGGCGGGAATGCGCTCGGCTACGGCGACGACTTTGCCGTTGACCACCAGCACGCGATGGTCGCTACCTTGGTAGTAGCGCTCAATGATCACCGAGCGGGTCTTGGCGGCAGTGCTGGCGCGATCATAGGCCTCTTCGGCATCCTGCCAGTTATCGATGTTGATCGTGATGCCGCGTCCGTGGTTGCCGTCCAGGGGTTTGACCACGATGGGGTAGCCGCCGACATCGGCAATGGCGGCCTCCAGTTCATCTAGGTACTGGATCACCGTGCCCCGAGGTACTGGAATTCCTGCATCCCGCAGGATGGTTTTTGTCCCCTCCTTGTCACAGGCCAGCTCGACGCCGAGGATGCTGGAATAGTCAGTCAGGGTGGCCTGGATGCGCTGCTGGTGGACGCCATAGCCCAGTTGAATCATGGCGCGAGCGCTGAGCTGGAGCCAAGGAATGCCGCGAGCGTCGGCTTCTTTGATGATCGTCTCGGTGCTGGGCCCCAGGGCGGCGTTAGCCCAGAAGTCCCGCAGGTCGGCGAGGTCTTCTTCCAGCTCGGTTGCGGGATACGTGCCAGTATCGACAATGCTTTGACAAAGGCGCACGGCGGCGCGGCCAGCGTAGCGGCCGGCCTGTTCGTCGAGGTACTCGTAGACGACGTTGAATACTCCTGGCTCAGCCGTTTCGCGGGTGCGGCCGAAGCCGACGGGCATCCCGGCGAGTTCTTGCAACTCGAGGGCGACGTGCTCGAGGATGTGGCCCATCAGGGTTCCGGCCTGGACGCGACTGAGGAAGCCGCCGCGATGGCCGGGGGAGCAGTAGTGCTCGATCAGTGTGGGTAAGACCTGAACCAAGCCGTCGTAGAAGCCAGGAATTTCATTCGAGTAGCGCTCGGTGAGATCCTCGAGGTCGAGGCGCATGACGATGAGCTTCTTGTGGCGGATGCTCCAGTAGTTCGGACCGCGCAGGGTCGAGGTCTTGAGGATTCGCATAAAGGTTGTGTCGCCTTGAGTGTCAGACTGAGCCGCACAAATCGAGTTACGCTCCAGTTTCTCGCTTGGAAAAGCGGCAGAACTGTTCGCTGGGAACAGTTCTTGCACGAAATTACCCTTCCGGCCCCTCTAGGCTTGTTTTTCACCCGTCATGGGGGTGAGGGGACGGCGCTGGTGCAGGTGAAAGCGATCGCCATGGCAGAGGATATGCAGCCGGAGGCTGTGAAGGCTCAGGGGATCGCTGACACCAGCCTGGAGTTGGTTGGTGTGGGAGAGGGTTTGAGCGTCTACGACGGTTATGGTGCCGCGCCCCATGACTTGAATCCAGCCGTCTTGCTCGAAAATAGCGCAGGTATCTTCGTCAATGCCGAGACCGAGGCGGTCCGGGTGAATGGCGACGGCGCTCAGCAGGCGTGCCATCCGGTTGCGGTTGTGGAAATGTTGATCAACGACGACCTCGGGAATGATGCCGAGGCCCATGGTCATATCGACTAGGGAACGGTTAGGGGACTCGCCACTGCCGCCGCCACCGATCATGTGGTGGCCCATGACGGCGGCCCCGGCGCTCGTGCCCGCGAGGGCAATCTCCCCCCGCTGGCTGCGTTCGCGGATACGCTCCATGAGCGGCGTTTCCGCCAAGAGGCCGCAGAGGCGCAACTGGTCGCCGCCAGTAATGAAGACGCCGGTACATTCTTCGACATACTGGAGGTACTGCACCTCGGCTCCTTGGGCGCGATCGCGAATATCGAGCAGCTCGATTCGCTGGGCTCCCATGTCCTCGAAGATGTGGCGGTAGCGTTCGCCAATAATCGCGGGCTCCCGGGAGGCAGAGGGAACAATGGCGATCGCCGCTTCGCTGCCCCCGGCTCGCTGGAAGAAGGTATGCAGGATTTCTCGCCCGTGTACCTTGTCCTCAGCGCCGCCGATCACCAGGATCGCGGTTTTCGTCGGTTGAAACATGCCTACTCCAGACAGTCGAGACTCGGATTGCAGCATAGAAGCGCTTGCAAGCGTAGCATATACAATCAATTTAGGGCTTTTTCGGCGCGCGTTTGATAAGAAGGTCACTTTAACTTGAACCGACGGCGTGGGGCAAGGGGACGACCAGAGCGCGTCTCCCGGCCGGCCATCCTTAAACCTATGCGCTTCGACCTTATCACCCTGTTTCCAGAGTTTTTTCACTCGCCGCTGCAAACGAGCCTGCTGGGCCGGGCGATCGCCAACCAGATCGCCAGCGTCCACTGCACCAACCCCCGAGATTTCGCCCTAGATAGGCACCGCCGGGTGGATGATGAGCCCTACGGTGGCGGCGTCGGCATGGTGTTGAAGCCAGAACCCCTCTTCGCGGCGGTGGAATCCTTGCCCGTGCTGTCGCCCCGGGAGATCGTGTTGATGACGCCCCAAGGGCAGCCCTTGACCCAAGCGGTCCTAGCCGATCTGGCGACGTGCCAGCAGTTGGTGATCCTCTGTGGCCACTACGAAGGGGTGGATGAGCGGGTGCGCTACCTGGCGACGCGGGAGATTTCCCTGGGAGATTTTGTGCTGACCTGCGGCGAGATTCCGGCCCTGGCCCTACTGAATGGGGTGGTACGGTTGCGGCCGGGGACGGTGGGCAAGGAAGCCTCCCTGAAGGCCGAGAGCTTTGAGGCCGGGCTGCTGGACTATCCCCAGTACACGCGGCCGGCGGTGTTTCGCGACTGGGAAGTGCCAGCGGTACTGCGGTCGGGGGATCATGGGGCGATCGCCCGCTGGCGGCAGGAGCAGCAACAGCAGCGCACCCGGAAGCGTCGCCCCGACCTCTGGCAGGCCTGGGAGCAGCAGCAAGCCTCGGCTGAGTGAAAGTACGGAGCCCTAGCCCGCTGGCAAGGCCCACATCCCGCACCGCTCGTCACCGCTAACCCTGATTGTGAGTGGCTTAGGCCCGCGCCGGACCCGGGAGCGGCGCCCAGGGATGCTTCCCAATAAATACGTAGTTAGCGCTATCTGTTGCAATCGTGGCGGCTTTTAGCTTGCGTGTTTACGCAGAGGAATCCGCTTGCTTCGATCATGAATACCCATTTTTTACCAAGAAATTACGGATATTCTGAGGTCGCCCCAATGATTTGCAGAAGCTTTACAAACAGTCTGCCGAGCCGTCGGCAATCTTCATTGAACCCACATATTTTTCGCCATTCTCTCCGGTACTATGGTAAATGTCAGAGGAAATGCGAAGCGCCAAACACCGGCTCCATGCCTCTCTCCTGGTAAGGCTTTCAGCCCTTGACTACGACCGGCAGCGACGTTCCGAAGCTGCCAAGAGCACACCGAGATTGTGACCGAGATCGTTGGTTATTCACGGGCCTTACCAGATACTCAAATCAAGCAGCCAGACAGTAAAGCTCAAGCGTTCTTTTCCTAGACTGAGGTAACGAGGTAACTCATCATGAAATTCCAAACCACTGCAATTCTGACCGGTCTTCTAGCAGGTAGCGCCCTGGCTGTTTCCGCAGTCCCCGCCCATGCTTTCAACTTCACCAGCGGCGAAGATCTGGGCAGCTGCGCCAATATCAGCTACTTAGACGGCATCAAATCCTGCACCACGACGGACGGCTTCACTCTCACCGTCACCAAGGACGGCTTGACCGCTGGGACGGACGATAACCTGGGTGGCTATCTCACCACCAAGACCGTGAACGGCACCACGGGTGTCGGGGTCTACGGCGACCCCTCGCCCGCCCACGGTACCCTCGAAGAGATCGACCACGGCGAAGAAATCACGGCGACCCTAGCGGCGGCTCGCGTGATCGAAGCCATTGACCTCGCCTTCCTGTACCAGCCGGATGTGTTCGGCGACAAGGTGTTTGAAGTGGCAGAGATTGGCGTCGGCAATGGTCAATTTGGCCGGCTGGCAGTCACGGGTGACTCCACGGCGGAGTGGACCTTCGGTGGTGTCACCACGGTGCTGACGGCTCTGAGCCCCTCGACCGAGCAAGGCGGCGGCCTCTACAGCATCCTCAACCCCTTCGGCGACCTGCTGGTGGACACGATCACCTTCAACAGTGTTGAGCTGAAGGGCACAAGCTACCGCTACAGCGACTTCTCCATCGCGGGCATCAAAGCGGCTGGGGTGCCGGAACCCAGCCTGATGGTCGGCCTCGGTGCGGTGGGCGGTCTGCTGCTGGCGTCGCGCCGTCGTCGCTCTGCCTAGGTTCGTGACGGGATCGTTCCAAGCCCTTTAGGGGCTGTGGGGGTGGGTTTCAAGCCTGCCCCTACATTTTTTTCGGCCTACTCTCAGGGCTCCGGCTGCTAAAATGACGGTACATTCCTTTAATGCTTGACGCTGACGCTCCCTAACGCATGGCTCCCCTCCCTCGTTCGCCCAAAAGTTTGTCCCTGGGGCCTCTGGAAACGGAGATCTTGGAGCTGCTCTGGGACCTGGGCCGGGCAACGGTGAAAGACCTCCACGACCGTATCCTGGCCAACCCGAGCCGCGAGTTGGCCTATACCTCAGTCACGACTGTGTTGCGGCGGCTCACGGCGAAGGGCTGGCTGAGCTGTGACAAGACGGGCCGGGCCTTTGTCTGGCGGCCCTGTGTCTCCCGGGCGGAGGCTCAGGTGCTGCAAGCCCATCAACGCCTGCACCAGTTTCTCGCCGTGAGCAACCCTGATGTGGTGGCTGCTTTTGCCGATAGCTTGGATCGCGCGAGCTTGGAGCAGCTCCAGGCGATCGCCCTCCGCCTCCAAGCGGCCCGCCAGCAGGCCCAGCCTGAGGAGGAACCGCCATGCACTTAATGCTTGTCCTGGTGGCCCTGGGCGCGGCGATCGCCCTGCGCTGGCGCTGGCAGCCAACCTCGGCCGGTTCCTGGGCCCAGCGTTGGGCGGCGGCGACCTGCACCCTGCTCCTGCCGCCCCTCGGCCTGCTGAGTGTGGCGATCGCCATTGTGGTGATGGGTTGGCAGGGCCGGATGTTTCATGTCGCGGTCGGCTGGTACGGCTACGGTTTGGCGGTGGGTTGGCTGGCGATCGCCCTGCTCCTCCTGGCCCAGGCGGCCTGGCAGGCCTGGCGGACGGAGCGGGAAGCACAGCGCTACCCCCTGGTGACGATTGCCGGGGCCGCCAGTCGCTTGCTGCCGACCGAGTTGCCCTTTGCCGCCCAAGTGGGGGTCGGGTCGCCCCAGTTGCTTGTCAGTCAGGGCCTGCTGGATAGCCTGACGCCGGCCCAGGTGGCAGCGGTGCTCGCCCATGAGCAGGCCCATGTCTACTATCGTGATACCTTCTGGGGTTTCTGGTGGGGCTGGCTGCGGCGGTTAACAGCCTGGTTGCCCCGGACGGAGGCCCTCTGGCAGGAGTTGCTGCTGCTGCGGGAGTTGCGCGCCGATGCCTGGGCCGCCGACCGGGTGGAGCCCTTGCTGCTAGCCGAAGCCCTGCTCCAGGTGGTGCAAGGGCCTGCTGGCTTCGTCACGAATCATTACGCCGCTTTCGGCGAGCCCGCCGCCCCTCAACGCCTGGTGGCTCGGATCGAGGCCTTACTGGCGGCTGAGGCGGTTTCGGTCGCGGCTCCCCCCCGCTGGTGGCTCTGGAGCTTGGCGATCGCGCCGCTTGTCCTAGTTTTCTGGCATCACTGAAGCAGCCTGGAGCCTTGCAAGGCGTGGGAGCGAGCACGGTACACTAAACAGTGCTCATCGGTTTTGCTTGTAGATTTCACCAGGTTCTCATCGTGACTGCGACCGGCCAACTAACGACCCATGTTCTCGATACAGCCCACGGCTGCCCCGCTGAGGGCGTGCGCGTTGAGGTGTGGTTTCTGGACGGGCCAGCCCACAGCCTGATCGCCACCCTCTACACCAATGCAGATGGCCGCACAGATCCGCCGCTGCTGACGGCTGGAGCCTTGCAGCCCGGTCTCTATGAGCTGGTGTTTGCCGTCGGGGACTATTTCCGGGCCCAGCAACTTGCCTTGCCCGAGCCGCTGTTTTTAGACCGCGTGCCGGTTCGTTTTGGTGTCGCCAACTCCGAGGCTCACTACCATGTGCCGCTGCTGGTGTCGCCCTGGGCCTACAGTACCTATCGGGGAAGTTGAGTCAGGCCCATGCCCTACACCCTGGCGGCTCTCAACCAGATGAGTCAGACGGAATTTGTCGCTGCTCTGGGGGATCTGTTTGAACAAACCCCGGCGATCGCGGCCCAGGCCTGGACCGCACGACCTTTCGCGAGCTTGGAGCAATTGGCACAAACGCTGGTGGCGATCGCCCAAGGCCTCAGCCCTGCGGACCAGTTGACCCTGATCCGCGCCCATCCTGATTTGGGGAGTAAGGCCCAGATGGCTCCAGCCTCGGTCCAGGAGCAGGCCGGGGCCGGCCTGGATCGCTTGACTCCAGCCGAGTACGAGCAATTCCAAACCCTGAATCGCGCCTACCGCGAGCGCTTTGGCTTCCCGTTTCTGATCGCCGTCAAGGAGCACGACAAGCACAGTATTCTCGCAGCCTTTCAGACCCGCTTAAACCGGGAGCGAGACGCCGAGCGGAACCAGGCCCTCGGGGAAATTTGCAAGATTGCCCGCTTCCGGCTGGCGGCGAAGGTGCGGGCGGAGTGAACCCCCCGCGCTAATCGGCGATCGCCGTAGCGTGAGACTTGGCGAAGATCATGCGGCCGGCAGAGGTTTGCAGGGCCGAGGTGACGACGGCTTGGACTTCACCGCCAACATAGCTGCTGCCATCTTCCACCACCACCATCGTACCATCTTCCAAATAGCCGACGCCTTGGGTCGGTTCCTTGCCCGGACGCAGAATTTTCAATATCACGGTGTCCCCGGGCAGGTAAATCGGGCGCACGGCCTGGCTGAGGTCGTTGACATTCAACACGCCGACCTTCTGCAAGTTCGCGACCTTGTTGAGGTTGTAGTCCGTGGTCAGGAGCAGACCGTTGATCTCCTGAGTGAAGCGCACGAGCTTGGCGTCCACCGTTGGGGGTTCCTCATAATCAATCGGGTGAATCGCGACCCGGTTGGGGTAAGCGTCCTGCATTCGGTTGAGGATGTCGAGGCCGCGCCGGCCGCGCGATCGCTTTTGGTCGTTACTCGCATCCGCCAGCAGTTGCAGCTCATCCAGAACAAAGTGGGGAACCAGCAACTGCCCCTCGACAAAGCCGGTCGAGAGCAATTCTTCGATCCGACCGTCGATGATGCAACTGGTGTCCAGAACCTTAGTGCTGGCGGGCTCCAGGGTTCCTTCCGCGACCAACATCGCCTCAATGCTGTGGGGGTTGATCAGGCGTAGAAAGGTGCGGCCGTGGGTGTCGGCGAGGCTGACGCCGAGAAAGGAGAAGGTGACGCTCGCCAGCACCGCCATCAGGGGCTTCACGAAGCTAAATTCCTGGGGAATGGGGAGCAGGAAGATCGGAGCCAGCATAAGGTTCGCCAGCAGCAAGCCGACCACCCAACCGACCGCCCGGGTCAGGATCACTTCGATCGGCTGGCTGCGGACCCGGGTCTCGAGACGGCGGTAGGTGGTCTGGGCGGTTAATCCCAGGGCTAAACCGACGATGGCGCCGAAGCAGGCGACGATGAAGCGCACGGCTTCTACATTGGTCACTTGCCCGAGCAGATCCGGCGGCAACAGGTCGATGAGCCCGTAGCCGACGCCGGTAAAAGCGATGACAAATAAGCTTATAATGACTGCATCTAGCACGATTCTGGCCTACTCTTTAAGGACTAAGGGGAAGTCTCGGCCCGGAGCCGAGCCAGGGCTTGACAGGCTGAATGTTTTCCCATTATACCGTTGCCTCTCGGTCCCTCCGAGGGGAGGGTTCCCCTACCCCAGCCGCTTCCCTCGGGCGGGGTTTGGCTAGTTGTCAGCAGGTTTGAAATGATGGCGATCGCCGCCCCCCCTACGTCCCCCCGCGCCGCCTACATCCACATCCCCTTTTGCCGCCGCCGCTGTTTCTATTGCGATTTTCCCATCTCGGTGCTGGGCGATCGCGCCACGGGTCACACCTCCGGCAGCATTGCAGCCTATGTTGACCTGTTGTGTCAGGAGATCCGTACAGCAACCGTGGCTCCCGGCCCCCCCTTAACCAGCATCTTCTTCGGCGGCGGCACGCCCTCGCTGTTGACGGTGGCGCAACTGGCCCAAATTCTGGCCACCCTCGCGGCCCGCTGGTCGATCGCCTCCGGGGCGGAAATCTCCCTGGAAATGGACCCGGGAACCTTTGATCAGGCCCAAGTGTGCGGCTACCGAGCGGCCGGGATCACCCGAGTGAGCTTGGGTGTGCAGGCTTTTCAAGATGACCTGCTGCAAGTCTGTGGGCGATCGCACCGTGTGGCCGACATTCAACCCGCCGTGGCGGCCGTCCGGGCGGCCGGCATCGAGAACCTCAGCCTCGACCTGATCGCCGGCCTACCGTACCAGACCCCAGCTCAATGGCAAGCGTCCCTGGAACGGGCGATCGCCCTCGCCCCGGCCCACCTCTCCTGCTATGACCTCGTACTGGAGCCCACGACCCCCTTCGGCAAGCAATACCGCCCCGGCCAGCAGCCCCTCCCCGAGGACGAGACGACGGCGAACTTTTATCGCCAAGCTCAGCAATCCCTGACCGCCGCCGGCTGGGAGCACTACGAAATCTCCAACTACGCCCGCCCCGGCTATCACAGCCGCCACAACCTCACCTACTGGCACAACCAACCCTACTATGGCTTTGGGATGGGCGCGGCCAGCTATGTCGGCGGGCGGCGCTACAGTCGGCCCCGCACCCGCCGCGAGTACGCAGCCTGGGTGGCCGCCGGCAGCAAGGTTGACAGCCCAATCACGTCGCCCCGAGAGGGGATCTTGGAAACCCTGATGCTGGGGCTCCGCCTGGGGGCCGGGGTGGATCTGAGCCCGTTC
This sequence comes from uncultured bacterium, assembly GCA_964397305.1. Taxonomy (GTDB): domain Bacteria; phylum Cyanobacteriota; class Cyanobacteriia; order Cyanobacteriales; family Spirulinaceae; genus JAAUTY01. Next base: position 34,804 of record CAYNIP010000047.1, read on the forward strand.
GATGACCCGACGCGCGAGGCCTTGCACCACGCCCTCACACCCTACGCTCGCCAGGGTTGGGTGTGGTTGCGCGCGGCGGCTGGGCCGGTCCTGGCTTGGCCAGCGCAGTCGCCTCTACCGGCCTGCGCTCGCTTGGGCCTCAATGATCCGGAGGGTTTCCTGTTTTCCAATACAATCTTGGCAGCACTCTTCGCGCAGCTTGGCGACGAAGGCGGAGGCCCGCATGTTCCCAGAGACTGAGAGCCAGATCCTCGCCCTCGAGGCCCACCACTACCTGCCGCGCCAGATTGCCCGCCGCCTCGGTCTGCGGGTGGAGGATGTCCAAGCGGTGTTGCGGCGGTGCGGCCGGGTGAATGAATGGACGGGGGAACAGCCCCCCTTGGCTCGTTGCTTGGTCAATCGCACCTGTGCCCGCTCCTTGCTGACTCCGGCCGCCGTCGAACCGGGGAATGGCCGGGTCGATCGCCGGGGTGCGGCCGCGAGCGCGCCGCCTGGGCCGTTGGCTGGGCTCGCGGCCGATCGGGAAACCGCTGGCGAACCGGAGCTGAGCCTGCCCGATAGTTTAGGCCTGGTTCTCGTAGCCCGCTTCGATGGGGAGAATCACTTCTGGGTTTGTACCTATCTGATCGATTACTGTTGCCTGGGGGTGAAGGACACCCTCGGCCCCCGCCCGATGGCCAGTACCGATTATGAGGACTTTGTGAGCCAAACGTTTAGTAGCTTTCGGGAGGGCTACCAGGACATCAGCTTGCGCCAGGCCCAGGCGATCGTGCTGGGGGCAGCGAGCTATGCCTTGAAGTTGGGATTTCAACCCTGTCGGGAGTTCGGCCAAACGCGATCGCACCTCGGTGACTGGGATGGGGAGCCGGTCCTCCAGTTTGGCTACCAGGGTAAACCCTTCTACATCAACGGTCCCTACGACAACCCCCGCCAAGTCCTACGAACCTTGGCTCAGACAGTCGGCCCCGGCAATTTTGAGTACATCTTGGGCATTGGCTAGGGGGGCTCTAGCCCCGCGATGGCGATGAAACGGATCTGCCCGTCATGGGCGGCGAAGCGCTAAGGGGTGCTGGCCTGGAGTGCTGCTTGGAGGCGCGCCGCCAGCTCCGAGACGACTGTGGTTAGGGGTAATTCCTGAGCCTGCTTCGTCGCCCGCTCCACGACTTCCACCTTGCCTTGTTTAAGCGATCGCCCCGTGACGATCCGGTAGGGAAGGCCGATCAGATCAGCGTCTTTGAACTTGACCCCAGCCCGCTCGTCGCGGTCGTCCAGGAGCGTTTCGATGCCCGCTTGGTTCAAGTCACGGTACAGTTGCTCGGCGGCCGCCATGGCCGCCCCATCGCTGATGTTGGGGACAATGACAATCGCGTGATAGGGGGCGATCGCCACCGGCCAGATAATACCATCAGCATCGTGAGACTGCTCCACGGCGGCTTGGGCTAGCCGCGAGACACCGACCCCATAGCAGCCCATCACCAAAGGCTGCTCTGCCCCCTGCTCATTGGTAAAGGTCGCACCCAAGGCCTGGGAGTACTTCGTGCCAAGCTGGAAGATGTGCCCCACTTCGATGCCGCGCGCACTCTGGAGCACCTGGCTCGGGTCATGGGCTGCGCGATCGCCGGCCTGAGCCTTGCGCACATCGACAATGCGGCTGGGCCGCGGGAACTGCTCGCCCCAGTTCGCCCCAAAGACGTGTTGCCCGCTGACATTGGCCCCCGTCGCAAAGTTCTTCATCGCCACGGCCGTTGGATCAGCCAGGCGCAGAAATTCCGGGTGCAGGCCGTCAATGGGGCGGATGTAGTCGTTGCTGAGGTTACAGGCAATGTAGCCCAGGGGTAACGGTTTTGTCACCCATTTTTCCTGGGCCTCAGCATCAGGAACTGCGAGGGAAAGCACAGCCGTTGCGTCAAATTCTGGGGCCAATTTAACCAGCTCATTTTGCAGTTTCACCTCATTCACATCTTGGTCGCCACGAATACTCACCAAGACTAGGAGCCGCAGCCCCGTATCAAACACTGCTTCGTAGAGGACGTTTTTCAGAATGTCAGCCGGAGCACAGCCAGAAAACTCGCAGAGCGTAGCAATCGTGGGGGTGTTGGGGGTATCGCGCTGCTCGTAGGTTGTGAAGGGAGAGGGGGCTGGCTCGGAGGGTAGGGAAACAGCTTTTTCAACGTTCGCCGCGTACTGGCCGTCATCGGTGTAGAGAATTTCGTCCTCGCCAATCTCGGCTAACACCATGAACTCCTGGGAACCGGAGCCGCCAATCGCACCGGAATCAGCCTCGACAGCCCGAAACTCCAGCCCACAGCGCTGAAACATCCGGCGATAGGCCTGATCCATATCCTGATAGGTTTGCCGCAGACTTTCCAGGTCTGGATGAAAGGAATAACCATCCTTCATGATGAATTCGCGACCTCGCATTAACCCAAAGCGGGGCCGAATCTCGTCGCGGAATTTGCTCTGAATTTGGTACAGGTGCAGGGGTAGTTGGCGGTAAGAGCGAACGGTGTCCTTAGCAATGGCCGTAATGACTTCCTCGTGGGTGGGGCCCAGGGCTACGTCCCGATCTTGGCGATCGCGAAAGGCAAACATGATCCCTTCTGCTTTGGTGTAGGTGTCCCAGCGCCCCGACTCTTGCCACAACTCCGCAGGCTGTAATTGCGGCAGCAAACACTCTTGGGCTCCCGTGGCGTCCATCTCCTCGCGCACGATCTGGGAGACTTTTCGCAGCACCCGCCACATCAGCGGCAGATAAGCGTAGACCCCGCTGCCAATACGCCGAATGTAGCCCGCCCGTAACAACAGGGCATGGCTGGGGATCGTCGCCTCGGCTGGAGCCTCTCGCAAGGTGACGAAAAACATCTGAGACAAGCGCATGGTCGGCGTTTCCTTGAAAGCGGTGAAGCGGACTCTAGGGGGTGCATCTCAGTTAGGCCAGTTTGCCCACTCTGCGAGAAGCCGCTGCGCGCCTACATCCCCCAGCCCCTTCTCCCAAGGAGGGTGAAGGGGGATCTCCCAAGTGAGATGCACCCGACTCTAGGGTTCTCAAAACCAAAGAACCCACTAGCAGCCTATCACGGAGCCGGGCCGTCGCTCCGCATCCTAGCCAGTCTGGGTAGACGAAAAAAAGCGCGGCTCCCCTGAATTTTGAGCGATGGCTCCAGGATCAGAGGGTCGCCCTCTATCGCTCCGCGACGCTGGCGCGAACAGCGTTACCGGGCCCCCTCGGCGAGAAGCCGCTGCGCGTCTATATCCCCCGGCCCCTGCTCCCAGCTTTGGGAGCAGGGGAGCTAGAAGCCCCTCTCC
>CAYNIP010000048.1:115-38041 GCA_964397305.1 uncultured bacterium
CTTCCTTGAGGGACTCGGTGAAGCGAAGCGAATCACGGCGATCGCCGAAGTAGTCGTTATTGTCGGCTTCTAGGGGCTCGGTGAAGCGAAGCGAGTCGCGGCGGTGGCCGAAATAGTCCTTGTTGTCTTCCTTGAGGGACTCGGTGAAGCGAAGCGAATCACGGCGATCGCCGAAGTAGTCCTTCTGGGTTTCCGCCAAGGCCGGGCTGATCAGGGCGGTGCTAGCGACGAGAGCAGAAAGAGCGGTCAAGATGAGGCGTTGCATGGTTTTAATCTCCTAAAGCGGGGGGTGATTTGCTTCGTTACTTTTCATCATCCGGCTTTAGTCTGAAGGCCCCCTGAGCTAGATCTGAGGCTTTCGTTATGAGATTCTCAGCCACGCTTCAGTTGAATTAAGTTCAATAGAAATGGCGGCCTATCCCTTGTGATTCACATCACGCCTTAGTTTGACTGACATCAATTCATGTCTGAAGTCATTAGCAACAGGCTCTTGGATATCCCCTACTGTCTGGTTTCTAATCTCCACTGGAAAGAACTTCTGTCCCAGGAGTTCTTTTTTTTGCCCCCTAAAAGCCTTTGAGCCAGCCGCCTGTGCGACTGGCTCAACTGAGCTGAAATTCGGGTTATCGGTTCGCGCTAGCGCGCGCCAGAGGTCTCTCGTTTTAAGCAGCGGCGATTTGAATCCGACCGCGTTGGACGGCGCGCAGGATGCGGTTAACAGCGCGGCGCTCTTCGTCGTCCAGGGTGTCGCTGAGGGAAGCTGCCAGCAGACCGTAGCGATCACTCAGAGTCAGCACGCCCGTCTCAGCCACATCTGCCAGGATGGCAGCGATCGCACCGGGGAGGAGTTGCAGTTGGTTGAGCATGGGTCTTGATGGCATTCCGCTCTCGACATCTCTATCATCCTCCCAATCACGCTTGGCTGGAGCGATCCGATCCCCGCTGCTCCGTGAAGTTACGCACCGCAGACCAGCGATCCCGATCACAACCCGGCGACCGCCCTAACGACCGCCCTAACGACAAGTTCCAGCACTGCTAGGGCTCAGGGTCGCTGTTGTGAGAAACAGTGGTGGGCAAGCGACCGCATATCCCCGAAGCATCCTAAATTGGCAGCCCGACGTTTTTATGAAACAGGTTGAGGCCTCCAACACGTCAGCGCGACCACCAACCCCCTCCATCTTTCTCCCGAGCTGGGGAGGGGGCGCAGCTTAGTTAGGCAAGTTGGCCCTCATCCCCCGGCCCCTTCTCCCAAGTAGGGCGAAGGGGAGTCTCCAAAGTGAGATGCACCCCTCGCAGAGAGGGGAATTGTCAGGGTGGGAGAAATTTATGTATTTATACGTAGCTTGAATCGGCCTGATCGCCGCCTTTGTCGTCCTTCTGCCAGAAAAATACTTAAGCGTAAATACTGGCTTCCGACAAGCTCAACCGGAAGCTCGGATTTTACGTAAGGGATCTAACCGCAATTTGGCGGAATTTCTTCCCGAAGACTTTACGCTACTTGGCTGAAACTTCACCTAATCTCAATCGCCCTACCTCGATACTAGTAATCAGGAACCACGCAGGTTCTGAACTCAAAATCGCCACTGTAACTGCTAGGAAATTGACATGAACACGAACTGGCTCCGCTCAACGACTCTCTTCGCCACCGTCGCCGCTGGCACGCTCCTCACCCTCGCTAGCGCGGCTCAGGCCTTCACCTTCAAGACCAACTACACCCTGGACCCCGCCCTCAGCGGTGATAACGTCTGGCGCGGGGACATCCTCCTGCAATCCGTGGAGTACGGCGGTCAAGCTTACTCAGACTTTGCCTTTGTCAACGACGCCAACATCGTCTACAACGACCCCTGGACGGGGGGTAATACGGGCGCGGCTAGCGCTGACAAAGGGCATCATGCCACCATCGGTATCTCCCAAGAATTTCTCACCAATGAAGGGGCGGTCGCGGCTCTGGGCAATACCAATCTGAGCAGCATCATCGACGGTGAAGATCGTGGTGCTTTCACCATCGACCTTTCCTTTGATAAAGCAGTTCAAGACATCCTGGTCTGGGAACGGGGGATCAACAGCGCCATGGATCTCCAAGCCATCGATGCCCAGGGCAACCTGATTGGCAGTGTGTTTCACATCAGCAAGACCGATTGGGCCAAGGCCGGATTCAAGATGGGGACGTTGGAAATCGGTGGCAACATCCAAAATGTTGCCTCCCGGGGTGTCTCCTTGGCGGATTTTGGTCTGACGGAAGGCCTAATCTACGGGCTGCGGGTCAGTGCCCAAGGGACGGCGACCTACAACGGGCCGGACTGGAAGATTGCTGGTGTGGCGGGCCAAGAGCCGGAAGCAGTGCCCGAACCGGCAGCGATGCTGGGTCTGTTGACGGTGGGAGCCCTGGGGTTCGTAGCTCGCAAGCGGGGCTAGGACCTCGGCGCTCGGTAGGGGCAGGCTGTCGCGTGCCTCTACGATTTGAGGGTTTCGTTCACCGGTTGGCGAACCGGTGAGGATTTCAAGCCAGCAAACCTAGCATGAGTTCGATGGTGAAGGGCTCGGCAATTCTGCCGAGCCCTTGATTTTGGCCGGGGTCGCGTGGCGGCTCCCAGCCGCCACGGTTTCAGCGTTGGCTAGACGGTGACGGGTTCAGCCGTCGCGGTGGTGCCAGGGCCGAACTGTTCGTAGGCCGTTTTCTCGGGGGCTGCGTTGGTGCAGAAGGCGAGTTCTCCTTCCAGGACATTGACCTGTTTCCAGGCTTGGTGGATGGCGTCTTCGTCGTTGGGGTTGGCGGCGGCGAGGGTCCGGGCGTCGGCGATCGCCGTTTGCAGGGCCCGCTGGAGCAGCGGCACACGCGGGTTGTCGATGAAGTCGCTCTTGGCGAGTAGGTCGGTCACGGAGATGATGCCCAGCAGCTCTCCCTGAATCACCGGCGCGCGGTCAATGCCGTTATCAGCAAACAGGCGTGCCACGTATTCCGCCAACAGGTCAGGATTGACCACGATGCACGGCTTGGTCATCACTTCATAGACCCGCACCGTCTTCGGATCTTTGCCATAGGCCAGGACCTGGGCCGAGATCGCGGTATCCGTCACCAGCCCGTAGGCATCCTGCTCATGGCGGCGTTCCACCACCAGGGAGTGCAGGTTCTTCAGCCGCATCAATTTGACTGCTTCAGCCACGGTCGCTAAACCGCAAATCGTGGCGACTTCTTGAGTCATAATGTCGCGAGCAGTAGTCATAACAACAAGGCTCCTTTAACTGTTTCAGTCATCGCCCAGTCGGAAGACCAGGTACAACGATTTCGTTGTGGAGAATGGTTTTCTCGTAACTGGGCTTTCTTGCCCGTTAATTCACCTCGAGAGAGCTATAAACATGGCAGCTCTTGGGGCAAACCCGTGAACAAGCTTGGCAGCCGATGCACAGTTCTGGATGTGCAACGGTCATCACACTGCGCTCGATGTCACCATCATCATCGTCTTCGTCGATGAATTCACCTTCTTCATCCAGGTGGCGCAGGGCCATTACATTATGGCCGCAAACCTTGAAGCAGCGACCACAACCAAGACATTTTGTAATGTCCATATCAACCAAGAATTGAGGGGTCCAGGTTGTGCCATCAGCCTTCACGCTAGTTAGAGTTGCCATGATTGAAAATCTCCGTTTTACAGATAGGTTCGAGATGAAAATTTGGTGCGAGAAATAGTACCAAGGGGTTAGCTGGTATTGCTAACGTCGGTAGGCAGGGTCTTGGTGGTCCAGTCGGGTTTGATGCCCTGCAACTGCACCGATATCGCCCGGATTTCCGGCTCACTCAAGGCGATGTGCTTCAGGCCCACCCGCACGACGAAGCGGGGGAAGCGCTGCTCGAGCGTTACTAAGGCTCCAGGATGGAACCCGGCGTCTTGTAACGCGCGACTGATCTGAAGGCTTGGGGTGGTCAAGTGAGTGACCCGACCCAATTCACCGACTTGGAGTTGTTGTAGGGCTGAGCAAGTTTTTGAAATGCCAATCAACATTTTGCGGGCCTCCAAGGATGAACTAGGGAAAATCAAGACCTTAGACCAGATAGGCTTCCATGTGGGTTTTGATCGTGCAATCGGAGCGGGGATAGGCGACGCAGAGAAGGGCAAACCCTTTCGCGACTTGCTCTTCATCGAGAAACACTTGATCGGACTGATCGATTTCGCCTTCCATGATTTTGCCGACGCAGCTTGAGCAAGCGCCAGAGCGGCAAGAGGAGGGCATATCGAGGCCGTACTCTTCGGCGGCATCCAAGATCGTCACATCGTCAGCGATGGGGATGGTGACATCAATTTTCCGCTTCTTGTTGAGCAAGTGAACTTGATAAACAGTCATGGTCGCGGTCTCCTTATGTTCAACCGGTTGGTAGATTAGGGTGAGGTCTGAAGAGTTTGATTCGAGAGAGGAACAGGGCGGGACATGTTTGGCGCTGGCCCTCACTGCCCCTGCTGGCCACAGCCGCTACAGCCATGGGCGAGGTTGGGGTTATCGAACTTAAAGCCGCTGTGGGTGAAGCCTTCGATGTAGTCGATCGTGGTTCCTTCTAGCAGCAGGGCGCTCAGGCCGTCGGTGTAGAGGCGGAGGCTGTCTTGCTCGAACTGCACATCATCGGCCTGGGGGGCCTTGGCGATCGCCAGCGAGTATTTGTAGCCGCTACAGCCATTCTTTTGCACGGTGATGCGGATGCCCCGTTGGTTGTCGGGGTCGCTGCTGAGAAAGCGACGCAGGCGCTGGGCGGCGGGGGGGGTGAGAGTCAGAGTCATGGTGTGGGGTCTCCTCAGTATTAGGGATTGGGGCTGTAGCTGTGCCAGCGGCCGAGACAGGGTGGGGCTTTAGACCCATTTTTTTTGGGTGAAATCGTCATTACATCCTCCTAAGTCATGCCAATTCAGACCAACACTTCCGCTGTGTGTCCTTGCTCTGCCTGGACCCACTGCTGCATCTTGCCGACGCCCTGGCTGCATACGGGGCAGTCCGGATCGCGGTAGCTGCGATACTTGGTGAAGTTCGCCCGGGCGAGATCCATCCACAGCAGGCGCGATCGCAGCGGTTCCCCCAGGCCGGTGATCAGCTTGATCACCTCCAGGGCCGCCAAACAGGCCAGGGTTCCCGACACAGCCCCCAAGACCCCAAAGCCGCGCCGATCCCAGTTCGGCTTCTCTGGGAACAGGCAGGAGAGGCAAGCCGTTTCCCCGGGCACGATGCTGGTGAGATAGGCCTCCATATCATTCATGGCTGCCTCCACCATCGGCCGGCCCCAGCGCACACAAGCGGCATTGAGCAGGTCGCGCTCCTCAAAGTTGTGAGCGCAGTCAGCGGCGATGTCGCAGGCCTGTACCAGAGCGTCGGCATTATCCGGGGTGACATATTCGCCGATCGCGTCCACCAGAACATCAGGATTGATAGCCCGCAAGGTGTCCCGGGCCTTGAACACCCGTGGCTGGCCCACCCAGTCATCGGTCATCAGGATTTGCCGATTCATGTCATCGAGTCGCAGGTCGCCCCCCCGCACCAAGATCAGCCGCCCAACGCCGGCGACCGCCAGGTAGAGCGCCACCGTCCCCCCCAGGCCGCCCACCCCCGTGACCAGCACTGTTGTCTGCTTCAGGTGCTGCTGGCCGGCCTCGCCAAAGCCGGGCAGCATCATTTGGCGGCGATAGCGTTCGAGTTCCTTGGGCGAGAGTGTGACCACAGTGGGGTTCCTGGTTTGGAAAGGGGGAGTGGGGAGGGGTTTTTTGTCCGTGGTTGCGGGTTCCTGCAAATTCCCGGACTCAGGTGATGTCTTCGACTAAGACCACATCATCATGGGGTTGCTGGAAGACCTTGAAGAGCTTTTGCTCGAGGGAGTTTGAGGTGAGAAAGAGGGTGTAAGCGGCCGCGAGTCCTTCGCGATAACGCGCCAGGCGTTCCTGGTCCTCGAGGGGCTCTGGGGTTGCGTCAACGGCTTGCATCGCTTCAGAGAACTTCCGCAGAATATGCAGACGGTTGACATTCAAAATCTGGGGGTCGTAGTTGAGACCAAAGAACTCAAAGTAGGCTTCGGCATCACGGATGGTTCGGAATTCAGCGAGGGTTTGAGTCATGGTGATTGCTCCAGGTCTTTGAGTTGCTGTTGCAGGCTGTTCAGTTGGCAGTAGATGCCGTAGGTTTTAGCGGAGAGAGCCGGCAGCTTTTCGTAGTCTGTGGGCAGACCTTCGGCGAGGTCATGGAGATCCATTTTGATTTGCCCGGCTTTGCTGTTGAGGCGGCGAATCTGTTGTTTGAGGTCGGCGATTGGGTCGGTGGTGACAGCTTGAGTCATGGTTCTTGGGGTCAATGGTGTCCTGTTTCTACAACTGGCAAACCTCTGGATGGGCCTGGACGAGGGCGATGCCTTTTTCGGTGAGCTTGGTGCCTTCGGTGGCGAGTTTCTCGAGGTTACGGAACCCGAAGCGCTGGGCATCGCGTAGGGTGCGACAGACGACGAGCAGGCGACCGCTGAAGATGAGGGCCCAGCCGAATCCCTCGTGGTTGAGGTCGAGGGCCACTTGGGTCATTTGTCCGGTGGCCTTTTCGATGCTGGCGGCGATGGCTCGGTAAAAGAGGGCGATCCGGCTCCGTGTTAGGGAGTCGATGGTGTCTTCGAGCGGAATTTCCTGCTTTTGCTCGCGGCTGATGATGAAGGGCTTGAGGACTAATTCATCCCGCCAGTTGCGATAGGTTCCGTAGGCGTCTTGGGCCCGAATTTGGCTGACTAGTTCTTGGATGAATGGGGTTGTCAGGATTTCCGGGATCGCTGTCTCTAGGGTTGCTGAGGTTGCGGTAGTCATACAGCAACTTCCTCCTCTAGTTCGGTAAATTCTTCATCAAAGCGGCGGTTCTCCTGTTGCAAAATCTTGCGAAGCCAGGGGGGCGGGTTGCCCTTTAGGGTTTGCACGAGATGCTCGAGGACATCGGTGATTTTGTCCTCCTCGGAGTTGGCTTTGATCGGGGTGATTCGGCGTGAGATCAGGCGTGCGGCGGCGGTGCCACCGATGGCTGCGAGGTAAACGATGGTGCAGCCGGCGAGGGCTTCCAGCTTGGGGTCGAGTTTGTCTTCGTCCCCGTCTTCTTGGAGGTTGCCGCCAAATTTGAGGGTTTCTAGCGGTTTATAGCCGTCGATGTTGACATCGTAGACGGCGATTTGTTTCGCCCAGCCAAAGTGAGCGTTGATGTGTTCGCCGTCAGTGGTCGCAAAGGCAATTTTCATGACAATCTCCCTAGTTCAAACCTTAGAAGTTACGTGTTAGGTCAGGTGTTAGGCGTTAGCCGTGAGAGGTTCGCTCGCGGCCGTTCCCTCCCTCGAGCTGAGGGTGGTGTGGTGACTCTTGGCATGATTGGCTTCGGCTTCGAGAAAGAGGTTGCCGATCTCGAAGAGGAGCTGGCAGGTGCCGCGATAGCCGACGGTGCAGCGTAGACCGTTGCCGAGCCGGTCGAGGATCGGGAAGCCGAGGCGATAGAGGGGGATGCCGAGGCGCTGGGCGCTGGCGCTGGCGTGGGAGTTGGCGATCGCCAACTCCGCTCCGACAGCCAAGGCCTCAAAGTCTTCAAAGTCACCGATCGTCACCGTGTCCAGGGGTAGATCCTTGAGCAGGGGCGATTTGGTGGTGGTGACGGCAGCGCAGATCTCGGCTCCCGTCGCGGCGAGGGCCTGGGCGATCGCATAGAGCAGGTCCGGCTCCAGGGCGAGGGCGATCCGCTTGTGCCCAAAGTAGAAGTGCGTGTCTAGGAGGGCATCCTGAAGTTGGCGGCGCTCGCGCTGGTAGCGGGCCGGCACGGGGTTGCCGCTGATGTCCGCGAGGGCCTGGAGAAACGTATCCGTCTCGGCCAGGCCCGTGAGGCTCCGGAAAACCTCAAAGGGAACACCAAACTCCTGCTCTAGGTGGGCCGCTGCGCCGCGCAGACTCTCGCCCAGCACCAAGGTGTAGGCCGAGCAGCCCAGGTGGCGCAGGTCCGCCACCGGCGTGCCGCCGGGGCTGACCGCGCGGTAGGCCTCATCGTTGAGGTGGCCATCTAGCGAGGCGGACAAGTCCGGCACGAGGAGCGGCTGGAGCCCAAAGCTCTCGACAATCGCGCGGATCGCCTCCACATCCCCCGGCCCAAAGGCGGCGCTCACCAGCACGTTGACTTGGTGGGGACGCAGGTCCCCCCCCGGCTTGGGCACGCTGCGGACGATCGCTTCGACCGCCGCCGCAAAGCCATCCTGGAGCGCGCCCTTGAAGTCTGGGGTATCCGCTAGGGCGATCGCCAGCCCCGCCAGCTCCGGGCGCTCCTGGCGCAGCTCCTTGAGAATCCGGGGCAGATCATCCCCCCGAGTCGCCGTTAGGCCCGTGGTACAGAGTCCGATCAGCGCCGGCTGCGCCTTGGCCGCCAGCGTGGCGATCGCCTGGCCCACATTCTCCTCCCCCCCCAAAATCGCACTCACCTGCGAGATCGCCGTCGTCGCCAACGGGATCGCCTCCCGAAAGTGGCGCACCAGCTGCACCTTCGCAAAGGCCGTACAGCCCTGAGAGCCGTGAAACAGCGGCACCGCCCCCGCAATCCCCAGAAAGGCCAAGGCCGCCCCCAGGGGCTGACTCTGCTTGAGAGGATTAACAGAAAGCGCCTTCTTCCGCATCACCACCCGCGTCTGCAACCGCTGCGGCGGCAAGAGCGGATGCGGCTCCGCCGGAATCGGCGACTCGCTCCCCGCCCCATACTCCGTCACCGCCGTCGCCCCAGCTCCCAACTCCCGACTCTCGACTCCCGCCGCGTCCCAAGGCGCCGGCCGCCGCACCTGCTCCCACACCGGGCTGTAGAGAGCTTCCTCCAGCTCCCGCGCCAGATTCACCAAACCCGCATAGCCCGCATAGGCCTGGTGCCGCTCCTGATTAATATCCAGAAAGGGAATACGTGCCTTCAGAGCCGTGTACTGGTTACGACCCCCAGCAATCAACATATCCGCCTGAGTTTGGGCGATCGTCTCCAGCAGCACCTCCGCGCCGCCCTTTTCCAACGCAATACCATCCGTACCCAGCAAATCCCGAATCCGCGCCTTATCCTCCGCCGTACTCTTGCGGGTACTCGTCGCCACAACCCGAATTCCCAGATCCTGGGCCGCCGAAATAATCGACCAACTCTTCACCCCACCGGTATAAAGCACCACCCGCGTCCCTCGCAGCCGCGCTCGGTAAGGCTCCAACTCCTGATTGAGCTTCGCCGTCTCCACCGCGATCAGCGCTTCAACCCGCGCCTGAAGATCCGCATCTCCCAGCTTCGCCGCGATATGTCGCAAGCAGCGATTCATATCAGCAATGCCATAGAACGATTCCTCAATGTAAGGAATGCCATAGCGCTCCTCCATCTTCCGCGCCACATTCACCAGCGCCTTCGAGCAAATCAGCACATTCAACTTCGCCCGGTGGGCATAGCAGATTTCCTCGAAGCGGGCATCCCCCGTCATCTTCGCCAGCACCCGGATGCCAAGCCGCTCCAAGAGCGGCAAGACATTCCACATCTCCCCAGCAATGTTGTATTCACCGATCAAATTGATGTCATACGGCGTCGTCGTCGCGGGCTCCGCCGTACCGATAACATGATCCAGCAAGGCCTCCCCCGCCAGCCGATTACCCAAGTTCTTGCTGCCAACAAAGCCCGGCGCATGAACCGGAATCACCGGGATATCAGCCTTTTGAGACGCCGCCGCACAGACAGCATCTAGATCATCGCCAATCAAGGCCGTGACACAGGTGGAATAAACAAAAATGGCGGCCGGCTGATAGCGTTCCTGTACATCTTGAATCGCCTTATAAAGCCGCTTTTCACCGCCAAAGATGATGTCGTTTTCACTCAGATCCGTCGTCAGCCCCAGCTTGTAGGTTTGGGGGCCCGAAGAAAGACTACCGCGACTGTTCCAAGAATTCCCTGCACAGGCGATCGGCCCATGAACCAAGTGAGCCGCGTCCGTGATCGGCACCAGCGTAATACTGGCCCCATCAAACGCACAGCCTCCCTGGGCTGCTCCCGGTTGCGCTTGCTGCTGGCAAGACTTGTTTTTGCCCGGACCGTCCTTGTGGTGGTTGTGGTCGCAACCAGGCTCCTGGAGGAGGGCTTGAATTTTGCTACTAGAAAGAGTCATGGCTGGTTGCGAGGAGTGGAATCGGGAAGCGAGACGAGGAAATTTTGGCTCTATCCGTCGTTCAGAAGCCGGTATCTTCAATCGCCTCAAGTTCTCGGGCGAGGCAGCCAATCACACAGCCTTGGCGCAGAAAATGCACCGAGTAAATATAAGACCGTTGGAGATAAGTTCCGATGCCGATCACGTAGCCCTCACTGCCTTTCTCAGCCAGTTTCTCACCGCGATCTTTGCCCGGGTAAGTGCCGTCATTACGAATGTCGCGGCTCAGGCGCACCTTCTGCTCAAGCTCAAACTGGGGGGGTCGGTCGAGTTCAATTTCTTCCAGAAACATAGCCGCTGCCTTTCGTAGGGGCGCAGGAGGCCGCACCCGTAGTAACAAACCGGAGGGCGAGGGGGCGGATTCTCATCCCCCCCGCTTGTCTACGGCACGCTGACGCGAACGCCCCTAGCGAATCAAGTCGAAGGAGATGTCCGTCTCACCCGCGATGTTGGTTTGCCGATCCAGTTCGTCGAGGATCGTATTGACCAGCCAATTGAGCTGATTCAGTGCCCCCTGATAGCCCAAGGTGGCATAGCGGTGCATGTGGTGCCGGTCAAAGATCGGGTAGCCAATCCGCACCAACGGTGTCCCCGTATCCCGCCAGAGATACTTGCCATAGGAGTTTCCAATCAGTAGATCGACGGGCTCCGTGAACAGCAGCGAACGCAAGTGCCAGAGGTCCTTCTTGCCCCAGATCGTCGCGTCCTGTCCATAGGGGCTAGCCGCCAGGATGTCGCGGGCTTCAGCCTCAAATTCATCATTGGGGTTGCCCACCACAATATGGACAGGCTCTGCCCCCAGTTCCAGCAAGAAATTGATCAAGGTGATCACATGATCCGGGTCGCCATAGAGCGCTACCCGCTTGCCGTGCAACCAAGCCTGGGAGTCAGTAATCGCATCCACAGCCCGGCCCCGCTCATCGCGCAGCTCCTTGGGAATTGGCTTGCCAGTGATCGCCGAGAGGTTCATCAAGAACTCATCAGTTCCCTTGATTCCAAAGGGGCGGAAGTTGTAAGTCGGCTGCTTCCACTGCTCCGCGATCAGTGCCTGGGTCTTGGGCGTTGTGTACTTCTGGAAGAAGAAGGAACCTTCAGCGTTGATGCTGTCGCCCGCTTCTTCGAGCGTCGTCAGCCCGTTGTACATCTTGAATTCACCCGTGTTCGGGGAATCAAACGCATCCGAGTTGTCTGACAAAATTGTGTAGTCGATGCCAAACAGGCCCAGAATCCGCTTCAGTTCCCGCACATTGCCAATGTACGGATCAAAGCCCAAGTTAAAGTTGAACTTGCCATTGGTTGTTTCGGCTTTCTTGTCCTTTGCCAGCGTCGTCAAGATGCTCTTGAGCATGTTGTCGTAGCCGGTGATGTGAGAGCCAACGAAGCTAGGGGTGTGGGCAAAAGGAACCGGCAGGTCCTCAGGAACGTGTCCCTCTTGCTTCGAGGTGGTGATGAAAGAGCCGATGTCATCGCCGATCACTTCCGCCATGCAGGTGGTGCAGAGGGCGATCATCTTCGGCTTGTACAGGGCATGGGCATTCTCCAGGCCCTGTTTCAGGTTGCTGAGGCCGCCAAACACCGCGGCATCTTCCGTCATTGAGGAGGAGACGGCTTGGAAGGGTTCCTTGTAGTTGCGGGTCAGGTGGCTGCGGAAGTAGGCGACGCAGCCCTGGGAGCCGTGGCTGTAGGGGAGGGTCTCTTCAAACCCTGCTGCCACAAACAGCGCCCCGAGGGGTTGGCATGCCTTGACCGGGTTGATCGTCAGCGATTCACGGGCGAAGTTCTTTTCGCGGTAGTCCCAGGATTTGGTCCACTCGGCAACCCGAGCGATTTCGTCCTTCGAGTTGGCCCCTTCAAACTCCCGCTTACGGTCGAAGAGTTCTTGGTAGGTCTCGGTGTTAAATAGCTCAAAGTGGTCTTTCACTTCGAGGCGGTCATCGCCGCCACAGGGAGTGGGAATGGTGTTGTCGTCTAGATGAGTCATTGTTCTTGATCCTGAAGGTTTCAATCCCTGCTGGGAAGGCCGGTGCATCGGTCGCTGGGGAATCGGGTCAGGGAATGGGGTGTTAGGAGTGGGGAAGTGGTATGAATCCTGATT
Organism: uncultured bacterium; assembly: GCA_964397305.1. Classification (GTDB taxonomy): domain Bacteria; phylum Cyanobacteriota; class Cyanobacteriia; order Cyanobacteriales; family Spirulinaceae; genus JAAUTY01. The sequence goes on from CAYNIP010000048.1 coordinate 12,391, forward strand.
CCCTCACCCCAAACCCTGGTCGAGGCGGCTCTGGTGCTAATCCCAAGGCGAGGCTACTAATCCCCACACAGGGCTGTTGAGGGCTAGATCCATGTCACGGGCGAAGACCTCGAAGCCGTCGTAGCCGTGGTAGGGGCCGGAGTAGTCCCAGGAGTGCATCTGCCGGAAGGGCAGGGCCATTTTCTGGAAGACGTATTTCTCCTTGATGCCGGAGGCGACTAGATCCGGTTGCAGCTTCTTGACGAACTCTTCAAATTCGTAGCCGCTCACGTCGTCGTAGATGACGGTGCCATCTTGGACATACTCGGCGGTGCGTTTGTAGTCGTCGCCGTGCCCGAATTCATAGCCAGTGCCAATCACTTCCATACCGAGGTCTTGGAAGGCGGGAATGACGTGGCGCGGGCGCAGGCCGCCGACCATCATCATTACGGTCTTGCCTTCGAGGCGGGGGCGGTACTTGGCGGTGATCGCGTCCATCCGCGCTTGGTTGGCGGCGATAACTTCTTCTGCTTTGGCTTGGATCGTTTCGTCGAACTGGGCGGCGATCGCCCGTAGGGATTCGGCGATGTGGGTGGGCCCGAAGAAGTTGTACTCCATCCAGGGGATGTTGTAGGTTTCTTCCATGAACCGGCAGATGTAGTTCATCGACCGGTAGCAGTGGATGAGGTTGAGCTTCGCCAGGGGGGTCATGACGACTTCGTTAAACGTGCCGTCGCCGGAGAACTGGCAGAGGACGCGCAGGCCCATGTCTTCGAGCAGCTTGCGGCTGGGCCAGGCATCGCCGCCGATGTTGTAGTCGCCGATGATGTTGACATCGTAGGGTCCGGGCTCGAAGCCTTCGGGGAGCTTGCGATACTCGTCGGCCTTGGGTAGTACCCAGTCGCGCACGGTGTCGTTGGCGATGTGGTGGCCGAGGGATTGGGAGACGCCCCGGAAGCCTTCGCAGCGCACCGGTACAACGGGTTTGCCGGTTTCTTTGGCGTGCTTGCGGGAGACGGCTTCGATGTCGTCGCCGATCAGGCCGACTGGGCATTCGGATTCAATCGTGGTGCCGGCGCTGAGGGGGAAGAGGGTATCGACTTCTTGGAGGAGGACGGCGAGTTTTTTGTCGCCGCCGAACACGATGTCGCGTTCTTGGAAGTCGGAGGTGAATTGCATGGTTCCGAAGCTATCGACGCCGGTATTGCCGACGTAGTAGTTGCGGCGACCGGACCAGGAGTAGTAGCCGCAACCCACGGGGCCGTGGCTTAGGTGAACCATGTCTTTGACGGGGCCCCAGACGACGCCCTTGGCTCCCGCGAAGGAGCAGCCACGGGTGGTCATGACGCCGGGGACGGATTTGCGGTTGGATTTTACGCCGCAGTCGGAGCCGCCTTCTTGGACGCCCAGGTGCTTGCCGCGTAGCTTCTTGGCTTTGTCGGGGTAAGCGTCCAGGACTTCCTGGAGTAGCTCTTTCCTGTCTTCAATAGTGCTCATAATTCCCTTGACGGTAAATCAGTGAATGGGGGGGGGTGGGGGGTGTTTGCCAGCCGTGAATCGCGGTTTTTTGGGGATGGCGAAGGTTTCACGGCTGGCGGTTCACTGACTAAACAGTGGCGAGGGTGGGATCGGTTTTCAGGGCTTCTTGATACTTCTCGTCGCTGTCGAGGATGCCGAATTCGATCAACAACTCTTCGAGTTCGTCCATCGTGATCGGGGTCGGGACGGTGAGGTTCTTGTTGTTGATGATCTTCTCAGCGAGCTGCTTGTACTCTTGGGCTTGCTGGCTGTTGGGGGCGTACTCGTTGACGGTCATGCGGCGGAGTTCCGCGTGTTGGACCACGTTGTCGCGGGGGATGAAGTGGATCATCTGGGTGTTGATCTTGGCGGCGAGGGCTTCGATCAGTTCGATCTCGCGGTCGGTGTTGCGGCTGTTGCAGATCAGGCCGCCGAGGCGGACGCCACCGGAGTGGGCGTATTTGAGGACGCCGCGAGCGATGTTGTTGGCGGCGTACATCGCCATCATTTCGCCGGAGACGACGATGTAGATTTCTTGGGCTTTGCCTTCGCGGATGGGCATGGCGAAGCCGCCGCAAACCACGTCGCCTAATACGTCGTAGGAGACGAAATCGAGGTCTTCGTAAGCGCCTTCTTCTTCGAGGAAGTTGATGGCGGTGATGATGCCACGACCGGCGCAACCAACGCCGGGCTCGGGGCCGCCGGATTCGACGCACTTGACGCCGCGATAGCCTGTTTGGAGCACTTGCTCAAGTTCGACATCTTCAACGGCCCCGAGTTCGGCGGCCAGTTGCAGCACGGAGGTTTGGGCTTTGCTGTGGAGCATGAGGCGGGTGGAGTCGGCTTTGGGGTCGCAGCCGACGATCATGATGCGCTGACCCATTTCAGCCATGGCGGCGAGGGTGTTCTGGGAGGTGGTGGATTTACCGATACCGCCTTTGCCGTAAAACGCAATCTGTCGCATGAGTTTGTTCTCCTAGAGATTCTTGATTCAAGGCTCAATACGCCGACAACGCGAGGGCGTTGGGGGGGGTTGAGTGTTGGAAGGGGAGCGTGGTCAGGGGGAGGAATCCCTCTGGGACGCTACGCGAACGCGGGGTTGGGTGGCGATCGCCCCTCTGGGAGGTTGGTTTGGGTGGGTAGAACGTGCATAAAAGGCACTAGAAACAACGGAGATCGAAAGAAAAAGGCTTGGGGCGGGGCTGCCCGCTGAAGGGTCAAGCGGTCACCACAACCAGGTTGGGGAGGACTCGTTCGCGGAGGCGGGCTTCGATGGCGATTTTGACGGTGGCGGTGCTGCTGGCACAGCCATCGCAGGCGCCTTTGAGGATGATGCTGAGGCGATCGCCCTCGAGGTCATAGAGTTCGACATCGCCGCCGTCGGCGAGGAGGACGGGGCGCACTTCCTCGTCGAGGACTTGCTGGATCAGTTTGATCTTTTGCACCGTCGTCAGGGGGCGGGGTGGGGTCGCTTGCTCTTGGGCGATGGCGACGGTGGCGGCGATGGTCGGAACGGTGGCGAGTTCGGCTCGCACGGCGGTGATCAAGTCCTCGATGTTGGCGAGGCAGGAGCCGCAGCCGCCGCCGGCTTTGACGTAGGCGGTCACTTGTTCGACTTCTTGGAGGTCGTTCTCGGCGATCGCCCGGCGGATCTTCGGCTCGCTGATGCCAAAGCAGGTGCAGATCAGCTTGCCGTCGTCGTCGGCGTGGGCTTCGGGCTCAAGGCCGCGATACTTGAAGATCGCCGCCTCGAGGGCTTCTTGACCCATCACGGAGCAGTGCATTTTCGCTTCGGGCAGGCCGCCGAGGAAGTCGGCGATCGCCCGGTTATTCACTTGCAGGGCTTCATCCAGGGTTTTTCCCTTGACCAGCTCCGTCAGAGCAGAGGAGGAAGCGATCGCGCTCGTGCAGCCGAAGGTCTGGAAGCGTGCGTCCAAGATGACCTCATCGGCCTCGCGAATCTGCAAGTGAAGTCGCAGCGCATCCCCGCAGGCGATGCTACCGACTTCGCCGTACACCACCGCGACGCCGGACTCGTCTGTGGGTGACAGCGCGCCTTGGTTGCGAGGGTTGTAAAAGTGTTCAAGTACCTGCTCGGAGTAGTCCCACATGGTTGTTTCGGGTGCATTAGCTAGGGAATCGGGAATCGGGAGTGGGGAGTCGGGAGCGGGGAGTTTAGAAAAACAAAATCCTAATCCCTAGTCCCTAATCCCTAGTCGCTAAGTGGCAAGGGCAACTTCGCGCTCTTGGAGCCAGCTCGCCTGGTCACTGTTAAAAGGCGAGAGGTCGCGGAGGCGTTGGACGATGCCAGGCATGACCTCGAGAACGCGGTCAATCTCGGCGATCGTCGTGTAGCGGGAAAGGCTGAAGCGGATGGAGCCATGCAAAATCGTGTAGGGCAGCCCCATGGCCCGCAGCACGTGGGAGGGCTCCAGGGAACCCGAAGTGCAAGCGGAGCCAGAAGAGGCGCAGATGTTGTGCTGGTTGAGCATGAGCAAGATCGCCTCCCCCTCGATGTACTTGAAGCCGATGTTGCTGGTGTTGGGCAGGCGGTGGGCCGGGTCGCCGTTGACAGCACAATCGGGGATGGCGGCGAGCAGGCCTTGTTCGAGGCGATCGCGCAATCCCTGCTCATGAACCACACTGATCCGGTCGTACCGCTGCATCAGCTCCGCCGCCTTTCCCAGCGCGATGATGCCGGGCACATTCTCCGTCCCCGCACGCCGTCCCCGCTCCTGGTGGCCCCCAAGGACAAAAGGCCGGAACCGGAAGCCCCGCCGCACATAGAGCGCCCCGATCCCCTTGGGAGCATGGAGCTTATGCCCCGAAAGCGTCAGCAAATCGATCGGGCTATCCGCCAGATTGAGCGGAATCTTACCCACCGCCTGCACCGCATCCACATGAAAGGTCGCACCCCAGGCCTTCGCCAGCGCCCCCATCTCAGTAATCGGGAACAGCGTCCCCGTCTCGTTATTGGCGTACATCGCCGTCACCAGAGCCGTATCCCCCGTGAGAGCCGCCTCCAGCTCACAAAGGTCGAGCTGCCCCCGGCTATCAACCGACAAATAAGTAAGGCGGTAGCCTTCCTTCTCCAACTGCTTACAGACATTCAGAACCGCCGGATGCTCAACCTGAGTCGTCACCACATGGCGCTTCTCCGGTTGAGCCGCCAAGGCAGCACGGATCGCTGTGTTATTCCCTTCACTACCGCAACTCGTAAACACAATCTCTGATTCCTGAGCCCCCAACAGCGCCGCTACCTGCTCCCGCGCTGCTTTGATCGCCCGCGCCACCTGCCCACCAAAGCTGTGCATCGAACCCGGATTGCCATACAGCTCGCGGAGATACGGCAGCATTGCTTCGACCACCTCAGGGGCGATGCGGGTCGTGGCGTTGTTGTCGAGATAAATGACGTTCATGAGAAGTAGGGAGTGAGGAGTAAGCTTTAAGCTCTGGTTCAACCCAGATCGGCAATCGTCTGAGAGTAGGTGTCAAACCAACGCCGCCAGTAGTCCGATTGCTGAGCCTGCTTGAGAGTGAAGGCTAGGTAGTCGTAGCGAGCAAACCAGCGCTGCCAGTAGTCCGGAGTGGGAGCCCCCGGCGCAGCCGCGACGCGGGCAACGGGCTCGCAGCCCCCGTTGGTGGGGCAGACCGCACGGCACTGAGCCACACTGTAGGCCCCCTGACAGCCATCACAGCGGCTAGCATCAACCCAGAGAGCGTCCCCCTGACGTTGGATCGCTCCCGTCGGGCAGAGGGGACGACAGCGATCGCAGCGAATGCACTGGTTCGTAATGGTGTAAGACATAGCGATCCGGTTTAGAAGAGATAACTTACGCCAGCGCCGCCGACGGCGCTAGAACATGCTGGGTATAGAATTGGCGCGCGACCGCCTCAATGGTGTCGTAGGCCTGCACCGGCTCAACACCAAGAGTCCTCAGCTTCTCCTCCGGGCAGGAGCCAATCTTGGCGCAGAGCACCGCCGCACAGTCAGCGAGCACCGCCACAATGTTGTCCAACATCGCCGCCTCGCCATAGCCCCCCTGGCAGAAGTGGTCAACCTTGCGGTGACTCACAAAGCGGATCGTATTCGCATCCACCTCGTAGATTTGGAACTCCTTCGCGTGGCCGAAGTGCTGATTCACCAAGCCGCTACCCTTCGTGGCAACCGCCACCAGCAACTTCGGACTATCAGCCACCACCGGACGCACCGCCTCCCTCGCCGCCTTCGCCCGATCCAGCTCCGCCTTGAAGGCCGCAATCCCCTCCCGAACAGTCTGGCGCTCCGCCAAGTCATACTCCGGCTCCATCGTCAGGAACTTATCCTTCGTAAACTCCTGGCTACGGTCCTCGCCCAACAAACCCACCGCATCCGCACGGCACTGGCGACAGTGGCGCATCAACTTCAGATTGCCCACACAGCCATCCTGCACCGCCTTCAGCTCCTTCGGCGTCGGCCCCCGCTGGCCCGTCAGCCCAAAGTGCGTCCCGTGCTCCGGCGCCGAGATCAGCGGCATGATGTTGTGGATAAACGCACCGCGCTCCCGGATCGCCTGATTCACCGCCGACAGATGCTCATCATTAATGCCCGGAATCAGCACCGAATTCACCTTGCAGAGAATATCCGCCTCCCGCAAAGCCTCCAGGCTCGCCATCTGCCGCTCGTGGAGAATCCGCACCCCCTCAATCCCGCGATAGCGCCGGCGGCGATAGTGAACCCAAGGGTAAATCTTGACCCCGATTTCCGGGTCCACCATATTGATCGTGATCGTCACATGGTCGATATTCAGTTCTTTGATGCGGTCGATGTAGTCCGGCAGCATCAAGCCATTCGTAGACAGGCAGAGCTTAATATCCGGAGCCTGCCGAGATACCAGCTCAAAAGTGCGAAAAGTCTGCTCCGGGTTCGCCAACGGGTCCCCAGGCCCAGCAATGCCGAGCACCGTCATTTGGGGAATCTTGCCCGCGATCACCAAAGTCTTGTGGGCCGCTTCCTCAGGAGTCAGCAGCTCACTGACGACCCCCGGGCGGCTCTCGTTGGCACAGTCAAACTTGCGGTTGCAATAGTTGCATTGAATATTGCAAGCCGGGGCAACAGCGACGTGCATCCGGGCGTAGTGATGGTGCGCTTCTTCGCTGTAGCAGGGGTGCGTCTCAATGCGAGCACGCATCTTCTCATCCATCTCAGCTGGTGCGTTACTGGTAGTGCAGTCGCAGTTGCTGGTTGATTGAGAGGTAGCCGTTGGGGCGAGTGGTGTCATGGTGGAGGTCAGATGAAAGGTCAATGCAAAGCCTGCTGCATGGATGCAACAGAACCGGCTGCTCGGATTGCAAGTCGCAACCCTTGAGCCGCCATCAAGTGGCACCGCCTCGCCGCCCCCAAGTCCCTCCGGTCTATCCTTCCGACATCACAGCCGTGAAGGGTTGGGGGATGGGGCGTCTGGCGTTATGGGAGTTATAGCAGTCCGTAAAAAAGCGGAGCGAGCCCTACGGTCGGTAAGGGTTTATTAAAAGAATTACCCCTGTACTCAAGTCCCTCAAAGCCAGTCAGGGCCTGAATCAAAAAATTACTTGGGGGGTGGGGTACGAGTATTTTTTCGCCCCCGGTCGAGTATTTTTCTACGGAGGGTCGAGTGTTTTAGTACTCAGGCTTAAAGCAGTCGTGGCAAGGGTTTGAGGTGATTTTTCCCTTTAGTTCTGCCCGAGCAATGTTGTACTCAATTCTGGGGGATCGGGCGGCTTTTGTCAGCCATGAACGCTTTAATATGTATCCAATTTATCACTTTGCCCAGGAGCTGACAAGCGGCGGCGGCCAAACAGTTTTGAACGACCAAGCCGCTCGTGAGAAGTCCACCGTGCCTGGTGCTTGATATCCTCCCCGACCCAAAGGTGTGGGGATTCTCAGACCTGACGATCTGAGTTTCTGCTTCCTAGCACTTGCCTTCCGGGGTTAGCTCTCTAGGCGCAAAGCGCAGGCTTCGCCAGGGGGTCTTGGGGCCGCGCGACCCAGACTAACACCACCGGCCCAGCGCTCCCTATTCCCCGCTTCTCTACTCTCCAGGCCCTTCCCCGTGAGTCCAAGAAGGCCAGACCATCGGTAGCGGAATACTCGCACCAGGCCCAAACAATACCTGCCCCCCAGACCCAACACAAAATTCAAATCCAGGCAGTGAGAGGTTTAGGGCCTTTGAGTACAAGGGTAACGAAGTTAATAACTCTTAGCGGTGTCTCAGCATTTGTTCGTACTGAACACCTGTTATAAGCAAGAACAACTCACAAGATTTCTCAATAAGCCCGGAAGCCCCCGCGTTATCGCCACCCCACTCATGGTTTTACCCTTACCCTGGTTCCAACAATCCCGCCCCCTGGCAACGCCAGCGGCGGACCCTGGGTTGGCGCAGCCGGTTTCGCCAGAACGGTCGGTGGACCGGTTCCGCTTCGCTTTGGTCGCGGATTTCCAGATTATTTTTCAGCGGGACCCGGCGGCGCGGCACTGGCTGGAAGTTTTGCTCTGTTATCCGGGCCTGCACGCTCTCGCTTGCCACCGGCTCGCTCACTGGCTGCACCGGCGGGGCTGGACCCTGCTGCCTCGCCTGATCTCTCACTTAAGTCGCTGCCTGACGGGGATTGAGATTCACCCAGGGGCGCGGCTCGAGCCGGGGATCTTGATTGACCACGGTATGGGCGTTGTGATCGGGGAGACGGCGACGGTGGGCAGCGACACGCTGATTTACCAGGGCGTCACCCTCGGCGGTACGGGCAAGGAAGCTGGGAAGCGCCACCCGAGCATCGGCCGCCATGTGGTTTTGGGGGCGGGCGCGAAGGTGCTGGGCCCTATCCAGGTTGGTGACTATGCCCGGGTCGGTGCGGGGTCGGTGGTGCTGCGCTCAGTGCCGGCGAACTGCACAGCGGTGGGCATTCCTAGCCGCAATCTCTGTCGGACGAATACCCACACTTGCCCCTTGGATCATGGGCAGCTCCCCGATGCGGCGGCGGGCCTGATGCAGGTGCTGCTGGACCGGATCGAGCGGCTCGAGGGGCAGGTTCAGCGTTTACAACCGCCGCCCCTACCAGTTTCTCTAGCGAAAGAACCCCTAGGAGTTTAAGTAAGTCATGTCTCTCCTGCCCTCCCCTCAGAACCTGCCCAGTCAGGCGATCGCCATTCCCCTGGGCGATCGCTGGCGGATTATGCACCGCCTGCATGAGCTAGCGATTCCCACCCGCTGCCCCCCAGATGGCTCCCTGCGAGTTGAGATCAATGGCCCCCTGGCGTTGATCCAAGTTCGCAGCACGGTGCAGCAGTTCGCCGCGCCTCGGGCAGAGTTGGTGCAGTGGCTGGAGCGTTGCTGGCAAATGTCGGGAGGAAAACGGTAACAAGCATCACCTTAAGTAGTTGCAAAAAGTTTGCAGTAAACAGTTTGCAACCATCGCTCAATTCACTGCAATTTATTTGCAACTATCGCATTACTCGACTAGAACTTTGCAATCCTATCTAGCCGAAACCCTTGTAAAACTGAGCATTTTTACAGGAATCTCGTTACAATCCCTACTGGCATCCATTCGACTCTTTTTAGGAGAAAATTCATGGCTACAGTCCAAACACTCATCCAGGAATTTGGTCAGGTCGCGGCAAATCCCATCGGCCTGGGACAAGAAGTGACGATGCCCATCTGCGAGGGGCTTAATTTAACTTATGCCAGCTTGCAAGCACTCTACCTGCAATACCAAAAACACCACTTTGTGGTTGAGGGAGCCGAATTCACCCCCCTGCACGACTTTTTCCAAGAGTGCTACGACGATGTGCAGGAGCACGCCCATGACCTAGCCGAGCGCCTGAATGGGCTGGGCGGGGTTCCGGTGGGTAGCTTTGCGAAGCTGGCGGAACTCTGCTGCTTCACGCCGGAGTCGGACGGCATCTTTGGCGCGCGCCAGATGGTCGAGCATGACCTCGGGGCGGAGCAGGAGGTGATCAAGCTGATCCGTCGCCAAGCGGCTCAAGCGGAGAGTGTGGGCGATCGCGCTACCCGCTACCTCTACGAAACGATCCTGCTGAAGTGCGAAGACCGCGCCTTCCACCTGGATCACTTCCTCGCCGCCGACAGCCTGACGCCGGCCTTCCAATTGGCCGCCGCCAACCAACGCTAGCCCGCGCCGGGATCTAACCCTGAATGCCGAAAGGCATTCACCAAGCCCACCCTCTCTTGTTGAGCAGTCCGAGCTATGAGCCAACGTGACCTTGAATCAATTCAATCGCTAGCCGACTGGCTCGGACTCCCAACTGCTGAGGTCAAACTCGCCTTTGCAAAGCGCCGCACCGAAACCGACTCGCTGCCAATGCTGCTGTGGCAATATGGGTTCATCTCGACGCTGAACCAACTCAACTGGGCCCTGACCTGGGAAACAGTTGTCAGTTATCGGTTTAGCGAATAGGGATTAGAGAATGGGGATTAGGGTTTGGTTTTTCTGAACTCTCCACTCCCCACTCCTGATTCCCCAGTCCCCACGTCCCACTCCCTAACAACCATGAAAGTCATGCTCCGCCGCCACGCTGATGGCAATCTCTTTGTCTATGTCGCGAAGAAGGATTTAGAAGAAGTGGTCGTGGAAGACACCATCACAGATACCGGCCACATCCTGACACTGGCGAATGGCTGGCAGTTGGAGACGAGCGACCATTTAGAGTCCTTGAGTTTGCCGCAGACGATTACGGCAAAGCGGCTGAACTAAATCTCTACTCAAGCAAGGTCTGGTTAATATCTTCGATGCTTTCAAGCGTTGAGCAAAATCGCGATTGGTTCGTGACAGCAACGGGGACGTGCGAGGCTTGCCCATCGCTGCGGGATTGGGATTTGTTGCGCGATCGCTACTACCTGCACCAGTTTCTCAGCGACATCCTGGAGCTTCTCGCCCAGGCTCCCCAAGAGACCGAGGAATGGCAGCACCTGCCCCAGATTCGGCGCCATGTCCGCCAACTGATGCTCAATTCCTACTGGCTCCGCACCCAAATCCCCACTCCTGACCCGAAAACTGGCATCGGTGTGCAGATTCTCTACGACGAAATCGGCTACCCGCTGACGGTGGAAACCGTGGCCTACGCGCCGGGGGTGCAGTCCCCCATTCACAACCACGGCACTTGGGGGGCCGTCGCTATTCTCCAGGGCCAGGAGCAGCACACGTTCTGGCGGTGGCACGGCGACCGGCTCGAGCCGGCTGGGACTCGCTGCTTCAGCCCTGGCGAGATCGTCAGCTTCACCCCTGAGGCGATCCATCAAATCACCGCCCTGGGCAGCCAGCCGTCCGTGACCTTCAATTTGTATGGCGACTTGCCGGGGGGAGAGGCCGTCAGCACGCTGGCGCGAGAGGCCTCCGGCACGCTGGCGCGAGAAGCCTCCGGCACGCTGGCGCGATCGCGCTTCCAGTTCGACCCAGCGACGGGGGCCGCGAAGCCCTTTTGAGCGGGGCCGGTCTCAAACCCGCCCGTAACGGGAAAGTATCAAGCCTCGAATCGCTCCCGTAAGTTTTCGATGGGCAGCTCCACCATCGCCGCGACTTCAGCAAGGCTCATCCCGGTCGCCAGCAACCGTTCAGCCGTGCGGTAACTTCGCGCTTCGGCCGCTTGTCGCGCCGCTTCAGCCGCTTGTCGTGCCGTTTCGGCGGCTTGTCGCGCGGCTTCAGCGTCCCGTCGTCCGAGTTCAGCCTCACGATAACTGAGGAGCTTTGCGCCAGTTTTCGGGTCATAGAAGCGCAGTTCACCGGCATCAATGCAGAGATCCAAGCCCAACACGTCCGAAGGTAGCGCGAGGCCTTCGCGGAGCGTCCCGAAGGGATGATCGCCCGGCGACTCTTGGGGAGCAATGGGTTGATACTGACCCTCCACCAACCGCAAGCCCTGGAGCACCGGCGCCAGGTAGTCCCCCGTGGGATCGTACCGGAAGTATTCTGTCACCCCTAACATTGCATACCGGGCCACCTTCTCGATGCTGTCGGTGTAGCGCGTCGATTCTGAGGTGATCTCGATCACGAAATCGGGCGTCAAGCCCTTTTCTTCCCAGACTTTGTAGCTCCGACGCGGCTGGTTCCCGGCCCCCAAGATGACGAATACATCCGGCGACACCACCGCATCTCGCACTCCCTGTTCGTAGTAAATGAACAAGTTGCCAGAGACATAGACCTCGGGGCGATTTTGAAAATAGAGTTTCAAAGCCTCAACCGCATACACCAGACCATCACGGGTCGGATCACTTTCCGTCATCGGTTTGCCGTCGGCGTCAGGATAGAAGGGATCGACGATCGTGTTCGACCGTAGAGAGGCCAGTGTCATCGCTAGTACCCGGTTGCACACTCTCCACCATAGCGAGGCGAGACCGGCTGCGTCCATCGGCCTCCCTCCCCCACAGCCCATCGCGAGCGCTAGGATGGCGGTACAATCTGCCGCTGGCTTATCCCGATGCCTGTCCTGCAAACGCCCGCCCGCCCAACGCTGCGCGTCACTTGGGAGCCGCTGCCCGAGGACTTTGTCCTACCTGACGACCCCGTGGAGAATCTGCACCAACCGCCCCTGGCCGCTGCGCTCACAGACGCTCTGGGGGCGGCCCAGCGCTTGCGCCCCGAAATGCTGGTGGGCTCCAACTTCGGGCTCGTCGCGACGCTGGCCGGGAGCACGGTGGTGAAAGCGCCCGACTGGTTCTATGTGCCGCGCGCCCAGCCGGTCGAAGGCCTCCGCCGCAGCTACACGCCGCACTTACAGGGCGATCGCGTCGCGGTGGTCATGGAATTTCTCTCCAGCGAAGACAACGGCGAACTCTCCCTGCGAGCAACACCGCCCTACGGCAAACTCTTCTTTTATGAACAAATCCTCCAAGTCCCTACCTACGCCATCTACGACCCGAGGACCGGGACGCTAGAGGTGCGGCGCTTGGCAGAGGAACGCTACGCCCTCCAGCCCCCCGACGCCGCCGGTCGTTTCTGGATTCCGGAGCTGGAGCTGTTTTTGGGGATTTGGCACGGCGATCGCCTAGCCCAGACGCTGGACTGGCTGCGCTGGTGGGACGCTGACGGCCATCTGCTGCTCTGGAGTTCTGAACAGGCCGAGCAAGAGCGCCAGCGGGCTGAACAGGAACATCAACGCGCCGAACAAGAGCACCAGCGAGCTGAACAAGAGCACCAGCGAGCCGAGCGCTTAGCAGAATTGCTGCGGGCCCAGGGCCTTGACCCAGATCTGGAGTAGGGAGCCCCAGGGCCGTCAGGGAGCGGTGGGTTCATCGGCAGCGACGGGGCTGATGTCGCCGAGAGGGGCGATCGCCGCCCAAGCAGCCTCCGGGTCCGTATAGATCAGCTCCAGAAACTCATCCGTCGTATAGCCACAGCGCTGGGCATAGAACCCAACCTCGCTCAAGACCCGGCCCTCCGCCTGGCGCAGGTACATGGACAAGCAGTGATGGGCCTGAAGGCTGGGCTGGCGGCCCGTGCGAAAAAAAGCCAGGGCCGTCAGGAGGCGATCTTCATAGGGAGCGAGAGGCCGCAGGTGGAGGGCCTGGGGTTTGGGGGAAGCCTTGGCCATGAGTCTGAGGCGATGAACAGGGAATGCTCGCCCCATCCTCGCACAGAGAGAGACTAATACCGATAACTTCAATTATTTGACCTAAACCCCTCCCCCCCAAAGCCTGACAGCATCAGGGTCCGAGGCTCCCAAGGGTGTTCGCCCGCACCGCCCCCCGCCCCCACTTAGGCCCAGCTTATCAAGGTCAGCGGCTAAAAGCCTGATGCTGGCGTTGTTTGATGAGTTTTGGTTATCTCCCAACCCCGACTCCCACCCTGGGAGCTGGGGAGAGAGACCGCAAAAAAAAACCGGCCCCCCAAGTCACGGGCCGGTCTCGGTCGTTGTCGTCTCTGAGGAGCAAACCTGAAAGCTCTTAAGGCAGGAAAAATGCAGCGAGAAAAGAGTGCAGCGCGAAAAGTCTGGGGGGAAATCCTTAGGCCGCCAGTTGCACGCGACCGCGATGCACCGCCCGCAAAATCCGGTTGACGGCGCGGCGCTCTTCGTCCGGCAAGTCTTCATCAAGGACGGCAGCCAAGAGACCGTAGCGATCGCCCTGGGTCAAAACACCTGTTTCAGCGGTATCCGCCAGGATGGCGGAAACAGCACCGGGGATTAGTTCAATCTTGTTCAGCATGGCGTTCAATGGCTTACCCTCTCGACATCTCTATCGTCGCCGGATAACCCAAAATCCTCTGCGATCCACGCCCCGCCGCCGCGTGAAGCTCCGCACCTCTCCGCGTGACGACTCGAGCGAGAAACGCCAACCTGGATCGCCCCCAGAGCGATCCAGGATCGGGTCCCCCAGCGATCCGCGTCACCACGGAGACCAGCCACCAAAAAGGAACACCACCCGCCGCAGCCAGTGGTGTTCCTAAGCAATCCAAAACTCTAGATTGTGCCGTTCTTGCTCAAGGCATCCGGTAATCTCTAGTCAACAACCTGCACCAAGCCGCGACGAACGCCATAGGAGAGCCGTTCCACCAGCAGACGATCCTGCTCATCCAAGTCATCCCGACCGACAAAAGCGGCCACCAGTTGGTGTTCCAGCCGAGAAATCGTGCGAGAGGTCAAAACTTGGGCGGCTAAATCACGAATGTCAATCTGCATGGCTTAAGGTCTCCTGTGCTTCCCGAATATCTCTGAGCGGTGCGCGGCTCTTGGTATATCTCCACTATGCAACGAGATCATTCCCAAGGAAGCGATCCTAAGCGTTGGTTCATAGGATCTTCATCGATATGTCAAGTGACAAGGGCCGGTTTTTAGCTGTGATGAAGATCGCAAAGCAGCAGGCGGACTATAAATATAGGTCTCTGGCACACTAGCCCAAACCGGGAAGCACGTTGGCACTTCCCGCCGTTGCCCTTATCGAACTCACTTTCATCCCGACACCCGGCCAACTAGCTAGAGTTGGATACTTTTATCAAGGGAGTCAAAAAATCCAATATAGAGCTATAAAGTTCTAATAAAACCCCCGAGAAAGAGCCATGAGTCCTTAGCGCAAAAATTCCTGGCATCACATAAAAATTATACAATCACACAAAGACAAAACACCAAAATACATCATCACCCAGCCAAGATCCCGTCAGGCTTCTCGGTCAGCCAGATCGCGTTTTTTACAGCAAAGTCAGTCCCAGTAAGGGTTACAGGTCCTGCATACTCGTCATGAGCATAAGCAAGCAAAAACACAATCACATCATTGCACTAGTTCAAATTACACTATTACACAATCTATAATCATCTAATTCACCACTGTAACCCTCAAGCTTCCTCACGAGCTGGTCACATCCTTACCAAGAACTACATCATGCCAAAATTTGCTGTTAGGGAGACCAAAATTCTATTAAGTTCAGCGTCAGCGTCCGCCTCGGCCGTGGGAGTGTCAGCTCCCGAGTATCCCCGGGAGCATCTCAGAGGTTAGCAGCCCTCACGCTTAATTACGATTACGGACCTATAGGGCGATTTTGGCGATTCAGCCAAGCCGCGCCCTGCTCCACTGGTAGAGCACCCAATCCCACTGGTGAAACATTCAATCCCACTGGTGGAGCGAGTGGTATAGTTCTCCTACGGGACGCGCCAAGCGCGCGCCCAACCGAGCAGCAGCAACTGCTCGATTGGACTTCCCGCGATGTACAACCCTACACCGGGGCAGAACAATGATAAAGACTTCCCGCGCGATCACCATAGGTGTGATCACCGTACTAACGATTCAAGCTTCTGCCAGGGCCAATCCTGCTCTAGCCTTGCCCGCCGCCCGCCCCTGTGGTGCAGGCGGCGTTGTGGTTGGCATGATGCTAACACCCAATGATCCTCTCGCTGCGATCGTTGGGGCCGACTCGGTTAGAATAACCCTAAATGAACGCGAAAAACCGCCCGCGAAGTTTGGCGACGGAACGGGCGGTCTTTGATAATTCACATTTTCTTCAAAGACCAAGACAAAGACCAAGACCAGCACTAGACAAAAACCAAGACCAGCTAGACCGAACTAGACCGACTTAGACCTGCTTAGACCGACTTAGACCTGCTTAGACTTACTTAGACATGCTTAGACCTAACTTAGACCTGCTTAGACCTACTTAGACCTACTTAGACATGCTTAGACCGACTTAGACCCACTTAGACCTGCTTAGACCTACTTAGACCTACTTAGACATGCTTAGACATGCTTCTAGATCCAATCCAACAACCGGCAAGCTGATGCTTGCTAGCTATCATCCACTCTTTGCAAGTCGCTCGCGGAGGTACAGAATGCACGTCGTTGCTCCTAAAGTGTACAGCATCAACCGCTGGACCTACCACACCCACCCCAACCTGCCCCATCTGCCAATCGACGAGCGGCAATTGGGGCCGTTCTGGGCCGCTGTGGATACGTATCTCCACAGCAATCCCCAATAATGAGATAGCCGCCAGGGACCCAAACCCTAACGGCTAAGCAATTCAAAGACTTTCTGGTGTCTCATTATCCCGCCCCGTAAGGGTGCGGTTCATCACGTTCATCACGTTCATCACGTTACTCACGTTACTCACGTTACTCACGTTCATAACGTTCATCACGTTCATCACGTTCATGACATACCTCATTATTATGCCACACCCGTATACACAGATCCCCACCCTGGCCCTCCGGCGACTCATTACGGAGCGCAAGCTGACCGGGGCCCTAACCTCCCTAGGGATTAAGGGCCTGACCCCCGATGACGCCCTAGCTGTGGTCAGCGCTCTGACCGGGGGGGCAAACTAATGGCACGGTTCATCTACCACACCCGCCACAACCCTTGCCCCATCTGCGAGTCAACGAGCGGCAAGTGCCGAAGCACCGGCGATCTCGTTCTGTGTATGGACGGCACGGGGGGAATGATCGGCGATCCCCCGGGCTACCGGTATGTGAAGGACACCCAAGATGGGATGTGGGGGATTTATGCCCCCGAGGACGGTCGCCAGCGTTCCTGGGAGTGGGACCGGAGATACAGGGAGCGGGAACGGGAGCAGAAGCGGCGGGAACGGACCCACGAGGGGGGGCTAACCTTGGCCGACCGTGATCGTGAGTTCCGGGCCCTGCTGACCCAATTGGAGTTAGCCTCTGACCACCGCGACAATCTGCGAGCTCGGGGCCTCAGCGATGAGGCGATCGCCGCCGGGATGTTCCGCACTGTTGAGCCGGGCCAGGCAATCGAGGTTAATCCAAAGCTGCCCGGGGCCCGGCGGGGGCGGTTCAGGTTCAGCGATCGGGGCATCCTCTGTCCTGCTTTCGATCGGCGAGGCCGGATCGTCGGGGCCCAGGTTCGGCTGGATAACGGGAAGGGCGGCCGGTATCGGTGGCTGAAGGGCGATCGCAGTTCGCACTTGCAGAATGGAGAACTCCCCCTAGCGGTCGCGAGGCCTGAGGGCGAGCCGAAGGGCCTCGCGATCGTTGAGGGTATCTTGAAGCCCTACGTCGCCGCCCAGCGCCACGGGTTTATCGTCATCGGCGCGGCCGGGGGGAACTGCCTGGGGAGCCCTGAGCAGCTAGCGGCGACCCTGGAGACTAGCCAAACATTAGGCACTACAATCTATTTCCCGGTTGATGCCGGGGCCCGCTCCAATCCTCACGTTTATCGCCGCGACGGCGAAACGATTCGCCAACTGGAGCGCTGGGGATACCGGGTTTTGGTGGGGGATTGGGGCCAGTGGGAGGATAAGGCGGCCGGGGACTTTGACGAGATCGACCCTGACACCGCGATCGCCTGGCGGCCGGCGGGGGACTATCTCCCCGAACCGGGGGCCGCCAGCGAACTCCGAGAACTGTCAGAAAAGCTGAAAACCCGGCGGCCCAAGGCAAAAGGGTTCGCCCCCCAGGCCCCCAAGCCGGCCTCCTCCCCCCTCCGTGACTCCGAGAAAGTTCCCCCCTCCCCTAGGGTCTACGAGCCGGCCGAGCGGTTGGCGATCTGGGAGGAGGGCGGCCCGTTTGTCCTCGATGTCAGCGAGACGGGCAGCGGGAAGAGCCATAGTGCCGGGGCCGTGACCGGCAAGGTCATCTACATGACCAACGATCCTCGCAATGTCACCGTGCCCACGTTGCAAGACTGGGACGTGCTGGAGGGTCGCCATAACGGCTTGGAGCAGGACGACACCGGCCGCTGGCGGCGAACCGAGGCAACCGGGGAGTGGGAGCGCGGCCCCAATTGCGCGCGAACCGGGGTGATCGGGGCCCTGCGAGCCAAGGGAGTCCAGCAGGCTGATCACGCCGACCTGATTTGTAAATCCTGTCCCTACCTGGGGAGCTGCCACGCCGGTACGGCCTTTGGCTACCTGGGCGAACGCACCAGGGTGCTGGCGCAAGATAAGTTCATCGCGCACCCGGCCGCCCTACCGGACCCGTCCAAGTTTGACTACAGCAATTACATCTTCCTCTGGGATGAGGCCGAGTCGCTGCTGAAGGGCAAGCGGGAGATCACGGCCGGACTGAGCGACTTCCAGGCCACAATCACCGCCCTGGCCCTGAAAGCCCCCGAGGTCATGGCGGCCCTACAGCCCTTCCTAGGGGCTCTGAAGGATCTGCTAACGGGGGATAGCCCATACTACGGGTTCAGCCACCACGATCTTTTAGAGCGGCTCCCCTCTCTACCGGAGGGGCTCGGTCCCGAGGCCGTCCAGCCGGCGATCACCCCCGACCTGGAGGCAGCCATGAACCCCTACCACGACGGGATCGACCTGAGGGACATGGCGGCACTCCGGCACGACGGGGACGCCTCGGTACGGCGGTCGGCTCAGGGGCTGCTGAAGTCCCTCCGCGACGACGACCTGACTGAGCAGGTGAACGCGACCGTACTGAACCAATGGCTCCCGGAGCTGCTGGCCGTGCTGGCGGGGCAAGGGGGACATCTCCAACTCCGCGATCACCGCTTGATCATTACCCGTCCAGACCCGCGACTAGCCGCCATCGCCCAGGCGGCGAAACAGAATATCTTTCTCGATGCCACCGGCGACCCGGAGGAGTTCGCCGCGCTGCTGGGCCTTGAGCCCGAGGCGCTCACCTACATAGCGGCCGCCACCGGCGAGACCGCCCAAGTGCGAGTGGTGCAGGTGACGGGCCTCGGGAAGCTGGGGGTCCAGCGGCGAGAGAGCTTGCAGAACCGGGTCAAGGCCGTGCGGGCGGAATTGCAGCAACGTCACCCTGACCTAGTGACGATCGACTTGAAGCGGTACGCCGAACCGGGAGATCTCATCTGGATGTCTACCAGTCGGGGGGCGAATGATGCCGCCCAAGCGAGCGCGATCGCCCTCATTGGGACACCGATCCGCAACCTGCACGCCCTGGCGGCCGATTTCGCGATCACCTACGGCTACGTCCCCCACCTCGACGATCCGGCCTTTAGGGCCTACGTGGAGCGGGCGATCGCAACCGAACTCCAGCAGGGCCTCGGCCGCCTGCGCGCGAACCGGCGGCCAGGGGAGACCCTCACGGTCTACCTGCTCACGGATTACCCGCTCCCGTTCCCGGTGACAGAGCAGATTAGCGCCGGGGAGATTAGCCCCGAGGCCAGGAGCAAACTGGAGAAAACCCAAGCGGCGATCGCGACGGCAATTCAATGGCTCACGGCCCAAGGAAAAGAAATCACCCAGGCGGCTGTGGCACGAGTCTCAAAGTACAGCCGCCAGTACGTTTCCCGGCTCTGGACCTGGGTGCAACAAACGTTACTAGAGTCCTTAGTAACAAAAGGTGCACCCCCCCCAGACCCCTCACCCCCGCCCGATCCGCCTGATCCACCCGATCCGCCCGATCCACCCGACCCGCCCGATCCAGCAGCGGAGGAGGCGGCGGTGATCGCCGCCGGTGCAGTTGAATTTTTTGAACTGCTCGCCGTGTATCACACGCCCGAAGAGCTCACGGAGGAGGTCCTGGAGCTGTTTTTGTCCTACTTAACCGAGCCCTGCCATTGGCAGGCCCTCTGGGAGCAGCTCCCAGGCCACCTCTGGGAGGCCGTCCTGACCCCCTTGCTGGCCCTACCAGGGCTGATCGATCAACAGAGCCCTACTTTTGCACCAGCAACAGCCGCCATCAACGGACTGAGTCCGCCCGGCGCAGCCAGGACCGTAGACCCGCCCACCCCCCCACCAAAAAGCGCCCCCCCGAAGGGAGGCGCAGAGGCTTAAGCTAGGTCAGCCTACCGGCTGGCAACTAGCGAGGGGAAAGAAATTCCTAGCCGTGGATGGCGGGAGCCTGGAGAGCAACCGGAGCTGCTTCACCGCTCGCCAGATCCAAGGGGAAGTTGTGAGCATTGCGCTCGTGCATGACTTCAAAACCGAGGTTGGCGCGGTTCAGGATGTCAGCCCAAGTGTTGATGACGCGACCTTGGCTGTCGAGAACCGACTGGTTGAAGTTGAAGCCGTTCAGGTTGAACGCCATGGTGCTGACGCCCAGGGCGGTGAACCAGATGCCGATCACCGGCCAAGCACCCAGGAAGAAGTGCAGAGCGCGGCTGTTGTTGAAGCTGGCGTATTGGAAGATCAGGCGACCGAAGTAGCCGTGAGCCGCCACGATGTTGTAGGTTTCTTCTTCTTGACCGAACTTGTAGCCGTAGTTTTGGCTTTCGTTCTCGGTGGTCTCACGCACGAGGCTGGAAGTCACCAGAGAGCCGTGCATGGCGCTGAAGAGAGCGCCGCCGAAGACCCCAGCAACCCCGAGCATGTGGAAGGGGTGCATGAGGATGTTGTGCTCAGCTTGGAACACCAACATGAAGTTGAAGGTGCCGCTGATGCCCAGGGGCATCCCGTCGCTGAAGCTGCCTTGACCCATGGGGTAGATCAAGAAGACAGCGGTGGCGGCGGAAACGGGAGCGCTGTAAGCCACGCAGATCCAGGGACGCATCCCGAGGCGGTAGCTCAGTTCCCACTGACGACCGAGGTAGCAGAAGACGCCGATCAGGAAGTGGAAGATGATGAGCTGGTAGGGGCCGCCGTTGTAGAGCCACTCGTCGAGGCTAGCCGCTTCCCAGATGGGGTAGAAGTGAAGACCAATGGCGTTGCTGGAGGGAACAACAGCACCAGAGATGATGTTGTTGCCATAGAGAAGGGAGCCAGCGACGGGCTCACGGATGCCGTCGATGTCCACGGGGGGAGCAGCGATGAAGGCGATGATGTAGCAGGTGGTGGCAGTTAGCAGGGTGGGGATCATGAGCACGCCGAACCAGCCGATGTAGAGGCGGTTGTTGATGCTGGTGATCCACTGACAGAACTGCTCCCAGGCGCTGGTATTGCGCGCTTGGATGGTTGTAGTCATGGGGATTTTATGATTGCAGGTTGTGATAAATGAGGCGGTCGCCCGCCTTGAGCCTAATCTTAACGAAAGTGTTGCGTTTTGTAAAGGGATATTAACCGGACGGCTGGCGGCGGACGCGGGATTTTTTGTCGGTCTCGGGGTTGGGGGCCTCCTTTGTCGGGGCAACCTTGGGGCTGGTTTTGGAGCTGGTTGTGGGCGGGGCGGAGTTTTCGGGTTGGGACTGGGGGGCGGCTGGGCTGGGGGGGGTGAGGCCGTCTGTGTTTTGTAACTGACTGTAAAGTCGTCGCAGTTTGCCGGCTTCTTTGCGCTGCTGGAAGCGATCGCCCGCGACCTCGAGCAGGGACTTTCGCAAGTCGGCGTCTTGCTCACAGACTAAGTAAGCCGCCTCTAGGAAGGTTTCGATGGTGATGCCAGCATTGTCACAGAAGCGATCCAGGGCCTTGTCCAGGGTTGCCTCGAGGCGAATGTTGCGCCGGGCCGCGACTTGGGGCAGGGCGTCGATCTGTTCGCTGAGGGCTGCCAGGATTGGGTTGATGGCCGGTGGTGTGGTGCTTTTCTCGGGGGTGGGGGCCTGAACGAGGTCTTGGCCGGTGAGGGAGCGATCGCGCTCCACGCTGGGGCGCTGGCTGCGTTGGCGGATGCGGGCGAGCATTTCAGTCATCGGTTCTCAGGTGTTGGTGTTGCTTGGCTGGGGAGTCGAGAGTTGGGAGTTGGGAGTTCAGAAAAACTAAATCCTATTCCCTAGTCCCAGAGCTGTCGGTGAGTCGCTGCTCCAAGACCTCAAAGGGGTATTCGAGGTCAGGAAAGCCAATCTCCGTCAGCGTTTTGCCCTGGCTCAGGGCTTGCTTGTAACGCTCACTTTCTCGGATGGAGGGCAGGACAAACTCGGCTCCGACTTCTTGGCGCATGGCCTCAATGCACTGGCGACTCTCTTGCGACTGGTTGGCTCCTACCCAGCGATCGCGAAAGGGTAGCACAGCTAACAATTCGGCTTGACTGGCCCCAATTTCCCGCAGTTCTGCGATCGCGGCAAGGGTACGGACCAAGGAACCATAACCTTTTGCGGTCGTTTCGCAGGGAATGAGGATGCGATCGCTCGCGCCTATAATAGAGACACATATCTGTGATCTCTGAGGTGGACTATCTAGCAGGCAGTGATCACAACTGCCCTGGGCCGGCTCGAGTCGCTTGCGGAGCAGCATCGCCCCAACCCCGCTGCTAGCCAGGTAAACCTGCGCCGCCTCCAGTCCATCGTCGGCTGGAACCAGAAATAAATTCTCGTGGGCCGTTGGGTAAATGGCCTCCTCCAGGGTGACAGTACCCCGCAAGACCTCCAGCAGCGTCGGAGCTTTCGGGGCGACATCATGCCCGAGAAAGGTCGTCAAATTGCCCTGGGGGTCAGCATCGATGACGAGAACAGTTTGCCCCGCCGCCGCTAGCCGCTTGCTGAGCAGGATCGTGGTGGTTGTCTTGCCCTGGCCGCCACTCAAGCTGAGGCAGGCAGTGGTGAGCATGGGCTTTGGATGAAGGGGATAGATGCCATTTTAGGCGCTTGTGTATTGACATCAAGACATGACCGGTCTTTGCCCTCATCCCCCGGCCCCGTCTCGCGGGTAGGGCGAGGGGGAGCCTCCCCAGTGAGATGCGCGCCCCGCTTTGCCGTGGGTTGACGCTTCACCGGCGGTTGCTCCTGGCTGTGACAGGAACCCACCTCGCGATCGCGAGGTGGGGGAATCACGGTCCGTTTACGGCGGCATGGAGGAGTGCTGTGCTGGTGATAATCTGGAATGATCAATTGCTTTTAAGTTGACTTCCGTTGAGCATGGTTCTTATTGGGGGATTGCAGAGATGTCACTGGCTCGCGCATCGCCGCCAAGGTTGCAAAGGCAAATTATACAATTAAAGTTTGTGTAATTGTGTAATTTAAAGATTTTTTACTGTTTGCTTGAATCGTGTCCATGGATGATCGGGAAGGGTGTCTGAGGCCTGTAATCCTTGCCATAACTGGGTTTTTGGCGATAGCGTAATCTCATCGGTGGGGAGATGTGGCGGAATTCTGGCTTTGGAGTGCTAGGGCGCTGGTGTGTTTTTAATTGTTACTTTTGCTGATGGTGTCATTAGCTAAGAACACCATAACCCTTTAGCGATTATGGTGTTCTTGGTTTTGGGTTGAGCTGACCCTAGGGCTTTGTGATTCTAGTTTGGATTTTTTGGAAAAGCATAGAGCTGCTTTTTTGTCCGGAGTTACCTCGATCAAAACTACAGCCCTTTCCCCAGGAGGTTGCCGACTCAAGCCTTGAGGCTGGGGAGGATGTCGAAGAGCAGCGCTTGGTCGGCGTGCTTGAGCCGGAGGCGGCCGCTCTCGATGTCGCGCACCCAACTTTGGCTTTTGCCTAGGACTTGGGCGAGCTGGCGTTGGCTGATTTTGAGGGCTCGGCGGGCTTCAACGATCTGCTCACTGGACAGCGCGCGGGGATGGGGACGCGATCGCCGCTGGCGCTTGCTGGGGTGAGCCGCCGCCGGTGGGGGGGCTCCCCAGTCCGGGGGCAGCTCAAAGCCGAGCAGTCGAGCATTTAGGAGCCGCTCCCACTTGCCGCGCGGACTAGGGGCCGTGAGCTGGCGATCGCCCCGACCATCCTCCAGCCAAAAGGCCGCCGCCTCTTCTGCATCTTCAGGGACATCGGCGAGCTTCGCCCAGAGGGGCTGGATCTCGGCTGGGTACGTCTCTGGATCAAAGCGGGGCCGAATCCCGTAGTGACTGAGTACCTCAAGATCACTCTCAAAAGCCCGCACGAGCCGCTTTCGGGTCGGGCGGTCAGCCGAGGCCTGGTGCAACCGCTGCTCACCATAGGCAAGGCGCATGAGCGTGGGAGCTGTGAGCCGCTGCTGGCCCCGCATCTTGGCTTTGAACAACAGCCAGAGCAGGAGTCGCGTCGCCCCCTCGTGCTGCTGCCAAATGCTCATCACCGTCCGTAGGAGCGACAGCGGTAGACTGCCGTATTGATAGAAGGCGGTGCGCGCTTGGCAGGCCTGCCGATTGAGGAAATGCTGGGCCCAGGCCCCGGCCCGGACCCGGAAACTGAGGCCGATCAGGTGCTTGCAGCCGAGGTCATCGGTCTCGAAGTGGCGCTTCATCTCGACTAAATGCCAGAGGCGATCGCCCTCGCTGTCAAAGGCCGGGATCTTGCCTTGGGCAGGCCAGTGGATCGCCGCGACGAGCTGACAGGGTTGTTTCACCAAGTCCTCAATCAGTAGTAACTTGGTGAGCTTATTAAGATCCTTGCGCTTGCCTAGGTCGAGGTAATCGGCGATCTGCTGGTCATTGATCGTGAATTCCTGCTGCCAGGGCTCCTCGAGGGTGAAGGCCTGGGCGGCAAAGATCAGGTTCAGACAGGTCGCCCGGAGGTCAAATCCTTCGAGCACGGCCCGCCCTGCCTGCTCATTCAGGAGCTTTGGGGTGTGGGTGGTGCTGTCCTCCGCGACCCAAAAGGTGAGCTGGCCTTGGCTCTGGTTCAGGTTTCGCTGATAGGTCAGTCGCCCCAAGGCATCCACTGTCCAAGGGAGATCCGCGCGCTGGCTGAGGAGGTTGCTGAGTTCCCAGATCGGGATCGCGGAGGCAAAGGGGTGGCTCTGGCCGTTGGTGAAGAGGGCTGGGCTGGCGGGCGATCGCACGGGAGTCTTGCAGCGTCCTTTCTTGGCCTGCAAGGGCACGGGGGGGCCATCGACCGGGCAAATGCTGACACAAAGGGGCCCATTAGGCTGATCTACGCAGTCATTGCAGCGATGGGGGTCAATCCAGTAACCGTCCTCGACTGGCTGAATCGCATTCTGGGGGCAGTGGGGTAAACAGTCACTGCATTGGATGCATTGTCCGGTAATGCTGTGGGGCATGATGTATGGGCGCGGGTAGCGCACTAAGAACCGGCCGTCTTACGCCTGTAACGTATTCCCGGGGTGGCTTCCTAGCCCGGTAATCCGGTTGGTCGGGCCACGCTGGCGGCAATCGTGATCAGTCGCCCGTCGTCAGTTCGGGCCTTGGGCTGGTTTGTGCGATGCCAAGATCGCGATTTACCCCTCCGAAAAAACCAGCCGTTGTTTTGCTTACTTTATGTGAAGGTTAAAGCAATTTTTGGCTCAAATTAGGCTTTTTATGTGTTTTAATGATTTTTTCATACTTTGATAAGTCATGGCAAGATTATGAGTAGATTTCGCTAAAATTAGGATTGTTCATGGGGAGCAATTAGTTGACAAATTCCCTTGGTGCAATGGCCGTGCCGTGCTTAATTGTTACTAAATTACATAGATTTGATGCTATAAAAGCATAAGCTGGGCGATCGCCTCGGTCTTGCTTGTGCCAGCACTCCTAGCGATCCTGGTCGAAAAGTCAGCACTTGTTGAGATCTTGGAATATCCCTCGCCTTTTAACTCATTAAATGCTGACAATCCCTCGCACCTAGGCTCTGTATTAGGCAATCATGGGAAAAAGAGCCACTATTGACAGTGGCTCTTGGTGATTGAGGAGGTTGGAGAGGATGGTTGCTAGGGTGGGCTTGGCAACTAAGCCGAATCGTCGTGCTATTCCGCGAAGCGGATCGAATCACGGCGGTGGCCGAAGTAGTCCTTGTTGTCTTCCTTGAGGGACTCGGTGAAGCGAAGCGAATCACGGCGGTGGCCGAAGTAGTCCTTGTTGTCTTCCTTGAGGGACTCGGTGAAGCGAAGCGAATCACGGCGATCGCCGAAGTAGTCGTTATTGTCGGCTTCTAGGGGCTCGGTGAAGCGAAGCGAGTCGCGGCGGTGGCCGAAATAGTCCTTGTTGTCTTCCTTGAGGGACTCGGTGAAGCGAAGCGAATCACGGCGAT
>CAYNIP010000049.1:0-37954 GCA_964397305.1 uncultured bacterium
TTTGAACTCTATCTGGATGACCGGGCGGTGGACCCGTTGCGGTTTGCGCCCTGGGCTCAGAACTCGGCCCAGGGGTTCTGGGAGCCGCCAGAAACTAGGGTTGCCAGGGCCTGACTCGGCTACCAGACGTGAAAAAATTGTCGCTGCTGCCAGAGCATTAGGCCGCCGCTGAGGCCAACAAAGGTAATCACAATCTGCCGGAAGCGCTGCTCACTGATGAAGCGCAGCGCCCTTTGGCCCAGCCAGTTGCCGGGGAGCGCGGCGAGGCCGATCAGGAGCCCATAGCCCAACTGCGGTAGGGTCAGGACCCCAAAGGCAGCGTAGGCTGCTAGTTTGACCAAGTGAACAACCAAGACATTTAGAGATTTCGTCGCCAGCATCTCCTCCTTGACGAGGCCGTGGCTGAGATAGAAGGGGTGCAAAATCGGCCCGGTACTGCCGATGAGCCCAGAGAAGCCGGCGTAGAAGAAGGCCAAGGGGAGAAAGCCCCAGGCGGGCATGGGAAAGAGTTGGGCGCGCTTGCCGAGGGCAAAACCGAGGGCCGACACCAAGAGGAATAGGGCGAGCAGCAAGCTCAGCCATTCAATCCGGGTGCGGCTGAAGACCAAGGCTCCTAGGATGGCTCCCAAGGTTGCCCCGGGTACGTACCAGGCGGTGACGGGCCAGTTCACCTGACGCCAGTAGATCCCGACGCGCTGGGCATTGCCAAAGATCATGCCCGTGGTCAGGATGGGCGGGATGGTGGCGGGGCCCAGCAGCAGGCTCAGCGTGGGGATCAGAACTAGGGGACTCCCCCCCCCGGCAAGGCTGCTGAGAAACCAGGCCAAGCTACTGGCGATCGCCAGCCAAACCAAGGTCATCGTATCTCCTTGGGTCTGAAACCCCGTCCTTAGAGGACGGCTTTACACTCTTTGGTAATCTACAGCAGAATGAGGCTGGTCGGTGCGCGACAACCAAGGGCTCGATACAGCCAGGCTGGTGCGGGAAAAAACTCTCAGCACCGAGAACCCCGTCTGACAAGGCTCTATCCCGCAGAGCTGGCGGAACCAGGACTCTGCCCTGGGTCGAAAGTCTGGGGACACGAGGTAAGACGGGGACCTAACCCACTCTTGTAGGGGATGTACGCCGCTGGAGACGCCGCAGCAACGCCCATCATGAGGTTTAGAATCACCGTCCGCTTACGGCAGGGAAACTGTCCAGCGGATGCTTCGGAGCAGGGCGATCGCCCATCAGGACTCCCCCCCCAAATCCTAGCGCTCAAGGCCCATCCCGAGAAAGTTGCTAGGGCAGGATCAGGGCCTTGCTCTAGGATGTTAGACAGCACCTTACACTGCACCTTCAGGGGGCTCGCTGTGGCTAAGTCGGAATTGCAAGCTTCACTTGCCAGAACTCCTCTTTACGACCTTATGCAGACCCAGCAGGCCCGCATGACGGCCTTCGCCGGCTGGGAAATGCCAGTCCAATTCACCGGCCTCAAGCAGGAGCACGCCCAAGTGCGCCAGCGGGCAGGGGTCTTCGACATCTCCCACATGGGAAAATTCAGCCTGCACGGCCCAGAGTTGCTATCCCACCTGCAATTGCTCGTGCCCTCCGACCTCTCTCGCCTCCAAGCCGGCCAAGCGCAGTACACCGTGTTGCTCAATTCGCGGGGCGGCATCATCGACGACCTGATCATCTACTATCTGGGGAGCGATGAGCAGGGGGCGCAAACGGCGATCACGATCGTCAATGCTGCCACCCGTGCCCGCGATAAGGCCTGGCTGCTGGCCTATCTGGAGTCAGAGCCAGTCACCCTGACGGACCTCTCCAAGGACCAGGTGCTGCTGGCCGTGCAGGGTCCCCAGGCCCTCGCCGCCTTGCAACCCTTAGTCAAGGCGGATTTACAGGCCGTGCCCCTATTCGGCCATAGACAAACGGACCTCCTCGGGCAACCGGCCTTGGTCGCCCGCACGGGCTATACCGGTGAAGACGGCTTCGAGGTCATGGTCGCTCCGGCCGTGGGTCGAGAGCTGTGGTCAACCCTCATGGCGGCGGGAGTCGCTCCCTGCGGCCTGGGGGCTCGGGACACCCTGCGTTTGGAAGCGGCCTTGGCTCTCTACGGCCAGGATCTGG
This sequence comes from uncultured bacterium, assembly GCA_964397305.1. Lineage (GTDB taxonomy): Bacteria > Cyanobacteriota > Cyanobacteriia > Cyanobacteriales > Spirulinaceae > JAAUTY01. Next base: position 2,113 of record CAYNIP010000049.1, read on the forward strand.
ACGATACAACGACTCCCCTAGAAGCGGGCCTCGGCTGGCTGGTCCACCTAGACACCAAGGGGGAGTTTCTCGGCCGGCCGGCCCTGGAGCGCCAAAAGCAGCAAGGGGTGGAGCGCCGCTTGGTCGGCCTCGTCATGGCGGGGCGCCATATTGCGCGTTCGGGGTATCCGGTGTTGCTGGACGATGAACCGGTGGGCCAAGTGACCAGCGGCACGCTGTCACCAACCCTCAACCAGGCGATCGCCCTAGCCTACGTCCCCACCAGCTTGGCCAAGGTCGGCACGGAGTTGGAGGTGCTGATTCGCGATCGCCCCCATACCGCCCGGGTGGTCAAGAAGCCCTTCTACCGCTCCCCCCACCGGCCCTAGCCCTGGGAGCGCAGGATTCTTCGCCCCGGTTGCCCCTGGATTGGAGCCAGCCCCCTCCGACTGGTCGCTATTGCAGGCACCGGATGGCCTCGAGCAGGCCCCGAGCCTTACTGAGCGTTTCTTCGTACTCGGTCTCGGGCACGGAGTCGGCCACCAGGCCGGCTCCCGCTTGTACGGAAACGAGATGGTGCTGGTTCTGGGGACGGACGATCGCCGTGCGGATGGCGATCGCCGTGTTCAACTGCCCCTCAAAGTCGTAGTACCCATAGACACCGGAGTAAGGACCGCGCCGCTCCGGTTCTAGCGCATGGATGATCTCCATCGCGCGGATTTTGGGAGCGCCGCTGACCGTACCGGCGGGAAAGGTGGCCTTGAGCAAATCCCAAGCCGTCTGCTCAGCATCAAGGGTTCCCACCACGTTACTGACAATGTGCATCACGTGGGAGTAGCGCTCGATCACCATCAGCTCGTCCACCCGTATACTGCCGCTGATGCAGACTCGGCCCAGGTCATTGCGGCCGAGATCCACCAGCATGACGTGCTCAGCCCGCTCCTTGGGGTCCGCGAGGAGATCTTGGGCGAGGGCCTCATCTTCGGCCGCCGTTTTGCCGCGCCGCCGCGTACCCGCGATCGGGCGTAAGGTCGCGCGGGTTGTACCGTCCGCGAGTTTTTCCGCCTTCACCATCACCTCGGGGCTAGAGCCGATGACCTGCCAGGTCGCGAAGTTGAAGAAGGCCATGTAGGGGGAGGGGTTAATCAACCGCAGGGAGCGGTAAAGATCGAAGGGCTGACCGTAGAAGGGGGTACTGAGCCGCTGCGAGATGACGACCTGGAAGATGTCCCCAGCACGGATGTGCTCCTGAGCCCGACGCACACGAGTACAGTAATCATCTTTGCCGCTGCTGCTGGTGTAGGGGGTGCGCTCGGCATGGGGAGAAATGGCGTCGGGGGATTGCCACTCCAGGGGGCGCGCTTCCACGGGCAGGGGGAGTTGCAGCTTCAGCACCAGAGCCGTGACGCGATCGCAAGCCGCCTGGTAGGCCTGCTCTAGATTGCCCGCCAGATCCCGCAGGTCCGCGTAGGCGATCGCCCAGATTTTCCGCTTCACTTGATCGAAGACCAGCAAGTTATCCACCTGCATCCAAACCCCATCGGGCAGATCCTCCGGCCCCGCCGGATGCACCGGCACACGTGGTTCAATCCAGCGGATCAGCTCATAGCCCCAGATCCCAAACAGGCCGCCAATCCCGCTGGGGAGTTCCGGCAGGTGAACCGGCTGGTAGGGCGCGAGGCAGGCAGCGAGGGCCTCAAAAGGATTGCCGTCAAAGCACTGCTGGCAGCCATCGCGGCCTGTCTGGGTGGCGCGATCGCCCCGAGCCTCCAGCACCCAGACCGGATCGCAACCCAGAAAACTGTAGCGGCCCAGCGTCTCGCCGCCTTCCACCGACTCCAACAAGAAACTGTAGGGCTGACCCGCACAAACCTTATACCAAGCTGAGACCGGGGTTTCGAGGTCAGCCGCCCACTCCTGATACACCGGGACCAGGTTCCCGCGCTGGGCTAACTGAGTGAATTGCTCGAAGTTCGGAAAAATCATAACCGGCAGCGATTCCGCAACAGAATGCAAGATGGCAATCTTTTCAGTCTACCGTGCTACCCGCCCTCAAGGGGTTTAGAGTGAGGGCTGGGGGGGAACAAAATTTTGCGCGGGATGTTAGTACTCCTTCACTCAGCCCTCACCCCCACCGCTCTCCCAGAGGACGAGGGGCTTTAGCTGTATTGCACTAGGCTAAAAACCGCGATACAACGCTCAAAACCGTGCTCAAAACCATTACAAACGCTTGGGTTGAGTTGGCCACAGAAAACCCAACACGCTCCTTGTAGCGGCTGGGGTTTGCCGAGATCAACCCAACCAACGCTTGAGAGTCGTCCGGTAGCCAGGGAGTAACCTGGGGGTTACTCCGTCTCATTCTCCCCCTTACCATGATCGCCAGCCGATACCTCTGCCTTGCCAGCCTCGTACTCCTCGCCTGCTCGGCTCCCCCGCCCGTTGCCCAGGGAACCCAGGACCCGACCCGGACCAGTCAACCAGTTCCCCAAGCCCAAGTTTTGCCGATCACAGCCCAAGTGGTCATTGGCCGCGAGACCATTGGGCTGGAGGTGGCGCGATCGCCCCAAGAACAAGCGCTGGGGCTGATGTACCGTTTAGACTTGCCCGAGGATCGCGGGATGCTCTTTCTCTTTGAGCCCGCGCAGCAGGTCAGCTTCTGGATGAAGAATGTTGAACTCGACCTGGACATGATCTTTCTTCAGAACGGCACCGTCGTGGCGATCGAAGCCGCCGTCCCGCCCTGTCGGCGTGAGCCCTGTCCCCTGTACGGGCCCGGGGAGCGGGTCGATCAGGTGATCGAACTGCGGGGCGGCCGGGCAGCCGAGTTAGGCCTCCAGGTGGGCGATCGCCTCACCCTTGAATTTCTCGAATAAAGAGACGTGGTGAATTCCAGCTCCCCGAGACCTACAGCTCTCGTCTCAAGGACTCAGCGGGGTCGCAATCCTGGGCCAACCCGTGAGGCCAACACCGCAAATCAACCCTGTACTGTCTGTTTCGAGTCCAGGTTGGCATCATTGCAACTGGCAATACAGCCCTTGCACCCATCCTACACTTTGAGCAGTTTCCCAGAATCGAGAGCTGATTAGAGTTTCAGCCCTCTGCTCACAATTCTCTGAAAGCCAACCCTCACAAGGGCTTCAGCCGACTTTTCAAACATACTCTCAAGTCCCTCTCCCTCTCTAGGCTGCTCAGTCCCCCCAGCTCGGCCCTCATCCCCTCAGGCCCCCGCTCTCAAAAATGGGCGCGGGGAAAGCCTGAACCACAGGGGTTTCGGTGTCTATGGGTCGCCCCTGCCCGCAAGACGAAAGTGAGCCAGGAGTAACACGGCCTGCTCCCGGCTCCACCTGAGAGTATTGCTCCTTTGTTGAGAACTATCTGATCGCTCCGAAATTATTTTACTGCAAATAACTTGCACTAATCACGATCACAACGACGCGCAACCCCAACCCAGGCGCCCGGCAACAGTGAGGACCGGCGCTGAGCGAGTCGGCTGTGGCGGCACAGGGTCCCCCTCTCGCCAAACCCTCAGACTGCTTCTGCTTTAGACCCTGGTCCGGTGCTCGCCCACCCAAGTCAGTCTCTAGCTCCTCAGGCTGAGCCAGTTCTCTTCACATAATTTAACACATTCACTATTGAGAATAAATCTAGATTGTGTTGAAATTTTTTTCACGGACTAATTGAGAACTAGATTCAGTAAGTCACCAATTGGTGGCTACAGCCTCTAGCTCTTCCTGCGCGCTTGGCGCAGTGTTCCTGATGTTCACAGCTTGACTACCAGGAGATGGTATGACGCAGGGAATTTTTTGGACGCCGCTACTGCGAGCGTTGGGGTGGTCGTTTGCAGCGACGCCCGAAACCGGCGCTCCCTTACTGGCCGGGAATATTCGCTTCAAGGATCTTTCCGGACGACTGCTCGGGGCTCACGTCGCTCACGCTGGGCTGATCACCTTCTGGGCTGGCGCGATGACCCTCTTTGAGCTGTCGCAGTTTGACTCCAGCCGCCCGCTGTACGAGCAGAATTTGATTTTGCTGCCGCACCTGGCAACCCTGGGAATTGGCCTGGGAGCCAGGGGACAAATCGCGGACACCTACCCGTACTTCGCCATCGGCATGGTGCATCTGATCGCCTCGGCCGTGCTCGGTGCGGGCGGCCTTTACCACGCCGTGCTAGGGCCAGAACGGTTGAACGAGCGGGGCTTTGGCTACGACTGGCGCGATGGCAACAAAATGACCACCATTCTCGGCCTCCACTTGGTGGTGCTGGGCCTGGGGGCACTGCTGCTCGTGCTGAAAGCGACCCGCTTCGGCGGCCTGTATGACCCGGTGCTAGAGCAGGTGCGCTTGGTGCAACCTAATCTCGACGCTGGACGCATTTTTGGCTACCTGTTCGGTCTCAGTCCGCACGGTTTGACGCTCTTCGGCATGGCCAGCGTCGATAACTTGGAAGATATTGTGGGCGGTCACATTTGGGTTGCGGCCCTCTGCATTAGTGGTGGAATCTTCCATATTGTCACCCAACCCTTTGACTGGGCGAAAGAGCGGCTGGTTTGGTCCGGCGAGGCTTATTTGTCCTACAGCTTGGGGGCCTTGGCGATCGCCGGTTTCAGTGCTGCTGTCTTCGTCTCGGTCAATGAGGTGGCTTATCCTAGCCTCTTTTACGGCCCAGTCAGCGGCTCGGGGGAATCCCTGCGCGCTGCCCTCGCCAGCGTCCACGCCACCTTTGGGTTTTTAGCCCTTTTAGGCCACCTTTGGCACGCTTACCGCGCCCGCAGTGTCTCCCTGGGCAATCGCCGTGGCACCTTCTTTGATGTTGTCACCCAGCGATCGCCATTGCCGGTTCAGAGTTCGGTGTAAGTCCTTCCCGGCAACTCCCCACGATTCGCGTTACGACACCCAGTTGACGGCCTTCATTCATTAAGGAGAATTTTTGTATGGCAGTGGCCACTGATAGGATCGATACCCGCATCCCTTGGCGTGCTGGGAATGCCCGCCTCACAGACCTCTCGGGTCGGCTGCTCGGAGCGCACGTCGCCCACGCTGGCCTGATTGTGCTCTGGGCTGGGGCCATGACCCTGTTTGAACTCAATCATTTTGACCCCGCGCAGCCCATGTACGAGCAGGGGCTCATCTTGCTGCCGAATCTGGCTCGCTTGGGCATCGGTGTGGGTGCTGAGGGGGCGATCACCGATACCTATCCCTACTTCGTCATCGGCGTGCTACACCTGATCAGCTCCGCCTTTCTCGGCGCGGGTGGCCTGTTCCACGCCCTGCAAGGGCCGGCTAAACTCGAGGGCAAGTTCGCCTTCTTTGGCTACCGCTGGAGCGATACCGGCAAAATGACGACGATCCTGGGGATTCACCTCACCCTCCTCGGCGTCGGGGCGTTCCTCTTGGTCGCCAAGGCGATGTTCTTCGGCGGCTTGTACGATCCGGCACTTCACGCGCTTCGGGTCATTGAAGCGCCGACCTTGAATCCAGCCAAGATTTTTGGCTACCTGTTCGGCCGTGAAGGTCGCTTCTGGCTGGCGAGCGTTGACAACCTAGAAGATGTCGTCGGCGGTCATCTCTGGATTGGGGTCATCCTGATTCTGGGCGGGTTTTGGCACCTAGCGACCAAGCCGCTGCCTTGGGCAAAACCGCTGTTTGTCTGGTCGGGCGAAGCCTACCTGTCCTATAGCATCGGGGCGGTCAGCTTGATGGCCTTTGTCGCCACCTTATTTGTCTCCGTCAACTCCCTGGTGTTCCCGACCGAGTTTTTCGGCCCGACCCTCAGCTTGGAGTTTGACCGCTTCCCGGTCTTTGTCAGCCCCGATCGCGCTGCCACCAGCCGGGTTTGGCTCGCCAATGCCCACTTCTGGCTGGGATTCTTCTTCCTCCAGGGACATCTCTTCCACGCCTTGCGGGCTGCGGGCTATAGCTTTGTGGAAGGCCGTGTCCTCCAGTCCACGCGCGGGGAGATCGGCGAGTCATGACCGTTACCCAACCAAACCCCCTTAAGACTTTGGGCTTTTCGAGCGACACGGCCTCGCCCTATGCCTATGTGGCGGATTCCCTCGATCCCTATTCCTGGTGGGCGGGTAACTTCCGCTTCGTCAATCTCTCCGGCAAACTGCTGGGGGCCCATGTGGCCCACGCCGGGCTGATTGTGCTCTGGGCCGGGGCGATGACGCTGTTTGAGCTGTCTCGCTTCGATCCTAGCTTGCCAATGTACGAGCAGGGCTTGATCCTCTTGCCGCACCTAGCTAGCTTGGGTCTTGGGGTCGGCCCCGAGGGCGCGATCGCCGATACCTATCCGTACTTGGCGATCGGGATCGCTCACCTCGTCAGTGCTGCAATCCTGGGTGCTGGCGGCCTCTACCATGCCGTCCTCGGGCCGGACCAGCTTGATCGCAACGGCTTTGGCTACGACTGGGCCGACGACCACAAAATGACCACCATTCTCGGCATCCATCTGGTTCTCCTAGGGGTGGGGGCTCTGCTTTTGGTCATCAAAGCGATGTTCGTCGGCGGCCTGTACGATCCCGCCGTAGCCGCTGTCCACTTGATCCCGCAGCCTACCCTGAATCCCTTGACCATCTTTGGCTACCTCTTCGGCTTCACGCCCGAGGGTTGGTCGCTCCAAGGACTGGCTGCGGTGGATAACCTTGAAGATGTCGTCGGCGGTCACATCTGGATTGGCGCACTCTGCATCCTTGGCGGGATCTGGCACATCAACACCGCACCGCAACCTTGGGTCAAGGGCCTTTTTGTCTGGTCGGGCGAAGCCTACCTCGCCTACAGCCAGGCGGCCCTCGCCTACATGGGCTTCTTGGCCGCCTACTGGGTTTGGGTGAACGATACGGTGTATCCGGCTGCCTTCTACGGCCCGACGGGCACAACCATGGTGGCTGGTGTCATCACGCCACGCACTTGGCTGATGCTGTTTCACCTGATCTTCGCGAGCTTGCTCCTCGCCGGGCATTTTTGGCACGGGTTGCGGGCCCGGGCGATCGCAGCAGGCTACAACTTCAGCCAGATGAAGTTTAACCCTGGGGCTCTCTATGGTGATCGCCAATTTAACAGTGCCTCCCTCGTCGAAGGCATCGTCCAGCCGGCCCAGGGCGACCCACAACGCGGCAGCCTAGACACACCAATCAGCGCCAGCTCCCTCGTCATGACCTGGGTGAAAAACTTACCCATTTATCGTGCCGGCCTTTCGCCCTTGGCGCGGGGCTTAGAGATTGGCATGGCCCACGGCTACCTATTACTTGGACCGTTCTACAAACTCGGACCGTTGCGCCAAACCGATCAGGCCCTCTTGGCTGGCTTTGGCAGTGCCACTGGACTAGTGGTTATTCTCAGCCTTTGCCTGTATCTCTACGGCGTTGTCGTGTTCCAAGCCCGTAGCCGACCCGTCGGCAATCTCCCGAGCAACATCCGCACCTATGCAGATTGGAGCTTCTTCACCTCTGGCTTTTTGGTCGGGGGTATTGGCGGCGTCCTGTTCGCCTGCTTCATTCTGCTGGAGATTGCCCGCGCTGGCTTGACCTGATGTAGCAGACCCAAGGTCGGTGGAGCTTGTAGGAGCCAACTCAAATATCTCTCATCTCCACCGCTTTTTTTCTAAAATTCAGCCATTAACTATGACAATTCCTTTACTCCGCTATTCGCCTTCCAGCCAAAACCAACGGGTTGAGGGCTTTGAGATGCCTGGAGATGAAGAGGCTCGGCGACATACGCTAGCCGTTCTGCCTCAGGGTGTAGAACTAGACGAAATGATTCGGGCCGCCTATCGACAAATCTTCAACGAGCAGCAGTTGATTCAGGCGCATCGCCAGTTGATTGCTGAGTCTCAACTGCGCCATCGGCAGATTACCGTTCGCGACTTCATTCGCAATTTACTGCTCTCTGAGTCCTTTCGCCGGCTCAACTACGAAACGAACAATAACTACCGGTTTGTTGAACTTTGCATCCAGCGAGTTTTGGGTCGCTCGGTATACAACGAGCGAGAAAAATTGGCTTGGTCGATTGTACTAGCCACCCAAGGCATCCAAGGCTTTTTCGATGCGTTACTCGCCACGGAAGAGTATTTGAATGCCTTCGGTGAAGATACGGTTCCCTACCAGCGTCGCCGCATTTTACCCCAGCGCGACAGGGGTGAATTGCCTTTTGCTCGCATGGCTCGCTATGACAGTTACCACCTCGACCAGCTCTATCGTTCAGGGCAGTTGCGTCGCTTTGACAATGGGGCTATTGATCGCAGTGCTGGTGTCTACCGCAAGGTGCTGCTCTTGGTTCCTAGTGCCGCCGTCGCTGCCCTCGCAGTCACGTTATTGCTGGCAGTATCACCTTGATAGCATTTTCATGCTCTAAGTTTTGTTATTGAGAGTTAAATATTAGCCATGTCTGAGAAAAATCTGAGGGCAACCGCGAGCCAACCGGCTGCAAATTACCGTGAGAGTACAGACTCTGAATGGCGGCCGCTAGGGCCCTGTCGCAGAGCAGAACTCTGGAGTGGTCGTGCTGCCATGCTCGGCTTTATGACGACGGCGATCGCGATCGCCCTGACCTAGACCACGATGGTAGTGCTCAAGTGAGGTAATGATGCTTGGCTGAACTCCTCTGACAAGAAGGATTTTGGTCGCGTCAGTCATTACTTGTGTAGCACTGCTTTGGGCTGAACCCGCCAGCGTCAAACATTCGGCAGCGCCCTCGATCCGCTTGCAGCGGGACTTGGCGCGATCGCCCTGCCGTAGGCCATGACAATACACCGGCAAAAAAAACTGCGCTCGATCAGCGCGGAGAGTCACAACAAAACAACTGTCGAATCGTACTCATCAATGGCGGGTCAGTTCTCGCAGGACCTGACCATCGGCGGCGACAATCTCCACTCGCAAAGGCATTTGGCCCGCGGCGCGGGTAAAGCAAGAGAGGCAGGGATCGAAGCAGCAAATGCCAGCCTCAACCCGATTGAGCATTCCCTCGTGGATCTCGGCCCCCCGGACCAGAAATGTTGAATGATGGGATATGTCCCCCAAAAAAGGCACCCAAATAGACGTATCCAAAAAGCCTCAAGCCCAACAGCCATCGACACTTCGAGAGTCTATAGATCTCAGCCTCTTCTGATACAGGTTCCACGATAAACTGAGGCTTTCCGGTCAAATCATTAGTAGAATTGGTAATTGCTTGTCCTTGGCTCAAATCTCTAGATTGGCCCAGAACCAACTAGCTTATCCCTCCCAAAACCCACAATCGGACTGGAGCCTAGATTAATCCTCACCAAGCCACACACTGTCAGAATAATTTCTTCATAGCACTCCCTTGACAAACGAAACTTCTCACTCACAACCCGGAAAATCTTCAGTCGGCGAATTAGATGCTCCACCCCAATTCTCGCTCGGGATAACTCTTGATTCTCTCGAATCTGCTGCTCGCCAAGTTCCCCGCCCTTCGGCTTCTTCATCGGCGTTTTGATTTGCTGCTCGCCTAGATAGGCTTTATCGCCGATAAATTGCTGCTCCTCAGCGAATTTCTCACGGTGTTCTCGCCAAATACTGATGTCACTCTTCGGACCTTCTTGACCGGCAACAACATCAACAATATCGCTGCCTTGCGGTCGGCTGATAACTTGATTCTTCAAGGTATGCTGCTTCTTCTTGCCGGAATAGTATTTTTTTGGGTTTGATAGTCCCCAGGTCTCTCCCTGGCTTGCTCGGTGCTGTCTACCAGTATTTCGTCATTCTGCAAATCACTGGCAACCTCTTCTGCTTCTCGATACCCTTTCTCTACATCCTCCAACAGACTCGCTGGGAGCAAGTCTCGCAAGATTGAGACCCAAGTTCGGAAGGTGGTATTCGCTGTACTCTTGGAAACATCAAACAGGATTCCTAACATCTCGAATGTTGGCAGATGACGGAGGTACACTAGGCTTAGACAAATCTGCTCTGGTATCGCTAACTGATGGCTGCGACCGCCTCCTTGCTTGTTGACGCGGATTTTATCTTTCTCGATTTCTTCTTGGCGCTGCTTATAGCGCTCCTCGGCGAGAACACATAACTCTTTGAAATTCTCGTAGTCGATCCCAATTACTCCTCTTGCGGCTTGCGGTTTGTCTTGGATACACTGATATGGACTGACCAATGCTTTGACTCCTTTATTCGGAAGACGAATTGAGGGCTGACTTCAACGATGCCTAAAACGATCCGCAAAACCATTGGGATCAACACCTCACCGCTCATTGGGGGCATCTCACTTCGGAGACTCCCCTTCACCTATCTGGGAGAAGGGGAGCTAGAAGCCTCTCTCCCAACTTAGGCTACTAAGTACACACTTCTCGTAACAGCCCCAACTGACCGTTTTTAGCCCCTCTAGCCCCCCGATTTCGGGGGAGGAATTCCCAGTCCCTCAGAATTGGGGGATCTAGAGGGCAAAAGCGAGAAAAATGAAGCCAAACATGACTTGTGTGTAGGTAGTAGCCCAACTTAGGAGAGCAATTGGGGTGAAGGCTGAGCGCAAGATCACCAACATCCCGCGTCAACTTTCGTCCATCCCGACCGCCAGAGCACAGCGCATCCGCCCTCCCCTACACCGGGCGCGGCCATTCAAAAGGACGGTTGCGATCGCCCACCACCCGCTCAAAGATCGCCAAGTTCTCCGGCGACAGTTCCCGTTGCCAGCGCAAGTCAAGCTTGATCTCGAAATTGAGCTTGTCGTAGTAGTCGCCATGAATGTTCGCCACCTCGCGCTTGAGCTGCTGGCCGCGATACTTGGCGATCGTGGCATTCGTGCCGCGACTGCCGACAATGTGGTGATGGTCATGCTGCCAGTAGGCCACCATGGCCGGCTCAAAGTCCAAGCCCACCCAGGCGCAAAGCTGGTGCAGCGTCGCCTCAGGAGCCGACGCGAGATCCTCGTAGTGAATCGTGCGCTTGCGCTCCGCCGGGAACTGTTCATAGAGGCGAGTCTTTTGCTCCAGCTCCTCCAGCCAGCGCTGGCTCAAGGCCTCCGCCCCCTGATCGGGGTAGATCCGCAGGTAGGAGTTGAGCACAGCGCGGCCGTCGCGCACCATATGGATCAAGTAGGACCGCAGCCAGCCCTGGCGAAACTCCCGCGCCTCTAGGCGACGAGTCAACCAGGAGGCGTACTTGCTGGAATCGATTAATACATCGCGGTCGATTTTGGCAAAGAGCTGAGTGTAAGGATTGAGGATCGCATCGTTCCCCAGCCAGCCCCGCACCCGGCGCTCGACCTTGAGGGGCAAGGCGCGGTGGAGGCGGTGGCCGCTGAAGCCCCGGGCCAAGTCTTGCCGTTCCGCTGGGGTGAAGGTTTCCTCCCAAAAGCGGCTGTCTTCGAGGGGGCAAAGCCGCCAGCCCTTCGCGACAAACTGAGGGAGCTTGCTGATCTCGCCCAGGGAGAAGGCGCGGGAATGGCTGCCCAACATCAAATCCAGCAGCGTCGAGCCGGAGCGCCCGATCCCCATGATGAAGATGACTGTTTTTTGCATCGGTTTCCTGAGTGCCCCGGCCTGGGGGCCAGGCCGTCCCCCGGCGGCCAGATTCGGCTCAATCCTAGCACAGTTGCCCTCTGGGCTCAGACGGGAGTGGCCCGCAGCTCCAGAATGCGCTGGCTGACGGATTCGGAGACTGGCAGCACCGACAGGCGGTTGCCCCGCCGCACCAAGATGAACTCATCGGGGGTGAAGTGCTCGCGCAACTCGGCGATCGCCAGTAAGCGCGGAAAAGCTTCCACAAACTCCACCGCCACCGTCTGCCAGCGGGGGGCCTCCGGCGTGGACTTCGGATCGTAGTATTTGCTCTGGGGATCAAACTGAGTCGGGTCTACGACATTGATCTGCGCCACCCTGGCGAGGCCGGCGATCCCTGGCGGCTTGGTATTGGAGTGGTAAAAGAACGCGAGGTCTCCTGGCTGCATTCGGCGCAGGAAGTTGCGGGCTTGGTAGTTCCGGACTCCGTCCCAGATCGCCCGCTGCTCTGCTTGCAAATCTTGGATGCTGTAGACATCCGGCTCTGACTTCATCAACCAGTAGTTCATGGGCTTGCCTCCGGGCTGGATTCAGGGCGATCGCGCCCCCTTGCAGCGTGAACAGGTCAGGTATTCACCGTTGTCACCTCTATACTACGCTGCTAGACCCCGGGGATTGGGCCTCTCCAGCCACCGCCGTCAGCAACCTGCTAACGTGGAGAAAAACTGGCAGCCGTCTGAGCCACTTCGCACCTTACTGAGAACGCCCGCTATGCAAAAGCCTGACGAGCGCTCGCTAGCCAGCGAGCTAAAACTCCAACTCACCATCCTCGGAACCTTTGTCGTTCTCTTCTGGAGCCTCGAGATCGCCGATCAAATCGTCTTTCAGCGACTCCTGCCCGGGGGGCTGGATCGCTTCGGCATCCGCGCCTGGCATCTCAGCGGCATTACGGGCATTCTCTTCGCCCCCTTTCTCCACGGTGGCTTTGGCCACCTGATCGCCAATACCGTGCCCTTCGTCATCCTCGGCTGGCTGGTGATGCTTCAGGAAACCAGCGACTTCTTCCTCGTCACGGGGATCACGATGCTCGTGGCGGGGGCAGGAACCTGGCTGTTTGGCGCGCCGGGTTCGATCCACATTGGCGCGAGCAGCTTGATCTTTGGCTACTTAGGCTTTCTGCTGCTCCGGGGCTACTTCGAGCGCAACCTCACCTCGATTGCGGTTTCGATTCTCGTCTTTTCTCTCTACGGCGGGGTGGTGTGGGGCGTGTTTCCCTCAGGGCCGGGGATCTCCTGGCAGGGCCACCTGTTCGGTTTCATCGGCGGCATTCTCGCCGCTCGTTGGATTGGCAAAGCCCGGCGCTTTCTGCGAGATTAGTTCCGGTCGCTGAGTCGAATTGACCCATGAAAAAGAAGAAGCAGGTCTTCCCCCACCTGCTGGGCTCCAAGTGGACGGCGCGCCAAAAAACCTTGGGCTGGCGGCACTTTCAGGTCGTGAATCGCAAGCAGGAAGGCCGTTGGTTGTTTGCGGAATTGGTCGCCTCTTGTGATCGCCAGACCCGCTTCTGGATCAACGCCCAGCAGCTCAAGGAGCGGGACCTCTGGCAACCCGGCTGGCAGCCCCTCCCCCAGCCCAGCCTGGAGCCCGAGGATTTAGAACGCGAGTAGTTGCGCCACCGACACCCGCAGGAGTTGATAAGCACCGCGCTGGCCCAGGGCTTGATAGTCCCCGGGCTGCAACCCCAGCTCGGCCACCACGGCCGGCTCCGTCAGCAGCAACAGCGTCGCCTCCGGGGGCAAGGCGGCGGGGTCCTCTTGCAAGTAGCGCTGGCCGTGGGCGGCATGGGAGAAGAAGCGCACTCGCTCCTGGGAGTAGAAGACCACCGTGGGTTTCTGGAAGCCAATCATCCAGATTTCTTCCTGCGGCTGCTTCAGCGTTGCTGCCTGGATCGCCAGTTGCCGTAGGGGCTGTTGGCGGGCGCGATCGGCCAACAGCGAGGCCGGCCCCACGGCGACCAGCAGAAAGGCGAGGAATCCGAGCAGATTGGGCACCAGTAGCCAAGGCCAGGTTGGCCGCCGTAGGAGCAGGATGGCCAGGGCGATCGCCACGGCCAGCCACACCGCCGCCGCCTGCTGCGGCAACCCGGAGGCCGCCAGCACTTCAGGCAGGTTGGGGGCCATGGGGTCATAGCCCAAGAGGGCGGGGACTTGCCAGGCCGCGATCGCCAGAGCGATCGCCACGAGGAGATTCACCAGCCCGCTGACCAACAGGCCCCAGGAAGGCGTCGGGTCGGCGGTCGGCCGCGTGAGCACCTGGCTCCAGGCCAGGGCCACCAGGATCGCCGCCGCTGGCAACAGGGGCAGCACGTAGCTGGGGAGCTTGGTGACCGCGACGGTGAAGAAGAGGAAGATGGTCGCGAACCAGGCGATCGCCAGCAGGCCCAGGTGGCTAGTACGGGGCTGGGCTCGCCAAAAGCGGGGCTGCCAGCTCTTGAGACGGGCGATCGCCAGGGGCAGATAGAGCGACCAAGGCAGAAACCCCACGAGAACCACCAGTATATAGAAATAGATCGGCCCCGCATGGCGGTTGACGACCTGGGTGAAGCGCTCAAGATTGTGGTAGCCAAAGAAGGAGCCGATAAAGGCCTGCCCATTGGCCAGCGTCACCAGCCCGTACCAGGGCAGCGTCAGGGCGAAAAAGAGGCCCAATCCTGGCAACACCGCCGCCTCCCGCAGCAGGAGGCGCAAGCGTCCGAGATAGAGGCTAAAGGCGATCAGGGTCAACCCCGGTAGCACGATCCCCACGGGCCCCTTGGTCAACACAGCCAAAGCGGTGGCGATGTAGAAGCCGATATAGCCAGGGTGGGGCCGGTGCCTTGATTTCGATTGCGTTTCGCCCGCCGCATAGCCCCAAAAGAAGCTCAGCAGGGCCAGCCCTATACAGCCGCTGAGGAGCATATCGGAAACCCCCGTGCGGGCCCAGACGATGGTTTGGGCATTCAGGGCCACCAGGGCCGAGCCGATCCAAGCCGCGAGCCAGCGCTGGCGCTGGCTGCGGTCGCTTTCGGGAGCCGCCGCCGCCTCGGGGTTGGGGAAGCCGTAGGCCCGCAGGGTGAAGAAGCTGCCGACGGTGAGGGCTGTAGCGGCGATCGCCGAGGGGAGGCGAATAGCCCAGGTATTGATCCCAAGAAGCTGATAGGCGATCGCCATGAGCCAGTAAACAAGGGGCGGCTTATCAAAGCGAGTCTCGCCGTTGAAGTAGGGGGTGATCCAGTCTCCCGTCTCCACCATCTGGCGGGCCGCCTCCGCAAAAAGGGGCTCGGTCTCATCCACGAGCCCCGTGCTGCCCAAGAGCCAAAAGAAGGAAAGACTGCAAAGGAGGGCCAGCCAGAGGGCCGAAAAGCCCCAACAGCGACCCGGGTATTGCTCGAACCGATCCCAGCCCTTGAACCATTGTTCTTTGCCCTTGCTTCCCATGGCTGACGCCTGCTCCCCCACTCAGCATGACCAAAAAGTTTGGACTGTAACCCTGATGATGGCAGGTCCTAGCCAGAACTTCAGGACAGTCTCTGATCTTAGCGCCTCCGCCGTCCCCAGGGCCGTCGCAGTCGATTTGTTAGACTAGGTAACTAGCTTTGCTCATCGTCTCAGTCTTGACAACAATCCCTCCCCAACCCTTTCACTATGGCCCCCACGCTCCTGATTGCCGAGAACCTGCCCACACTCCAATACGCCGCCACCCCAGAACGCTTTGATCTGACCTGGGAAGCACCCCTCGCTACCTTGCTCGGCCTGGGCCGCGCCGCCGGGGCTGACCTCGTGGAATTTTTCCTGGAGCGCGTCAACTACATTAGCTGCCTAGCCGAAGCGGATGCGATCACCAGCATCTCCCCAAAACTCTCCACCGGGGCTGGGGTGCGGGTCTTTCGCGGTCAGGCCGACTGCTATGTGAGCACCAACGATCTCTCCTTCTCCGGCCTACGCCAGGCCCTGGAAAAAGCCCTGTCGATTCTCGGCCTCAACCTCCCGGCTCCCAGGGCCCATGTCCCGGAAATCTGCCTCGAACTGCTGCGAGACTACGCCACCGCTCGCGCCAAAGACGGCTGGCTGGAGCAGTGCAGCTCGATGCAAGAGATGGGGGAGGTGCTCCTCGCCGCGAGCGATCGCCTCGGCCACCACGGCCACCACGTCCAAGCCCGCCGCGCCATGTACTTCCGGGACTGGCAAGAAGTCCTCGTGGCCGCCAGCGACGGCACGTTTGCCCGCGATATTCGCTTGACCCAATCCGTGGGCGGCAACCTCCTCTGTGCCGATGGGGAGCACCGCACCGCCATCGGCAAACGGGATGGCAATACCAGCGATGCCCACTTCTTGCGCCAGTGGGACTATGACCGCTTTGCCGCCGAAGTCGCCGAGAGCGCCGGTAAAATGCTCTACGCCGACTATGTGGAATCAGGAACCTATCCGATCGTGATGGCCAACCACTTTGGCGGCGTCATTTTTCACGAGGCCTGCGGCCACTTGCTAGAAACCACCCAGATCGAGCGCGGCACCACCCCCTTTAGCGACAAGAAGGGCGAGAAAATTGCCCACGAAAACCTCACAGCCTGGGATGAAGGGCGCACCGATGCCGCCTTTGGCACGGTGGATATGGACGATGAGGGAATGCCCACCCAGCGCACCCTGCTGATTGAAAAGGGTGTATTGAAGAATTTTCTTGCCGATCGAGCTGGCTCCCTCCGCACCGGCCACCCCCGCACCGGCAGCGGCCGCCGCCAGGGCTATGCCTACGCAGCCGCCTCGCGAATGCGGAATACCTACATTGCGGCCGGAACCTACACCAATGAAGATATCTTCAACTCCATCGACAAAGGGATCTACTGCAAAAAGATGGGGGGTGGTAGCGTGGGCCCCACGGGTGAGTTTAATTTCGGCGTTGACGAGGCCTATTTAATCGAAAAGGGTCGGGTTACAAAACCCCTGAAAGGGGCAATCCTGATTGGCGAAGCGCCGGCGATTATGCAGAAGATCTCCATGTGCTCCCAAGATCTCAGCCTCGCCCCGGGGTTCTGTGGCTCGGTCAGCGGCAGCATTTATGTCACCGTGGGCCAGCCGCATATTAAGGTAGATGCGATTACGGTGGGTGGACGCTAGAGCCTGCGCTCCGTTGCAGCCGGAGGATGCCCAGTCGTGATGTTCGTGCTCTTGTGTTAGGTCAATGTCTAAAACCCGCCCCTTGGGGCTAAAACCCAGAATCGGCTTCACGGACTGGACCCACCGCAGACAGCACCTCATCACCGTCGGGCAGACTCATGCCCTCCTGATTGGGATGGTGCTGCTGGCCCTCGCCACGCGCTTGGGCTTCTGGCTCTACACCGGCCGCATTTGGGAAGATGCCCTGATCACGACCACCCATGCCCTCAGTGCTGTGGACGGCCTCGGCCTCACCCACCACCTTGGGGAAGGTCGGGTGCATGGGTTCACGTCGGCGGTCTCGGTGCTCATTCCTTGGGGAGCGGAGCTGGCGGTGAGGGGAACTGGCCTCATCGCTCTCAAGCTGGCGGCCCTCCTGGCCAGCGTTTTCACCTTGATCTATGCCGATGGGGTGGCTCGCCGCCTTGGTCTCGGCCTTTGGCCCCGAGTCTTCTTGCTGGCTTACCTAGCCTGCGACTATAACCAGATCTTCTACGGCATGGGGGGCATGGAGACTCAGGCGGCTGTCGCGACCATCTTTGCCAGCCTCTTCTACCTGCTGAAGCAGGCTCCCCTCCTCGGTGGTCTCTGGTTAGGGCTGAGTTTGTTGGCACGGCCGGATTTTGTCCTCTGGGTGTTCCCGGTTTTGCTCGCCTTCTGGCTTTACCGGCTGCGGACGGGCGCGATCGCCACCCTGGCCACAGCAGCAGTCTTTGGGCCCTGGCTCCTCTTCACCACCCTCTACTACGGTTCCTTTGTGCCCCACTCGGCCCTGGCCAAGTCGATCTCGGTGGGGCCGCCCCGACCCGCCTGGGGGGATGGCTGGGGGATTTGGTGGGCTTGGCTGGGGGAGCGCTTGGCGATGAATCGCTTCCAGTTTTGGCGCTACTTCGTGCCCTTTTATGAAAAGGACTCGCTCATCGTCCACGGGCCGATTCAGTTGCGCTATGCCGTGATCGTTGCTTTTGTCCTGCTGGGTCTCGCGCTCTGGGGAATCTGGAGCCAAGGCCGCCAACGCTGGCTCTACCCAGCGATCGCCTATCTAGCGCTCTTCACGCTCTACTGGATTTTGCTCCTGCCGGGCTTCTACTTTGCCTGGTATCTGCCGCCTTATATGGGGATCTGGGTCGTTTTTGTGGCCGCGGGCTTGCAGCGCACGAGCCGAGCTGCCCCCCGGCTGGCCCGAGCCTTGGCGCTGGGCTTGGCCCTGCTCTACGCTTGCCATATTCCCTTTACGTATCCCCTCGATGCCCGCGAGCAGCAGCAGATCGAGAATGCGGTCCGGCAGCCTCTGGGGGACTATTTAGGGTCGGTCATGCAGCCGGGGGAGGCCGTGGTCGCGGAGCCCGCTGGCTACATTGGCTACTATTCTCGGGCGCTCCTCTACGATTGGCCGGGCTTGACCTCGCCCACGATGGTGGCCGTGATGAAGGCCCTGCCGCGCGAGCAACGCACGATGTCTTACGGCATTGCTCGCCTCGAGCCGGCCTGGCTGGCCCTGCGCCCGGCGGAAATGGCGGACTTGCAAGCTCAGTTTCCTGAGGTCGCCCAGCGCTACCGCCTCGTGAAACAATTTAAGACCGAGGTGGAGCTGCGCCGCTGGGGCATTTCCTACTGGAATATTGACCGAGAGTTCTCGGTCTGGCGTCGGGGGGATTAAGTTGATGGTCGGTTCATGGTTGCGGCCCCGCTGGCGGCGGTTTTTGCTGGGCGGGGGCTTGGCGGCGGCGGTCAATCTCGGGCTGATGGGGCTGTTGATTGAGGCCTGGGGCTTTGACACGCCGCTTCGTCGCCATCTCGCGAACGCGATCGCCGTGGAGCTTTCGTTGCTGCTGAGTTTTTTCATCTACCGGCTCTGGGTGTGGCCGGGGGGACGCTGGCGGTGGCAGG
Source organism: uncultured bacterium (assembly GCA_964397305.1). Lineage (GTDB taxonomy): Bacteria > Cyanobacteriota > Cyanobacteriia > Cyanobacteriales > Spirulinaceae > JAAUTY01. Next base: position 20,635 of record CAYNIP010000049.1, read on the forward strand.
AGGTGTTGTTACAACAGATTCCGCTCTATCAGGTGGCGGCGAGTGCGGCGGTGCTGTTGCGCGTGCTGGTGCTCTTTCCGGTCTTGGATGCTTGGGGGGTTCACTATGGGCTGAATACGCTGGTCGGTGTGCTGGTGAGTGCGACGTTGAATTATTGGATTGGCGATCGCCTCCTCCTGCAACCCCTGAGCGGCTCCCCCGCGGGGGATCTCTCCGTTCCCGAAGGGCTGGGCCCCTCCCTCGCGATGACCCCGCCCCCGGAACCGGCGACCCCGTGGCAGCCGGTCCAGCTTTTCTCGATCGTCATTCCCGCTTACAACGAAGAGGGCAGTATCGCGGCCACGATTACCACCCTGGAGGAGCGCCTCCGCCGGGCGGGCTTCGAGTATGAAATCTTGGTGGTCAATGACAACAGCCGCGATCGCACGGAGGCGGTTTTGCAAGCCCTGACGGCGCAGTATCCGCGCCTACGCTATGTCAACAACCACTATCCCAATGGGTTTGGCTTTGCGGTGCGGTGTGGCCTGGAGCAGTTTCGCGGCGATGCGGTGGCGATCTACATGGCGGATAGCTCCGACGACCCGGACAATCTTGTGGATTACTATCAGCAACTCCAGGCAGGCTATGAATGCGTATTTGGGTCGCGCTTTGTGCCGGGGGGCCGGGTGATTGATTACCCAACCCACAAGTTGGTGATCAATCGCTTGGCGAATCTTTTTGTCCAAATCTTGTTTGGGCTGCCTTACAATGACACGACTAACGCCTTTAAGGCCTACCGCCGGGAAGTGATCGCGGGGATCAGGCCCCTGCTCTCGCACCATTTCAATCTGACGGTCGAAATGCCCCTGAAGGCGATCGCCCGAGGCTACTCTTACACCGTTGTCCCGATTACCTGGCGGAACCGTAAGGCGGGAATTTCTAAGCTCAAGATTCGGGAAATGGGCAGCCGCTACCTGTTCATTGTGCTCTACGTGTTTTTAGAGCAGCACCTCGCGCGGGGGGACTACCGCCGTCCGTCGGTTCCTCCGCCCTTGTCCCGGCCGACGTTGCGGTGAGGGGGGCCGCTCAGGGGGCCTAGGCGTTTCCCGGATTGAGCCGGATCATGTCCCAGGTGACGTAGGTGCCGATGGGGCTCCAGAGCAGGTAGGGGACGAGGAGGAGGGTGGCGGGGCGAGAGACGGGCCAGACCAAGACAAACAAGATGGCTCCGAGGAGCGTTCCCGTGGCTCCTACCAGGGTTCCCGCAAGGAGACTGCGGAGGTTGCAGGTGAGCGGCGTGTAGAGAGCGATCGCCAGCTCCACCAGCCAGTAGAGTCCCATCAGCCGCCAGGTGGTCGCCGTGCCGGGGGCGGCCTGCCACACCAGCCAAGCGGAGACCGTGCCGCAGAGAAAGATGACGGTCCAGATCACCGGGATCGCCCATTCAAAGGTCAACCAGGACGGTCGGCGCAAGCGCAGGAACCAGCGGCGGCCGCGCGGCGTGATCCAGCCGCCGATCTGAATCGTGATCAGCGCGACAATGGCGATCGCCAGCCAGGCAGGCCATCTCACGGATGGTTGAGGCGGCGGGCTTCAGCCACCCACTGCTGCACTTGCCCGATCGAAGGGCAGAGATCCCGGCGACGCAAGGTCGCCACTTGAAATTTAAGAATTTGCCGCTGCAAGCGGGGGGCTTGGATCGTAGCCAGTTGGGCGCTGGAGGCAATGCCGGCGTGGAGGAGCAGCCCGCAGTAATCGTGACCGACGCTGGGCAGGCGCGCCAAGTCTGCCAGAGCCACCCATTTCCGCACCTGCTGTTCTTGAATCTGAAGTTGTCCTGCGAGGGTTTGGCGAGCGTCTGTCGTCGTGCAGGCTGCTAGCAAGTTCTGGATCGTATCCAGACCAAGGGCTTGCAGTTGCGCGAGATGATCCGGGCTCAAGCCGGGCAACTGAGCCAGGGAGGGATCGGGCGGCAAGACAGATGGGGGCATAAAGACCTGAGGGTGAGATTTCAGCCAGCTACAAGGCGTCAGCATACCGACCGGGTATACACAAGTCCAGAATAGGGGCTTCGGTCAGACAACGCCAGTGGCAAGTGAAGAGATCCGGCTCTTGGACGCCCCGGGAGGCGATCGCGCTCGCTGTGGGAAAGGGCCAGAGCCGGTCGAAACAAATTTCTGCCCCGCGCTGGGCAAATTGCAGCATATAGACGCCTGGCGTCGCCCCGAGCTGCTCCAGCAGGTCGAAGGCGAGGTGATAGAGGGGCTGCCGCAGGTCGTCGGTGAGATGCCAGGGCTGGCGGGCGCGGCCCGAGGCCTCCGGGGCGATCGCCTCCGCATAGAGTGGCCCGCGAGCTGTGAGCACAATGGGCAGCCAGCGATCGCCCGTTACTGTCCCATAGTCCAGGGCGGCTGCTACCCACTGCCGCAGACCCGCCACATCGGCACAGGCTTGGGTCAGGGGTGTCTGTAAGCAGGGGGGGAGCGCCAGGGTCAAGGGGCAGTAGAGAACCTGATCCTGACGGGTTGTGATTATCCCTTCGGGACTCGGCGCGAAGGCCGTCGTCGGCAAAATTTGGACCGATGCTGGGGGAGCGATCACCTGTTGCAACGCAAGAGCGCAGGGTGATGCCTGGGCCCCTGGCTCGGTGACAATGATGACATCCGTGATTGCCTCGGTCACAACCGGCCCTCAGCCCTAGACCGTGCCAAAGGTCGGGATCGGCCCCGACAGGCGGCGGGCAAAGGTGGGCAAGTCGAGGCGGGAGGAGGTGCGGCGGGTTTTCACCGCTAGACGATAGCTGACGCTCTGAAGCTCGACATGGAGCTGACGGTTTTCCCGTTGCAGGCGTTCGATTTTTTCCTTCACAGGCTCCATGCGCTCGGCGAACTTGCGGCGGTAGATCTGTGGCATCTCTTCCAGGGCCCGCTCCAGCAGTTGACTGCGATCGCCCAGTTCCTGCACCGACTGCCGCAATTGCAGAATCTCCGCATCCCGGGCGGCGATTTGCTGCTGATAGAAGGTGACTTGCTGCTCAACCTCGTGCAACTGCTCTCGCAGCAGCCGCAGCTCCGACTGGTGGCGCTCGGAGACCTCCGGCTGGGGCATGAAGCTAGTGTTGCCCTTGACCAAACGGAACAGCTCTTGGGACAACTGCTGCACCAACTGGTCGCGCGTCTGCAATTCTTCCCGCAGGCGCGTCACTTCTTGGCGAAGGTTTTTGGCGTTCAAGGTCTCGGTGATAGTCACAGCAGGGATCGCTCCGCAGATTAAACGACAGCTAGGTTTCAGCCCGAGGCATCGGTAGTGCAAATTCTACCAGCTATTTTAATTTGCCGCGACCAAAATTTGACAAAACTCACCGTTCAAGTTGCCTAAAATCACCTCAAGGCAGGGCTTCGGGGAACATCCCGCCTGGGCAGCCCTCACTCTAAAATCCCTCTTCTAGGACGCATCGGCTTCTAGGGCCGGTCAGCCATGACTCACAAAATCCTGGCCAACTCTGGCGTCTGAACCCTGAGATCCACGGGATTACCAGGCCTTGCTGGGGCTGAAATGGAGTCCCTGACGGAATTCTGGCTTGACTACAGCCCCTAGCCTCCCTGGTCCTGGCAGAAGCCAAGCCTGGAGGACTTGGGGCAGTAGCCCCGGCCTCCGAGAGCGATACTGCCTCCGAGCCCGCTACAATCTCTCTAGCGCCGAATCTCAGACCCTAAGGAGCTTGTCTGCCATGATTCCGGGTGAATTGCTGATTGAACCGGGGGAGATCGAACTGAATGCCGGCCGCCCTCTCAAGACCCTGACGGTGGCGAATCAGGGCGATCGCCCGATTCAAGTCGGTTCCCACTTCCACTTCTACGAGGTCAATGCAGCTCTGGCCTTTGACCGCGAGGCGGCCTACGGAATGCGCCTCAATATTCCGGCAGGCACGGCGGTTCGCTTTGAGCCGGGGGACACGAAGGAAGTCGAACTCGTGGCCCTGGCCGGCAAACGGCGCGTCTACGGCCTGAATAACAAGGTAGACGGCAAGCTAGACAAAAAGAAGTGACGCGGAGAGTCCCACCGCTGCTAGCTCAACCGAGGGCCTGAAACCCTAGCTTTGGCTGTCGTTGGGATTTAGCCCTCTTTCTCCAGGGCGAGGGAGCGCTGAAGCGCAACTACAGTGATTGCCTAGCGGGTGCATCTCTCTTTGGAGACTCCCTTTCGCCCTGCCTAGGCGAAGGGGCCGGGGGATGTAGACGCGCAGCGGCTGCTCGCAGAGCGGGTAAACTGGCCTTGCTGCGATGCCTCCGATGGCAAGCGACGCAACTATCAGAGGGTCCCGGACTCAATTGTGTCCGCCGCCCCGCCCGGCAACTCCAGGGCCGGAATCGTGGGGATTTGACCACCAATAATGCCCTGCATATCGCCATAGAGGCCCGCCGTATTCTTGATCACGCGCTCAATCTGTTTCTCGCGCTCCTTCCATTGCTTTTCCATGGCGCGCCGCTCTTGCTGAACTTGCTGCTGCATCGCCACAAAGGCATCGACAATGCCACTAATTTTCTGCTGAAACTCGGTCCCGGCAAGGTATTGATAAATCAGCTCCATCTTCTCATTCTTGCCAATTGAAGTCTGCCGCTCTCGCTCGAGGGCGATCAAATGCTCCCGCAAGGCCACCGCCAAGGGAATTGCTGAGAGCAAATCTGAGACCCAAACCCCTTCGACCAGGCCAAACCGCTTGAGGTCTTTGGGGAGACTGACTGAAACGAGGATGGCGATCGCCGCCCGCGCCTCCATTACGTCATCCTTCAGCTTAGGAATCCATTGATTGCTCCACGTTTTTGTATTCTTGATTTCCCAGAGGATGGAGCCACAATCTGCTCCCGTCATCGTGCGTACATTGTGAACCAGATCAGCACCGTGAAAGCCTTTCGGCACGGGCTGGAAGGTGTCATAGACAAAAAAGTTTCGCAGTTGCTGTTCGAGATCCATTTCCAGGGCTTCTCCCTGCCGCTCCATCGAACTCTGCTCAGCCTTCTGCCTCGCTGCTTCTAGACCGGCTTTGAGATCAGCGATCAGTTGATTTTTTTCTAAATCCTTGAGCCGCTGCGCCTCAGCCGCCTGCTCGAGAACCTGCTGCTTAATTTTCACCCGCTCCGCATCTAAGCGGCGGGCCACCTCTAGCTCCGCTTGTTCCTTGGCCTCTTCCAACTCGTGTTTTTGTTTCAAGAGCGCCAACTCTTGGGTGCGGAAGGCTTTGATCTTGGCGTCTTGCTCTGCCAAGGTAGTTTGCAGTTCCTGCAATTGCTCGCTCAACTCCTCCGCCGCCTTTTTGGCGGCTCTCTCTTCTGCCGCCTGGAGTTTCTGCTTCAGCTTTTCCTGAACTTCCGTATCGACCTTTTCTACAAATTCTGCTTGCGCTTGCTCAAGAGCCTCTAGCTTCTGTTTTAGTTTTTGCTCCGAGGTGGCGAGCTTTTGCTTGAGCTTGCGCTCCACTTCTTCCTCGAGGGTTGACTGGGCCTTGGCCAGGACTTCTTTCTCAGTCTCAAGATCATCCCACTTCTGCTTGAGCTGGCGTTCTCGCTCCACCACTTCCTGTTGTAGCTCTGCCTTGAGATGGGCGCGAATTTGTCCAGTGAGTGCTTCCGAAATCTCAAACTCGTGACCGCAACTCGGACAGGCGATAATGCTTTGGGGCATGGAACACATTCTCCCTTTGATTGTCTCCAAGGCTCGCAACCTAGATATCCAAGAGACGCCTGCTATGGCTCGCTGCTGATGCGTCCAATCACTAGTTCAAGTCAGTTCTAGGTCTAGAGTAGAGCATATCAAGGTTGCGGCGGGCTGGCGATCGCAAAAATTTAACTATCTTGTTGTGAGCAAAGTCTGCTCAATCATGGTCGGCCAGCAGTATCCCGGCGTCAACCTCGCCTGGGGCGGAGCAAGGGTTTTAGGCTTTGGGTCAGGCCGTCAGCCTAACGCCTGTTCCTTGGCGGCCAGTTGATAGCAGAGCTGGCGGAAGTGCTCGCCCCGCTCCTCAAAGTCCCGATACTGGTCAAAGCTGGCGCAGGCCGGCGAGAGCAACACCGTTCGTGCTCCCGTGCCTTGGGCCAGGGCCAAACTCCGGGAAACAGCCTCCGCCAAGGTGGGGACAATTTCCCAGGAGGAATACCCGGCCTGCTCGAGGGCCTGGGCAAAGGCTGGGGCGGCGGCTCCAAACAGCACCACGGCGGCAGCCCGCTCGCCAAGGGTGGCGAGCCACTCCCGGTTGTCGCCGGCCTTGGCTTCGCCGCCCGCGATCAGGATCGCGCCTGGGGGCACGGAGGCGAGGCCCACTTGGGCCGCATCGTAGTTAGTCGCTTTGCTGTCGTTGATGAATTCAATACCGTCATAGGTGCAGACCCACTCCAGCCGGTGGGGAACGCCAGGAAAGGCGGCGATCGCCCGGGCAATGATCTCCGGCTCGACCCCCGCCAAGCAGGCCGCCCCCACGGCTAGCAAAAGATTTTGCTGGTTGTGGGCCCCCAACATGCGTAGGCTCGCCACCGGAGCGATCGCCTCGCCAAAGGCGACAATCTGCCCCGCTTCGATGTACACTCCCCGCTCCGGCGGCCCCAGCAGCGCTCCCTTGCCCTGCACACTCGTCCAGCAAGCCTCCGGCCAAGTCTCCCGGCCGAGTCGCCGCAGGTAGGGATCATCCCCATTGAGCAGTTGCTGCTGAGAGCGTTGCAACAGAGAGGCTTTGATCTGGTAGTAATTCTCAAGGCTATAGTGCCGTTGGAGATGATCCGGGGTGAAGGTGGTCCAGAGACCGATCTTGGGGGCCAGGTCGTGGCTAGACTCAATCTGGTAGCTGCTGATCTCGGCAACGATCCAGTCATAGGCGGCGGCGGCGGTGGCCTGCTGGAGCGCCAGCTCACAAGCCGCATAGCCAATGTTGCCGCAGGCCGGCGCGTGGTAGCCCGCCGCTTGAAAAATGGCTGCCGTCAGGGCTGTCGTCGTCGTCTTGCCATTAGTACCCGTAATCGCCACCCAAGGCGGGGTCTGGAGGTATCGCCAGGCCAACTCCATTTCCCCCAGCGTATCGATTCCCCGTTTCCGAGCTGCCATCAGCACGGGCAGATCCCAGGGAACCCCCGGACTCACTACCAGTGCATCGGGTCCCCCCGTAGCGGGCAACTCCCAGCTTTGGCCCAGTTGCACCGTGATCCCGGCGGCCTGGAGCGACTGCGCGAGGACCTGGAGAGCGGCGGAATGGTTGCGATCGCTCAGTTCCACAGTCCAGCCGTGATGGTGCAGCAGTTTTGCGGCCGCTACCCCGGAACGGCCCAGTCCAACGATATGTGCCTTGGGCATGGGTGTGTGGTGATTACGCCTCTGGTGTCTATTTTTCCAATCCTACCCTGGGAGATCGTCGTCAGGATAGCAGCAGCGGCGGGAGGGACCTCACTTCAAGGACTCGCCGGCGGGAGTAACAAGGTTGGGCGATCGCCCCCAGCCGTCGCCGCCGCCATGAAGGCCGCCACCTCTTGCTGCAACCGTTGGCGCTCTCGGTCTGGCAAGTAGACCATGTGGCCGGCGGCATAGTAGCGCAGGTGGACCTGAGTCTCGTGCTGCTGGGGCGGCAAGTTGAGCCGATTGAGAGAATAGTGAACCGCCGCAAAGGGCACGACGAGATCGTAGTAACCGGTCGCCACAAAGAGGCGCAGCCCCGGTCGGCGGCGCAGGGTCTCGCCCAATTGAGGCGCGAGGTCGAGGTTAAAGGGCTGATTGCCCCAGCGCCAACTCTGATTCACCCGCCGCGAAAAGAGCACGTAGTCCCCAGGGAGCCCCAAGTGCTCCCTGGCATAGTTCGACCAGGCCTCTAGCATCGCTCCTTCCATGTGCTCCGAGGGCGGGATCGTCGTGTAGGTCAAGCGACTATCCCAGCGATCCAGTTGCCGACCGGCCAAGAGCACGCGGCGAAATTGCTCCGTGGTGAGGCGCAGATCCTGCCGCAAGAATTGCTGGCTGGATAAGCCGGTATAGCGCCCCAGTTGGCGGGCCAAGGTTTGGCGCTGGGAGTCGGTGAGGCGATCGCCCTGCACCAGAGCCGGCAAGTACTGACGGATCGCCCAGTCCTCGATCGAGGCCAACCAAGCATCCCAGGGGCGAGTCGGGGTGATGCGGGCATGATAGCGAGCGGTCGCGGCCCAGGTGGGCAGGGCCAGGGCCAGCTTCAGGTTGCTACTGGCCCGGGGGTCCAGAAATTCATAGTCCAGCACCGGCGAGATCAGGATCAGACCCCGGAGGTCAAACTCCGGCTCCTGAACCTGATCCCAGGCCAGCAGCACGGCGCGCGTGCCGCCATAGCTCTCGCCGACCAAGTAGATGGTTGACTCCTGACGGCCGGTTTTCTGAAGGTAGCGGCGCAGGAACTCCCGGAGCCCTTGGACATCGCCGTAGACATCTAGATAGCGCTCGGTCTGGTGGGGGTAGCCGAGGTCGCTGAAGCCCGTGCCGGGCGGATCGACGAAGACGAGATCCGTGAAGGCGAGCCAGGTGTCGGGATTGTCCCGCAAGTGGGGGGAGCCGGGTAAAACCCGGCCTTCGGCATCCAGGGCGAGGCGCTGGGGAGCGAGGCCCAGGAGGTGAAGGTAGAGGGAGGAGGCTCCAGGGCCGCCATTGAAGGCGATCGCCAAGGGACGGGGTGGCTCCCCCGGGGCCGGCATCTGCGTGTAGGCGGTGTAGTAAACCGAGGCCGTGGCTGGGCCCTCGCCAGCCAGGGGCACAAACCCCGCCGTTACCTGATAATCCAGCCGACCGGCCGCCAAGTTGAGGCTTTTCTGGCGCTGGACAATGGGGGGCGGGGCCGTAAGGCTGGCAAGGGCTCGGGGCGATCGCAGCGCAAAGCCGCTGGGTACGAGTAGGGCTGCCAGGGTTAGCAGGGCGGTCAGGGGCCGGGGGCTGGAGACGAGCCAGCTCCCACGCAATCGGATGCTCAAGGGGGGTCTGTCTCTACCAGGGAACTGCTTTCCACGTTAACCGATCGGGCGGAGGGCTAACGGTAGCCAACTTAGCGCTGAGACAACAATATTTTTTTGCAGTTTACACTTCTAGTTTGACGCTCCCTACCCCCGACTGCGTGATCGCTTGCCGTCACGGTCGTCATGAAGCCCACCAACCTGCTATACAATGAGAACCATTCTCATGGGCGTCCTTTGAGGGTGGAGGCTTCCAGACCGCAGCCTGCCCCCGAAGTGCGGGCGCTGAATCATGCAAGCTTGCAGGAGTTGATGATGACGATGAAAACCCCCCTAGTTTGGCGTCGCCTGACGCTGGCAGCTCTGTCAACCTTGGCGATCGGCCTCGGCAGTTGCAACTCGGCTCCGCCATCTACTAGCGAAGCAGACTCGGCCGAAGCGGAGGCGACAACAGAGGTGGCAACATCGGAACCCGAATTGCAAATCGTGACCACCTTTTTACCCATCACGAACTTTACGAAAGCGGTGGCGGGCGATCGCGCTGAAGTGACTCAGTTATTGCCCACCAATGTCGGCCCCCACGACTACCAGGCCAAGCCCACGGATGTCCAGGTGATCGCCAACGCCGATGTTTTGGTAAAAAACGGTCTGGAGATGGAATTTTTCCTCGAGGACCTGATCGAGAACGCCGAGAATACCGAGTTAGTTGTAATCGATTCTAGCGAGGGAGTTGCGACCCTGGCGAACGAAGACGACCACGACCACGAGCATGAGCATGAGCATGAGCATGGGCACGACCACGAGCATGAGCACGACCACGAGCATGAGCACGACCACGACGAGGCCAAAGCCTCCGGCCACGATCACCACCACGGGGAGTTTAACCCCCACGTCTGGCTCGATCCGGCGCGGGCAGTGCAGCAGGTAGAAAATATCCGCGATGGCCTGATTGCGCTCGATCCTGACGGTGAGGCGGAGTATGAGGCCAATGCCGCCGCCTACATTGAAGAGTTGCAGGCTCTCGACAACGAAATTGCGGAAAAACTCGCGCCCTTTGCGGGGCAAACCTTGGTGGTCTTCCACGACGTTGCGCCCTATTTTGCAGAGCGCTACGGCCTGCAAACTGAAATGCTCGTGGGCATCCCGGAAGAAAATCCCGCCCCCGAAGATGTGAAGCGGGTCATGGACACGGTAGTAGCGGAAGGGTTGAAAACGATTCTGGCAGAGCCCCAAGCGGACGAGGATGTTTTTAAGGCGATCGCCGACGACCTCAACATTAACATTGGGATCTTTGACCCCATTGAAACAGGCGGTGCAGAAGCCCTAGAGCCGGATCATTACCTGATGATCATGCGCCAAAACGTCGAGAACCTGGTCACAGCCTTTGAGGATTCAACCCAATCGTGGTTGCCCCTCGTGCCACCTCAGTCGGTAGCCGCGATTTCCCAGCCCGTGCGCCTAGGGTTTTAGGTCCTGGCTCGAGGGGCAGTTAGCTCGGAAGCATTCCAGCTTAGCGCTCCTACGTCTCCAAAGGGGTGCATCTCAGTTGAGCCAGTTTACCCACTCTGCGAGAAGCCGCTGCGCGTCTACATCCGCTAGCTCCTTCTCCCAAGTAGGGCGAAGGGGAGTCTCCAAAGTGAGATGCACCCTCTAGGAATGAGTACAGCGGTTTTTAGCCTAGTGCAATACAGCGAAAGCCCCTCGCCCAGAGGGCGAGGAGTTCGGGGCGAGGGCTACGTACTTTACTAGCAAGAAAAATGCTGTCCTGCCCCTTCTGCCTTCTAAGTCCCTCTCCCCCTGGGAGAGGGATTTAGGGAGAGGGCGAGATCATGGCTGCACGGTGTCATTATTGAACGCGCTGTAAGTGTAAGTTGGCAACAGAAAGCTAAACGCTCCCCTGACGGCGATTGAGCCTCGCAGAACTCAGCCTAACCGACACTCCCAAGGAGTAGGTCGGGTTGACGAAGGGAGACTCAGCATGACTGAAACCTCGTGAGAATGTATTGGGTTAGGTTGACAGCAGGAGGTTATCATTGCAAGAAATTATTTTAGGTGTTGAGGGATTAACGGTTTATCGAGACCAATATCCGGCTGTTCAGGATGTCTCATTCACGCTGATGCAGGGGACTGATACGGCAATTGTGGGACCCAATGGTGCGGGTAAAAGTACGTTGATCGAAGCAATCTTAGGGATTATCCCCCGCCAGACCGGTCGAGTTACTATTTTAGGAAGCTCTCTCACCCGTAAGGGCCATTTGGCTCCAGAAGTGCGCCAGCAAATTGCCTATTTACCCCAAAGCTTCCTCTTTGATCGGCGCATTCCGATCACGGTGACGGAGCTGGTTGGCTTGGGCTGGGATTGCCTAGGGCTACAGCTCCCCTGGGCTGGTGGACGCCGCCGCCAGCGGGCTATTCACCAAGCGCTCCTCCAGGTCGATGCCTGGCATCTTCGGGAGCAACTCCTTAGCGGTCTTTCGGGGGGAGAAACCAAGCGAGTCTTGCTGGCTTACTGCCTTGTTCGCCCCCGCCGTTTGCTGATTCTGGATGAAGCCCCAGCTGGTTTGGACGTTAGAAGTGAGTCTGATTTTTATCAGTTGCTTTACCAATTAAAAGTGGAGCAGGGCTGGGCGATTCTTCAGATCTCCCATGACCTGGATATGGTGCGGCGGCATTGCGATCGCGTCCTTTGCCTCAATCGCAGGCTGCTCTGCGAAGGGGTTCCTGAGGAAACCCTTAGCCCCGATAACCTCGCCCTTGCCTATGGCTCCGAGTTTGTCAGATACCACCACCATCACGAGCAAGCTAGGCACAGCCCCTAGATTTTTTGACCCTGAATTATGGACATCTCAGCTGAACTGATTCGCGTTCTGGAACTCTTTCAACTGCCCTTTATGCAGCGGGCTCTCATTAGTGGCGTTTTGACAGGACTCATGGGGGGAATGCTGGGTAGCTTCACGGTTTTGCGGCAGCTCTCATTTTTCAGTGATGCCTTAGGCCACTCGACTCTCTTGGGAATTAGTATCAGCTTGCTCCTCGGTCTCAACCCTTCCTGGGCTCTCTTGCCCTTTGCCGTGATCTTTGCCCTGACTGTCACGTACTTTCTGGAGCGAACCCGGTTGTGGACGGATGCGCTGCTGAATATTGTCTACTCATCCTCCCTCGCGATCGGGATTATTCTGCTCAGTTTTCGTACCGAATATCAGGGGGGTATTAGTAACTTGCTCTTTGGCGATGTTCTGGCGGTGCGCTACTCGGATATTGTCTTCAGTGTTGTGTTGTTGGGAGTGTGTACGGCCTTTATTGGGCTGACCTTGCGATCGCAAATTCTGCTCACGCTGCACGAGCCGATGGCGATCGCCCGAGGTGTTGCCGTCTCCTGGCAGCGTACGGCCTTTATTGTGTTGTTGGCTCTGGTGGTCAGTATTTCCATTAAGGCCATCGGGGTTCTGTTGATCAGCGCCTTTGTGGTCATTCCTGCCTGTGCAGCTCGCCTCTTGAGCCGTGCCTTTAGCCACTACGTTATCTTGTCGGCCTTCTTAGGGGCCTTGAGCGCTGTCCTTGGGATGATTGTATCGGCCCTCTTCAATCTCCCCTCGGGGCCGAGCATTGTCACCATCCAGTTAGCGTTCTTCTTGCTGGCGATCTTAGGCCCAAAAGTGAAGACTCTGGTGGCCTAACGTTCGCCAGAATTAGCCAATTCGCCAGAGAAGCGCTGGGATGAACAGCCCGGAGAATTGGCGAGGTTGCTGGCCGCAGATTTTAGGAAGCGGCTTGCAAGGTTTGGTACTGGGCCTCGGTGAGGCGACCGGCGGCGTAGAGGGTCTCGGTGATCTCGGTGAGGGAGAGAACGGCCTGGGCCCGGTAGCCGCGATCGCCCAGTCGCTCCACCACCCCACCCCCGTGATCGAGAAAGACGACAATATCCTGAACTCGTAAACCAGCCGCTTCCAGTTTTCCCACTCCCTCCAGGGCACTGTTACCGCTGATTAAAATATCATCGACTACAACCGCCGTTTCCCCCGGCTCAAAATATCCTTCGATAGTGCGGCGCGTACCGTGGGCCTTGACTTCCTTGCGGGGGTAGATCAGGGGCCGTTGCAACCGGAGGGACAGGCCGGCGGCCGTGGGCAGGGAGCCGTAGGGAATCCCGGCAATGCGGTCGAAGGGCAGCCGACGTAAAATCTGGGCGTAGGCCTCCAGCACCTGTTGAAATACTTGCGGTTGCGAGATGATTTTCCGCAGGTCGATGTAGTAGGGGAACACAGCCCCGGATGCTTGCTGGTACTCCCCGAAGAGGATGCACTCGAGATCGTAGAGTTGCAGGATTAAATCCTGATGGGGATGCTGCTCCAGCAGGCAGACATCGGCAATCCAGAGCTGGCAGTGGCGATCGCCCAGGGGCCCCTGCTGCCGGAGACGGTAGATCTGCTGATTGAGGGCCGCGATCTCCTGTTCCGGCTCCGGATGAGTCAAGACATCCTGGGGTACGGGGAGCAACAGGCCCGCTCCGTCTGCATTCAGGCCGGCGGCCAGCAAGGGAGCCAACTGCTCCGGCTGCTGCCAGAGGCTACGCAACAGGATCAGGCGATCAGGGGCGATCGCCCGCACCTGCGTGAGCGTGACTGGGTTCCGCGTACCCACCTCGAGACCCAGTTGAGCCGGCAGCCCCCAGCCGCACACCTCCCGCACCACTTGCAGGTAGAGGGGCCCCTGGAGCGTCGGGGCCCGCTGGATCGCTTCAGCCCCCGGATTGGAGGTACAGCAGAGAACGAGCACGGCCTTATCGCCGTAGACCAAGAAGGGGGCCGCCTGATCCTGGCCGGTATAGGGAACGAGGGTGATCGCATCCACACCCCAGACTTCAAAGGCTGTGTGGGCCAAGGCACTGCTGGAGTTGAGGTCGCCATGTTTGGCGTCCAGGATTACGGGCAACTCCGGCGGCAGAGCCGCCAAGAGTTCCACGAGCAGCTCCAGACCCGGGGCTCCCAAGGCCTGGTAAAAGCCCAGGCTGGGCTTGTAAGCGCAGACCTGGGCTGCCGTCTGGGCGATGAGGTCGTGCAACCAAGCAGACAGGGCCGCCAGCTCCGACCCATAATCCTGGCGGTAGTGGGGCGGCAGCATCTCCGGGTTGGGATCGAGGCCGACAACCAAGAGACTTTGGTTGCGGGCGATCGCCTGGTTGAGCTTGGTCTGAAACATGCGAGCCTCAGGAACGCGGCGCGCGGTTGTAGAGGTGGGTCAGGTGGCAGAGGCGATCGCAGAGTTCTGGCGTTAGGTCCGCCGCTTGATAGCGCCAGTCCCAGTTACCCTCAGCGCGACTGGGGAAGTTCATGCGGGAGCCCTCCCCGAGGCCCAGCAAGTCTTGGAGCGGGAAGACCGCGAGATCAGCGACGGACCCCATCGCCATCCGGATCAGGGCCCAATGAATTCCCTCGGCTGGCGGACCGCCGAGGTAGTCATAGACCCGCTGCTGCTCCTCGGGCGATCGCGCCTCAAACCAGCCCACCGTCGTGTTATTGTCGTGGGTTCCCGTATAGACCACACAATTACGGTGGTGGTTGCAGGTCAAGAAGGGGTTTTCGGGCCCCGAGTCGAAGGCGAAGTGCAGCACCTTCATGCCCGGGAAGCCGAACTGGTCCCGCAGGGCCTCCACATCTGGCGTGATCACCCCCAGATCCTCCGCCACAATCGGCAGCTCGCCCAAATCCTGTTTGAGGATTTGGAAAAATTCCATTCCGGGCGCTTCCAGCCACTCCCCATTGATCGCCACCGTCTCATCGCCAGGAACCGCCCAATAGGCCGCAAAGCCTCGGAAATGGTCAATTCGCATCAGGTCAACATAGTTGAGCATCCCTTCAATGCGCTGTACCCACCACTTAAAGTTCGTCGCCTGGAGGCACTCCCAGTTGTAGACCGGATTGCCCCAGAGCTGGCCCGTCTCACTGAAGTAGTCCGGGGGCACACCGGCCATCAGGGCTGGCTGGTAGGTTTCCTCATCCAGACAGAAGATCTCGGAGTGAGCCCAGACATCCACGCTATCGTAGGCCACATAGATGGGGATATCGCCAAAGATTTTAATCCCTTTTTCATTGGCGTAGGTTTTCAGGGACGACCACTGCCGGAAAAATTCCGACTGAACATATTTGTGGTAGAAAATATCGTCCGCTAACTGCGCCCGAGCCAAGGCGAGGGCCTGGGGCTTGCGCCGCGCTAGATCCTCTTCCCACTCATGCCAGCCCTGATCCCCGTGGGCTTCCTTGAGAGCCATGAATAGGGCGTAATCCTCTAGCCAATAAGCCTGGGCCTCACAAAAGGCTTCAAATTCTTCCTGGCGTTCCGGCGTCGCTTTGTCAAAAAAGGCTTGGCTCGCCTGCCTGAGCAAGGGGAACTTGGTGCGGATCGCCCAGTCATAATCGACTTTGGCCGTCGCGGGCGTTGTCGAGGGACCCAGCTCTGCTTCCGAGAGCAGGTTTTCTGAAGCCAGCCAGTCCAGATTGATGAGCAGGGGGTTGCCCGCTAGGGCGGAGTAGGCTAGGTAGGGGGAGTTGCCAAACCCCGTGGGCCCCAGGGGCAACACTTGCCATAACTGTTGGCCTGATTCCGCCAGAAAATCTACGAAGCGATAGGCTTGGCTGCTGAGATCCCCAATACCATAGCGACCGGGGAGGGAGGTAGGATGGAGGAGGATACCGCTGGCACGAGAGGGGAGCAATGGCATAGGCGCGTTGGTAAAAACAGGCAGATAGAGAAAGGCAGCCGACAGCGGAACCTTGAAGGGCAGGAATAAACTCTATGACTCTACTCTGGAGTGCCCCTAGAACGCAAGCATGAGCGAGCTAGCGGGTGGACGAAAAAAGGTGCGGCTCCCCTGAATTTGGAGCGATTGCTCCAGGAGCAGAGGGTCGCCCTCTTCCGCGTTACCGGGCCCCCTCTGAGAGACGCCGCTGCGCCGTCTACATCCCCCGGCCCCTGCTCCCAAAGCTGGGAGCAGGGGTGTTAGAAGCCCCTCTCCCAACTTGGGAGAGGGGTTGGGGTGAGGGCTGAGCGAAGGGGTACAAACATCCCGCATAACATTTCGTTCACCTCTGGCGGGCCCTCTCCTGGGGTGGCTGGGCCTTCCTGTGCGGCTGTCGGGATTTGCGATCACCGAGCTTCCGCCTCGAAATCGCGTCGGCTGGACTCAGCCCAAACCCAACTCACGTTTGAGGAGATTGATCGACTTTTCGCCCACGTAGTTTTCGCTGCATAGCAGTTGCGGGTGGCGAATCAAGTCGTCGCGCGCCGCCATGATTGCGCCCTTGACTGCTTCATAGCTGGCGCGATCGCAAATGATCGTTTGGGCCGATCGCACTAAAGCATTGAGTTTGTAGTGGTCGTTCACTTGCGTGCTCATGACCAATAAGGCCTCGCCGCGTAGGCTGTGAACGAGAATTTCGGCAATCCGTAGAATGCCAGCACTCAAGCTCACCAGCCCTAAGCAACCATTGGCCGGCAGATCACGGATGATTTCTAGCTCTTTGCTGTAGTCATAAATGTCAACCGGGATCACCCGCACCGACTTGGGCGCGGCGATCGCCTCGGCCTCACCGATGAAGTAGCGGCTCGTGACCACCGTGCCCGAAAGGGTCTGATCGAGCACGTTCTCCAACTCCTCCAGGGGCACAAGCTGGATGGGAATGTGGAGATCCTGCTCCAACTCCTTCACCATCAACTCCCCGGCCCCCAGATCGCGAGCCGGTACTGTGACCAACACCCGCGCACTACAGCGCAGCCGCCAGTCAATTTCTGACAGAAACAGCTCCCGGGCCTCGGAGAGGGTGCAGCCCTGGGCTAGCAGCTCATCCAGACTCTTTTGCACTAGCTTGTAGGCTTCAGGGTATTGCTCCAGGATTGGGGAGCGGCGCTGGGTTCCCCCCTCATGGCCCTGGGCCTTGACGTAGATGCCGGAGCCCGCCTGGGACTCGACCAAGCCGGTATCTTCCAGTTGGCGGTAGACCTTGCTGATTGTGTTGCGGTGCAGGCCGGTGATCTGAGCGAGCTGGCGGGTGCTGGGCAGGCGGTGGCCGGGGGGATACTGGCGCGAGGCGATCGCAAACTGAATCTGGTCAAAAAGCTGTTTCGACGCTGGAATATCGCTATCCGCTTGGATATTGAACCGCACCATGTTTGCCATACCGCCTCGCCCACCGCTAGCTTACGAAACCTGGGGTCTTAAACTCTTAATCTTAGTGTAGGCTTTGGGGAAATGGTTCAGCCAGCACCCCCAACGGGTGGACGAAAAAAAGCGCGGCTCCCCTGAATTGTGAGCGATTGCTCAAGGAGCAGAGGGTCGCCCTCTTCCGCGTTACCGGGCCCTCATCCCCCGGCCCCTTCTCCCAAAGCTGGGAGAAGGGGAG
>CAYNIP010000050.1:0-36965 GCA_964397305.1 uncultured bacterium
AGGACATCGAACCATCCCCGTTGTGCTGGCGCGCGTCCGACTGCGATGGTCATAAGTGTAGGAATCTCCAACGAACGATAAGGAGCAATGATGAAAGCGTTGGCGAGTCGGTCGGTTCAGGGCGAGATCAACCCTAAAACTGAGGACAAGGCAACGAAAGTTTACGATTCTTTACTGTCCTATCATAAATCTAAACGGTTGCCTTGGCCACGCTTGACCTTAACGAAAGCTTAAGATCGACCCCGGCGAAGCCTTGATCCCGAGGCTCGGATTCACCGTCGCGGTACCGGCCTCTCCAGGGTTAGGGCCCAAGGCTCGGCAGCGCCGTCGGGGTAGTGACTGGTCTGGGCCCTGGGCGATCGCCCGTCCCGCCTCCTCTGCTAAGCTCATCAGAAGTCTGCTTCTGAAGCGCCGTCCCTTCCCGGCCCTGACCGACCGGGCTACTCGTTAACCACTAGGCCAATTCCCATGTTCACGATCGACCTGATTCTGAAATACTCCCCGATCCCCATCTCAGTGCAGCGTAAGGAGGAGGCTGCGGCTCACAGCCTTTATCAACAGATCAAGGACGCCATGCGAAGCACCCCGCAACTGCTCGAGCTGACCTGTGAAAAGCAGCCCGATAAACAGGTCGCTGTGATGAGCGACCAGATCAGTGCGGCGGTCGTTTCCCAGAAATCAGCAACCGCGACGGGCCGTCCTCCCGGCTTCTTTGCCGTGGCTGAGTAACGAACCCGAATCCTCCCCGCCCTGATCTTATGAATGACCTCGCTGTGGCCGTCCGCAACCTAGATTTTTCCTGGCCCTCTGGGGCGAGGGTGCTCCAGGCCTGCTCCCTCGAAGTGCCCAAGGGGGAGTTTTGGATGCTCCTAGGCACGAATGGCAGCGGTAAGTCAACGCTGCTGCGCTTGCTGGCGGGTTTGCTGGCGCCGACGGCGGGCACGCTCTGTGTCGATCAGCCGTTGGGATTTGTGTTCCAAAATCCTGACCACCAACTGGTGATGCCGACGGTGGGGGCGGATGTCGCCTTTGGTCTGGTGGCGGAGCAACTGTCGCCGGCCGAGGTGCGGGCTCGGGTGCGCGATGCCCTGGCAGCGGTGAACTTGCTGGAGTTCCAGCGGCGGCCCATCTACGCCCTCAGTGGTGGCCAAAAGCAGCGGATTGCGATCGCGGGGGCGATCGCCCGCCATTGCCCGGTGTTGATCCTGGACGAACCCACCGCCCTCCTCGATCCGGATACCCAGCTCGAGCTGGTGAGCCAGGTTCAGCGCCTGGTGAAAGAGCGAGGTCTCACGGCCCTCTGGGTGACGCATCGGCTCAATGAATTGGACTATTGCGATGGTGCGTTCTTGCTGCAAAATGGCTGTATTGTGGCGCGCGGTGAACCAGCGGCCCTGAAGCAGCGTTTGCTGGCTGGTTAAGCCCTACGGCCGTTGCGAGCCCTAAACCCCTGATGTCGCAGATCGAGGACGCGAGATGGCGTTTGATTACCCTGAAGATTTGAAATATCTGGACAGCCATGAGTATGTCCGCCTGGATGGCGAGATTGCCACGATTGGCATCACCGCCTTCGCGATTGACCAACTGGGCGATATTGTGTTTATGGAGCTGCCCGAGGTCGGTGATGCCGTGGCGGCGGGCGATCGCTTCGGCACGGTTGAATCCGTCAAAGCCGTGGAGGACATCAACTCACCCGTGTCCGGCACCGTCATTGAGCGGAACGATAGCTTGATCGACACCCCCGAGGGCCTTGCCGAAGACCCCTATGGCGAGGGCTGGCTGGTGAAGATTCGGCTGGATGATCCAGACGAGGACCTGGACAATATGTTGACGGCGGCAGAGTATCAAGCGCAAGTGGAAGGCGACGACTAGGGAGTGAAGCCGCTATGCTGATAAGACGACCTAGCACCAGCGACGACAAGCCCCTATGCGGATGCGAGCTTTTTGGGCCGGGTGGTTGGCGATCGCCCTGCTAGTCAGCAGTGGGCTCGCCTGGACCCCTAAGGCCCTCGCCTACACTGACGAGCAACGAATTTTCCTCCAAGCCTGGCGGACCGTCAACCAGGCTTACCTCGACGATACCTTCAACGGTCATAACTGGTGGTTGGTGCGTCAGCGTCTGCTGCGCCGGACCTTGACCAGCCGCGAGGAGACTTACACCGCCATCGACGAGATGCTAGCGCAGTTGGGAGACCCCTTCACACGCCTGCTGCGGCCCGATCAGTATCGCAGCTTGCAGGTGGCCACGGCGGGGGAACTGTCGGGGGTTGGTCTTCAAATCGACCTGGACCCCGAGAGCCAGCAGCTCCAGGTCGTTGCCCCGATCGCGGGCTCGCCGGCTGCGGAGGCTGGCATTGAGCCCCGGGAGCGTATCCTTGCCATCGACGGCCGCAGCACCCAGGGCCTGAGCTTAGACGAGGCGGCCAGCCAAATGCGGGGGCCCATCGGCACGACTGTCACCCTGGAACTCCAACGACCCCAGCAGGCCACGTCCCACTCGGTGGCGATTCGCCGCGATCGCATTGAACTGAACCCCGTCACGGCCCGCCTCGACCGGGAGACCGGCCCCCAGCCCATCGGCTACCTGCGCCTCGCCCAATTCAGCGCCAACGCCACGGCCGATCTGAAAGCAGCGATCGCGGATCTCCAGGCCCAAGGAGCCCAGGCCTTCATCCTCGACCTGCGGAACAATCCCGGGGGCCTGCTCCAAGCCGGGATTGAAGTGGCCCGCCTCTGGCTCCAAGACCGCACGATTGTCTACACCGTCAACCGCCAGGGGGCCTTCGATAGTTTCGCGGCTGGCCCTGGGGCGATCGCCCCCGACCAACCCCTCGCGGTGCTCGTCAATGGCGGCACAGCCAGCGCCAGTGAGATTCTGGCCGGGGCCCTGCAAGACAACCAGCGGGCGATCCTGGTGGGCGATCGCACCT
This sequence comes from uncultured bacterium, assembly GCA_964397305.1. GTDB lineage: Bacteria > Cyanobacteriota > Cyanobacteriia > Cyanobacteriales > Spirulinaceae > JAAUTY01. The sequence continues at coordinate 2,931 of CAYNIP010000050.1, forward strand.
TTGGCAAAGGGTTGATCCAATCCCTGTTTGAACTCCCCGATCAGGCCGGCCTCGCCGTCACCGTGGCGAAATACGAAACCCCCAACCATACCGACATCAACCGCCAGGGCATTACCCCGGACCGGATCGTGCCGCAAGACCCCCTGGGATGGCGTGAGCTGGGCACAGCGGCCGATTCGCAATACCAGGCGGCCATCCAGGCCCTGGCTCCGGGTCTGACCGCCACCGCCCCGGCCCCGGTTTCCCAGCGGCCGCCACGCCTTGCCCTAGAATAAGAAGGCCGTAGGCGGCGGTGACTGGGTTGGCAAGGCCCAGGGCCGCTACCTCCAGGGGCTCTCGCGCAAACTTGACCACTCTAATCTTGACCACTCTAACGAATCCGAATTCTCATGGAGCAACGTGGCGTCACCATCTGGTTTACCGGCCTCAGCGGTGCGGGCAAAACGACCATCAGCCAATCCCTGGCGGCGGATCTCAAGGCCCAGGGCTACAAGCTCGAAATCCTCGACGGCGACATCGTGCGGACGAACCTGACCAAAGGCCTGGGCTTCAGCAAAGAGGATCGAGACGAAAACATCCGCCGCATTGGCTTTGTCTCGCACCTGCTCAGTCGCAATGGCGTCATTGTGATCGTCTCGGCGATTTCTCCCTATCGAGCGGTCCGGGATGAAGTCCGCCAACGCATCGGCGACTTTGTGGAAGTTTATGTGAATGCCCCCCTGAGCGTCTGTGAGGACCGCGATGTCAAAGGGCTGTACAAACGCGCCCGGGCCGGCGAGATCAAGCAATTTACCGGCATTGACGACCCCTACGAGCCTCCCGCAAACCCTGAGGTCGAGTGCCGTACCGATCTTGAAGCACTACCGGAGAGCAAGGCAAAGGTCGTCGCGAAGCTGAAGGAGCTGGGCTACCTCCCGGCTTAGGCCTGAGGAGTCCCCGGTGATCGCCCTCTGTCCCGTTTGGTGATGGCACTGTTTTCAATCCCCTGGCCTGAAATTCCGGCTTGTGCCTGGCAACGTCCCCTCGGGGACGGCGGCGATGCCCCGGCCAGCGCCACCCCGGCTCCCCAGGGAATGCCCCTCGGGGGTCTGGGGGCTGGCTGTATTGGGCGATCGCCCCGAGGCGACTTCAACCACTGGCATCTCGACAGCGGTGAACCCATCGCTCAGAGCTTGCCGGCCTGTCAATTCGCCATCTTTGAGCAGCCCGAGACGGGGCCGGCCCAGGCCTATGCCCTAGGCACAGCCGCCCCCCCGGCGGGAACCCTGAGCCGCTGGCGCTGGTATCCCCCCGCCCAGGGCCGCTATGCCGCCCTCTACCCCCGCAGTTGGTTTCACTACCAGGGGGTCTTCGCAGCGGAGGTGATCTGCGAGCAGTTCTCGCCGGTCTGGGCCCACTGCTATCAGGAATCGAGCTATCCCCTGGCGGTCTTTGAGTGGACGGTCCGCAATCCGACGACCCAACCGCTCACCCTGAGCATCTTGCTGAGCTGGCAAAATGTGGTCGGCTGGTTCACCAATGCTCGTGCCGGGGCGGGGGCTGCGACCCCCTACCAAGCCAAGTGGGGCGACAGTACCGGCAACTTCAATCAATGGATCGTCGATCGCCACCGTGTCGGTGTCCTTTTCAATCGCGTGCGGCTCTACGACGAACTGCACCCCGGGGAGGGCCAGATGGCGATCGCCTCGGTCAGCAATCCCGCTGTGGAAAACTTCTACCTCGGCCGCTGGAACCCCAGCGGCGACGGCGGCGAGGTCTGGGACTGGTTTGCCCACGATGGCTCCCTGCCCGACCAGGAGGACGAAACCCCCGCCGCCCCCGGCGAACAAATCGCCGCCGCCATGGCCCTGCGCTTCACCCTGCGCCCCGGCCGCACCCGTAAGCTCCCGTTTTACCTCGCCTGGGATTTTCCCATCTTGGAATGTGCTCCAGGAGTCACCTATTTCCGGCGCCACAGTGATTTCTTTGCCCGCACGGGCAACAACGCCTGGACGATGGTGCGGACGGCCCTGAAGCACAGCGATGTCTGGAAGGAAAAGATCGAGCAGTGGCAAGCTCCAATCCTGCAACGCCCGGACTGGCCCGACTGGTTCAAACGGTCCCTCTGCAATGAACTCTACCTCCTGACCGACGGTGGCACGCTCTGGACCGCGGCCACGGAAACGGCCCCGGTGGGTCAGTTTGCCCTGCTCACCAGCCGCGAGCAGCGCCGCTATGAAGACCTGGGAGCCCGTCTCTACGGCTCCTTTGCCCTGCTGTTGCTCTGGCCCCGTTTGGAAAAGGCAGTCCTCGAGGCCTTTGCGCGGGCCGTTGAACGGCCGGAGGCGGGCTACCCCCAGGACCTGGGCTCCCCTCGGGGTCATCCCTGGGAGCAAGGAAGTCGCGTGGAGCCCGCCGAGGCCTCCCTTGACTTGGGCAGTCTGTTTGTGATCCAGGTCTATCGCACCTTTTTGCTGACCGATGCCCAGGATACGGATTTTCTCTGGGAGTGCTGGTCGGCGATCGCCACGAGTCTGCCCCCGGCCGCCCCCCCCACGACCAGCCGTTGGGCGGCGACCACCGCCGCCCTGGCGATCGCCACCCGGCTCCAGCAACAGCCCCCCCGAGATCCGGCCCTGGAACCGGCGGATTATCCGGCCAGTCTCGAGGCGGCGATCGCCCAGTATCAGGCCTGGCTCACCGGGGCCGCGACGGTCGCGAGGACGGTGACGCCGGCCGCCACGGATCGTTACGCCTGTGTCTTGGACCTCACGGCGGCGGTGGCCGAGGAACTGCCCCCCGTCAGTCCCGGCTGGCTCGGCCTCAGTGACCAGTTCCGGCACGCGGCCCAGTGGGCCCGGAACCATCAGCTCGAGGCGGCTTGGGCGGCCGCTGCCCTGGTGCAGCAACTCGAAGCTCTGGGCTGCCAGTTTTGTTCGCCCGCAGCGATCGCCCCCGACGGCCGCTATGACCAACGGGCGGCCCTGGCGGCCCTGGCTCTTTGGGCCCTCTACGGCGCGTTGACGGATGCAAACCCCAGCCCCACCACCTCAGAGGCGATGGCCTAGGGGTCTGTCACCTCAGCCATGAAGGACGTTGTTGGGCTTTAGCCCTGCTTAGGGGAGCGCTGAAGCGCAACAACGGAAAAGCTGGATCTCCCCAATCCAGCTTGGCAGACCACTCGGCTCTCCCCTCAAACCTCCGATTGATCCGTTAGGGGCAACGTGATCGTGAACTCCGTCCCCTGGCCCACGGCTGAGGTGAATTCGAGCTGGCCGCCGTGCTTCTCCACCACAATCTGACGGGCGATCGCCAACCCCAAGCCCGTGCCCTTGCCCACCGCCTTGGTGGTGAAGGAATTCTCAAACACCCGTTGCTGCACGGCCGGCGTCATGCCCGTGCCATTGTCGGCAATCTGCACCACCGCCTGGGTCTGGTCGGGGCTAAGCTGGGTGCGAACCCGGATGTGCTGGGGCTGGGCAGTCAAGTCCTCGTAGCTGCGTCCCTGGCTAGCCTCATCGAGGGCATCCACCGCATTGGCCAGCAGGTTCATGAACACCTGGTTCAACTGCCCGGGATAGCACTGCACCATCGGCACATCCCCGTAGTCTTTGAGCACCGCGATCGCCGGTCGTTCCTCATTGGCCTTGAGGCGATATTTCAGAATCAATAAGGTGCTGTCCAGCCCCTCATGGAGATCGAAGGGAACTTGATGATCCGTGTCCGCCCGCGAAAAAGTCCGCATCGAACGGCTGATCTGGGCAATGCGCTGGCTGCCTTCATAGAGGGAGTCAATGAGCTTGGGAAAGTCCTCGAGCAAGTAGTCCAGTTCAATCGCGTCGATCTCCTCGGCGATCGCGGCAGCCGGTTCCGGATAAGCGGACTGGTACAGCTCGATCAGACCCGTCAAATCCTTGAGATAGCCCCGCGCGTGCTCCAAATTACCCGCAATGAAGCCGATCGGGTTATTGATCTCGTGGGCCACCCCCGCCACCAGTTGCCCCAGGGAGGACATTTTTTCCGCCAACACCATTTGAGACTGCATCGCCTGGAGTTCCCGAGTCCGCGCCGCCACCTTCTCCTCCAGCATCGCATTGACATCGCTGAGCTGAGCATTTGTATCGGCCAGCTCACGGCTCAGGGAGCGCATTCGCAGGTGCAGGTCAATACGGGCCAGCACTTCCTCTTGCTGGAAGGGTTTAGTGATATAATCGACGGCTCCTAGGGACAAGCCCTTCACCTTGTGCTCAGCTTCTGCCAAAGCCGTCATGAAAATGATCGGGATTTCCTTCGTCTCGTCGTCCGCGTTGATGCGGCGGCAGGTCTCAAAGCCATCAATCCCCGGCATCATCACGTCCAGGAGAATCAGATCTGGCCGCGTTTCCTGTAACTTTTCCAGCGCATTGCTCCCATCCTTGGCTACTAGGACCCGGAAGCCGGCATCGCGCAAAAAGCCAAAGAGAACCTTGATGTTCGTAGGATTGTCGTCAACAATCAGCAGCGTCGGTTGCTCGGGGTTGGACATGACAATCGGTAAAGAAGGGGCATAACAGTGAAGCTTTGAGAGCAGTATGGGTACCCAATAGCTACCACCAGCGTGGGGCTGGGCTGGGCTGAATCCATGGCGATCAGCTCCCCTCGAGCAGAATTCCCCTGAGTAAAACAGTCCGTTGTTGTAGCAGGTTCCCCATCAGCAGCCTAGGGGGGGGAAGCCGGCTCAAGAACGCAGCTAGTCCTATCATAGGCTGACGCTCAGGTTGTTGAAGGTGTTCTAGTTAACCTTCTCCTGCCGCTGCTCCGGAACGGCCGTGGCTGCGCGGGTCATCAACGGCGGCGGCGGGCTGCCCAGGGGCGGTGAACTCGGAGGTGCGGCCGCTGGTTTCCCGGACGTAGGGCAAGGCCTCGTGGGCTGCCAAGGCCGCCAAATTAGCGGCGAGGATGCTCCGGGGCTGCTCCCCAATGGCGGTGGCGATCGCCGTTCCCTGCGGGTCTAGGTAGACCCAGTGGGGAATGCCATCGACCCGGTAGCGCAACAACTCCGGCAGCCATTTCGTATTATCCACGTTCAGCATCACGAAATTGATCGCCTCGCCATACTCCGCCCGGAGGGCCGCCAAATCCGGAGCCATCGCCTGGCAACTCGTACACCAATCGGCATAAAACTCCAGGAGGGTGGGCTGGCCGTTCTCCAGAGCCACGGCCAGGGGGACCGCCTGCTCCGCTTGGGTACTCAAGGAGGCTTGGCCGGAGTCAGCCCGGAGGCCGAGGAACAAAGCACCCGCCAGAATCGCCGCTACAATAGCGACCAAGAGATTACGCAGGCGCTGGGCGATCGCCGCTTCCACAGGGGGAGAAACCGGGGAATCACTACTCATGATTTTCAGCAAACGCGAGAGAGCCAGGGGTGAGCTGTCAGGGAGCATCGATCCTTCCGCTACTGTAGCAAAGACCAAGACCCCCCACCCACCGACGCTCGCTAGCCCCTAAGACCAACCCAGCCCCGACGTTCCTCCACCTTGCTTTCCCCAACGAGGGCCATGAAAAAACGGGTTACACTCACCTTTCCCCAACGCACCGTGCAAATGCCCGTCACCTACCGACTGGCCAAAGATTTCAACGTGGCTGCGAACATTATTCGCGCCCAAGTGGCCCCCAACCAAGTCGGTAAGCTAGTGGTGGAGCTACTCGGGGACATTGACGAAATGGATGCGGCCCTCGAGTGGATGCGTTCCCAGGGGATTCAGGTGTCCCTCGCCAGCCGCGAGATCACCATCGACGACGAGCGCTGTGTGGACTGCGGCCTCTGTACCGGCGTCTGCCCAACCCAGGCCCTCACCCTGCACCCGGAGACCTTCAAGCTCAACTTCACCCGCTCGCGCTGCGTTGTCTGCGAGCAATGTATTCCCACCTGTCCCGTGCAGGCAATTTCCACCAACTTCTAGTGGCCTGTTCAGCTCAAGGATTCGGGCCCCGTTCTTGCTACCATGCACATTCCCCCCGTCTCAGTCTCCTCCGATTCCCCTCCTGTTGTCCCGGATCTCAGCCCCGATTCGAGCCTGCGGGAGTTGACCCTGCACCAATTTGCCCTGGATGTCAATTTTCCCAGCTCAGAACTCGCCCAAACGTTCCAACAGCATCCTGAGCTGCCCGGGGTGATTTTGATGGCCGATGAGCAATTAGCCGGGGTGCTCTCCCGGCAACGTTTTTTGGAATATCTGCTGCTCCCAGGGGGCTATGAGCAATTTTTAGAGCAGCCGCTCCATGTCCTCTGGAGCTACGCCCGGGATGAGCAACTGATCCTCACAGCCGATACACCGATTCTAGCAGCAGCTCGCCAGGCCTTGCGGCGATCGCCCCGCCAGCTCCCAGAGCCGATCGCCGTTGAACTCACCCCCTTTGACTATCGCTTGCTGGACTTCCATCAGCTCATGCTCGTAGCCTGGCAGATTCGCGGCATCGAAACCCAGGTGCGCTACGAACGGAGTCAAGCCCAGATGATTCAAAGCGAGAAAATGGCAGCCCTCGGCCGCTTAGTGGATGGGTTAGCCCATGAAATTCTCGATCCCGTCGGTTTCATTTGGGGTAACTTGACCTACCTCTCAAACTACAGCCGCAGCCTGACAGAATTGCTCGATGTTTACGATCGCTTTTTGCCAGAATTGCCGCCTGAAATTATTGATCTCCAAGAAGCCTTAGATAGCGACTACCTCCGCCAAGACTTGCACCGGGTCGTGGAGAGTGTCCGCGGGGGAGCCCAGCGCTTGAAGACCCTGGCCCTGAGTCTCCAAAACTTCTGCCATATTGATGATGTCTATGCCAAACCAGCGGATCTCCACGCCTGTCTCGATGGCATTTTACTCTTGCTCAAAAGTCGCTTGAGCAGCGAGATTGAGATTATCCGCCACTACGACCGCTTGCCTCCTGTAACCTGCTACATCGGCAAGCTGAGCCAAGTGTTTATGAATATCCTCACCAATGCGGTGGATGCCCTGCTGAATGAAGCGGTGACGCGAGAATTGACCGATGAGTTTAAGACCGCACCCTTGAGCCGGTCGCGCAAGCCGACCATTGAGATCACGACCCAGATCTGGGCCCGGCCCTCCGAGCGTGATCCCAGCCAAGAAGAGCGCTTTGTCTCGATCCGGATTGCGGATAATGGGCCGGGGATGACGGCGAAACAGCAGCGGCAAATTCGCGAATCTTTCTCCGTGGAAACACGGGCGGCAAAAGAGACGAGCTTGGCGGTTAGTTACTACATTGTGACGGCTAAGCATGGTGGTGAGTTTAAGCTGCGATCGCAGCCCGGTGCTGGCACAGAGTTTGAGATCCTCTTGCCGTTGAGTTGACGTTGGATTGGTCTTGAATTGTCAATGTTCCAAGCTAGCCGCCGCCGCCTCGCCCTTTGGTATGCCTTGGTCACAGCCGTTGTCTTGATTGGCTTTGCCAGCGGGATGTACTTCTATGTACGCCACACCTTGGTTGAGCGGGTGGATGACACCCTCAAGCACACCATCGAAGTGGTGGAGCGCTTGTTGGCCATTGATTCGCACCCACCCGGTCAGGGGGGCGATCGCGTCAATATCACGGCCAGCTTCCGCAACAATCCTGTGGTGCTTGACGAAGACCGCATCGAGCTGGAATGGTTTGACCCCAACGGCCGACGGGTCTGGAGCACTTTCGAGCTGCCTCCCGACATCCCGCTGCAATTGGAGCGCTCCGCCCAGACAGTGCGCCTCGCCCCAGACTACTGGCTGCGCCAAGTGACCCGCCGCATTGAGCGCGGCCGGCAGGTTTTGGGCTACCTGCGGGCCAGTCATCCCTGGTTTGAAGTGACCAAGCCCATCCGCCAACTCAGTCTCGATCTCCTGCTCTGGACGAGCGCGATCATTCTCTGCGTTGCGGCCATTGGCTGGCTGCTTTCGGGGCTGGCGATGAAGCCCGTGCGGGAGTCGTACCAGAGCCTGAAGCAATTCACCGCCGACGCCTCCCATGAACTCCGCAACCCGATTGCCACGATCCAAGCCAATGTGCAGACGGCCCTCGCCTACCCGGATGCTGACCCCCAGCTCCAGCAGCAACAGTTGCAAGTGGTCGAGCGCCTGACCCAACGCCTCGGTCGCTTGGTGAATGACCTGCTGTTCCTGGCCCGCTCTGATAGTGGCCTCGTGGCGGGGGAGTGGCAGGAGTTGCCTCTAGATGCCCTGCTGATCGAAGCGCTGGAGGAGCAACGTTGGTGGGCAACCCAGGGCCAGATCTACCTCTCGCTGCATATCGTCACGCCGCCGACGGACTTGGGAGAAGCGGCCTTTACGGTGCGCGGAGACTGGGATCAGTTGGCCCGTCTGTTTGCTAATTTGCTCAGTAACGCCCTGGGGGCGGTGGTGGCGGCAAAATCCGGCCCCCAGGAGGCGGCGGTGACGGTCACGCTGGAGCGCCTGACTTCGGAACGCCAGCCCTATGTGCAGGTGCAGGTGCGGGATACGGGCATCGGCATTCCCGCCGCCGCCCTGCCCCATATTTTTGACCGTTTCTACCGGGTCGATCCGGCTCGCAGCCACGAGGCCGGGGGTGAAACGGCGACGGGGCTGGGCCTGGCGATCGCCCAGACGATCGCCCACCGCCATCGCGGCCAGATCACTGTCAGCAGCGAGCCGAGCCAAGGTTCGATCTTCACGGTGCAACTGCCGGCCGTTGCGAGGGGGGATGGACGGGGTGCATCTCACTTTGGAGACTCCCCTTCGCCCTACTTGGGAGAAGGGGCCGGGGGATGAGGGCCAACTTGCCTAACTGAGATGCACCCGATGGACGCTCCCCAGGCTGAAGCGCTGGGGCCTTCCTGCTCCCGGCCTTTTCGCCGCATCGCGGTGAAGGGTGGCGAGCCCGGGGCGATCGCCGCCCGCCCTGGGACAGCCGCCGCCCGCTCAGCCAGCCGCATCCCGGCCCTGAACGCGGTAGAGATCATATTTCTCGTTGTGAATCAGGCTCTCATGGAACTGGGCCAGGGGCTCGAGGCGCAGTCCCTCGCTCGCAACCTCCAAAGGGTGATTGAGAATCAACAAGATATGGTCATGGGCCTGGGTGAGGGTCTGCACTTGGCGAAGAATCTCGTGATCATCCACGGCTTGGCGATCGCGATTAAAGAGCACAAAGCTACCCAAGCCCTGCCGCTCCGGGTAGTAAATCTGGCGTCGCAAATACCCGGATAAAGGACTAACCGCCACATCTTGACTGCCCACCAAAAACCAAGCGTCAAACCCCTGCTGCTGAATGTAGCTAGCCGTAGCACGACTCGCCGAATAGGGAACCGCCAGATCCCGCAGATAGGCCGTGACCCCGCCAGCCAGTTGAGCCCAGAGCAACCCCATCACCAGGACCACCTGATACCGCCGGCTGAACTGCCCATAGGCTTGGCCGCACCCGCCCAGCTTATCGAGAAGCACCTTAGACGGCTCATAATAGCGGGTCAGCCATAGGGCCAAAATCAGCACAATAAACAAGTGACCAAAGTGACGCTGAGCCCCCAAAAACTTCGTGTAAGTAAACAGGAGAATCTGGAGCGTCGCCACCAGATAAAAGCAGAGAACCAGAGGCCGATCGAGCAAACTGCCAAGGACAATGATCAGTAATCCCAGAGCGAGCACCCCGCAGATGAGAACACTATAAAACCGGGAATCTGCGGCAGTAATTACAACCACATACCCATTCCAAACTCGTGCCAGGGTTGCCAAGAGGCGATGCAGATCAAGGGCAACATGCCAGCCTCCCTGGAGACCCCCGTGCTCCAGGTTATCGGCTGGTGGAATGAGGCACAGAATCGCCATCGCGATCCCCGTCAGGAAAATAACCAAACTCAGGCCGCGATTTTGTATCCCGGCCTGGCAAGCGTCTTGTGGGTCTTGAGGTAGGACTGCTTCCAGGATGAGGGTTATCCCCAAGGCTAGGGCGATGAAAAGGCTGTAGGCATTGCAATTGGCCATGAGGGCGAGCAAAACAGCAAGCCCTAAATAATTGCGCTGGCGCTGCGACCACAAGGCGCAGACCCCAAACCCAAAGAGCAATCCCAGGCTATAGTTACGACTGATTAACAGGTATTCATAAAAGGGGAGATAGCCAAAGAGGAAAAGCCCTTTTTGCCAGTGGGAGAAGGGTGAGGCATGGAGGAAGATATAGGCAGCCCCTAGGCCAATCGCCCAGTGCAAGAGCTGCATGGCTACTGGATTTTCTGTCAAGTGTTGCAACAGATAAACACAGCTATACCAGAGCGCTGGATGAGGTTCATAGCGAATGACCTGGAAGAGATCGTGCCACGTTTGGCTATCCCTGGCTATGAGCCAAATCGTCATTTCATCACGCCACATCGCATGATTCAAAACACCACGTAAGCCGAGAATCGCAAAAAATATCAGTAGATTTTGGTGAAATGGCTTCAGCAGCATGGCAGAGACACTCCTGGAAGTTGGCAAGACACGAAAAAGGAGCACGTCAGGTTAGCATCAGCCTGCTTTCTAAGTAATAGGCTACAGTACCGTAGATTGGACTTGAGCGCGATACTCCCCTGAGTACATCCTAGGGGTGCTGGGGTCGCAGTCAAGCCTCCCGGCCTCGGGGCATCTTACCTTGAAGACTCAACTTCGCTCTGCCTGGAGGCAGGGGCCGGGGGATGTCAAGGTGCAGCGGCTTCCCGCGTCAAATTTCGTTCCCCCCTTCTGGGGGGAGGCTTGGTCAGCCTCTGAAGCCTAGGGTATGCTGGAGGGTGCGAGTCCATCCCCTTGTTCTACGACCCCGCTGCCGACAGACCTCCATGCCCATTGCCGCCGCTGAATACGCCCAACGCCGCGATCGCCTCATGGCTGCCCTTGGCCAGAGTAGCGCCGTGTTTTGCAGTGCTCCCCTTGCCGTTGCTCACCACGATGTCGAGCACCCCTTTCGCCAAGAGAGCGACTTTTTTTACCTGACGGGCTTCAATGAGCCCGATGCCGTGGCGGTCCTCGCCCCTCACCAGGAAGAGCACCGCTTTGTCCTCTTTGTGCAGCCCAAGGATCGCGAGCGGGAGACTTGGACTGGCTATCGCGTCGGCGTCGAGCAGGCGCAGGAACTCTACGGGGCTGATGCGGTGTATCCCATGAGCGAGCTGGACGCGAAGCTGCCCGAGTACCTGAAAAAGGCTGAGCGCATCTATTGCCGGCTCGGGGTTGACCCCGCCTTTGATCAGCGGCTGTTGCGCTACTGGCGGCAGTTGCTCCAGCGCTACCCCAAGGAGGGCTACGCACCCCGCGCTCTGGAAGATGTCCGCTTTTTGCTCCATCCCCTGCGCCAAGTCAAGAGCGCGGCTGAGCTGGCGGTGATCCGGCAGGCTGTGGCGATCGCGGCTGAAGCCCACAACCGCGCTCGGGCGGTGGCGCGCCCCGGCCTGTTCGAGTACCAGGTGCAGGCGGAGATCGAGTATGTCTTCCGCAAGTTGGGGGCGAGCGGCCCGGCTTACCCCTCGATCGTCGCCTCGGGGCCCAATGCCTGCATCCTGCACTACATCGAGAACAACCGCCAATTGCAAGCCGGGGATCTGCTCTTGATCGATGCGGGCTGTGCCTTTGGCTATTACAACAGCGACATCACCCGCACCTTTCCCGTCGGGGGCTCCTTCAGCCGCGAGCAGCAGATCATCTATGAACTCGTCCTGGCGGCCCAGGAGCAGGCGATCGCCGCGATTCAGCCGGGAGCCCCCTACAATGCCTTTCACGAGGCGGCGGTGGCGACGCTGGTGGACGGGCTGCGATCGCTGGGGCTGTTGGTGGGCGATCGCGAGGAAATTATCAAGCAAGAGCAGTACAAGCATTTCTTCATGCACCGCACCGGCCACTGGCTCGGTCTGGACGTTCACGACGCCGGCGGCTACAAGCAAAACGAGACGGACTGGCTATCCCTAAAACCCGGGCACGTCCTGACGGTGGAGCCGGGCCTCTACATCGCCCCCGACATCCAGCCGCCGGAGGGCCAGCCGGAGGTTCCGGCGGCCTGGCGCGGCATCGGTGTGCGGATTGAAGATGATGTGCTGGTGAACGATACGGGCTGCGAGGTGCTGACGGCGGCCGTGCCAAAAGCAGTGAACGACCTGGGCCTGGCGGCCTGAGGCTAAGGGGCCGGAGTCCAGGCGGCCTGGTCTAAGTGGAGTTCAGCCCCGACCTGTTGGCGCAGGAAGGAGGCCGGACAGGCCGCGCTGATCGGCCCGTAGAGGAGCGCCTGCACGACGGCCGCCTTCCGAGAGCCCAACGCGAGACCGAGGGGATAGCGGGCCCTGGCGATCGCCGGCAAGGTGAGGGTAAAGGCATAGCTGGGCACGGCCGCCAGGCTGGGAAACCAGCCCTGGCGCACTTGCTGTTGGCGGTTGCGGGCCTCCAGCTTCACGAGCTTCACCCAGTAGGGATCAGCCGGATCAGCCAGGTGCGGCTCATTAAAGGCTAAGTGACCATTTTCCCCGATCCCCAGGCAGCAGAGATCCAGGGGCTGGGCCTGGAGCAACTGGGTGTAGTGATCGCACTCGGCCAGGGGCTGGGGGCAGTCCCCCTCGAGCCAGTGGAAGGCTTGGCAGGTCACGCGGCGGGTGAGGTGATCGCGCAAGTAGCGGCGAAAACTGGCCGGGTGGTCCGCGGCGAGCCCCAAGTATTCATCCAGGTGGAAGCCAGTGATCCGCGACCAATCCAGCCCGGGGGTAGCGGTCAGGGCCGCGAGCAGGGGAATCTGGGTCTGGCCCGTGGCAAAGATGGCCGCCGCCGCCCCGCGCTGGGCGATCGCCGCCTGCAACCGGGCCGCCGCCTGCTGGGCCGCCTGGCGGGCCGCCGTAGCCGCATCGGCCCAGACTGTAACTGTCAGCTCATCGACGGTAAACTGCTTCACCCTTTTCCCTCCTGTGTGGCAAGGCTCCCCTCTCTACCAAGAACGCAGGGCGCGCAACTGGGGAGTTTTTTTCAACTGATGGGCTTCCATGCGGGTTAGCACATCGTCCAAGATGGCGATCGCCTCCAGGATGAAGGGCCCCTTGTTGAGCATCACACATTCCGCTCGCTCAGCCATGGCCGCGTCGGTCATCTCGCCCCGGGAGGGGGCGCCATGTTTCACCAAATTTTCCAGCACCTGCGTAGCCCAGATGACCGGCACATGGGCCGCCTCACAGAGCCAGAGGATTTCCTCCTGAATTTCGGCCAGCCGTTGGTAGCCAATCTCGACCGCCAGATCCCCCCGAGCGATCATGATCCCCAGGCCCTGTTGACCGGCGGCCTGGATGATCAGCTCAGGTAAGTTGCTGACGGCGATCGCCGTCTCGATCTTGGCCACAATCGCCGGCAGGGGCGCCCCCGGGGGCAACCGCTGGGCCAACTCCTGCTGGAGGAGCACCACATCCGCCGCCCGCTGCACAAAGGAATAGCCGATGATGTCGGCCTGGGTCGCCACAAAGTCGAGATCGCGCCGATCCTTAGCCGTCAGGGGTTCCAAGTTGAGGGCCGTCTCAGGAAAATTCAGCCCCTGCTCGGGGCGCAACTTCACCCCCTTGGGGCGGGCCTGGGTCACTTGCAGCCGGATCGCCCGCTGACCATCCGGCAGGGGATAGTGGGTATCGACGACCCGCGTGCGGAGCTTGCCATCGTCGATGTAGACGGGGGCGCCGACGGTGAGCCCCTCCAGGACTTCGGGCCTGGTGCAAAAAGTCTGGGGCTCTTCCAGGCTGGCTCCCGCCGCCATCCCGTCCGGGGTCTGACGCCGTAGCAACAAATAGTCACCCCGACATAAGCGGCTCTGACCCTCGGCCGCGATCACGGGGCCAGTGCGGATCTTAGGGCCGCTGAGATCCATCAGCACTTTGCAAGGTCGGCCCGTTTCCTGCTCTGCTTGGCGGACATGGGCGATCGCCTGCTCCCAGACCGCCGGCCCATCATGGGCGCAGTTCAGCCGCACCCCATTAGCGCCTCGAGCGAGCATGGCCCGCACTAGCTCGTAGTTCGTCGCCGCCTCCGTGGGCAGTGTCACCAAAATGCGGACCCGACGCTGGGGGGGCAGGGGACCGAACAGAGCCTCGGTATGTTCCTCCAGCAACCGACTGCCCTCGAAAAAGGCCGCCATCGGTGGGCGGGGACTGCCCTGGGCCGGTGTCAAGCCACAAAGAACTTCCAAGGTAGCGATCACGGCCTCCAGATTGGGCATCACCCGCGCCTCAATCCGACCCAGGGAGGAGAGCCCCCAGGGCATGAGGGCGACCTGGAAGGCCCGCAGATCGTGCCGCCGCAGGGCAATGTAGTGGGCCAAGTTCAGGGCGCTGGCCAGAAAATCGGGGCGCTGAATGCTGGGCTGCCACTGCTCAAACGTGGCTTGGCCATCACGCTCTACGGTCTGGCGTAAGTCCTGGAGCGCCCCGAGCAGTCGTCTGAGTTGAGGTTGTTCTAGCTCCGGATCGTTGCTCGTCGCGGTTGGCATTTCCCCCTCCGTTGGTGTGGCTTGCGGTGGGCTGAGGGTGGGAACATCCCAGCTTGGCGGCTATCCCCCCTCGCCTCTCTTCCTGAATTTTCGCGATGAATTGGGTTTCGCGCAATCAATGACCTGGTAGGGCGAAATTTGGCGGGAGTATTCCAGCGGAGCCTTCCTCCCTCTGAAACCTGCTCCCAGCCTTTGGGGGGGAGTTTCTGGTTCGCGTGCTCCCTCGGGAGAAGCCCTCATCCTCATCCTCATCCCGGCGATCGCCGCTGGTGGCCGTGGGGCTGTCTTGGTTCGGGGTACGAGCCTGCTGGCGGGTCGCACGGGACTGCGTTCGTTAGGAGTGCGGCTGGTCTGAACTGGCGGGGTGGCGCGGGCTGATGGCGGCCTGCCCTCAATCAGTCACCCAGCGGGGAGCAGGTAGAGGCCGGGTTGGGCTGTGGCGCTGGGACTGGGGTGGAAGGGCGCGAGTTGGGATCAGCGCATCACTCAAGTAAATCTAGCAACTCGTCCTTTGTGAGTTCAGCATCTCGCAAGATTTTTAGTAACAACCCCTTACCAATGCTCTTACCGGCATGGACAGGAACGGTGACAACTCGGCCATCATCGTGTTTCATGCGAATATGGCTGCCTTTCTGACGCGCGACGCTAAAACCAATCGCTTGCAGGACAGCGACTAGCTCGGTGCCTTGGATGTTAGGAAGCTTGGCCATAGATGCTTGCTGACAGACGAGCTGGAGGGTGGCGCGATCGCCATCTCTCACTTGCTACGACCAATTTCTAAACGGCAATTTTCTGGATGCCAATAAATTCGGTGACTGGCTCGTCTTCCAAGTCTTCAAGGCACAGCTCAATGACTTCGCGAATGTTTTGCATAAGTTCGTCGATCGTTTCGCCTTGGCTGTAGCAGGCCTTGAGCTGCGGGACTTCGCCGATGTAGATCCCGTCTTCGTCGCGCTCAATGGCAACATAAAATTCTTGAGGTTTCATGCTGGGTTCTGTTGAAGCTGTCGGTCTCGTTGGTCTGTCAATTCCTAAACACATTATATGGCGGTGTTTGTGCGTCGGTGGGAGTTGGAGCGATTCGGGCTCTAGGGTCGGCGGTTGAACGGCTAACCCGCAATCCCGTCCCAAAGTTGAGCGACGGGAATGGTCTGACCGGTCATGGCTTTGTGCCAGGCTTGGCGGCAGTCTTGGCACAGGTCGGTCGCTTCGGGAATCGAGATGATGACTTCGACGCGGCTGTTTCTGTCAGTGATGAGGGGGCGATACGTTCCTGCGGAACAGGCTACGCCAACGAGGGCAAGCCGACCGCGATCGTCGATGGTTGCCATGACTTTGAGTGCTTTCATGGAGCTGCCTTGGGCTAGGGTTCAAGCCGGTTGGTGGGCGGCATGGTCTGCGTTCATTATAGGAGCGCGTTCGGCCTGAGCTGACAGGGTAGCGCTGGCTAATGGCGGTCTGCCCCCAATCGGTCAGCCAGCGGGGAGCAGGTAGAGGCCGGGCTGGGCGTCGGCCGGGGGCAAGAGTTCGTGGCTACTTTTGACGTTTTGCGATTGGCAGAGTTGGGCGAAATGTTGCAGGCTTTCGAGGCGGGCGGCAAGTTCGCTGAGGGTGTCGAGGTATTCGGCGAGGGCAATTTGTTGATACTGCCAGTGTTGGGTGATGCGCGGCTGGGTGCGGCTCATCTGGATCTCGACTTCGGCATCCAGTTTGCGGCGGTGGATGCGGTCAGGGGAGAGGTCTTTGTCGATGGGGGAAATGCGGGTGATGCGCCCTACTCGCTCGGGGAGGATGTGTCGTTGGAAGACGGGAGTAGCGAAGCGTTGGGCGGTGGTGAGTTCGCGGCTTTGGTCTTGGAGCAGTTTACCAGCCCAGTTTTCGGCGTGCTGCTTGAATTGGGGCACGGTCTGATCGAGGACGGCTTTAGCGTCGTTGATGTGGCCGTGTTGGAGCAGCAGTTGGGATTCGGTGGCGGCGGCGACAGCCCAGCCTTGGGTAGCAACGTCAACAAGCATAATAGTGTTGGGCTCGAGTTCTAGGGTCGATTGTGTTGCTTGGTTGGCGAGGAAGAGTCGAGCGCTGGTGGAAGCTTTGAGAGCGTCTCTGGGGGAGTCGTCGGGGAAGCGATTGAGGCTTTCGAGTTCGGCTTGGAGGGCGGCGATCTCACGCATTAAGAAGGCTTTGTGAAGGTCGTTTAGGGCGTTGCTGAGGCGCTGTTGTTGTTGGCGGCTGTCTTCGACGAGGAGGTGAAGGTAGGCGAGATGTCCGGCCAATTGATCGAGGCGGTCTTCAACGCGCCCGAAACCGGCATCCATTGACTGTTGGAGATTGCCGATTGCTTTTTGAACTTGATGCAGTTTGTAGCCCATATAAACGAAGCCTGCGATGCTGACGCCAAGCCCGAGCACGCTGGCTCCAGCAGCAATCTGACTGAAACCAAGGATCTGGGTAGCAGTTTGTTGAAGCCCAACAATTTTGGTGTCAAGAATCCCTAATTTTCGATAGGTAGCCGCGTGACCAGCAGCATTAATCAGGGGGGAGATTGGATTAGATGGAATCACTGAACCAAGATCGGCAAGATGGGCAACGATTTGACCGCCCTGAGAACTGCCAGCAGCATAACGAATGATGCTGCCATAACGAACCAGAGAACCATCCGCCAATCCCTGAATGATGGCAGGGTTAGCGATTAAGTTAGTGGGAATAATCATTAGGATTTAGCGGTAGAGATAATTGGTGCTGTATTCAGACAAGCGTTGAGAAACAGATACTACTTGGTATCGCTTGTCGCCCACCATTCGCTCGAAAGCTTCAAGTCTATCGATTGAGCTAGATCCAGAATCAAAGCCTGGGTAGTACCTATCCATCTCAATCTGAATTGAGTAGACATCGTATTCTGACTGTGGTCTCTGCGAAGAGTTGTGCCCAATATTTCCCAAACCTGTTTTAACAAAATCGGACTGCTTACCGTACCACATTCCCTGTAAAATAGAAGAGGACGACAAAGTTCTTGGGTGGGCTAGCTCTATCCGCGCGCTATCTCTAATCTGTTCAACAACAGTTTCGCTCCCCTCAGCGTCTAGGACTAAGAACAAAATATATTTCTCAGCAGGTTGAGAGTAAGGTGTAGACCCAGCAGGGTAATGCGAGGGCTGCCGTACCTTCTGGTTATTCTTATTTTTCTTGAGAAAATAGACAGTTATACCGATAGCTGTTAAAACGAAGCTAATTAACACAACCAATTCAATTTTGCCCATAGTCTCCTTCTTCGCTTCACTGACGTTTTCTTTGAAATCCTCTTCTTTAATCTGTTCCAAAGGGATCTTTGTGAATTGCGACAAAATTCGCATCAATCTATTGTTAGTGGCAATAAGTAAAGCTCTATATATTTGATAAGACCAACCAACTATATCTTTATTGCCAAAGAAGGATTTATAGTTATCAACAACTTCTTCTTTGTGTAAGTTAGGGTAGCCAATTTCTCTACACCAAAACCCGACTGCATGATCAACGGCATCAGACTCATCAACCCAGTTTCCATTTCCATGAGAAGATGCGCTTTCAAGCTCGGTTTTAGCCTTGGCAAATACTTTGGATAGGTGGTTCATTTGCACTGAGAACCGTAAAATGTCAAGTCGCGTAACTTTTGCCGTATAGTCAACAACTCGTTACGATGAGAGGTGATTTTCTGCCATCGCTGTTGTTCCTCTGCAAAATCTTGCTCAATGATTCGCTTCTGCTGCTGGAGAGAGCGGTCAGTTAGATCGAAAACTCGCTCAATGCCCTCAGCAAACTTTCTGCTCATAGACTCAAGGTAATTGCCAGTCCACTGGCAGATCACCTCCCATAGAGCTTGTTCCTTATTTTCAATATCTTCGTTCCATTTTTTTATCATATTTTTGAAGTCGGGGAGTTGCAATTCACGATATTCAAAGTCTTGATAGATAGGATCGTCGCGGTGTTTTATCTCTTTCCACTTGAAGAAAAGAAGAAATCGATGCTCAACCTCATACTGGACTTGACGTGTACCAGTATGTTCTTGTTTCGTTTCAGTTGAAACTGTGATGTTTTGGGTGAGCCGAAAAAAGTCTTCAGGAATTTGCGGTGGATATTCTTCTACAATCAGACGAAACTCTGCTTCCAAGGCATCTTTTAGAGTGGAATCGTAAAGTTTTTCATTGACCTGCTCGATCACCTTGCTACACTCTTGTTCTGCAAAACCTTGCAAAACTTCCTTAAGAAGATTGATTTGAGCTTGCAAGACAAATTCCGCACGTCTAGACAACCCGTTGCTAGTAGCTTGATACAGTCTCCTGTATGCCTGCTCTAATTTTTCTAACTTTTCAAGATCGCTTTTTCTGTCTACTCTAGCACGCGCTGAATAGACTCCCTGGGCTTTTTGAGGCTTTATAATAGACCAACTCCCTTTAACTCGAGCAAATGATCTGGCAATTTCTCTAGCAATTACTGGCGAAATTGCTTCTGAGAGTTCGTCTTCTAATTCAAAGGCTTCAAAGGCGGAATTGTCTGACCCAAAGGAAGAATCACCATCATTCAAAGTGCTGCGAATGGGGATCAAAAGCTTATCAGTAAGATCGTCTTTCAGTAAATCTACTGCATCTCGAAATCTTTTAAATCCTTCCAACCCCCTATTTTTGGCTCTCTTTACTGCTTGATCGCGAGACTTTGGGCTGTTAGCAGTCAAATCCCGTTGAGTTTCCCGAATAAATCCTTCAAAATCTTGGCGTTGACTTGTGACCGCACGCTCCAGCGCTCTCCGGCTTTGAGCAATTGACTCTAATTTGTCTTCAACGGCTTTCTTACTGTCCAATTGGCGATTTTTCGCAATCGTTAAGACACTCTGAATCAGACTATCAAAGGTGCTCAACGTTAGCCTTAGAATTGGTACAAGTACTAACTGGGCGAAGGAGTCCTGTAACCGATTCTGCAACGTCTGCCATAATTCTTCGCCACCACTCCAATTCAATGCATGATTAAGCAATTGATCCATGGTTTTATCATCAATAGCCTCACCATCCTCAACAGCATCTTCAATATCTCGAATCCAATTACGAATTTCTTTATTGCTACGAGAAAATTCTCGAATTGTGCTCGCACAATCTTGAAGCATTGATCGAATCAACTCTCGACGCGGATTGGGATTGACTGTCGATTTGCGATACCGACTGCGAGTTCCCCAAGCACACTGAGCATAATATAATAACCGAGCGCTGAAGGGGATTATAATGGGTACTTCTCGCAAACCTAAAATGGATTGAATCTCGCCCTTCAATTTTTCAATTCGTTGCTCGAGAGGTAAATCATCACTTCCCCGCATATCAACACGATTCAAAACAAAGATCGTTGAATCTGTACTGCCATTCAGGAATGTTACAACTTCCTTTAGCTCCTTTAGTAAATGCTGGCGGTGTTCCTCATCTACTTGTCCGTAGTCCAGAGCTACCAAACTACAGGCTCGACTCAGTTGGGGTTGAATCACAGCGAGATTCGCCCGATCCTGGGTTGACTTCAGACCAGGTAAGTCAATAATTTCGAGGTCGATTCCGCTAGGGAGGTCAAGCAGAGAGCGATCGCTAGCTGGCAACAACGGTCCGTAAACCGTAATTTGCGGTGCAATGCAATTTTCGAGCTGCTTGCGAGTGTCGTGATAAGTCCGCATCGTCTGCTGGATGCGATCGTAAAGCTCCGCATCGTCGAGTCCATGCCACTCCCCCGTTTCCCAAGAGGCATTGTCTGTCTCTTCAATGATCAGACGCGACTCATCCGAAACGCGCAATCGCAGAACACCACCACTCATCTCTCCAGCCTCAATCGGCGCGATGCGACGACCAACCAAAGCATTGACGATCGTTGATTTACCCGAAGAGGTTGTTCCTAGCGTCGCGATCGAGAGGGTAGGGTTCTCCAGTCGTTCTTGTGCTTCCTCGTAAGCTGCCAAAAACGCCTGAACCTGTTCAGTAAGCCTCGGATCGTCAAAAACGTCAGGATGGCCGTTGGCGAGAGCAACCACCCCATTGCCGAGCGCGCGCAAGTGCTCGCGAGCATTTGTGAGGAGTTCGTCAACTGTAACCGCCATAACACCGCTTCCAACCGCGAAAACTGCCCATCGACTCTTCCGGCTATGATAATACGGTTCTAGTGAGTGTCAGCATTCCAGACACAAAAATCCACAAACCCTGAAGCGCTTGCTAGGCTTAGCTCCCAGGCGATTGTAGCCAGTGATACAGAACCAGCACTTCTAGCGTCAGTCCCCCCCAGCGAGACACTAGACCGCCCTCACCCCCCAGCCTGATTCAAGACATCCTGCGCGAACTCGCAGCCATCCCCGCATCCTCACCGCGCCAATCGGTTAAAACCCAGCGCTCCCAATCGCAACGTTCTAACCAGGCTCATCCAGCGGTGGATGAATCTGCGCCTGGTACAGCACCTTGCGTAAATTCACCAAATTGGGCCGGTTCAATCGCAGCGCCGCGATCGTCGTGCGCCCGACTGCTATTCAACCCATCACCAGCGAGTAATCCTCATGCCAAGCAAAATGCTCGTACCAGCGATCGCGCCGAGGATGATAGAGCCGCACCATTTCATCAGTCAGCGGATCGCGAGCCTCAGTTTTCACATACTTGTAGTTATTACAGCCTTGGCAAGACAAGGCTAAATTCTCCGCAACCGTCTCGCCACCCTTGCTGCGCGGGTGGATATGTTCGACCGAAAAAGGTTCAGGGCAGAACGTCTCCAGACTTCGACCGTATTCACAGCAACCGCTCGCTCGCTCGCGAACCAGTCGTTTGAGAGATTAGGCCGTCACGATTGGGCGTGCTGGTGGCTCGGGATACCCAACTCCGCCATTAAGTCCGGCAGCGAAGTTTGGCGCAGTTGAGACAGCTCAATCAGGGTCGCCATCCGGTCAGCATGGAGCGCTTCTTGGCGATCGCTCAGCTCGATCAGCCGATCGCGATCGCCCTCCGCCAGCGTTTCCGCCTGCCGCTGCTGCACCAAAGTTCGATACTCCTGCCGCTCGTCCGCCGCTAAGGTGCGATTGATCCTAGCGAATAGCTCCGCTTCGCGCGGCGCTAGGCTAGCCGCCGACCGCTGCGCCCGCAAAGCAAGCACCTGCTGCACAAAAATTTCCAACTCAGCCGGTGGCAACTGTTCCACCGCCCCGAGCAAATCGCTTGCTGACAGTTGCGCTTGAATCCGAATCGTGGGCATAGGTTGGCATCCAAACTCCAAGAGCGGGCGATTCTACCGCCATTATAGGCAACCCGTTGGCGAGGGCAGCCGTTCGCTCGTAGAGGCGATCGCCTGCATTGGCTGCGCGATCGCGCCTTCACAACGTAACGGCAACACAACATTGCACCAGCCCGAATCTCCCATCGATCCCGCGATCGCCTAGCCTTGAATCGGCTCGCCACCGCAGCGCTAGGATGGGGAGAGCGGCAGGAGATCGCTTGCCGCCCTCGTTGCTGCGATCGCCAGACCCGATGCAATTCAATGCTCGACAACCAGCCAGCAACGCTATGTAAACCTTAAACGTCACTGCGGCGATACTCCGCCACAGTCCAGCAGCGCGCTCGCGTAACAGCCATCGCGAATGACTCGTGGTGATGAATGATCGTCCTACTGTAGCCGCTGGGCGGTTAGCTCCGGGCGGCGATCGCGATGGGCCGCCGCCCCCTGAGCGACCTGCTCCGGCGTGAAGCGCCAACCGGACGGCCCCTCCCGGGACACCGTAGCCAACCTAGGTGCTGTAGGCCTCCATGCCGACACAGGAACAGACGAGATGGCGATCGCCAAAGGCATTGTCCACCCGGCTCACCGGCGGCCAATACTTCCGTTCCCGCAGCCAGGCCGCCGGGTAGGCCGCCGCCTCGCGAGAATAGGGGTGCGTCCACTCGCCGCAGATCAGGGCTGCCGCCGTGTGCGGAGCGTTCTTGAGCAGATTGTCCACGGGGTCAGCCTCTCCCCGCTCGATGGCCGCGATCTCCTCCCGAATCGCCAGCATGGCGCTACAGAAGCGGTCCAGTTCCGCCAGGGACTCACTCTCCGTCGGCTCCACCATCAGCGTGCCGATCACCGGCCAGGACATCGTGGGAGCGTGGAACCCGTAGTCCATCAGCCGCTTGGCCACATCATTCACCTCAAGGCCCGCTGCCTTCTTGAGGGGGCGCAAGTCGAGGACGCACTCGTGGGCCACCAGGCCCCCCTGGCCCTTGAACAGCACCGGATAAGCCGCGTCGAGGCGGTGAGCAATGTAGTTAGCGTTGAGAATGGCCAGCTTCGTGGCCTGCGTGAGGCCCGCCGCCCCCATCATGGCGATGTACATCCAGGAGATGACCAGGATGCTGGCACTGCCCCAGGGCGCAGCGGCGATCGCCCCCATACTCTGGTCGCCTCCCGTTCCCGCCAAAGCATTGCCCGGCAGGAACGGAGCCAAGTGGGCCGCCACACAGATAGGCCCCACCCCTGGGCCGCCGCCCCCGTGGGGGATGCAGAACGTCTTGTGGAGGTTCAAATGGCAGACATCCGCCCCAAAGTCCCCCGGCCGACAGAGACCGATCTGGGCGTTCATATTCGCCCCATCCAGGTAGACCTGGCCGCCGTGCTCATGGACAATGGTGCAAACTTCCCGGATGCCCGCCTCAAAGACCCCGTGAGTAGAAGGATACGTTACCATCAACGCCGCCAGGTTATCCCGATGCTGCGCGGCCTTGGCCCGCAGATCGGCGAGGTCGATGTCCCCCTGGGCATCGCACTGAACCGAGACCACCTTCAGCCCACACATCACCGCGCTGGCCGGGTTCGTGCCGTGGGCTGAGTCGGGAATGAGGCAAATGTGGCGATGTCCCTCGCCGCGCTGGGCCTGGTAGCAGCGGATCGCTTGCAGGCCGGCGTATTCTCCCTGGGAGCCCGCATTGGGCTGAAGAGAGACGGCTGCGAAGCCAGTGATTTCCGCCAGCCAGGCTTCCAGTTGCTCAAAGAGGCGCTGGTAGCCCTGGGCCTGGGAGCGCGGCGCGAAGGGGTGGAGCTTGCCAAATTCTGGCCAGGTCACGGGCAGCATTTCCGCCGCTGCATTGAGCTTCATGGTGCAGGAGCCGAGGGGGATCATCGCCTGGGTCAGGGTCAAATCCTTCGCGGCCAGATGCTGCATATAGCGCTGAAGCTCCGTTTCCGAGCGGTAGCGCTGGAAGACGGGATGGTTGAGATAGTCGCTCTGGCGGGCGAAGGGGTCGCGGTAGTCAAACTGGGCCGTGGCCGCCAGCTCCTCGCTGTCAAAGGGCACCTCGTCCCGCTGGGCAAAGAGTCGCCAGAGGACCTGAACATCAGCTAGGGTGGTGGTTTCATCCAAAGCAATGCAGACCAGGCCCGGCTCCACCAGCCGCAGATTCAGGCCCTGGGCCGCGGCGGCTTGGACCAGCGCTGGGGCGCTGGCAGCGCCGACGCCGACACAGACGGTATCGAAGATGGGAACGCTGTCGATCGAGTAGTTGAGCCGCTTGAGGCCGGCGGCGAGCAGGACCGCGAGGCTGTGGATGTGCTGGGCGATCGCCCGCAGCCCTTCGGCCCCGTGATAGACCGCATACATCGAGGCGACGACAGCCAGCAAAACTTGGGCCGTGCAAATGTTGCTAGTCGCTTGGTCGCGGCGGATGTGTTGCTCCCGAGTTTGCAGGGCCAGGCGTAGCGCCGGTTGGCCGCTGGCGTCTTTGGACACGCCCACGAGCCGGCCGGGGAGGTGGCGCTTATACCGTTCTTTGGTGGCGAAGTAGGCGGCGTGGGGGCCGCCGTAGCCGAGGGGAACGCCGAAGCGTTGGCTGCTGCCGACGGCAATATCGGCGCCAAATTCCCCCGGCGGGGTGAGCAACGTGAGGCTCAGCAGGTCGGCGGCCACGGTGACGAGGCCGCCCCCGGCCTGGACGCGCTCGATCAGTCGCCGGTAGTCGCAGACGGTTCCGTAGGTGTCGGGGTATTGCAGCAGGGCCCCGAAGACAGGGGTGGCGTCGGGGTCAAAGGTGGCGGGATCGCCGAGTAGGATTTCAATGCCCAGGGGCCGCGCCCGAGTCTGCACAACTTCGATGGTCTGGGGGTGGCAGGTGTCGGCGACGAAGAAGGCCTGGGTCTTC
Organism: uncultured bacterium; assembly: GCA_964397305.1. GTDB lineage: Bacteria > Cyanobacteriota > Cyanobacteriia > Cyanobacteriales > Spirulinaceae > JAAUTY01. The sequence goes on from CAYNIP010000050.1 coordinate 27,515, forward strand.
GCTTTATGGAGGCCGGCGCTCATGGTCATGGCTTCGGCTGCTGCCGTGCCTTCATCGAGCAGGGAGGCGTTGGCGATCTCGAGGCCGGTGAGATCGCGGACCATGGTTTGAAAATTCAACAGCGCTTCCAAGCGACCTTGGGCAATTTCGGCCTGGTAGGGGGTGTAGGCGGTGTACCAGTTGGGATTCTCGAGGATGTTGCGCTGAATGACGGGGGGGGTGATGCAGTCGGCATAGCCGAGGCCGATGAAACTGCGATAGATCTGGTTCTGGCGGGCGATCGCCCGCAAGTCCTGCAAGGCCTGGTACTCACTGCGGGCCGGGGGCAGGTTCAGGGGTTGGGTCTGGCGAATGTCGGCGGGGATCACGGCCTCGATCAGGGCCTCGAGGCTGTCGTAGCCTAGGGCGGCGAGCATCTGAGCTGTGTCCGTGGCCTCGGGGCCGATGTGGCGTTGTGCGAAGCTGGCGATCGCGCCCTGTCCTGGGAGGGCGATCGCCGCCGGCGGATCGGCGGGGGCAGCGAGCAGCGGCAAGGCGGGGGTTAAGGTTGGGGAATTGTCGATGCTGGAGTTCTGAAGCATTCTCACCGTTGCAAATGGGGATTCAGGGCCGCCGCACCCGGCCGCGGCCTGGAGGTGTAGTCCGTTGCATTCATATGTTGTAACAAAAACAGGGCGGCACAACTGGAACAATGGCCCCAGGGAGACCATCGGATGACTGTAACGCGCCAGGACAGGCCAGGAAGTAGGTCAGAGCGTCTCAGTCCCTGGCGATGTGCCCGCTGTTGGTCTTGGAAGTGTTGGATACGAGCGATGGTGACAACCGTAACGCTGATTAATTCCCACTGGTGGCACTACTGGGTTCACTTGCTCTGCACAGCCCTGTTTACCTTCACCGTAATCTGGGCCTTCTGGTTTGCCTCGCGCATGGACTAGCTGAATTGTTGTGGTTGAAACGATGATCAAAACGTACTGGCGTCATCGCCTGAGTGGGGGCCTCGTCGTCGCGGCGGCGGTGGTCGGCCTCCTGCGGCTCGGGGCGGCCGCCCCGGTCCAGGCTCAAGGGGCCGCCTCCTTGCAGGGGAATTGGGTGTTAAGGGGGTGGGGTGATCCTGATAATCTCAGGCCCCCAGCACCCGGCAGCACGATCACGGCCAACTTTGAGGGCGATCGCCTCGCGGGCTCCTCGGGCTGCAATAACTATGGGACCCGCTACGAGGTACAAAACTCCCGCCTCTCGGTCGGACCCATCGCCGCCACCCGCCGCGCCTGTCTGTCGCCCCAACTCTCCCAGCAGGAAACACAGTACTGGGAAGCCCTGGGGGGCTTGCAGAGCTACAGTCGCACGGCGGCGGGGGAGTTGCACCTCAGGTATGCAACGGCAGCGGGCTCTGGGGTTTTGGTGTTTGTGCCCGAGGCGATTCCAGGGCTCTGGTAGTTTGGGGGTGGTCGGCTAGCGCAACTTGGCGATCGCCCCCCGCGCCACGAGGGTTTCTCCCGCGAGCAGATCTTCCACAGTAGCAAGCAACACCCGCTGCTCGTTGACCTCAAAGCTGACCCGGAGGCGATCGCGTCCCAGCTCTCCCGGAGGATCGAGGCGGGCAATGCAGGCCTCGCGGCGGTGGGCCCCCAGGGAGCGAAAGTCGGCCCGGCGGTAAAACCGCTTGCCCCCGAGCTTGCCCTCGTGGTCAAAGTTGGCTTCGGTCTGGAGCAGCTCGGCCAACTCGCCAATATCAAGGCGGATCTCCTGCTGCCCCTCATTGGCCGCCTGCAAAATTAGGGGCTCCGTTAACTGACAGGGGTACTGGGTTCCTTTGGCAAACAAGGGTTTGAAGGCCGGTTGATGCTCATTCGCATCCCAAAGACGGATGGCGTAGCTGTGGCGGAGGCGGTCTTCAAGATCACTGAGCTGGGTCAGGGCCAGGGCCCCATCGGCCGTGGCCACAAAGGGCTTGCCCAGCTTGACCCGCTCCGGCCCAAAGTAGTCCAGCACCAGCCGCTGCACGGCCGGCAGCAGGCAACTGCCACCGACGAGGAGCACTTGCTCGATCTGGCGGGCTTCAACGCCCTTCTGGCGGGCAATCTCGAGGATCTCTTCAATCGCCTCCCGCAGTTGGGCGAGAAACTGGTTGCGCTCCAGCAGCTCCTCGAGGCGATCGCGCGTCAACTGCAAGGTATAAGTCGTAAACGTCTCATCATCCAGCCAGCTTTCCGTCGCCTCGGGCTGACTGGAGAGGCGGATCTTCAGCCGCTCGCCCAGTTCGAGCAGTTGTTGCCAACTGGCTACGGAAATCGTCTCCCGCGAGGCCCCGAGGGCGCGCAACCGATCCTCCACGATCCAGATATCCACATCTTCACCGCCGATGTAAGCATCCGTCTTCGCAATCACTTGACCGGAGAGCGTGCCCCCGGGCTCCAGCACCTCGGCCACTCGTACCAAGCTTAGATCCAGGGTCCCGCCACCAAAGTCGATCGCTAGCACCCGCGCCTGGGGCCGCTGCACCCCATAGCCCAAGGCCGCCGCCGTGGATTCGTCCACAAAGTAGACCCGCTCGACCCCCAAGCGCTCCCCAACCCCCCGAAACCACTCCAGGTAGCGCTCAAAGGCCCCCACGGGAACGGTAAAGATCAGTTGCGTCGGTACAATTCCCTGCGCTGCCACGGCGGCCCAGAGCCCGTGGAGAAAAGCCTCGGCGACGGCGGCGGCGGTGTAGGTGCGGCCGTCAAGGTGACGGGGCGGCATCTGAAAATCGGCGGCGAGTTCGCGCTTGAAGCCCTTGAAGAGACGGTTGGGATCGACGAGGCCGAGACGTTGCGATCGCACCGCCTCCCCCAGCACCCAGTCCTCCGGGCCCTTGATGTAAACGAGGCTCGGAACTACCGGCACTTCAATCGTGTCGCCGTTGGCGGACTTGAACTTGAACACCCGGGACAGGGCCCCCAGCCGCAAGGGGCGCGGTGCTTGGGTGTCAGCTTCCAGAACACTGACGACCGTGTTACTGGTTCCAAAATCGATCGCAACAGCAGTCATAGGGCGGCTTGGTCAAGGCACTGGCTGAGTCTTGCCCTATTGAAGCATTAAGAGCCAGCCTCGCCCAAGGTTGTTTCCCCCGGACCGGCCCCAGCGACGGTGGCTAAACCGGGGTTTAGCCGGCCGGTCCCTCGGGTCTGAGCAACCCGCCCCCGCCTCGGGACTGGGCCCTCGGCGATCTAGCTAGGACAACGACGGCGGGCTGGCCCCCGCCGCCATCATCCTGGCCATTCTCGCGGCAACTCCCTCGGCCTCCGGGAGCGGCGGGTCGCCTCCTCGGGGGCCTAGGCCAGCTGCTTGTCAGAGCCGATCTTAAACAGGGCAATGCGATCACGATCCACTGTGATACTGATTTTCTGGGCCAGGCGCAGCTTTGCCACGGGCTCCTCGATCAGGCCGCGCAGGCGCACGACGGACTCCGCCAGCTCCCGATCCCAACAGCGGATATGGAGCACACCCCAACGCCGGAAAATTTTGCAGCGACCGAGCAGGTGAAGTTGCCGGAGTTCGCGCTGGTTTTCACGGTAAAAGTCCCAGATCAAGCGCGTGAGTTGGGAATATCGCCTCATGGTCTTCGTCACCTTTAGCTCGCAGCATCTATCTGTATTGAAGATCGGTGACTTGGAGATAGCTCGAGGTCTGCAAAAAGTCTTAACTTAGCGATCGCCCGGCCCAACGCGCGCAACCAGCTATTGGGCAAGGGATTGGGGGAAATTGACCCCCCATCCCCAGACCAGACTGAGTTACAAGTTTGTAATACTCCGGCCCGCCATTGTTACGACGGTTTAACGCCTTGGGGCCCAGACCCGCAGAGGCCACGGCTCACCCCCACGGCCCTTAAGGTTTAACGACGGCCCACTGCGTCACCGGAGCCATCGCCTTCCAGCTCAGGAACTTACCCAAGGGCTCGGCCCGCTGAATTGCGATGCGGGTTAGCTGCCCCCCGAGCTGCGACTGGTGCTGCAACAGCACGGCCTCGCTCTCGACAGTGACCGCATTGGCCACCAGCCGACCGCCGGAACCCAGGGCCTGCCAGCAAGTATCCACGAGGGCCGGTGTGGTTAAACCACCGCCGATGAAGATGGCCGCGGGGGTTGGCAGGCTCGCCAGGGTGGCCGGGGCCGGCCCCGGGACAAGGTGGAGCTGAGGCGTGCCCAGAGCAGCCGCATTGTGGGCGATGAGCTGGAGGCGCTCCGGGTGCTGCTCCAGGGCGATCGCCCGACAGCGGCGATCACTCCGCAGCCACTCAATCCCAATCGAGCCACACCCAGCCCCCACATCCCAGAGCAATTCCCCCGGGCGGGGAGCCAAGGTGGACAGCGTGACGGCACGAACCTCCCGCTTGGTCAACTGCCCATCGTGGCGATAGGCCTGGTCAGGTAAACCGGGCAGCCGGGGAGCATAGCCGGGGCCTGCGCCGGGGCTGGGTTGGCAGGCGATCGCGATCGTATTCAGGTCCGCCCCCGGCGCCGCAACCCAGGTCGCCGCTTCGCCGTGAAAAATTCGCTCCCGCGGACCGCCTAAGTGCTCTAGCACCGTCAAATGACTGGCCCCAAACCCCGCCTGCACCAAGAGTTGCGCCACCCGGTTGGGCGTCGAGCGATCCGCACTCAGGACCAGCAGCCGCGCCCCTGGATAAAGCACCGCGTTCAACCGGGTGGGCTCGCGGCCGCAGAGGCTCAGGGTCTCCACCTCGGCGAGGGGCCAGCCCAGGCGAGCACAGGCGAGGCTGAAGGCGGAGGGCGCGGGAACGATGGTGAACTCGGAGGGGGCCAGGCGACGGCAAAGGGTGGCCCCGATGCCGTACCACAGGGGATCGCCGCTCGCGAGGACACAGACAGCCTGGCCGCGCCGCTGCTCGATTTGCGCCAGGGTGTCCGTCAGGGGCGTGCTCCAGGGCAGCTGCTCGCGGCGATCGCCCGCCGGCAGCATGGCTAAGTGGCGCGTCCCGCCGACCACGACGGCGGCCCCGTCGAGGAGCGATCGCGCTACCGGACTCAGGCCCTCCAGGCCATCATCGCCGATTCCAACAATGGCTAACCAAGTCTGCATCATCGCTGTTGGTGCTGAGATTTTCGCCCTGGCCTGGCAGCTCTCCCCCGAACCCCCGCTCCCGAGGAGCCACCGTCTGCTTTGGCCACTCTACATTCCTGCGGCCCCGGCTAGACCCATTCTCCCCCCGGCAGCAGGGCTGGAGGACGCAGACGCCCAAGAGCGGCTCGCAGGATGCACCTCCGGAAGACCGACGGGAGCTGCACCTCTGGATTGAGCCTAGCAAAACCTTACAGCAGCCAAGATTGCGTTGCCTTCCGGATACGATTGGCGAAACGAAGGCAGATGTGGGGGGCCACGGTAGCCCAAGGCGGGAGAGGGTTGAAGACCTATTCCAGGATTCCTGAAGCCCTTGATACTGTCATAGTTGGGTCTCAGGTCCGCTTTTGCTAGCTCGTCGGGGATGCACCCGAGGAACCAACCATGAAACCCCTGAACCGGCTGGTTCAGGGGTGAATAATTGCGTTCTTTAGAGAGTGAGATAACGAGTAGCGCGGCCTAGCCGCGTCGTCCTAGGCCTCGTCTACCAAGGCGTTGCCGCGCTTGCGGAGGGTCAGTAGCCCAGCTCCGAGCACCGTACCCAAGCCCAGCAGCACCGACGGTTCCGGCACGGACTCGGTTTCCGCCGGATCGTAGTGGTACGTGACCGTGATGCCTGCGCCCGCCTGGGTGGTGATCTGGGAGATGATGTTGCCGGCGCCCGTCACCTGGGAGCTGGCCAGGGCTGTGAACAAGAAGTCGAGCGGGCCGCTACCGGTAAAGAAGCTGAGCAGGGTGCTATCGGTGTAAACTTCTGTCCCCGAGGTGGAGGCCACTAGGCCCTCGAAGCTAGCCCCGGACGTGCCGGCGAAGTCGATCAGGCCATCAAAGGCCGAGACCCCCTTGGAGTCTGAGGCCGAAACGGCTACGTCAAAAATGGGGTTCGGCAGGGTGTTGGTGCCATCCAGCAGCGTCAGGGAGCCGCCGAGGTTGAAGGTGACGTTGGCCGCTTGGCTGTCAAGGCTCTCAATTTTGGCATCCCCTTGAATCAGACCATCGAAAGCTAGGGATACCTTCGTCAGCGTGCCCAAGCTGGCATTGAATTTTTGCACGGACAGCAGCGCATCAATGACGTTGGTGGATTCCAGGCCGAAGCTGTCTGAGAACGAGATCGTTGCTGCTTCAGCCGCACCCGCCAGAGCGAGGGTGCTGGTCATCATGGCCGCAGAGGTGAGGCCCACAAGTAGACGTGTATTCATCTTCAATTTCTCCTAATTGGTTTAGCGCGAGAGCGAGACAATCAACTCAGTCTGCTGCTGAGATATAACCGAGCTGACCCTGAATCGGCACTGTAGAATACACCCTGTTGCACGCCTCCCGGGTCCGCGATCAGCGTAGACCTGTCCAAGGAAGCAATGGTTCGATACACCCGGTAAATACTGAACTCGCCCGTGACTTTCGCAGTCGGCGATTGATTACCTATACACAATCTAAAAGCTTGCTGGAGAGATGTCACCTGTTGAATGTACGCAAGTTTAAGCACGGATCAACGGCTCTCATCAAAATGGCGGAGTGAGGATAATGCTAGTGACAAGCATCACAGTAGCGACGTGTCTGGCTCTCAACGAGGCCCAGTTCTATCGATAGCTTTAAGCCATGAAAGTCTTATTGGGTAAGGCTTATGGCAATTTTTACTGCCAGGGTTTCTAACAGTTTGCACAAGAGGAGAGGGTGATCAAGATCAGTGCTGATCGTCTAATAAATCCTTTGATTCCTCCTCCATTACTGTCACAAAAATGCGCTAAATAGCGGCGGTTAAATTTTCTGGCGAGAGAAAAATAATCAACCCAGTCTACGTGTTTTGTCGCTATATCATGGGCTAAATCACCAACTCAATCCGTCAAAATACTGAATCGGGTCACGGAGGTGACTTCAGCAATTATACGGAGTATCCGCCATAACTCCGAGGCCACTTTAAGCATTGGCCCCCTAGGGACACCGGAACCGTGGAACCATGGAGGGGATGCGGGGCTGTTTGTCATGGGACAGTCGGCGGCGATCGCCGCGCTAGATGGCGGTTTGCCCGGGGGTAAGGTCGTCTGTGTAACATTTCGATACATAATCGCGCTCGCCCGCCACGATCCGTGTCACGATCAACAAAGATGCTAGGGGTGCTTACTCCCTCGCCCTCACTGCCGGAGACTGCTGCTATGATCCTCACCCAGACTGATTTTCAAGCTGTGTACGGGCCGGTCCATTCTTGGCGCTATGGGCGATCGCTCGGCATTGACCCGATCGGCCCGGTCTCGACCTGCTCCTTTCGCTGCGTCTACTGCCAACTGGGGGAGATCGAGCACCACACCGATCAGCGGTCTGTTTTTGTGGCGACCGACGTGATCGCGCGCCAACTCCAGGCGGTGGCGACGGCGGCAATTGATGTGGTCACGCTCAGCGGTAGCGGTGAGCCGACCTTGGCGCTGAACTTGGGCGAGATTCTCGCAGTCTGTGGCGTGGTGACGGGCCGGCCGACGGTGGTGCTGACCAATGGCACGCTGCTGGGCGATCGCACGGTGCAACAGGAACTGCAACAGGCGGCCAAGGTGGCGGTGAAAGTGGATGCCCTCACCCCCGCGCAGCTCCAGGGCATTAACAGCCCGCGGCCGGGCTATGACCTCGCTGAGTTTTGGCACAATCTGGCGGCCTTTCGGGCTCGCTACTCCGGGGAGTTGGCGATTCAAACCATGTTGCTCTCCCCCTGGTCCGCAGTCCAGATCGCGACTTACGTTGAGCGGCTGCGGGCGATCGCGCCGGATGAGATCCAGCTCAATGTCCCCCGACGGCCCAAGCCGCAGCAGCATTGCCTCGAGGGCCGCGAAAATCAGCGCTCGGCCCAAGACCTGCCCTTGGGGGCCCGGTCCTTGGCCTGTGTCCCCCCAGCTACCCTCCGGGCGATCGCCCAAGCAGTCCGCGAGGCTACGGGGCTCCGGGTTCGCTGCGCTCCCCAGGGCCTAAGCTAAACGCTTATGCAGCAACAGTCGGCGGGGTTGGTGCAACAGTTGCGTTACCCAAGTGGTTTCAGCCTGCTCGACCTGGTAGCCACAGGCGCGGTAGAGGGTCTGGGCCCGGTAGTTGGTTTCTAGGACGTGCAGGTAGATGTCTTGATAGCCCCACTCCCGGGCTAAGGGCTCGCACTGAGTCAGCAGGCGGCGGGCGATGCCTTGGCGGCGGTAGGCTTGGATCACAGCCAGGTTGGAAATGTAGGGGTACTCGTGGCGACTCTGGGAGCAGGGCGATCGCATCCCGATCTCCACGGTTCCCGTCACGACCTCAACTGGCTCAGCGTCGGTGGTCGCTGGGCCGAGGGCGATCGCCGCAAAGCAGCAGTAATGGGGCGAGCGACTGCGGAGCCGAGCGCGTAAATCTTCCTGAATTCCCAGCTTCAAAAACGGGTACAGCAACGTTATCCACCCCTCAGGCGGATGGAAGCTGAGGGCCAAAAGATCCGTGAGGCCCTCAAGATCGCGCGGGCGAGCCGTTCGCACCAGCAAGCGAGCGGGGTCCAGGGGCGGCGGGGGTAGACTCTCGGGCGATCGCGACCCAGCAGGAGGGCAGGCGTCCACAACGTCCCTAAGTAACAGTAATCTGAAGCGCGAACAGTGTCAGAGCAAAGCTCGGAGTGTAAACCATTCGACGGTATTGTAGCAGCAGATTTCCTAGCCGGGGGTGAACGAAATTTTGCGCGGGATGCTTGTGCTCCTAGAAGCCTCTCAGTTTGGCAGCCCTTACCCTAAATCACTCTCCCAACCTTGGGAGCGGGACTTCTAGCTCCCCGACTCCCAGCTTTGGGCTACTAAAGACCCATCCGCCCTGAAACCCTTGCGGTTCAGACTTTCCCCTCATTTCCCAACCCCCGCTCCCGCCCTAGGAGCCGGGGAGCCGCAAAGCCCGAGATCTCCTTCCAGCGTTCCTCAAGGCGATGCTAATGATCAGCAACATCAGGCTGGTGCCCGGCAGTAGCGCCAATAGGTTGATCCAGCGGCTCATGGGGACAGGATTGGCGCAACAACGTTTTTTGGTCCCTGGCGGGAGACAAGACTTGAGGCACTGGCTCAATGCTAGAGGCTTTGGCGATACTCTGAGAGCAAGACAATCACCCGCACCAAAAGCTGGCGCTGGCGCGGGGAAGGCTTCGCTAAAAAGTTCAAGAGTGCAAGATCTCGTTCAATTTCGATTCTAGCTCTGCGAGCTTCACGTTCTGCTGCTTCAGCGCGTTGAGCTTCTGCTCGTGCTCGATCCTCGCGTTTTCGTTGCTCTTCCTCAACTCTGCGTTGCTCCTCCTCAACTCTGCGTTGCTCTGCTTGAGCCAAGCGGTCTGTTTCTCGATTTCGAC
>CAYNIP010000051.1:0-36667 GCA_964397305.1 uncultured bacterium
TTCAACCTACAAGGGGTTGGGGTGAGGGCTGTGCGAAGGAGTTCCAACAGCCCGCGTAAAATTTCGTCCACCCGACCATCTCGCAGCGGGGACACAGCCGCTCCTCGCTGTGCCAGAATGGAACTTTGGCAACTTCAACCGCGACCTCTCCCCCCATGGAAGCGCCATGATTCGTAATGTTTCCCTCGCTCAACTAGGCCTCATTTTTGGCAGTGTCCTCACCCTCATGGGCATTGCCGCCTATGCCGCCGACAAGGCGACCCTGAATTTGGTCGGCTTCTTCTACGGCGTGCCCCTGCTCCTGATCGGTCTGGCCCTGAAGGCGGCTGAACTCAAGCCCGCTCGCTACAGCCAAGTGCCCACGCCTGAGGCGATCGCCCTGCGCCAGCAGGAAGCAACCGCCACCCTCGACCAGGTGCGAAAAGACATCACCCGCTATCGCTACGGCCAGCGGGTTCACCTCCAAGAGTCCCTCGACCGCCTGGGGTTGAGCCCCATTGATGAGGAGTGCCCCGTCTTGACCGGTCTGCAAGAGACCGAGATCGACGGCCACTATGCCCTCGTCCTCGAATTCGCCTCCGAGTACGTCCCCTTTAGCACCTGGCAAGAACGCCAGCCCCGCCTCGAAACCTTTTTTGGGCCGGGGGTCCGGGCCGAACTCGCCCAGCCCGGGGAGGAGCAGGTGGAGTTGCGCCTGATCGTGGCTCCGGCGGCGGCAGTAGAAGCGGCTTAGGGGAGGGTCTCCATGCCGGAGCGATCGCGCCGCTCTTGGTGGCTGGAGGGGCTAGGGCTGCTGGCGATCGCCAGTCTGGCCCTCTGGGCCGCCTACCGCTTCCCACCCCCGCCGGGGTTTTAGGGCCCTAGCCCTAGCGGGGGTGAAGGTTGCGGCCGCCTCAGGCGCATCGGGGCTCGGAGCAGGTGGAGGACCGGGAAGAGTTCGATAGGATGAAATTCAATCAAACTCCGGTTACACCCTCCCTGACTCGACCCCTCAGAACTGCCGGGGGCGATCGCCCCCCTAGAGACCATGACTCAACGCTGGATTCGCCAACTGCACCGTCAACTAGCGCCGTTTATTCTCCTACCCTTTTTGATCACCGCCCTCACCGGCGTTGCGTACCGCCTCGGCAAGAGCTGGTTCGGCCTCTCCCGTGATCAAGTGCATTTCCTCATGGTCATCCATGAGGGGGAATATCTAGGTAAGACCCTCGAGCCCCTCTATGTGTTAGTGAACGGCCTCGGACTGCTGTTCATGCTCGGAACCGGGATCGCGATGTTTTGGCAAAGCCTCCGCCGCGCGGGCTGGTTCCGCCTGCCTACCACTCCCTCAAAGTCCAGCGAAAGCTAAGGGGGGGGCAAACTCAGCGGCAAGCGCTGGTGCTGGCGCTGGAGCAACGCGGTGGCCATCGCTGGCAGCATCGGCTGGGCAAACAAGTACCCCTGAGCCTGCTGACAACCAAGGTCCAGGAGCCGTTGTCGCTGCTCGGGGGTCTCCACCCCTTCGGCAACGGAGGTGAGCCTCAAACTCTCGGCCAACGCGATGATCGCCCGCACGATGGCCCCGCTGGAATCGCTGCCGGTCAAGCCGATGACAAAGGAGCGGTCAATCTTCAGGGTATCGATTGGGAAGCGCTGGAGATACCCTAAGCAGGAGTAGCCCGTGCCAAAATCATCAATCGCCACCTGAAGGCCCCGCTCCCGAAAGGTCCGGAGACAGGCGATCGCCATCTCGGCATTGGTCATCAGCTCCCGCTCCGTAATCTCCACCTTCAACCAGCGGCCGTCGAGTTGATGGATCGCCAGGGCCCGATCCAGCTCCGCCATAAACTCGGGCTGCATAAAGTGCCGGGCCGAGCAATTGAGACTGACGCGAAAGGGAGAAACCAGCAACTGCTCCCGTTGCCAAAGGGCCAGTTGGTGGCAGACCTCTTCTAACATCCAGAGATCGATCGCCCCGACTATGCCCGCCTCCTCCGCCAAGGGCACAAACTCCCCGGGGGACACGAGCCCCCAGTCGCAATGTTGCCAGCGCACCAAGGCCTCAAATCCAACTAATTCCCCCGTATCGAGGGTGACAATGGGCTGGTAGCAGACGAAAAAGTTGCCCTTGTCAATCGCTTGCTGCAACTCGGCCTCGAGCTGAAAGCGATTGAGGGCTTGTCGATGCAAGGTCTCGTTAAAAATTGCATAGCGCGCCTTCCCTTTGGCCTTGGCTTCATACATCGCAGCATCCGCATCCCGCAATAGGTGCTCGGGTTGGGCATAAGCTGAATGACCCAACACAAGGCCAATGCTGACACTCATTAAGAACTCATGGCGTTCGAGCTGAAAGGGCAGACGCATTTCCACCTGGATGCGGTCCGCGATCTGGGTGACGTGATCGAGGCTCGGGGTGCTCTCGATCAACAAAATAAACTCATCTCCCCCCAGACGCGCCACGGTGCTGCTCACCGGTACACAGGCCTGGAGACGACGGGCCATGGCGATCAGCAACTGATCGCCGATCAGGTGTCCAAGGGAGTTGTTGACGACTTTGAAGCGATCGCAGTCTAACAGCAGGAGCGCAAACTGAAAGGTTGCATCTTGATGGGCTGCGGCCAAAACCTGCCGCAAGCGCTGCATCAAAAAAGCGCGGTTCGGCAAGCCGGTCAGTTCATCGTGGAGGGCCACGTGCAAGAGTTGCTCTTGCACTACCTGGCGGGCGGCAATTTCCCGCTCCAGTTGTTGGGTCCGCTGCCGAACCCGCCGCTCGAGCTCGCGATTGAGGTTTTGGAGCGATCGCTGGGCCGTCTGCAAGCTGAGCTGGGTCTCGATGCGGGCTAGGACTTCTTCGACCTGAAAGGGCTTCGTAATATAGTCAATCCCACCTACCTGGAAGGCCCGCACCTTATCAAAGGGTTCATCCAGGGCACTGAGAAAAATCACTGGCAGATCGCGGGTGACGGTCTCACTCTTAAGCTGCTGGCAGACTTGGTAGCCATCCAAGTCCGGCATCCGAATATCGAGCAATATGAGGTCTGGCTGAGCCGCCTTGGTCACTCGCAGGGCCATGTCCCCGGAAGTGACACTACGCACCTTGTAACCTTGGGCCGCCAACATTTTCGAGAGCAGCTTCAGGTTCTCGGGGGCATCATCCACGATGAGAATATCGGCCTTGTACGTTGCCATTGAGAAGTCACCATCACGACAGAGAAAGCGCAAAATCCTGAGCAACCAGACAACCATGGCGTCGGTGCAGGACCGACGAGGACTCTCCCAGCTTAGCCTGCACTCACTGCGACTTATGGGTATCAGCATAATTGCTGGTGGCGCGCGGGCTGTCAGGGGAAGTATCCCCAGGAAGTCCCCAGGGGCAGGGGGCAGCCCCCGGGTGACACCACGGAGGCTCTGCCCTCGGTCGGTTCGAGGGAGGCCTGATCCGGATACCGTGAGGATACCCACCCGCCCGCCTGAGCCTTGCTGGCTCCGCCCTCGGTCGGTTGGAGGGAGGCCTGATCTCCTTGGGGTGCTCGACAGCGTAAGCGGCCTGAGCTGGGGCCTAAACGGTGAAGTTGGTCCCTTCTCCCTGGGCCGCCTGCCAACTGCGGGCATCATAGTAGAGGTCAGCCAAGGTGATGCTGTTGAGGGAGGCTTGGAGCTTTTGGTGGAGGCGCTTCCAGAGGCTGAATGTCACCCAATCTTCCGATTGCTGGGCATCGGGTTGGTAGCCGGGAAAGGGCTCGATCGTCTCGCCCACAGCCCCAAGAATTTGACCGAGGGAAATCTCAGCGGGCGGCCGCGCTAACTGATAGCCACCCTGGACACCGCGCACGGAATGGACGATACCAGCCCGCCGCAATTCGATGAGTAATTTTTCCAGATAGGGAGCCGGTAAGTCTTGGCGCTGGGCGATCGCCGCCACCGAGGCGGGTTTGCCCTGGGGTTGCAAGCTCAAATCCAGCAAGGCTTTGACACTGTAGTGGCTGCGAGTGGTTAGTTTCATCGCGGGGGGTTGGAGATACGAACTGAGGCCCGGAGCTATCAGCTTGCAAAGCAATCGTCCCTTCACTAATTCTAGAGGCTTCTCCACCAGGATTTACGTAGTTTGTTGTGGCGTAGTAACTTGAATTGTGGTAGCGTAGATTCAGAAAGTTGCTGGCCTCTGTGCTAATTCTGGCAGAGTCCTCACAACTGTTAGGTGGATTTAACCGACGAGAGTATTAGATTGATGAGCAACAACGAAAAGCCCGTCCCCCTGACTGGAGAAGCTCTGAAAACCAAGGTTCAAGAGCTAGGCGGCCTGAGCAAGGAAGAAAAGGCCAGAGCCTGTGGCTACTACACGAAGACCCGCAATGGCGTTGAGCGCGTCAACATGATGAAGTTCCTCAACGCCCTGATTGATGCGGAGGGGATCCAGCTTGACAGCAGCTCGGACAGCAATGGTCGGGGCGGTCGTTCGGCGAGCTACCGGATCAGTGTACAGTCGAATGGCAATTTACTGATTGGCTCAGCCTACACGAAGAAGATGGGACTCTCGCCCGGCGATGAGTTTGAAATTACCCTAGGACGGAAGCACATCCACCTGCGCCAAGTGGACCGGAATGAGGATGAGTATAGCGAAGTGGAGGCTGTCTAGCGAAGCATCCAGACTGTTATGGCGCTGCGGTGCGTTTGTGCTGCTGGCGGAGGGCCCTACACCTCCCAGAAAGTAGCTATGCAGTCTTGATTGAGACATCTCCCTCTGGCCGGGATGTTTCTGCTCTGCGCTCCCAGGCCCTGGGATTAGGCAGATGTTCCCGTGACAGCTTTTCTCCTTAGGGTAGCCAAGCGTGCCATAGCGCGGTTCTACTTGTCAAGGATTGCCCGGAGTCTTGTAAGCCGCCGCTCTTCAGTGCTTGGTCAGAAACAGTCGCCCTGCCGGCTCTCCAGGATCTATGGTGATAAGCTAAGGCTTTCAGAGTTGAAACCCTTACGTGGCAAGGGCTCGACAAGTCCACCTTAAGAGATTTTGTATCTCTCTTATACTTCCTCCACCACAATTCCTGGAGAGCCCCCTGCCGACCTTTTCCCCTAGGCTTGGAGACCCATCATCCTGAATTTTGCCTTACCGATGGGTGAACTCGCCGCTCTGAGCGCCGCACTGTTGTGGACTGTGGCCACTAGCATTTATGGCCGCCTGGGACAACAGTTGCCACCCTTACCCTTGAATGGTCTGAAGGGAGGAGTTGCGATCGCCGCTATTCTGGTCACATTTTGGCTCAGCGATCGCCCCTGGCCCTCCCTTGATTCTGCCCCCACGTTAATCTTACTCACCAGCGGCCTCTTGGGCATTGGTCTGGGTGACACGGCTTATCTAGCCAGTCTCAATTGCTTGGGTCCGCGCCGGGCGCTGTTGTTAGAAACCCTCGCCCCACCCCTGGCCGCTTGCTTTGCTTGGATCGCGTTAGGAGAAACCCTCTCCTCCCTAGCCTGGAGTGGCATCTTGGTGACGCTCCTCGGTGTTGCTTGGACGATTACAGAGCGCACCCCCGACTCCGTGATCCGCGCCTCCCAGTGGTGGCGCGGCCTGGTTTGGGGCCTGGTCGCTGAGGTCGCTCAGGCCGGCGGCGCGGTGCTCTCCCGGGCGGCCCTCCTCCAGCCCCAAGTCACGGCCTTGGATGGCAGCTTGCTACGCCTCAGCGGTGGTCTAGGGCTTGTGCTGCTGCTGCTGTTGCTGCGCCTCCCGTCTAGCTCAGGGCCCCGGCCGCGGCCATCGTTCCGGGTCCTCGGGGTTGTGGTCGTTGCGGCCCTGTTGGGAACCTACTTGGGCATTTGGCTCCAGCAGATCGCCTTGCAGCGGGCGGCGGCTGGGATCGCCCAGACGCTGCTGGCCACCAGTCCCCTGTTTGTCCTGCCCTTGGTCGCCCTGACGGGGGAGCGACTGAGTGGGCGAGCGATCGCAGGGGCGGCGATCGCCGTCAGCGGCATCGCGCTCCTCTTCTACGACAGCCCCTGACGAGGGTGTACCTCAGTTAGGCAAGTTGGCCCACTCTGCGAGAAGCCGCTGCGCGTCTACATCCCCCGGCCCCTTCTCCCAAGTAGGGCGAAGGGGAGTCTCCAAAGCGAGATGCACCCCCCTGACGGGCCAAGCAGTCCCAGGGTAAGTTGCCCGACACGAACACCGAAAGCCCTTGATAATCCCTGAGATTGGGTTCGGATATGTCTTGCTGAATTGGTTAAGATTCTGCAAAGGTTCGGCTCTACATTGCTAGCTAGACTGCGATATATGCAGGTACTCATGTGTGAAAATACCAATTACATGCATTGGTTTAAGCGAATAGTTCTAACTGACCGTATGGGGCTGTTGATAGGATTGGTGCGCCTTTTTTACATAGTTTAAATGTACCACTTAGTATTTCTGAGCGGGGGAATGTAGACGCGCAGCGGCTTCTCGCAGAGTAGGCCGCCGTAACGCCGCCGTGGAATACACCCTGCTTCTTGAGCGCTAAAAGCTCAAAATTTAGGGGAGCCGCGCTGGTTCTTCAGGACCCAGGGTGAAAATGGCAGCGTGATCGTGTAAGGGCTTGGTCTCCCAGCCCAGAGCTGCTCAGGGTTTTGAGACTAAACCTCAACCGAGGCAAGGGTTGCTTCGCTGAACGAAATCACCATGAATCCTGGAGAGCCGCCGCGCTTTTGTTCGTCTACCCAGCCGGAACCCGCAGCGCCCGCGCCGATCATCTGCACAGAGCCTTGGTTTAGGAGCGGTTGTTAGCGGCGATCGCCACTTCCCTCACAGTTCTTGCAGTTTAGCCTGACTGTTAGGCCAGGCATCTTGTATCGGCGGGTGGACGAAATTTTACGCGGGATGTTTGTACTCCTTCGCTCAGCCCTCACCCCAACCCCGCTCCCAAGTTGGGAGAGGGGCTTCTAACTCCCCTGCTCCCAGCTTTGGGAGCAGGGGCCGGGGGATGTAGACGCGCAGCGGCTTCTCGCAGAGTGGGCCCGGTAACGCTGTTCGCGCTAGCGTCGCGTCGCGATAGAGGGCGACCCTCTGCTCCTTGAACCATCGCTCAAAATTTAGGGGAGCCGCGCTTTTTTTCGTCCACCCTGTATCAGCTGCGATCCCGAGGGACGGACAAAAGTTTGGTACACTTCAATTGATTTTTGTTGCCGATCGTTCAATCCTCAAGTTCCCCAATGAATCCACACCAGTTATTGCCCCTTTTGGTTGTGCCTGCGATTCTTACGGCTAGTTCTCTAGCCGGCCTGGCTCAGAATTCTGGCCTCCCAACCCAGCCACTGCTTCAGGTTCAGGCAGCTACGACCGAGGAAGCTGACCGCCAAGCGCGGGCAGAGGAGCTCATTCAGGCCTTTGCGGATGAAAGCTACGAGCGAGTTCGCCAACTGCTCGACCCGCACTTGCAAGCGCTCTGGTCAGCTGAGAAGCTGGAGAGTCTTTGGCAGGAACTGATCCAACAATCCGGCCCCGTAGCCCAAATAGTCTCTTCTGGCATCACCACCGGGCCGATCAGCACCGCTGCACCGGTTTGTGTTGAATTTGCCACGGTGGATCGCGATTGCAGCGATCCCAAGAATATTTTCGTCGTCACCTTCAATCCCGATGGCGATATTGTGGGCGTCAACTTCCCGAAATTCCAAACGCGAGTGGAGATTGCCGGGCAGTTTGCGCTCGAACTGAGTCGCGGTGACTTTGCAGCCGCGCGCGGCGAGTTTTCCTCTGAGTTCAAAGCCGAGCGTTTTCCGGAACAGTTGGCTGCGGAGTGGCGCGCTCTTGAGCAGCGCTGGGGGGCATTCCAATCGATCGGTAGCGTGCGGGAAAACGACAGTGAAGGGATCTCGCTTAGCGAAGTCACTGTTGTCGAAGTCGAAATACGCTTTGCCAACCGGACTGTACCGATGTTGGTGCTGTTTGATGGCGATCGCCGCATTGTGCAGTATCTTTTTCCAGACTTATAATCCCGGCTGCAAAGCAGGTCTTGAGGGTGTCCAAGCGTGAGGCGCAGCAGCGTGCAGTTGCAGCACTAGGGAGCAATGTGATCACCACAGGCTGTCCTCGCAGCCCAGGGGCAAGCAGGTTTATTGCAGCACTGGCTCCCGGCCTCCGCATTGTCACCACGGATCGAAAGCAATCCGGTGGTTCGCGGTCGGCGTGGGGGGGCTGAAGCCGTGGCGGCCCTGGCAGCCTGGTATTGAAGCGCCTCCCAGCGAGGGCAAAATTTTTCGTACCCATGACCTGACTACTCGAAGGGCTTGGTTTGCGTTTACCCTGGAAAACCCACCCTGAGGTCTTGCTTTGCAGGGCGGTCAAACTTTGGTAGGTTAAAGATTAGACAGTGTAGCCGATAAGAACGGTTCACCGTAAAAGCTTGTGTTTCGCTGCTGTAGTTGGGAGTAAAAACGATGACCATCCTCTTTCAGTTGGCCCTGGCGGCCCTCGTATTCCTGTCCTTCGTCATGGTAGTTGGGGTTCCCGTCGCCTATGCCACGCCCCAAAACTGGGAACAGTCCAAGCGCCTGATCTTTCTGAGTTCTGGCCTTTGGGTCGCGTTGGTCGTTGTCGTAGGCGTGCTGAATTTCTTGGTCGTCTAAGGGCGATCGCTGCTCATTCCTCTTGTACAGGCAGTCATGGCAATCTTTGAAGGTACATTCAACGACAACACCACAGCGTTGCGTTTGGCGATCGTCATCGGTCGCTTTAACGATCTCGTCACCAGCAAGCTGCTCGCGGGTTGCCAAGACTGTCTGCAACGGCACGGCCTTGATACCAATCCCCACGGAACCCAGGTAGACTACATTTGGGTCCCCGGCAGCTTCGAGATCGCGATGGTAGCGCGGCAAGCAGCGTTGTCGGGGCGCTACCAAGCGATCATCTGCTTGGGGGCCGTGATTCGCGGCCAGACCCCCCACTTCGACTATGTAGCAGCCGAAGCCGCGAAGGGCATTGCTGCCGCCAGCTTCCAGACCGGCGTGCCCGTCATCTTCGGCCTTCTAACGACGGACACCATGCAGCAGGCCCTGGAGCGAGCTGGCATCAAGAGCAATCTAGGCTGGAACTACGCCATGGACGCCCTGGAAATGGCGAGCCTCATGGGGCGAATGCAGGCCGCCCAGGTTAGTGAGCCCACCTACCGGATCAGCAACGGCAGCACAACGCCCCCCGCGCTCCCGCAGCCCACGCCAGAAACCCACCAGGCCTAGGAAGCAAAAAAGCGTTAGGATACCTTGACAGGCGGCGGAGAGCTTGTTAGATTAGATTACCTAAGCCAACTATGCGGGTATAGCTCAGTGGTAGAGCGTCACCTTGCCAAGGTGAATGTCGCGCGTTCGAATCGCGTTACCCGCTTCCGAAAACTTGTACAGCTGATCAGCCAGCTTCCCCAATCAGGCCCTGGAGAGGGAGTCAGGGAGGGCTGCCCCGTTCAGATGGCGATCGCCAGCGTGATGCACGTCTGAATCTGGTGCTCCAATTTCTAGCTCAGCAGCCCCCTTGGTGGTATTATTACTCCCAAGGCTCCGCAGACACTACCAGGCACTTGGGCAAGATAAATCTCACTGTGGATACTCTCCTTCGCCCTAGCCGGGAGCAGAGGTCGGGGGACGCAGACGCGCAGCGGCTTCTCGCAGAGTGGGCAAACTTGCCTAACGGAGATGCACCCCCTGGGTTAGCGGGTGGACGAAAAAAAGCGCGGCTCCCCTGAATGTTGAGCGATAGCTCAAGGATTAGAGTGTAGCCCTCTATCGCGACGCGACGCTAGCGCGAACAGCGTTACGAGGCCCTCCTCCCCCAGCCCCTTCTCCCAAAGCTGGGAGAAGGGGAGTTAAAAACTCCCCTCCCAACTTGGGAGCGGGTTTGGGGTGAGGGCTAAGCTAAGGAGTACCAACATCCCGCGTAAAATTGCGTCCATCCCTGGGTTAGCTGTCTTCATAACCGGGCTACCGCCCGTGCGTCGGTGAGTTATCTCCTGCGGAGGCGCTGCGTGTTCGCGCAGCCTCCCGGAGAAAATAACACGCCGCTCTCCCCAGCTACCGCAAGGGAACTGTTGGGTTTCCTGGGTCAACTCAACCGAGGAATTTCTCAGGGCTTCAAGCATTGTCTTGGGGGTAGTGCCCAAATTTGATCATGATGCTTGGCTGAACCCTTCCGATCATTAGGCTTGCTGTCGCGTCGGTCATGACTACTGAAGCACTACCGCTTTGGGCAATCAGCGCGCTAACTCCTCGGATGCATCTCAGTTAGGCAAGTTTGCCCCCTTATCCCCCGGCCCCTTCTCCCAAGTAGGGCGAAGGGGCGTCTCCAAAGTGAGATGCACCCAAAGCACCCGAGTCGTTAGGCAAAGGTCAATAGGTAGCAACTCTCACACAAGTAGGACGATGAATCTGCTATTCGTAGGACAAGCTGCAACTACCCTAGTTACTAGAAATGCCTAAAGTTGTTTCCATTCACTCCTATCGAGGTGGTACCGGTAAGTCCAACTTCACTGCCAACCTAGCGACGACCGTGGCTGCCGCAGGTCATCGGGTCGGCGTCGTTGATACTGACGTACCTTCTCCAGGGATTCATAACCTGTTCTGCCTGGAGCCAGAGCAGATGGGAAAAACGCTGAACAACTACCTGTGGGGAGAAAGCTCGATCGAGGAAGCTGCCTATGATGTCAGTGCTAATGTTGACCTCAAGGAAGGAACGTTATTTCTGGTTCCTTCCAGTGTCAAAGCAGATGATATTGCCAGAATTTTGAAGGATGGCTACGATGTCAAACTGATGAATGATGGATTTCGCAGCTTGGTCAAAGGGCTTCAACTTGATTACCTCTTTATCGACACTCACCCAGGGTTATCTAAGGAAACTTTTTTATCAATCGCGATTTCCCACGTCCTGATTCTCATCCTACGTCCCGACAAGCAAGACTACCAGGGCACTGCGGTTACGATTGATGTGGCTCGGCAACTGAAGGTCCGCAAGATGCTACTAGCCATCAATAAGGCCTACAGCAAGCTCAATTTGGCAGCACTGAAGCAGAAAGTCGAGGAAACTTACCACGAGACAGTTGCTGGAGTCTTCCCGCTTTCAGAGGATATCGTGCAATTGGCCAGTGAAGGGGTGTTTTGTGTGAAATATCCGGAGCATCCCGTCAGTCAAGAGTTTCGCAATGTGGCACAGCAAATTATGGAGGGCTAAGTAGTATATGTCTAACTTGGGAGACCTACAAGCACTAACCAGCTCAATTACGGCTGTCACGTCACCGTTCCGGAACTACCTCAATGACCTCCACGGGAAGTATCGCTCCCTGAGCGATGGCGCAGTAGCTGACTACATTCCCGAACTAGCCTTAGCAAAGCCGGAATGGTTCGGGCTTTGTGTCGTCACAGCAGACGGACAGGTGTTTGAAATTGGGGATTGTGACAAGCTATTCACCATTCAATCGATTTCCAAAGCTTTTGTGTTTGGCCTAGCCTTGGAAGATCATGGGCGCGAGTATGTTAACAGCAAAGTTGGTGTTGAACCTACAGGAGAAGCATTTAATGCCATTGTGCTGGATGAAGCTACCAACCGCCCCTACAACCCGATGGTGAATGCTGGGGCGATCGCCACGGCTGACCTGATCAAAGGCAAAACTGGCACCGAGCGCCTGAAACGTGTCCTGGAGATGTTCAAACGCTACACCGGGCGCGAGCACGACATTAATGTGCCTGTGTTTTTGTCAGAGAAGGCCACCGGTCATCGCAACCGAGCTATGGCCTACTTGATGCTCAACTTCGGGATGATTAGTGGCGGCATTGATGAGACCTTGGAACTTTATTTCCAGCAATGCTCAATTTTGGTCAATGCCAAAGACTTGGCCATGATGTCTGCGACCTTGGCGAATGGTGGCATCAATCCCGTTACCCAGGAACGGGCGATCGATGAACACTATGTACAGGATGTCATCAGCGTGATGCTGACCTGTGGTATGTACGACGGCTCCGGCGAGTGGTGCTATCGGGTAGGAATGCCTGCCAAGAGTGGTGTGGGCGGAGGCATCACAGCCGTTGTTCCCGGTAAGTTGGGGATTGGCACCTTCTCACCCCTGCTAGATGCCAAGGGTAACAGTGTGCGAGGCATCAAAGTTTGCGAAGATCTCTCCAAGGATTTCGGATTACATCTGTTCAACGTCGCGAAATCCGAGCGGGACTTGCAGGAGTGGATTGCCGGAGGCGATGGCCTAAATGACTGGTAGATCTAGGCAGAAATCGCCCCGCAGATTCCCCCTGCGTACAACGCTGGTTGTACCTTTTATCTTGCAAACTGTCACAGCCGTCAGCCTGGTAGGACTCATTGCTTACCGGCGTGGACAACAGGCCGTCAATGATGTTGCGGGTCAGCTACGATCTGAACTTACCCATCGCATCACAGAGAAGCTGGCTGCCTATACTGAAGTTCCCAGGGCCGTCAATCGCTTTAATGCCGGTGCTTTTGCCCAAGGATATATTGACGTTGGCAATGTAAGTGGTGAGCACCAATTCTGGCAGCAGATGCAAATTCACCCAACGCTGAGCTATGTCTATTGTGGTGATGAGCAGGGGGGGTTTTTGGGGGTCAGCAGGGTGTTAGATCAAGGACAGTCTGAAGTGCTTTTGCATTTTAGTAACCCTGGAACTGACTTTATTCGTCAGGACTTTAGCTTCGATGCTCAGGGTAATCGGATTGCCCAGGTTGGTACGCTGAATAGACCCTACGATCCGCGCGTGCGCCCCTGGTATGAAGCGGCGAAGGCTGCTCGCCAGGAGGTTTGGAGTGATGTTTATATCGCCTTCTCCTCCTCACTTCCAACCATCACCGCTAGCATCCCAGTCTACGATCACCAAGATAACTCCCTTCTGGGCGTTTGTGCGACTGACTTTTTCCTACCTCGGGAAGTGAGTGGTTTTCTCAGAGGTCTTGAGATTGGTAAGACAGGAACCGCATTTATCATCGAGCGCTCGGGCAAATTGGTGGCAACCTCGTCGGAGGAGCCGATGGTGCGGGGAAGTGGAGAAGCGAGCGATCGCCTCTTGGCGATCGCAAGCCCAGATCGCACGATCCAAGCAACCGCCGAATATTTAACCAACCACTTTCGTCAGTTCAGCCAAATTCAAGTAGTTGAACAGCTTGATTTCAAGCTAGAGGGAGAGCGGCAGTATGTGCAGGTGTCTCCGTTTCAAGATCACAATCTAGATTGGCTGGTGGTGCTGACGATTCCGGAGTCAGATTTTATGGGCGAGATCCGCGCGAGTCGCTGGAATACGTTGCAGTTAATCCTAGGGGCGTTGGCAGGGACCATTGCCCTTGGCGTTCTGTCCGCCCGTTGGGTCACTCATCCCATTTTGCATGTGTCTCAGGCGGCTGACCAACTAGCCCAGGGCGACCTCGATCAGCAGGTTCAACCGACGCTGATTGCGGAAGTGGATATCCTCGCCAGCTCCTTCAATACGATGGCCAGACAACTGAAGGAGTCTTTTGAGGCGCTACGGCAGAGCGAAGCTACGAACCGCGCGATTGTCGCCGCTATTCCTGACTTGATGATTCGTGCCCGAGGAGATGGCACTTATCTAGATATTGTGGGGAGCGATCGCCTACGAGGCATTCATGGTGTCCAACGGTTTAGCACTGGCAGTACCGTTCAAGAGTCCCTCCCATCTGATTTGGCATCCCTCCGGATGCACCACATCCAAAAAGCTCTGGCAACGGGCACTTTACAAGTCTATGAGCATCGCATCACCCTCGAGGGTCAAGTTCAGGAGGAAGAAATCCGAATCCTGGTGATGGGAGAGGATGAAGTGCTGATTATGGTGCGTGACATTACGGATCGCAAACAAGCCGAGGCAGCACTGCGGATTGCGGAGGAAAACTATCGCAGTATTTTTGAAAACGCTCTGGAGGGTATTTTCCAGTCCTCTCCGGAGGGACGATTTCTTAAGGTCAATCCAGCCCTGGCAAAAATCTATGGCTACGACTCACCGACGGAGATGATCGAGAGCATTACTGACATCGCTAGCCAGCTTTATGTTGATCCGGAGAAGCGAGTTGAGTTCAGAGCTTTGCTAGAAACCAATAGCTCGGTTAAGGATTTTGAATACCGTTGTTATTGCAAGGATGGTGGCATTATCTGGACTCAAGTTGATGCTCGAAAAGTGATCAATAGTGATGGGGAACTGCTCTATTATGAAGGGATTGTTCAAGATATAACGGAGCGCAAGCGCCGTGAAGATGAACTCAGACAACAATTAGAGGACTTGAAAATTGAAATTGACCATAAGAAACGTGCTCAAGAAGTGGCTATGGTGACGAAGAGCAACTTCTTTCAGGAAGTTCAGCAAGAGATAGCCGAAGTCAATTTAGACGAGTTTTGGAGCTAGGACCATGGGGATCGCGAGATGCACCCTGAAAAATCGACCCTGCGCCGTCAATTTCTGAGGCAACGGCGATCGCTCCCGCCCGAACTCTGGCGCGACTGGAGCGATCGCCTCTGCGCCCACCTGCAAGCCCTGCCTGCGTTTCAACAAGCGGGCACGATTCTCGCCTATGTCAGCGATCGCCAAGAGCCCGATCTGAGTCCCCTCTGGCTCCAGGCCGGCAAGCACTGGGGTCTGCCCCGCTGTGTCGGCTCTTCCTTGCACTGGCATCGCTGGCAGCCTGGGCAACCGCTGAGGCCGGGAGCCTATGGTATCTTAGAACCCGCCCCGACAACGCCGGTCCTGGCAGCGAGGGAGGTGGATTTGATCCTCGTGCCAGCGGTGGCGGGAGATGCCTCCGGCTACCGCCTCGGGTATGGCGGCGGCTTCTATGATCGGATGCTAGAGTTGGCCGAGTGGTCGGCGGTGCCGACGGTGGGCCTGCTGTTCAGCTTTGCGCTGCAAGAGTGCTTGCCCCGGGAGCCCTGGGATCGTCCCCTCGACGGGTTTTGCACTGAAGTCGGCTGGCAACCCCGTTGGTCCCCTTGAGCCGCTGCTGTTGTATCGTTGGGGGACTGAGCCGAGGGCTGGCCTGCTTTGAAGTCATCATTCATGAACCCCAAAGACACAAAGGACACCAAGATTCTCTTCGCTGCTATCGGAAAATCGGTAAAACAACTCTAACCAATCGGTGATGCTGTCTGAATTGCCACTGGTCTCGCGTTTGGCTCGGTGGGGGCGATCGCTCTGGGCCCGGCCGGCTGTGCGTCTCGCCGGCCTCTACCTGCTGCTGCTGCTGCTCGCGGTGGCGATGCTGTTTCCGCTGCTGTGGCTGATCGGCACGGCCCTGAAGGGGCCGACGGAGGAGGTGTTTAGCTTTCCTTGGCCCCAGCAACCGACTCTGGGCAATTTTGCTAAGGTCTGGCAGGCAGATCCCCTGTTTGGTCGCTACCTGTTCAACAGCGTCCTAGTGGCGGTGCTGACGGTGGGGTTTAACCTGCTCTTCTGTGCGCTCGCGGCCTATCCCTTGGCGCGGCTCGAGTTTCCCGGCCGGGAGGCCGTCTTTGCCAGCATTATCGCCACGATCGCCATCCCGTTTCAGATCGTCGCCATTCCTCTCTATGTGTTGGCGGTGCAGTTGGGGCTCCGCAATACTTACTTAGGGATCATCTTTCCGTCGCTCGCCTCGGCCTTTGGGATTTTCCTGCTGCGTCAGGCCTTCCAGGGAGTCCCGAAGGAGCTGGAGGAGGCGGCTCGGATGGATGGCTGCTCTGAGCTGGGCCTGTGGTGGCACGTCATGCTGCCCGCTGTGCGTCCGGCCCTGATCACCTTGGCGATCTTTGCGTTTATCGGCTCTTGGAGTGATTTTCTCTGGCCCCTGATCGCGGTGGATCGGGAGGAACTCTACACGCTGCCCCTGGGGGTGGCGAAGCTGGCGGGGACGTTTACGCTGGACTGGCGGGCGATCGCCGCTGGCTCGGTGCTGTCGGTGGCCCCGGTGCTACTGTTATTCACCCTCGTGCAGCGCTATATCATTCCCACGGAGGTGGGCAGCGGCGTGAAGGGGTAGGGGCGGTTCAGTTCGCGGCCTGGAATCGCTACACTGGAAGCGCTGAGTCATGATGAAGCCCGAACATACTGATGAGCGTCCAAGTTGAATTTTTGCCCGACGGAGTTACCGTCGAGGCTGAAGCGGGTGAGCCGATGCTGGTGGTTGCGGCTCGGGCGGGGGTCACGATTCCGACCGGCTGCCTCATGGGCTCTTGCCACGCCTGTGAAGTGGAGTTGGGGGATGGTACGGCAGTCTGTGCCTGCATTAGCTCGATTCCGGCCGGTCAGGCTCACCTGAGTATCAATCTCTACTCAGATCCCCTGTGGTAGACCTAGCGGGGCTGCTTAAAGTTTGGAGACTGTCTAGGTCAGCCGCTGCCAGGGGCCGTGGCGCTGGGCATAGTAGTCGAGAATAGCGGTGAGGCGATCGCGCGCCGCTGCCTCCAGCGTTGCGGGGTAGCAAAGCTCGAGGGCCGCGATCTGACTCGCTTGGTAGTCGAACTGATCGCTCGTTTGGGTCTCGAGGCTGGCTGACACGCCGGGCACTTGCCGCAGGTGAGCGGCGATTTCACGATAGACCGCAAGGGGAAGGCGCGGGGAGCAGAGGCGCTCCCGAGTTTCGGGGGTAGCCAAGGGCGTTCTGGGGAAACAGGTGGGATCAACTTTGTATCCTACCCGATTACCAGCAGGCGGGCTGACGCAACAGCTCCACTGCGGCCGCCGCTGAGAGGGCCGGGGCAAAGTAGTTGCCTTGACCGCGATCGCAGCCCAGGACCCGCAACTGCTCCAGTTGGCTCATGGTTTCGATGCCCTCAGCGATCACCTCCATGCCCAGGTTGTGGCTCAGGGAAATGATCGCCTGGATGATGTCGAGGTTTTTGCGGCTGGCGTCGATTTTGCTCGTGAAGGAGCGGTCGATCTTCAGCGAATCCATGGCGAAGCGGTGCAGGTAGCTGAGGGAGGAATAGCCCGTGCCAAAGTCGTCGAGGCTGAGCTGGATGCGGCGTGATCGCAGTTGCTCAAAGATTGCGAGGGCCGACTCCGGGCTGTCGATCAGGACGCTCTCCGTGATCTCCAGCTTCAGGCAGGCCGTGGGCAGCCGCGTTGCGCTCAAGATGCTATCGATCGTGGCGAGCAAGTCGCGTTGGGAAAATTGGCGCACGGACAGGTTCACGCTCATCGACAGCTCCGAGGAGGCGCAGCCCCCCTCTTGCCACTGCCGGAGCTGGCGACAGGCTTCTCCCAGCACCCAGTCCCCGAGGGCGGCGATCACGCCCGTCTCCTCGGCTGCTGGGATAAACTCCCCCGGCATAACCAGGCCCCGCTCGGGATGTCGCCAGCGCACGAGGGCCTCAAAGCCGCTAATTTTCCCGGTGTCCAAGTCAATCACGGGCTGGTAGCAGAGGTAAAACTCTTGGCGCTCGATGGCGCGGCGGAGATCATTTTCCAGCTTGAGCCGGGTCAAGGCACGGACGTGCATACTCGAGTCAAAAATTTGGTAGCGCCCACCGCCGAGGGCCTTGGCTTGGTACATGGCTGTGTCCGCATTCCGCAAGATATGCTCGGCGCTGACATAGCTGGCATCCCCAAGGACAATGCCCAGGCTGGCATTGACAAAGACTTCATAGCCGCTGGGCTGAAAGGGGAGCTTGAGCTGCTCGTTAATGTGGCGGGCGAGGTCTGTCGCTTCGGTTAGATCGGCGATCGCCTCTAGGCAGAAAATGAACTCATCGCCTCCCAGCCGCGCTAGGGTATCTTGGGGGCGCAGACAGGCTTGGAGGCGGGCGGCGATCGCGATCAGCAGTTGATCACCGACGCTGTGGCCGAGGGAGTCGTTGATGGTTTTGAAGCGATCGCAGTCCAGGAACAGGACCGCAAACTGATAGCCCGGCTGGTGCTGGGTGCGATCGAGGGCCGCTTGCACCGTTTCCAAAAATGAGGTGCGGTTGGGTAAATGAGTCAAGGGATCGTGGAGGGCTAAGTGCAAGAGTTGCTCCTGAGCCCGCTTGCGCTCCTGGATTTCCTGCTCGAGGGCGGCCGTGCGATCGCGCACCCGCTGCTCCAGTTCAGCGTTCAGGGTTTGCAGCGACTGGCTGAGGCGGCGAATCGTGAGCTGATTCTCAATCCGAGCGACAACCTCTTCAAACTGAAAAGGCTTGGTAATATAGTCAACACCGCCGACCGCAAAGGCCTGGACCTTATCCATTACCTCATCGAGGGCGCTGATAAACACCACCGGAATCTCGCACGTCACCGGATTCGCCTTCAGGCGGCGACACACTTCATAGCCGTTCAGGTCCGGCATATTCACATCCAGCAGGATCAAATCCGGTGGAGCCGCCGTTGCCCCCATCAGGGCCATGGAGCCATCGAGGGCGCTGCGAACCTTATAGCCACGCTGCAGGAGAGCTGCCGAGAGCAGGCGCAGATTTTCCGGGGTGTCGTCAACCAAAAAGATGTCAGCTTTCGCTGTGGCAACCGAGTCCATAGATGTTTGCGGAGAGCAACCGTGCAACGTGAGCAACACCCGACTCACGCTGCACCCCATGAGGGCCGCCCCCGAGTCGAGGGGTCTGTCCTCTATACCCGAGAAACAGCACCACAATTCATCAGTATGGCAGCAAGCCCAAGCGCGTGCAGCCGCTAGAGTTACGGCTGGGCTCCCAGAAAACGCGATGCCGACCCCCATCCTAAGATTTGGCAACCCGGTTTCTTAAAGAACCGAGTTCCTGATTGACGGCGCAATGATCCTGGCGAGCTAGGCCTCGCCCTTGACCCAACTACTTACCCATGCCAAGTTGCTGCGCTTTTTGGTAGACCTTGCCTTCCGTGAGCAGGGAGGGGGCGATCGCCACCTCCACCTGCTGCATCTCTCGCAAGTCCTTCGCCCCCAGCGTTCCCATACTGGTCTTCAGGGCCCCCAGCAGATTGTGCGTGCCATCATCCAGCCGTGCCGGCCCCACCAGGATTTCCCGCAGCGTGCCCGTCGTGCCCACCTGAATGCGGGTGCCCCGAGGCAGCACCGGGCTCGGCGTCGCCATACCCCAGTGGAAGCCCCGCCCCGGCGCTTCCGCCGCCCGGGCGATCGGTGAACCGATCATCACCGCATCAGCCCCGCAGGCCAGGCACTTGCAGATGTCGCCGCCCGTGACAATGCCCCCATCGGCGATCACCGGCACATAGCGCCCCGTCTCCTGCTGAAAATCATCCCGCGCGGCGGCACAGTCCGCCACCGCCGTCGCCTGGGGAACCCCGATTCCCAGCACCCCGCGCGAGGTACAAGCGGCTCCGGGACCGATGCCGACCAAGACCGCTGCCGCCCCCGCCTTCATCAGATTCAGGGCGACCTCGTAAGTAACACAGTTACCCAGCACCACGGGCATGGGCATCTCGCGGCAGAGCTGAGCCAAATCCAAGGGAGTCAGAGATTCTGGCGAAAGGTGAGCCGTGGAGACAACCGTTGCTTGGATGAAAAGCAGATCCGCCCCGGCCGTAGCCACGACCTCGGCATACTTCAGGGCTCCCGCTGGGGTCAGACTCACCGCCGCCAGGCCACCGCCGCCCTTGATTTCGAGGATACGTTGCTGGATCAGTTCTGGGTTGATGGGCTGGGCGTAGAGTTGCTGCATCAAGCCGACGAATTCAGTCTTGCCCACCGCCGCGATCCGATCCAGGATCGGCCCCGGGTCTGCGTAGCGGGTTTGAATCCCTTCGAGGTTCAAGACACCGAGGGCCCCCAATTCCGAGAGGAGCAGGGCCATCCGCACGTCCACCACCCCATCCATCGCGCTAGCCAGGATCGGGATCTCGCGGGTTAGTTCGCCGAGGCGCCAGCGGGTATCCGCAAGGTGAGGATCTAGGGTGCGCTGACCCGGGATGAGCGCAATTTCATCAATACCATAGGCCCGCCGAGCCTGCTTGCCACGACCAATCTGAATATCCACGCTTGCCCTCTCTGCGTCCAATGCTATCTGTTCAGCTTAGCACTTACCCTTAAGATCCTTAGCCCTGGGGTGTTGTGGGTCTAGCGGAGTCCCCCGCTCCTACCCAGTCTTGGGTTGACGGCGAGCCGCCCTAAACCGCTCGCAAGGGCGAGGCCAGGTCAGTCTGAAACCAAGTCACGGCAGCTTGGACAGCCTCAGCGAGGGGGGACTGAGGCAGGCCCAGCTCGCGGCGGGCCTTGGCCGCATCGTAGTACATCGTCTGGGCCGCCATCCGTACCCCGTCTAGCGGGACCCGAGGCCGCCAGCCCAGGGGCGCGAGAAGACGCTCCTCCGTCCAGGCCACGGCGAGGGGCAGCCACAGGGGAACTTGGTGCTGGGGGGCAGGGCGGCCTGTGGCCGTGGCGAGCTGTTCGAGAAAGGTGGCGAGGGTGCAGTTTGCGTGGCCGAGGATGTAACGCTCCCCGGTTTTGCCCTTTTCTAGGGCGAGCAGGTGGCCTCGGGCGACATCGCGCACGTCGATAAAGTTCAGACCAGTATTGACATAGGCCGGCATTTGCCCCCTTAGGAAGCGCAAGATGGTGTCTCCGGTGGGCGTGGGCTTGCAGTCCCAGGGGCCGATGGGGGTGCTGGGGTTGACAATGACGACATCTTGACCCAGAGCCACGGCCTGGTGGGCTTCTTGTTCAGCCCAGTATTTCGATTGCTTGTAAGCGCCGATCAGGGCCTCGGGGGGACTCTGGTAGGTTTCATCGGCGGGTTGACTCCCGGGCCGCACGCCGATGGCGGCGACGGAACTGGTGTAGACGCTGCGCTCGACGCCAGCGGTCCGGGCGGCGGCGAGGACGTGGCGCGTGCCGAGGACGTTGCTGCGGGGGAGGGCATGGCGATCGCGCTGCCAGAGGGAGTAGTGGGCGGCCACATGGAAGAGGGCGTGACAGCCGCGCATGTGCTCCGCTAGGTTAGCGGCCAATAGGTCGCCCGTTGTGATTTCCAGGTCAAGCTCCCCCAGGCCGGCGCGGGAGCTGTGGGGGCGGACGAGGGCGCGCACCTGGTGGCCTTCGGCCAGGAGCAAGCGGGCGAGATTAGCGCCGATGAATCCGGTGGCTCCGGTAAGAAAGACGCGCATGGTGTTTGCAGGATTTGCTAGCAGGGTAAGGCAATTGGGGCGTGTTTCAGTCGTAATGACCGATGCGACCGCAAGCCGGATGATCGGAGGGGTTCGGCCAAGCATCATGACCCCCTTGGGGCACGGCCGCTGCCCTGACTCGGAGAATTGACCTGAGGCGGTAGCTGTGCTCTGCCCGGGGTGCATCTCAGTTCGGCAAGTTTGCCCTCATCCCCCGGCCCCTTCTCCCAACCAGGGCGAAGGGGAGTCTCCAAAGTGAGATGCACCCTCTGCCCATCAGGCCCTTGCCGAGGGATCGCCGGTTTGCCAAACTAAATCTAGCCGATTCAGCGGGTTGGGGGCCCGGGTGAGGAATACTGGATTCATCACTTAACCAGGGTTATGCACCAAGAAACGATTGGGGTTGCGGTCGTTGGCACTGGCTTCGGGCAAACGATTCACATTCCCGGCTTGCAGCACCACCACCGCACTGAGGTTGTCGCGGTCTATCATCGCGATCGCTCCCAGGCCGAGGCGATCGCCGCCACCCACCAGATCCCCCGCGCCTGTAGTGACCTTGCGGCTCTGCTGGCCTTGCCGGACGTGCAGGCCGTCAGCATCGCTACCCCCCCCTTCTTACACGCCGAGATGGCGCGGCAGGTGTTGCAGGCTGGCAAGCACCTGCTGCTCGAAAAGCCGATGACCCTCAACGCGGCGGAGGCTCGCGAGCTTCACCACCTGGCGACCCAGCAGGGGGTCCGGGCGATCGCCGACTTTGAATTTCGCTTTGTCCCGGCTTGGCAGCATTTCGCCGAACTCCTGCAAGGAGGCCTGGTCGGCCAGCCCCGCTTGATCAAGATCGATTGGCTGGTTGCCAGCCGGGCCGATCCCCAGCGAAGCTGGAACTGGTATGCCCAGCGTCACCAAGGGGGTGGAGCCCTTGGGGCGATTGGCTCCCATGCCTTTGACTATATCCATTGGCTTTTTGGCCCCGTGAAGTCGCTCTGTGCGTGGCTCAGTTGCGCGATCCCGGCCCGGCCCGATCCCCTGGCCGGCGGTCAGCTCAAGCCGGTCGATGCCGACGATACCGATTTGCTGATGCTGGAATTGGTTGATGGGACCCCCGTACAAGTATCTCTCAGCTCTGTCGCCTACCAGGGGCGGGGTCATTGGCTGGAGGTCTATGGCGATCGCGGCACCCTTGTTCTCGGCAGCAGTAACCTCAAGGACTACATCCACGGTTTCCAGCTCTGGGCCGCGCCCGCCGGCCACGCGCTGGCTCCCGTGCCAATTCCGGAGCGCTGGCAATTCCCCCAAACCTTTGATGACGGCCGCCTCGCGCCTTTTATCCGGGTGGTGGATCATTGGGTGCAATGTATCGACAGCGGGGTGACAACGGCCCCATCCTTGCGCGAAGGGGTTTATTCTCAACTGCTCATGGACCGAGCCCAAGCGGCTAGCGATCGCCGTGGGTGGCTGCCCGTGCCTAGCCTCGACCAATTTTTGCAAGCATCGCTCGGCGAGTGACCCCCTCCCGGCTGCGTTCCCCCATCGGTTCCGCTCCCCGTTCAAGTCGCAGGGCCGCGAAGCCGGCAAGCCCGACTCCCCGAAGGCCACCGCGCCTCTGCCCAGCCCTGATCGTTAAGATAGGAAGCAGCCCCTGACCCCTGAGCCCCAGGGCTCCTCCCGCCGTGCGACCAGAATTTTGGCAACTCGCGCCGACGCCACCCCCAGCGGCTGACCTCTTTGCCACCTATCAGCTCACCGTTGAATTTCGCGACGAACTCGCCTACCGACAACGCCACCAGGCTTACTGTGAGTGGTATGCGGCGGCGGCCGCTCAGCACCGCCGCGAGCTAGAGTCCATGCGCGGCGACTTCAATTTGTTCGGTTGGTTTCTGCGGCGACGTTAGGGACCCTGGCCCTAAGCCCCTCTTGTTGAGAATAGGCGGTTCTGACTCTCCGTTTTCCCCTGGGGAGGCGAGGTTGGGGGATGAGGGCTTGAATCTCAACCGCTTGGACAGTACCCTAAGCGTCGATGACCTCGATCTCACTCTCCCGCAGGTGGGCGCGGAACTTGTCGGCAAACTGCACTTGGTAGGGTAAATTGGCGCTTACCGGCCGTCCTTGCCACTCGGTAATGATGGCGGCTATCTCGCCTTCCTGACCTTTGATATCAAAGGGTTGCTTCTTATGTTTCGGGTGGTGATACACCACGACCGACTCTTTGACACGGACGCGATCGCCAACTTTCATAGAACTTGATATTTCTCAGCAGCACTGGCCTGCAACGGCCGCCAGCCTTGGGAACGGATGGGTGAGAGGTAACATTGAACGCCTTCTCATTGTTGCATAATGCGCGACCCCTCACGGTTGCAGCGCGGCGGCGGTTGGCGCGGGGGGGCGATCGCGCGCTAAAATTCCCAACAGTTGCCTGGTTACAAAACGTTAAGCGAGCCGACCTCAGGATACCCACAATGTTTATCAGTGAATTAACCCCCCTCGGCCAGGAATTTGTGCAGCAACCGATCGCCTTTGTCGGTGGCTTCTTTGCAGGGGTGTTCCGGCTCAACCTGGACGAAGATCCCCTGAAAAGCTGGCTAGCCGAGCAAGGGGCTGTCGTCCCGCTGGCTTCAGAACCCAGCCCTCACGAGCGCAACGGCGGGCCCCAGTCGATTGACATTGATTGAGATGGCTGGCTGGAGAGGGGTGGACAGGGCTGATGATCGGCTCTCCAGGATTCACGGTGATTTCGCTCAGCCAAGCAACCAGTGCGCCTGTAGGGGTTTGGTCCCCAAACCCTCAGCAGGCCTGGGCTTGGAGACCAAGCTCCTAAGCGCTCGCTCGGTCATTGCCACCCTAGATTTTGGAGAACCGGGTGAGCCGCCAGTCCCTAGGGAGCTAGCACGCCATTCAGGAAAATATCAGCGATGCCCTCGGCCATCTCCTGCATTGCCCGGGGCGAGGCTCCAGGCTCCAGGATGGTTTCATCCGAGAAGCCAGCGATCGTGAACATTCCCAAAAAAACTTGGGCGACAATGCGCGGGTTGAGGCGGCGGTAAATGCCTCGCTCCATCGCGGTTTGAAAAAAGGCTTCGGCTACGTCGGTCATCTTGTCAATCACTTCGGCCTGGATGCGATCGCGCAGATCGGGATGAAACTGAGCCTCCATAAAGCACACCCGCATCAAGTCACTGCTTTCCCGCATCCGCACCATCCGCCGCCGCATCACTTGGGCCACCGCCTTGTAACTGCCCATCTCGCTCAGTTCCGTGAGCAAGTCCGTCAAGATTTCCACCCAGCCCTTAGTGGCCACTTCGATCAAAATGTCCTTCTTGCTCTTGAAGTGGCGAAACAGGGTTCCCTCCGCAACGCCAGCTCCGGCGGCAAGGTCCCGAGTCGTAGTTGCCTCATAGCCCTTGCGGGCAAACAGAGGGAGGGCTGCGGCCAGGATGCGATCGCGCGTACTCACTTCAGGGGGCGCGTCGTGGCTAGGGCGCGGGTGGAAAACTCGCATGGCAATGGCTCATAAACAGGTTCAGGGCAAGCCCATCCTCCTCACCCTAGCGCTAATCCCAGCGGGCAACACCATTGTGACTGAAAACCTTAATAATGCTTTCATAAAGTTGTTACGGGCTGCCGAACAGATCACAGCTCACGAAGCGACAACGAGGCGATCGCGCCCCGCTGTCTTAGCCTGATAGAGGGCGGCATCGCGGGTGTGGGGAAAAAAATCTGCACACTCGGAGACCCTCACAGCCGACCACCCCGACGCCGACGGGGAACTGTGGGCCATGAACGAGCATCGCTTGGGACTCCATCCCATCCTGCGCCGGGTGTGGGTCGATCAGTGGGCTGACTCGCTCAGCGCGCCCGTCCACTGTCGCTACGACTGGTTTTGGCTCTATGGCTTTGTTCATCCTGGCTGTTCTGCCCCCCTAATCCCCGCACATGCAACCGGCAGAGCGACTCTGGCCCATTCTCCATGAAGCCTTCGCGAACCGCGTCTTTGACACCCTGGATGACCTCCTCAACCAGGTAGAGCAGCGCTGTGTCCAACTCCTCAACCTAACCGACTTGATCTCAGGCTTGACCCAGTTCCACTGGCAGGAGGCTTTTCGGTGTTAAGTGTGGTTAATTAAGCAGACTTGATATTACTCCAGGCTCGCGGGAGCACTGAAGCGCAACTATAGCTAACGCAGAAAGCTGAAGCGCACCAACAACGCTGCAATAGGGTCGTCGTAGTTGGGCTTTAGCCCTCTTACTCCAGGCTCACGGGAGCGCTGAAGCGCAACGACAGCGAAGGCAGAAAACTGCTCCAAATTGCATCAAGTCTGGAGATTCAGGATTTCGCATCCAGCCAGAAGCCCCTCAGCTAGCGGTCAGACCCCATTCCGAAAAGGGATGGCTCACCAGATTGGCATTGCTATAGCGCCAGTCTTGGGAAACGTCGGCCCCGAGCCAGTCCGGCCGCTCGAAATCTTGCTGGGGATCGCGCAGCTCGATTTCGGCGAGGATGAGGCCCCGATTCTCCCCCGCGAACTCGTCGATCTCCCAGGCCAACTCGCCTTGGGGCAGGCGGTAGCGAGTTTTTTCGATCAGGGGGCGATCGCACAGGGCCAGCAAGGCCCGCGCGTCCGCCAGGGGAATCTCGTATTCACACTCGAGCCGGCAAAGCCCTTCGGCCTTGCCTTTGATCGTCAGGTAGGCGCGATCGCCGGCCACCCGCACCCGCACGGTCCGTTCTGGCTCCCGATTCAGGTAGCCTTGGCAGTAGTAGGTTCCCACTGCCTGGGCCCGCCAGCCATCCCCCGTGACCAAAAACTTGCGCTCAATTTCGACCGCCATCCTGCATTCTCTCAAATACCGAGTCGCTGAAAGACTTCATCCAGATGTCGCAAAGGCTGCTGCGGATCAAAACAGTCGGCCAACTCCGTCGGGCTGAGGTGCTGCTGGATCGTCGGCTCCTGGCTCACCAAGGCGCGGAAGTCACCGTCAGGCCGGTTCCAAGCCTCATGGGCCTTGCCTTGAACGATAGCATAGGCTTCCTCACGGCTCAAGCCCTTTTCCACCAGAGCGAGCAATACCCGCTGGCTAAAGATGACGCCGCCATAGACATTCATATTGCGCTGCATATTCTCTGGGTAAACCAGCAGATTTTTAACCAAGCTGGTGGTCTCGTGGAGCATGAAGTGAATCAGCGTGCAGCAATCGGGCAAAATGACCCGCTCCACGGAACTATGAGAAATATCCCGCTCATGCCAGAGGGCGACATTTTCCAGGGCGGCGACGGCATGGCCCCGCAGGATGCGGGCGATGCCCGTGAGACGCTCGGAGCGGATCGGGTTGCGCTTGTGAGGCATAGCTGAGGAGCCTTTTTGGCCTCGGGCAAAGAATTCCTCGACCTCCAACACATCGGTGCGTTGCAGGTTGCGAATTTCCACGCCGAAGCGCTCGAGGCTGGCGGCTAAGAGTGCTAAGTGTTGCACAAAATCGGCATGGCGATCGCGCGAGATCACCTGGGTAGAGGCGGTATCGGGATCGAGGCCAAGTTTTTGGCAAGCGATCGCCTCCACGCGCGGCTCAATGCTGGCATAGGTTCCCACGGCCCCGGAGATTTTGCCCACGGCCATCAGGGGCCGCAACTGAGTCAAGCGCTCGCGGTGGCGCAACACTTCCGCCAACCAGCCCGCCAGCTTGAAGCCAAAGGTGATCGGCTCTGCGTGGATGCCATGCGATCGCCCCACCATCACCGTGGCACGATGTTGCTGAGCCTGGTAGCGGAGGGCTTGGCTCAGCTCCTCCAGGGCTTCCAGGACCAAGTTCAAGCTGGCCACCAGTTGCAGGGCCAGGGCCGTATCCAGCACGTCAGAACTGGTCATACCGAGGTGAATGTAGCGACCGGCATCACCGACGTACTCGTTGACATTGGTTAAAAAGGCAATAACATCGTGACGAACTTCGGCTTCGATCTCAAGGATTCGCGCCGGGTCAAAGTCGGCCTTGGCCTTGATCGCCGCCACGGCCTCGGCGGGAATCCGGCCTAACTCTGCCTGGGCTTCGCAGACCGCGATTTCAACTTGAAGCCACGTTTGGAACTTGTAGGCGTCGGTCCAGATTTCGCCCATAGCGGGCAGCGTGTAGCGCTCAATCACGGCTGGGGACTGGTAGGCCAGGTAACAATAACAGCCGTATCATTCTACCAAGATCCACCCCCGCTCTCGGCCCCGTCTCGGCGGGGGGGGTGAACGAAATTTTCGCGGGATGTTGGTACTCCTGCGCTCAGCCCTCCCCCTAAATCCCACTCCCCAACTTAAAGGACTTCTAGCTCCCCTTCTCCCAGCTTTGGGAGCAGGAGCCGGGGGATGAGGGCCCGGTAACGCTGTTCGCGCTAGCGTCGCGTAGCGATAGCGGGCGACCCTCTGCTCTTGGAGCCATCGCTCACAATTCCGGGAAGCTGCGCTTTTTTTCGTCCATACCTTGGCGGGGGGCGGTTGACAAAACTTGATGGCCAATCTGCTTATAACGTTGCAGAGTTTTGCGAAACGTGACTGAAGTGGGAGGGCCTTCCTAAGAGTAACTAAGCTAGGAAATAGGCCCACCCGTCAATTGCTACTTGGGGTGCTGGTGTTGCGGGCCAACGTTTTTCACAGACTGGCACCGCGAACCTCAAGTGCTGCTGGTCAGGCCTGCTACCACCTTGACCCTTCGGGAAGGAGAGCCACCATGGATGCTCGAGAACTGCTAGAACGCTACGCCAAGGGCGATCGCGACTTTCGCGGCGCTAACTTGATTGGTGTTGACCTCGCGCGGGCCAATCTGAGCGGCATCAACTTAGCGGGGGCCTCCCTCGGCACCGCGCACCTCAGCCGCACCAACCTGAAGGGGGCGAATCTGAGCGGGGCCTTCCTCTTCCGGGCTGATCTCAGCTTCGCCAAGATTCACGAGGCACGGCTGGCCAAGGCCGATTTGACCAAGGCGGATCTACGCGGGGCCTATCTGGTGAAATCGATTCTGACCGACGTTAAACTGAGCGGGGCCTTGCTGGAAGGCGTCAATCTGAGGTTAGCCAACCTGGCTGGGGTCAACCTCTGTGGCTCTGATTTGCGTGAGATCAACTTCCGCTCCGCCAATCTGCGGGGTGCGAACCTGAGCTGGGCAAATCTGACGGGGGCAAAACTGAGCGGAGCCCTTCTGGAAGGAGCCCTCCTGCACGGTGCAAAGCTCACGCGAGCCTTTATGAACGGGGTGAACTTTAACCAAGTGGATCTGGATGGGGTTGATTTCAGGGCTGCCTACTTGAGCGGAGCCAACTTCAGTGGCGTCAACCTCGCTGTTGCTAACCTGAGCTACAGTCAACTGCGGACGACTTACCTCGCCCGGGCTAACCTGCGGGCCGCCAACCTAGAAGGGGCGACGCTGACGCGCGCCGGGTTGACTGAAGCGGATCTGACCAAGGCGAATCTCCAGGCCGCCAATCTAGCGGAAGCTGACCTGACCGGCGCGCGGCTCAATCAGGCGAATCTGTACGAGGCTGACTTGCAGCACTCCAGCCTGCGGGATGCTTACCTCTGGGGGGCCAACTTGGGCAAAGCCTGCCTGAATGGAGCCAATCTGGCGAATGCTAGCCTACGCGGCGCGAAGCTGGAAGGCGTCCAGATGCGGGGGGTGAATTTGGTGGGAGCCCTGTTGCCGGAGCTGTAGGCAACCCCTAACCTTGGCAGAGCGGGAGCGGGTGCAGCACCCCTGTTGGCAGCGCCGCAACCCCTGAGCATTTCAGGGGCAGCGGCGGGGTTGGAACCCAGCGCATCTGTTGAGAGCGGGGCAACCCCTTAGCAGCTCTACTAATCTACTAAGTATCCATAGTTCGGCCCTCACCCCCTCAGTCTTTCTCCCAAACAGGGGCGGGGGGGAGGCCAGGCGCAGCTTTCTGGCTCCTGGGCTCCCGCCCTGGAGGCTGGAATTTGGGGATGAGAAGAAAGCCTTGAGCACTAGGGTTTCAGGACTGATAGGGACCTAGTAGCCTAGTGGTCGGACGGTGGCTAAGCGCCGCTAGGGGGGTGGACGAAAAAAAAAGCGCGGCTCCCTGAATTGTGAGCGATGGTTCCAGGAGCAGAGTGTAGCCCTCTTCAGGGTTACGGGGGCCCCTCTGCGAGAAGCCGCTGCGCGTCTACATCCCCCGGCCCCTTCTCCCAAGCTGGGAGCAGGGGCGTTAGAAGTCCCTCTCCCAAGCTGGGCTACTATATACACACAAGTCATGTTTGGCTTCATTTTTCCCTCTTTTGCCCCCTAGATCCCCCAATTCTGAGGGACTGGGAATTCCGATCCCCCCCGAAATCGGGGGGCTAGGGGGGCTAAAAACGGTAAGTTGGGGCTGTGGCGAGATGTGTGTACTTAGTAGCCCAAGCTGGGAGCAGGGGAGTTAGAAGCCCCTCTCCCAACTTGGGAGAGGGGTTGGGGTGAGGGTTGAGCGAAGGAGTACCAACATCCCGCGTAAAATTTCGTCCACTCGGGTCGGCGTTCTGGCAAATCGCTGGCAACTGGCTATAATCAGTCCAGGTTGTGTGTTTCGTGCAGCACAATCGGGCTAGGGTGCTGTGTTCGCGTGCGTTTGGGCTACGCGCCTAGAGACTCTGTAGGGTAGATGGACAACGGCAGCTCAAGCTGAGCCCTCGTTGCGATGAGACTACCAAGCCGTGGACGGTGATCCTGATAATGAGCAGGCCGAGCTTGAATTTTCGGGCCGATCGGCTGGGTTCGCTGCGGTGGAGATACTCCTTGGTTGCGCCGCGTCCTGGAAAGAATCGTGCTAGGCTCGGCCCAACCTGCTGTCAAGACGTGCCAGGTAGTCAGAATAGGCCCCCGACTGGCCCTGAGGGAGAATCTACCGTGAGTCCGGCTTCAGGAGCGCCCCTAACGCTCGAGGCCTTTCTTCAACCTTGTTTGCCATTTCCATGAATAACTCGCGTTACCTGATTGCTTCCATCCTCGGTTTGGTTTTCAGTGCCAGCTTGCTGGCTGGCTGTGGTGGCTCCACTCCGGAGCCGCCCGTGGCCAGTCCTGCGGAACCGGCAGTTCCTACGGAGCCAGTAGCCGCGAGTCCTGAAGCTGCTGCTGCTCCCGCTGCCGACCTCAGCACGCAAAATTACTGCTTTGGTCAAGAGACCCTGTTCCATGTCATGGAAACTGAGGGCTTTTGGGTAAATATTTGCGGGGGCGATCGCCCGGACCACTACGTTGGGGTCAGCAAAAAAGACGGCAACAGCCTGCGGGTAGCGCTCAAGGATTACCGTGCTGACGGTCTTGGGTACGAGGCCTACAACGGCACAACGCGCTACCAGGTCCTCTTGCACGGCGAGGACTCCCCTCGGGTGCTCTTGGTGACAGATGGGGCTGAGGTCTTGGTTCAGCAGGCTGTACAGCAGCACCAACAGCTCGCCGCCCTGCCTAGTTCCCCGAGCCCTGTCGCCAGCAATCCGCCTGATTCTGTCCCCGACTCGCCCACCCATAACTACTGTGGTACGAGCGAGAGTGTCTTCTTGGCTGCGGAAACACCTAACTTCTGGCTCAACATCTGTGGCGGCGAATTTCCTTATCAATATGTCGGCGTGGCTAAGAAAGATGGCCAGAGTATTCGCCTCGAGCTCACGGATTACGACCCGCAGGGGCAGCAGTTCACGGCGAGCAATGGGCCAATCCGCTACGAGATCTTCTTGGTCGGCGACCCCGAAGCGCTGGTCGTCACGGACACGAGCAGCGGCAAGGTGCTGGTGCGGGAGCAACTCCTGAACTATTAGCCTCGGATCTGAACGGCTGTGCGGCACGTTTCCTATCGTTGGTTTCTGCTCTGGGTGGTCAGCTTGGTGCTGGCGACCCAGGCGCTGACGACCTGCGGCGGGAGTTCGACCCTGGAGCGGGCGCAGGCGACGGGGACGCTCCGGGTGGGCTATGCGAACGAAGTCCCCTACAGCTATTGGGATGCAGCGGCGGCTGAGCTGGCCGGAGAAGCGCCGACGATCGCGCGGGCGGTGCTGGCTGAACTGGGAATTTCCCACCTCGAAGGGGTCTTGGTGCAGTTTCAGGATTTGGTGAGCGGTCTGCGGGCGGGTCAGTTTGAGGCGATCGCCGCCGGCCTCGACCTTCAACCCGAACTCTGCCACCAGGTCGCCTTCTCCAACCCGACGGCACGGGTGGGCACGGCCCTGCTAGTTGCAGCGGGCAACCCCCAGGCCCTGCACAGCTATGAGGATCTGCGCGATCGCCCCGCCACCCTCGGGGTCGTCGCCGGGACCGCAGAGCAGGACTATGCTGAGGCCCTAGACCTGCGGCCGGGGCGCTTGGTCCTCTTGCCCGATGTCCCCAGCGCCGTAGCCGCCGTCCGCAGCGGCCGCATTGATGCCTACGGGGGCCTAGCGCTCACGGTGCAGGCCTGGGTCGATCAGGAGGGGCGTGGTGAGATCGAGCGCGCGGCGCCCTTCACCCCGCCCCGCTGGCAGGGTCGGCCCCTGGAGCACTACCAGGCCTTCGCCTTCCGCCAGCAGGATCAAGACTTGGTGCAGGCCTTTAACCGCCACCTCCAGGCCTTCATCGGTACACCAGCCCACCAGCGCCAAGTGCGGCCCTTTGGCTTCACCGCCCAAGAGCTGCCGGGGGAGGTCACGGCTGAAGCCCTCTGCCAGAGGACGGTTCCCGGAGCGCAAGGTCTAGAATAGAAACTCGGAACTGGTCGAAAGGATGACCTATGCTCAAGACGCAATCATGGCTGCCATCGCTGCGGCGGGGGCTAGAGGCGCTGCTCCTCGGCGTTCTGTTGGCTCTGGCCCTGGCTCTGGAGCCAGCCCAAGCCCAGACGGAGGGGGAAACGGTGCGGCTCAACTACACCCTAGCCGATCTGCATGAACGGGACTTTTCTGGGCAGAATCTGCGGCGGAGCTCTTTGGCCGGCGCTGACGCACGCAGCGCCAACTTCCACAACGCCGATCTGACCGGGGCGATTTTGACCCAAGCGGCCTTTTTCAACGCCGATCTCAGCGGGGCTGACTTGTCGGAAACCCTCGCAGATCGCGTCACCTTTGATGGAGCAGATCTGCGAGAGGCGCGCTTCGTGGACGCGATCGCCTCTCGCAGTCGCTTCTTTGACACCGAGATCACTGGCGCTGACTTCACCGGAGCCCTGCTCGACCGCTATCAGGTCGTGAAACTCTGCGAGCGCGCCGCAGGCATCAATCCCATCACTAGCGTTGCCACTCGGGCAAGCCTAGGGTGTCCGGATTGAGTCAAGGCTGGTCGCCGACTCGAGGCAATTGAGCGCAGACCGATAGAAGGCGGCCAGAGTTGACAACTCTAGATGGAGGGCAGATCCGGTGAAGACTCAAAGCTGCGTTCGATGATGCAGTAGTCAATGGCGACCCGGTTGCCGTCGGGAAGTTCCAGCCATTGCCATTCGACCTCGACCTCCTCGCTCACTTCAATACTGAAAATTGAGGGGGGGATTGAAGGGTCGGTCGGCAGCGGCGCGCGGACTGTACGGGTGCGAGCCTGGGTATTGGCTTGAGGTTGAGATTGGGGGGACATAGTAACCTGCAAAATGCGACCGTGGCTCTGGCAAGGCGGTCGAACCCGTTGGAGTATGGACAGGCCTCCGAGCGGAACCAATACTATTCTAGGTCGAATCACGGCCCGCACCACCCCATGGAACCCGCAATTTTCGCGAGAGAGGCTGGAGAAAGGCACGAAGCCGAACCAGGGCTCCGAGCCCCAGTTCCCAACCATCCGCAGGAACCCCCAGCAGGACCTA
This sequence comes from uncultured bacterium, assembly GCA_964397305.1. Taxonomy (GTDB): domain Bacteria; phylum Cyanobacteriota; class Cyanobacteriia; order Cyanobacteriales; family Spirulinaceae; genus JAAUTY01. The sequence goes on from CAYNIP010000051.1 coordinate 32,786, forward strand.
AGGGATTTCCCGCATTGTCAGAGGAGGAAATTTCTCCGATAGTGGTAAAGAGTGAAATTTACGCTTTGCCCTAGGACCAATTGCCCGCTTAACCATGACTCGAACTCCCCTGGCTGCCACTGTATCGGAGGATAGCCCCCTGTACTACCGGGGTTGGCGCATCGCTAGACACCGCCTCGGTCGTCAATGGTGGCTCCGTTGGCAACATCCCACAGAAGACTTCCCTCGCTACGGCCTCCGGGTCGCTCCAGAAACGTGGCATCAGCGCCTGAGCGAGGTGCAAAATTCGATTGATCTTGTGCTTCAGCTCGAAGCTGGTCAGTCGTCTACCTGCTCGGATGGCTGAGAGCGGGTAGCCAATCCTGCAACCTGAGAGCAGCCTTGCAGTCTTGGGGCGATCGCTGTGATCAAGACCCAGCACCCACCAACCGCAAGAGCCGTTTTCCCACCAGTGCCCGGATTCCCAGCCACCGCTTGCCTTCCTTCCCAGCCCCCTTCCCTGACAGCGAGAGTCTTGAGAGAGAGGGCAAGATTGTTGCCGCCCAAGCTCGAGGAATGGGTGTCCCTCCCCCAGCCCTAAATCAGCCAGCCTTCGTAGTTCCCTGTTCAGGGGATTGTTCTATCCCGGCCCCAGGAAATAGAATCAGCTCAGATTGCTTCCTTAACCTCCCTTAACCTCTTTATTAACTTTCTCTTAGAGCTTTCATAATCCCAGGCTTTTACCATCATGGCAGTCTGTTAAACCGTTGATCACGGTTTTTGAGGAGCACTTATTGTGAGCAATCAACGTCATAACCAGCCCTACCCCTATGCCAACTACCGGGGTAGTGAGGATGAGCCTCTCTGCAATCATTCCAACAATCCCCTGTTTTCTGATATCCTCAGCACCCGCCTCCAGCGCCGCCAAGTCATGCGTGGCGGCATCGCAGCAGCCGTGGCTGTGATGTTCAGCCGCTCAAATGTGGCGGGCTTGCTGGCCGGACCGGCTGCCGCCGCCACGGGTAGCCCCAAGCTCGGCTTCAAGGCTATTCCGGTCAGTGACGCAGATACCGTCGTGGTTCCTGAAGGCTACACCGCCCGCACCCTCATACCCTGGGGAGAACCAATCACTGGTAGCTATCCCGCCTACAGTCTCGAAAATACCGGCGCTGAACAAGGGATGCAAGTGGGCAGCCACCATGATGGGATGCACTTCTTCCCGATCGAAGGTCGCGATCCCTACGAAGGCAGCTCTACCGATGGCCTGCTGGTGCTCAACCACGAGTATGTGGAGCCGCGCTATATGCACAAGGCCGCCGTCGGGGTCGCTCTCGACAGCGATGGTGTGCCGACAAAAGCGGACGGCACCCGCGTTGCCGATCAGGTGCTGAAGGAAATCAATGGTCATGGCGTCACCATCACCCGCATCCGCAAGCAAGCCAATGGTACGTGGGCTGTTGAACGCGACGCTCGTAACCGCCGCATCACCGCTGGCACGCCGATGGAAATTAGCGGCCCCGTGCGGGGCAGCGACCTGGTGAAAACCAAGTACAGCCCCGACGGGACTCGCACGCGCGGCACGATCAACAACTGTGCCCACGGTGTCACTCCCTGGAATACCTACCTGACCTGTGAAGAAAACTGGGCGGGTTACTTCCGCAACAGTGACCAGACGGATCAAAAGCCGAATCTGCCCCGGGAGCACGCCCGCTATGGGGTGGCTACCGGAACCTCTCGCTATGGCTGGGAGCTGGCTGACAGCGGGGCGGACGAGTTTGTGCGCTTTGATGCCTCCATCAAGGCTGCTAGCGCCACCCAAGACTACCGTAACGAGCCCAATACCTTCGGCTGGGTGGTTGAGATCGATCCCTTCAACCCCAACAGCACCCCAGTGAAGCGCACGGCCCTGGGTCGCTTTGCTCATGAAGGGGTGGTTTTCCAACCACCGGTGGAAGGTCAGCCTGTGGTTTGCTACGCGGGCGACGATGCCCGCTTTGAGTACGTTTACAAGTATGTCTCGGCCCAACCCTACCGCCAGGCTAGTGCCAACGGTAGCCTGCTGGATAACGGCACGCTCTATGTGGCGAAGTTCAATGACAACGGCACGGGCGAGTGGCTTGCCCTGAAATTTGGCGAGAACGGCCTGACTCCGGCGAATGGCTTCAAGGATCAAGCCGATGTCTTGGTGAACACCCGCCTGGCGGCTGACTTGGTGGGCGCAACCAAGATGGATCGCCCTGAGTGGGGTGCGGTTGACCCCAGTACGGGTGAGGTCTACTTCACGCTGACCAACAACTCCCGCCGGGAAGAAGCCCAGGTGAATCCTGCCAACCCTCGTCCCAAAAATAACTGGGGCCATATCATCCGTTGGAAGGAGTCGGGGAGCCTGACCGGGACCCGCTTCGAGTGGGAGATCTTTGTGTTGGCGGGGCCTGAGGATGACAGCCGCAAGCTGTCAGGCCAACCATTGAATGCTGACAGCACGTTCATCTGCCCAGATGGCCTCTGGTTTGATGTAGGCCGGCGTCTCTGGATTCAGACTGACGTTAGTGAAAGCGTGATGAATACTGGTGAGTATGTCCAGTTTGGTAACAACCAGATGCTGGCAGCTGACCCGGACACGGGCGAGATCCGCCGCTTTTTGACCGGCCCCATCGGTCAGGAGATCACTGGAGTGATCACAACACCAGACCAGCGCACGATGTTCATGAATGTGCAGCATCCGGGGGGATCGGCTTCTGCGGATGACTTCGCAGCGGGCAAGCTCAACTCCCGCTGGCCGGAGAAAACCCCGTCAAGCTATCCGCGCTCGGCGACGATGGTGATCACGAAGGACGACGGCGGCGTTATCGGAGCCTAACGTTTGCTCCTGAAGGGCGTGGGTCTCCCGCGTTCTAAGGGGTTACTGAGCGCCTCGCACCCTAGCCGGGAGCGGGGCGCTTGGCTCGTTTGGTTGGGGGAGTGGGGCGGCTTATCTGGGGGGTGCATCTCACCTTGGAGACTCTCCTTCGCCCTACTTGGGAGAAGGGGCCGGGGGATGTAGACGCGCAGCGGCTTCTCGCAGAGTGGGCTAACTTGCCTAGCTGAGATGCACCCGGATGATGCCAGCATCGACCACGCTGGAGGGTTTAATCATCGGGTCGGCAAGCATGGGCAGTCGGTGGGTGCAGCGTATGGCTCGATCCTAGCGCGACGAAGTTCGGCCGCTGCTAACTGCTGCCTTCTGACTTCTAATTCCTGACTTCTCTTTCCCACTCCCGCTCGATCCGCTCGAGGTCTTGGGCGGCTCCGAGTTGGCGGTAGAGGTCGCGGGCGGTGGTGTAGTGCTGGCGGGCGCGCTCCGGTTGCTGGCGGCGCTGCCAGAGCTGGGCGAGGTCGAAATTGGTTTCGGCAATATGCCAGGTCATGCCCAATGTTTCCATTTGCTGGAGTGCATCGGTAAGCAAGGCTTCGGCAGCGTCTAAATTGCCGCGTCCGAGTTCGTTTTCGCCGAGGCAACCGATTGAAGTGGCCAGGCCCGCGCGATCGCCCAGTTCCGTCTGCACCTCCAGGCTTTGCCGATACAGCCGCTCTGCTTCCTCCCAGTTGCCTCGGTTTCGCTCAAGGTTGCCCAAGACGCCCCAAACTGCGGCCAGGCCCTCGCGATCGCCCAGTTCCGTCCGCAGCTCCAAGCTTTGCCGATACAGCCGCTCCGCTTCCTCCCAGTTGCCTCGGTTTCGCTCAAGGTCGCCCAAGACGCCCCAAACTGCGGCCAGGCCCTCGCGATCGCCCAGTTCCGTCCGCAGCTCCAAGCTTTGCCGATACAGCCGCTCCGCTTCCTCCCAGTTGCCTCGGTTTCGCTCAAGGTCGCCCAAGACGCCCCAAACTGCGGCCAGGCCCGCGCGATCGCCCAGTTCCGTCTGC
>CAYNIP010000052.1:0-5263 GCA_964397305.1 uncultured bacterium
CACCTTGATCCAGCACGAAGTGCAGCCCAGTTGAGACGAAGAGAAAGGTGTTGAGGACTGGATAGTCGTCTTGTGGCCGGCGGCTAAGATGGCGCTTGACGATTTTGGGAAAGTTAAATATCAATAGATCCTGATTATAAATACTGGTTCTCTGGCTCCCAGTTTACCGATTTGGGTGTCTTTTTTGGGAGACATATCCCGTCATTCAATATTTCTGGGCGACTCCCCTTCCCCTGACTTAGAAGAATGGACTGGGAGATGGAGACAGGCAGCGACCTCGCGCTGAGGGGGCAAACGTGCCGAACGGAGAGGCCCTCGCTCCCCCCGGAGCAAATCGGAAATCTTCACGAAATCTCCCGGCGGTTCCCCCGTTTCCCCTTACAATTCTCATTGCGTTTCCCGGCTCGCGCGTCAGCCCGGCGCTGGCAAGGCTCCTTCGGGGCTCGTCGCGAATACGGGTCACTGCGGCTCCTTCAGGTATTGGTGTTATGTCCAAGGTTCTCGTCTCCGATCCGATTGACCAAGCGGGGCTGGAAATTCTCTCCCAAGTTGCCCAAGTCGATGTCCAGACCGGCCTCCCGGCGGAGGAGCTGATTGCCATCATCCCCAACTACGATGCACTGATGATTCGCTCGGGCACGCGCGTGACCCAAGCTGTGATTGAGGCGGGAACCAAGCTGAAGATCATCGGTCGCGCCGGGGTTGGTGTTGATAATGTAGACATTCCCGCTGCCACCCGACGCGGCATCGTCGTGGTCAACTCCCCGGAGGGCAACACGACCGCCGCTGCGGAGCACGCCCTCGCGATGATGCTGGCCCTCTCTCGCTACATCCCCAGCGCCCATCAGTCGGTGCAGGCTAGCAAATGGGAGCGCAAACGCTTTGTTGGCGCGGAGGTCTACAAGAAAACCCTCGGGGTCGTCGGCCTGGGCAAAATTGGCTCCCACGTCGCTAGTGTCGCGAAGGCTATGGGGATGAAGCTCATCGCCTATGATCCCTTCATCTCGGCGGAGCGGGCCGAGCAACTGGGGTGCCGTTTGGTGGACCTCGATTTCTTGATCCGGGATGCGGACTACATTACGCTCCATGTGCCTAAGACCTCTGAGACGGCGCATCTGATCAATGCGGAGGCTTTGGCAAAGATGAAGCCCACGGCCCGCCTGATCAATTGTTCGCGGGGTGGCATTGTCGATGAGCAGGCCCTGGCTGAGGCGCTGAAAGCGGGACAGATTGCGGGGGCGGCTTTGGATGTGTTTGAGGAGGAGCCCCTGGGAGACTCTCCCCTGCGGGAGCTGGGGGAGAAGGTGGTGCTCACGCCTCACTTGGGGGCTTCCACGGCCGAGGCCCAGGTGAATGTCGCCATTGATGTCGCGGAGCAGATTCGCGATGTGCTCCTGGGCCTCCCGGCCCGCTCAGCGGTGAATATTCCGGGCTTGAATCCCAATGTCATAGCGCAGCTCAAGCCCTATCTGGAGCTAGCGGAAACCCTGGGTAACTTGGTGGGCCAGTTGGCTGGCGGTCGGATTGACCGGCTCAATGTCAGTCTGCAAGGGGAGCTGGCGACGATGCAGACTCAGCCTGTGGTGGTGGCGGCGGTGAAGGGGCTGCTGGTGCAGGCTTTGCGGGAGCGGGTCAACTATGTGAATGCCACGATTGAGGCGAAGGAGCGTGGCATTCGGGTGATTGAGACCAAGGATGCTACGGCTCTGGATTATGCCAGCTCTCTCCACCTGGAAGCGAATGGCTCTTTAGGGGAACATTCTGTTACGGGTGCGCTGCTCAGCCACGGGGAAATCCGTGTTACTAATATCGATGGTTTTCCCATCAACCTGCCCCCAAGCCCCCATATGTTGTTCACGCTCCACCGGGATATGCCGGGGATCATCGGTCGCCTGGGTTCCCTTTTGGGTGAGTTCAACGTCAACATTGCCAGTATGCAAGTGGGGCGCAAAATCGTGCGTGGGGATGCGATTATGGCCCTCAGCATTGATGACCCCCTGCCGGAGGGGTTGCAGGCTGAAATCCTCAAAATCCCTGGCATTCGTGATGCCTATACGGCGATGTTGTAGACTTGCGATGAGCGAGCAGCGCGGCGGTGGCTGGCAGTAGACTGGTTTGCCTGGGGTAGACGGGTTGCCGATGCCGTAAGCGTGGCTGCTTCTACTGCTCTCCAGGTGTGCCCATGTCGAATCACTGGTGGGAACTCACGATCGCCTGCCAACCGCAGCTTGAGGATCTGGTATTTTGGCGGCTGGATAAGTTCGGCTGTCGGGGCATGGCCAGTGAGGTGAAGGGGAAGTCGTTGCTGATCCGTGCTTATTTGCCTCAGGTGGATGTGCAGCTTTTGGATCTCGGCGCCCTGGCCCTGTGGTTGCGCCAGGATGCTTTGGTGGCTGACTACCCAGAGCCTCGTGTGCAGTGGCATTTGCTGGATGAGGAGGACTGGGCGAGTAGCTGGAAGCAGTACTGGGAGCCGCAGGTGATTGGCGATCGCTTTCTTATCTGTCCGGCTTGGTTGGACAGTGAGGCTGAGACCCGGGAGGGACGCCTGACCATCCGCCTCGATCCGGGGGCAGCTTTTGGCACGGGCACGCACCCAACGACGCAGCTTTGCTTGGAGTCCCTGGAAATGCGGATCACGCCGGACAGTGAGCCGCTGGTGGCGGATGTGGGCTGTGGGTCAGGAGTGCTGGCGATTGGGTCGGTGTTGCTGGGGGCCCGCCGTGCTTTCGCCGTGGATACAGATTCCTTGGCGGTGCGGGCGGCGCGGGCGAATCGAGATTTGAACCAAATCAGCAGGGAGCGCCTCCTAGTAGAGCGGGGGAGCATTGATGAGGTGGCGAAGTTGGCCGGCGGCCCCGTGGACGGTCTGTGCTGCAATATTCTCGCTGAAGTGATCATTGAGATGATCCCAGAGCTGTATGAGCTGACCAAGCCCAAGGGTTGGGGGATTTTCGGCGGCATCCTGCTCGAGCAAGCGAAACCCGTCGCCGATATGTTGGAGGAGCATGGCTGGGTGGTGGCGACGCTGTGGAAGCGGGGGGAGTGGTGCTGCTTTAATGTCCGTAAATCCTGAGACTGGGCGGCTAGGTGGCCTGTGCGACAATGGGGCCAACGTGTGTCTTGGTAGGAGGGCCGGCAGATGTTGAGAAACCGTTGGGGGCTGGGGGCGATCGCCAGCCTGGGGATCACTCTCGCCGGGAGCTATTTCCCGGCCGGCGCGACGGGCCCGACCCAGCCTGGGCCTAAGGTCCAGCAGCCCTTCGCGGTGATCGAGCAACCCCTCGCCGTGAAGTTGGGGGCGATCGCGGCAGGCCTGACCTTAATCAGCTTGGAGTTGTGGTGGTTTTTGGGCTGTCCCAGGGAGCGGGATTAGGGCTCCGGAGCGGGCCGGCAGTTCCTGGGGGATCAGGGCCGTGATTCCTGGGTTTTTTGTGCGAGTTTGCGATTCAATATGGGCAATACTTTACCTAAGGGAATTGGATCGCATTCCTGATTATGGGCGCATCTCTGCCGCGATCGCCACAGTTCTGCTGCGACCGGCTGATTGCCTTAGCCGCTCGCTAGACGGCTGCGCCGCCATCCGTCGCTTACCTACCGCTGACTATGGCTAATCACAAAGTCTTGATCGTGGACAACAGCAGCGACACCCGCACCCGCTTGCGGGAGCTGCTCCCCAGGGGCAACTACGAAATTCGCGAAGCAGGCGATAGCAGCTCGGGCCTAGCGCTGCTGGAGCAAGAACGCCGGAATATCCGCTTCATCCTCCTGAGCGCGCAACTAGCCCGGCCCAGCACATGGGAGCTACTGCAACAAATCCAAGCGGACCACGACCTCGCCAACGTGCCGATGGTGCTGCTGACGGCGGATAAGCCAGCCACCTTGGCCCATCTCAACTCCCCGCCGGTGGCCTGTGAAGTCTTGGAGCTGCCCTTGGAAAAACGTCAGCTTCAGACGGCGATCAAAGCGGCGATCGCCAAGGCAAAAACCGCCCCCCCGCCCCCATCCCACCGCGACACCTACGCCCCACCCCCCGGCTTCGTGGCCAGCCCCGGCCTCATCGATGTTGAAGACTGGGAAAATGCCGTAACCCCCCGGCCAGCTGCTCCCGCTCCCCCTGCTGCCGCCGCTGATGAAGCGGGCACCGATGAGCTAGCCGCCCTGGCCCAGGCCGCCCTCGCCGCCCAGGAGCTGAGCAGTGAGCCTAGCGATGAAGATTTCCTCCTGACTCCCTCCGGTTTGCCGGCCTTTGCCAGCGGCGAGGATTTGGCCAACTTACCGATCTCTCGAGAAATTCCCCTAGCTGAGATTGACCAACAGTTGGCGGAGCTCGGGATGCTGGCGGGCGCGGCTGACACCAGCTTTGACGATGACACGATTATTCCTCCGGATCTAGAGTTGCCGCCAGTCCTTGAGGCCCTCAACCCATTGGCCGCAGCTCCCGCAGCCTCAGAGCCGGCTGAACCGGCGATCGTCCCGCCGGAACCCTTGGCCTTGGTGCAATCGGTTCCGCCAGAACGTAGCGCGCCAGCCCTGGACGAAGAGCCCTCCGGAGCGGCGGCAGCGGCCGTACCCCCAGAGCTGACGGCAGCGGCGGCCCAGCTCTGGGAAGAAGCCCACGCGATGGAGGAGGCTTGGCCGGACCCGGCCTCGGAGGCAACCCTGATCGATGCAGAGCCCGCCTCCGAGGCTGAGAACTTGGCTCAGGATGCGCGGGGCGTGGCCGCTGATGCTGACGACTATCAGTTTGATTTTGACTTCGATGCCCTCCCGGATTCTGAAGCGTCAGCCCTAGACCCCCGCACCACCGTGGATCAGAGCCGGACCACGGCGGCGATCGCCGGGGAGCCGGACGCCGTGCTAGACCCTCAAGCGACGATCCAACAAGCCGATGAGGCCCTGGGCCGGGGCTGGGCTGTACCGGAGGCGGCTGAGGCAGTCAGCTCAGATCCTGGGGAGTTTAGCGAGGCCGGGGCGGCCCCTCCAGCCCCTCCCGACACTTGGGAGCCCAGCGATTGGGAGCCCAGCGATACAGCAGCAGCTCTGGCGGCGCCGGACGCTTTGGCAGCCATCGAAGCACTGCCCCTGGAGGCGGCGATCGCCGCCGATGACTTTTTTGACCTGCCCGCCAGCGACGCGCCAGCGGAACCACTCCCCGAGGCGGAAGACTGGAGCCGCGACGATCCCACCGCCGAGCCCTTCCCTGAAGCTGGAGTATTCCCTGAGCCGGAATCCTTGCCCGACCCTGCGGAATTACTCGAGG
>CAYNIP010000052.1:5363-36020 GCA_964397305.1 uncultured bacterium
CCGCCGAGCCCTTCCCTGAGGCTGGAGTATTCCCTGAGCCGGAATCCTTGCCCGACCCTGCGGAATTACTCGAGGCGGAAGACTGGAGTCGGGACGATCCCTTTGCCGAGCCCGGAGCCGCCGCCGAGCCCTTCCCTGAGGCTGGAGTATTCCCTGAGCCGGAATCCTTGCCCGAGGCAGAATTGCCGGCCGAGGCGGCCCCGGACTGGGAGCCAACCACCGCGGACGCCCGGGAGGCGAGGCCAGAAACAGCCTGGGAGCAAGACGATCCCTTCGCTGTAGAAATTCCCGAGGCCCTGCTGCCGACTCCCGAGGAGCTAGCCGATCCCTTTGCAGCTCTGGCCGAGCCGGATGATGTTTTGGTAACACCCGATTTTGAGGCGGCCTCCCGCATCGAAAACTGGGCCGAGGAGCCAGCGGCGCTCGGCCCGCCAGAACCCTTCGCCAACGCGCCAACCCCTGAAGAGGATTTCGCCGACCTCGACGAGACCCCCGCTCCTGGGCCTGAGGCCTACGAGGCTACCCAGGTCCTCCCCCCCGACTTCTCGCGGGCAGCCGCTCCCTGGGAGCCCGCAGCGATGCCCGACTTTGATGCTGACCAAGATGACGCAGGGGCTGACGACGCGGTCGCTCTCGCGGCTGAGCTGGCCCAGGATGACACGATTCTCACCGATCAGGCGGCCCCTGAGATCGTGCAGCCCTCGGGGGCAGCAACCCCCTTGACCTTCCAGTTCGACCCTGAGGAGTTGGCCGAGGCGGACGAGGACGAGGAAGACCATACGGTCATTGAGGATCGCCGCGATACGCGCCTGGACCCCTCCGAGCCGCTGGACCATACGGTCATTGAGGATCGCCGCGATACGCGCTTGGACCCCTCCGAGCCGTTGCCCCCGGCCGATGAGCACGAATCCTTGGCCCCGCCGCCCTCCCTGCCCCAAGGGGTGGTCACGCTCCGGGGCTGGGATGATGTGTTGATGCGGTTTCAGAGCCAGATCGAAGCCGAGCGCTTGGGGGCCCTGCGGGATGCTTTCAACTGCGGCCGGCCGGGGCTGGAACTCATCTTGCGGGCGGTCAAGGAAGAGACCGGAGCCGTGCAACAGGAGGCGGAGCGTCTCGTGCTGGAGCGCCTCCAGCGCCCGGCGGGAAGCCTTGACACACTGGATCTCGAGGTCTGGCTGCGACTGGACTGTATTCACATTTTGCGGGGCCACAGCCACTGGGTCCAGGATGTGGCGATCGCCCCCGACGGTCGCACCCTGGTCAGCGGGAGCAAGGACGGCACCCTGAAGCTCTGGGATCTGCTCACGGGCCGCGAGACGATGACCCTTCATCGCCACACCTCGGCCGTGCTCTCGGTGGCCCTGAGTCCCGACGGCCAGCAAATCATCAGCAGCAGCCGCGACAACACGATCCGCATCTGGGATCGCGAGACGGGGCGACAGGTGCGGTCGATCGAGGGCAACCGAGGCCACCCCATCTACACCATTGCCGTGAGCCCCGACGGCCAGCGCTTGGTCAGTGCCAGCGCCGATAACAACGTCAAGCCCACCTTTGACTTCAGCCTAGATGCCCTCCTGAGCCGCCTGCCGGCCGAGACCTCCTCGCCGCTGATCTCGACCCTGAAGTTGCTCTGCCGTACCCAGGCCCTGCGGGTGTGGAACCTCGCCTCGGGCAAGCCCGAGGGCACGCTGGTCGGCTACTCTCGGGGACTGACCGCCTTACAAATCAGTCCCGACGGGGAGCTGGTGATTGCGGGCAGCCGCGACCAGACGATTCAGATCTGGGAGTTCAAAACCGGCAAGCGCCGCAGCACCCTCCTGGGCCATATCGACGAGATTCGCTCCGTGGCCCTCAGTCCCGATGGGCGCAATCTCGTCAGCGGTAGCCGCGATCGCACGATTAAAATCTGGGATCTGAAAACCGGCCACGTCCTCCGCACCCTGCGGGGTCACGCCCAGTCCGTCACCTCGGTGGCGATCAGCCCCGACGGGCAGGTGGTCATCAGTGGTAGCCGGGATGGCACAGTCCGCATCTGGAACTTCCACACGGGCCAACACCTGCACACCCTGTTTGGCCACAGCGACCTCGTGCGGGCGATCGCCATCAGCTCTGACGGCCGCACCATCGTCAGCGGCAGCCGCGATCATACGGTGCGCGTCTGGCAGTCTGTCCCTCACTGATCCTTATTCAGAGAGCCTATCCCGATGAAATTTGTCCACGAGTACCGCGATGCCGCCCTCGCCCAGGACTATGCCCGGGCGATCACCCAGATCCTGAGCCGCCCCTGGACGATCATGGAAATCTGCGGCGGCCAAACCCACGCCATTGTGAAATACGGTGTGGATGAGCTGCTGCCCCCCGGCCTGGAGCTGATCCACGGGCCAGGCTGCCCGGTCTGTGTGACGGCGGCAGAACTGATCGACCAGGCGATCGCGATCGCCCACCAGCCCGGCGTCATCCTCTGCTCCTTTGGGGATATGCTGCGGGTTCCCGGCCATCACCTCGACCTCCTCGCGGCCAAGGCCCAGGGGGCCGATGTCCGCATCATTTACTCGCCCCTCGATTGCTTGAAACTGGCCCGGGAGCAGGGCGATCGCCCGGTCGTCTTCTTTGGCGTCGGCTTTGAAACCACCGCCCCCGCCACCGCGATGGCCGTCTACCAGGCCCAGCAGCAAGGCCTGACCAACTTCTTTCTCCTGGCCGCCCATGTCCTCGTCCCCCCAGCGATGGCAGCGATCCTCAGCGATCCCGACTGCCGAGTGCAAGGCTTCCTCGCGGCCGGCCATGTCTGCACCGTCATGGGCTACGAAGCCTACGAGGCCCTGGCCAACCGCTACCAAGTGCCGATTGTCGTCACTGGCTTCGAGCCCATCGATATTTTGGCGGGCCTGCATCGCTGCGTCCAGCAACTCGAAGCCGGTCGGGCCGAGTGCGAAAACCAGTATGCGCGCTCCGTCCAGCGCTCCGGCAATCCTACGGCCCAGCAACTGATGCAGCAAGTGTTTCAAGTTGTGCCCCGGGTCTGGCGCGGCCTGGGCACGATCCCCGCTAGTGGCCTCGGCCTGCGACCGGAGTTTGCCGCCTTCGATGCCCAGCAACGCTTTGCCACCGTTTTAACCCCAGCCGCCCCGTCCACCCCTGTCAGCGAGTGCATCAGCGGCGCGATCCTGCGGGGCCAACAAAAACCCCCCGACTGCCCGGCCTTTGGCACGGGTTGCACCCCCGATCACCCCCTGGGAGCCCCAATGGTCTCCTCAGAAGGAGCCTGTGCCGCTTATTTCCGCTACCGTCATCACGCCGCCTGATCCAGCTTGCCGAGAGATTGGGTTGAGCCTTGTCAGGTTTGCGTTAGCGTAGCCGGTTCCGTAGAAACGTAGGGGTCGGGGGCTCCTAGCTGGCTTCAGCCGTGGCAAGGTCTAGGGCGCAGCCGGTTCCGGCGGAACCGGCTGCGCCAAGGCCCCCAAGCGATCGCCCAAAACCTGTTGCAACGTTGCCACCGGAACCTGATAGAAATAGCGGCGCTGGAATTGTTCCTCCGCCACGGCCGTGAGAAAGGCGCGGATCGCGGCCTCGTAGCCCGGCCGGGCAGCTCCCAACTGGCGGATGCTCAGGCCCTCGCGCTCCTTGACCACAGTGAAACCCAGGGCCTCGAGAGCTGCAACCCCCTGCTCTAGGCTCGCGGGGCTGAGGTGGAGCTGGCGGCGGAGCTGGGCGCGGGGGAGGCGATCGCCCGTTCGCAGCAGGTATTTCGCCAGCCCGATCAGGTGCAACCACCGCTCCGTGGGGCTAGGTTCCACGGGCTCTGGGTAGGCCAAGGCCAGCGATCGCCCCTGGCGCTCAGCCTGCTGATAGGACTGCTCCAGATCGCGCCACGTCGTCGGGCAGGTCCTCAGGGGCAACACCTCGGGCGGGCAGGTCCGGGTCGGCGCTTGGCGACAGTCCAGCAAGCGCTCGGGGTCGGGAGCGCGGTAGGGACTCGCCCCGTGGAGCCGCACCGCGATCAAACGTGCTTCGTATTGCCCCTTGTAGGTATTGAAATCTAGCTCCACCAAGGCATCACAGGGCCGATCTTGGGGCAGTTCATCCTTGTAATGCCCCCACCAAAGGCCGGGAAATCCTTCGGGGCAACTCGCATCAGCAACCTGAAATGTAGTTTTGATATACTGCACCTTGCGACGGCTTTGATCCTGGATATTCTGATGCCAGGGATCGAGAAACCAGCAGTTTTCCAACAGTAAGCGAGGCACGGGATTGCCCATGCCGCAAGGCTCGAGGGCTTTTAACTCCCGAAAGAGGTCGCGTCCTAAGGCGGCCACCGGCAGGCGCAAGTCCGCTTGTAGGAGCGGCTCTAACGGCCTTGAGGCGGCAAATTGTTGGCGGAGGGCCTGGTTGAGGCCCTCCGCCAAGAGCGGTAGGTGGGCCGCCGGCAAACTCAGGCCAGCCGCAAAAGGGTGGCCGCCAAAGCGATGGAGCAGATGAGCCTGGCTGTGAATCAGGTCGTAGAGATCGATTCCCTGGACCGAGCGGGCCGAGCCCCGCGCCATCAAGGGAGCACCCGGGCTGGCCGGAACGGTCTCGACACTGAACAATACCGTGGGCCGGCCATACTCCTGGGCCAGTTGGCCGGCCACTAGGCCCAGGACCCCTCCAGGCCATTGGGGATCAGCGAGGATGATCGCCGGCGTTGTAGACAGATCCAGGCGCGCTAGGTGCTGTTGGGCCCTACGAACTACTTGAGCTTGCAGGGCCTTGCGGCGGCTGTTGGCCAACTCGGTCTCAGCGGCCAACTGGCGGCAACGGTGGGGATCACGACTGGTCAACAGTTCCACACAAAAGCTGGCGTCTCCCTGCACGCGGCTGACCGCGTTGATGCGCGGGCCCAGGCCGAAGGAAATATCCGTGGGGCGATCGCCCGCTCGTTTGCACAGCTTCAGCAGCTCCGCCACCCCCGGCCGCGTCGGCTCCTGCAACTGCCGCTGTAAGCGAGCCAGGCCCCGCTGGGCCAAGTAGCGACAATCCCCACTCAGATTCACCAAGTCGGCAATCAGGCCAATGGCCACAAGATCCAGCAGGTGCTCGAGGGGCTCCGAGGGGCAGTCCGGAAAACGTTGGTAGAGCGCTTCTATGAGCTTGTAGGCGACCGCAACGCCCGCAAGGTGGTACAGAGGGTGCGTGGCCGGTAGGGAGCGGGGATTCAGAATCGCCACGACCTCAGGCCGCTGGGGAGGCAAGGTGTGGTGGTCCGTGATGATCAGGTCGAGGCCCCGCTGCCGAGCGTAGTCAATCTCGGCCAAGTTAGTGCTACCGGTATCACAGGTGACGATCAGAGTCACGCCAGCGGCGGCGAGTCGGTCAAGGCCGGGGACATTCAGACCATGGGATTCGGTCAGACGGTTGGGAATCGTATAGCAGAGCTGGGTCTCACGATCCAAGAATTGCCCCAAACCATCCCAAAGCACACTGGTGGCCGTGATCCCATCGGCGTCAAAGTCGCCCCAGATGGCCACTTTTTCCCCGGTCTGGCGGGCCTGCTGGAGGCGGGCGATCGCCCAGTCCATTTCGTCCCCAAAGGCGAAGGGACTGGCGGGCTGGTAGGCAGCGGGGTCGAGGAAGCCAGGCAGAACCTGAGGATCACGCCAGCCGCGCTGCCAGAGGAGCGCCGCCAAGGAGCGGCCGTCCGTTTCCAGGCCAGCGGCCTGCTGCACAGCCGCGAGGAAGGCGGCGGGGGGCTCGGTGCTGGGGGGGAGTTGCCACTGCGGGGTGGGGGGGGCGGTGGTCACAGGGCGACGAGAGCGGCGGTTGGCTTGGGGCTGATCCTAGCATTGGCCTGGGGGCGGCGGCGCTAGGGAGACTGCAACGGGTGAACGAAATTCTGCAACAAAATTCTGCAACAAAATTCTGCGCGGGATGTTGGTACTCCTTCGCTCAGCCCTCACCCCAACCCCGCTCCCAAGTTAGGCAAGGGGCTTCTAACTCCCCTGCTCCCAGTTTGGGGCGAAGGGGAGTCTCCAACGGGAGATGCACCCGGGACTCTGGGAGGCAGCATCAGGGTTCGCCCTCTCTCTAAACCTGGGCAAATTCGCGGACCTTGGAAATACCAGAAGTCCCTTCTCCTGAAGGGATGGTTGGCGGGGGAGGGCCGCTGCAACGGGATGCTCCTGAGAGAAAGTGTGCCTCTGTTTACAAAATTTCTCGAACCACAGTGCTAGAAAGTGTCAGGATCAACGTATAAGCTAGTAGACGGCGCAGACGAATTGCATTGAGGAGTTGAACTCTTGAAGAAGGTAGAAGCGATCATTCGCCCCTTTAAGCTTGATGAGGTTAAGATTGCCCTCGTCAATGCGGGCATTGTCGGCATGACCGTATCGGAGGTGCGGGGCTTCGGTCGTCAGAAGGGTCAAACAGAGCGCTATCGCGGCTCGGAATATACGGTCGAATTTTTGCAAAAACTCAAGGTTGAAATCGTCGTCGAAGACGAGCAGGTTGATATGGTCGTTGAGAAGATTATCACCGCGGCTAAAACCGGGGAAATTGGCGACGGTAAAATCTTTATCACGCCCGTGGATGAAATCATTCGGATTCGCACCGGCGAGAAGAATCTCGAAGCAGTCTAGCTGCTCCGAACAGACCCCTACAGCAGGTCATACCCTTGGTACGACCTGCTTTTTTTGGGGGTTGAGGGGGATGGTGGCTGGCCGTAAGTCACGTTTTGGGTTGCCTGAACCCGCTCTGGGTTACGGTATACCCCCATCTCGGCCCTCCCTCAGTCCCCCGCTCCCAAAAAGCGGAGTTGGGATGCGGGGGAGTTGGCTTAGCGGGCCGAGTGTTGGGTGGAGCGTAGCACCCCTTCAAAGACTTGCAGGGCGGTAGACCAGATACGGTAGCCGTTGCTGCTCAGATGCAGGCCGTCGGTGGTCAGCTCAGAGCGGAGGAGCCCCTCCCGATCGGCAAATAGGGGGTAGAGGTCGAGGAAATAGGCTTGCTCGCGCCGGGCGATCGCCTCAATTTGCAGATTCAAGTTGCGAATGCGTGAGTTGGGGTTGATCAGCAGGCGATCGCGCCCCTCCCAGGTGGCCCGGGCCCCACTGTGGGGCAGGATCGACTGCACAACGATCTGGGCCTGGGGATGAGTGCGCCGCAGATAGCGCACGATCAGGGTGTAGTTGGCGAGCAGGGTCTCGTCGCTGACGCCGTTGAGCACGTCATTAATGCCGATCATGACGAAGATCGTCTCCGGCTGCGTGCGATCCAAGAGGCGGAGCCGCCGCAGCAGGCCCTGGGATTTTTCGCCAGAAATGCCCTGATTGAGCCAGGTGCGGCCGGGGGGCAATTGCTCCTTCGTGAACCAGAGGGTGATCGAGTCCCCGAGCAAGATACTGAGGTTCGCGGGTCGCCGACTGGCCGCCACCGAGGCCTGCCGCGCCAAGAGGTCTACCCACTCTTGGTAATTGAGCTTGCGGCGCTCGCTCCCCACCGCTCCCCCAGGGGCAGGGGCTTGGGCGAGGGCCGGGAGGACTGGACTGGTCGCAAAGTTGGCTAACGTAATGTCTGCTTTGGGCAGGGGGCGATCGCGCTGGAGCAAATAAGCCACCGCCAGCAGTAGGAAGCCATTCGCCAGGAGCGACACCCAAGGCCAGTAAGACTGCGATTTACGACGGGACGACACCAAGCAACTCCTCAACCAAATCCGCGGGCAACCCACCGCTTGCCTGGACAAATATCGTACTCATTCTACGGCAAAAGGCGAGGGTCGGACCCCCGCGCCCGCGCGGACGCGCGGCCAGCCGTGACCCATGCCCATGGGGGGGATTGTTTTCTGGCCGGAAAATACCGAACACTGGTCAGCATCACCAACGTACCGTAGGGCGAATTGAACCATGACCAGCATTCATCCATCTGTTTATCCCTGGGGCCGAAGCTTAGCCGCCGCCCTCCTCGTTTCCGGCCTTGCGCTCGGCTGTGGACCAGCCGAAGTGGCGGGTGATGCGGAGCAGGGAACCCTGATGCTTGTTGCGAACGGCGAAGAATTTGTCCGCGACGGCTTCACGACCAAAGACAACTGGGACATCCGCTTTGACCAGGTCCTTGTCACCTTGGCGGAGGTAGAGGCCCACCAGACAGATCCCCCCTTCGATCCAGCCTCGAATGAAGGGTTGCAGGCAACGGAGACGGTGGTGTTGCTGGCGGAACCGATGACCGTGGATCTGACGGCGACAGATGGGGACGGAGAAGTGGTGATGGTGGGTGAAAGCGCGGCTCCCGTAGGCCATTTCAATGCTGTGAGCTGGAACGTGGTACTGGCTGAGGATGGCGAAGCGGCGGGAGCGGCGATCGCCCTCTTCGGCCAAGCCACCAAAGACGGCCGCACCGTGGACTTCACGCTCCGCCTTGAGCAACCCCTGTCCTACACCTGCGGTGAATTTGTTGGCGATGATCGCAAAGGGATTGTGGCGACTGAAGCGGTTGCTGATACAGAAGTCACCTTCCACTTTGACCATATTTTTGGCGATGCTGATTTGCCCGAAGGGGATGAGCTGAACGCAGGAGCCCTGGGCTTTGAGCCCCTGGCGGCCTTGACGACTGGGGATACCCTCAACGCTGACTTGGCGACTCTGGAAGCGGAACTGTCCCCGGAGGACTATGCAACGCTGGCTGATGCGATCGCTAACCTGGGCCATGTCGGTGAAGGCCACTGCCGCTGAGAGCGGTTTGGGGGTGAGAGGAGAATTACTGTAATGCAACAGAGGAGGAAGTACCCATGACGCGATGGCATTACGGCCCTAGCCTCATCATCCTACTGGGACTGGGGTGGGGGGTCCCTGCCCTGGCCCACGGGACCAGCGTTCAGTTCCGCAAGACCGGCGCGATTGAAATTCAAGCCCAGTACGATGGCGGCACGCCGATGAGCGAGGCCCAAGTGACGATCTATGCCCCGAATGATCCGGCAACGCCCTGGTTACAGGGCACGACCGACCGTGAAGGGTATTTCATCTTTGCGCCCGATCCGGCCCAGCCGGGGAACTGGGATGTACGGGTGCGCCAGGCGGGGCATGGCAATATAATCAGCATTCCGGTCGAGCCCGAGACCGCTGCTGACCGGGGCACGCCTTCCCCCGAGGCGGCCCCTGAGCCCACGGCCGACGCGGCGGAGCCCGAGCTCACGGCCCGAGCCCAGTGGTCTGGAGCCAACTACACCCCGCTTCAGAAGAGTCTCATGGCGGCCTGCGGTCTCTGGGGTCTGATCGGTACGGCGCTGTTCTTTTCTCGGAGAAAGGCTTAAACGTGCATTTGCCCGATGGACTACTCCCTCCGAGCTTTATCATCCCTGGCTATGCTGTGGCCAGCGGTAGCCTTT
Organism: uncultured bacterium; assembly: GCA_964397305.1. Taxonomy (GTDB): domain Bacteria; phylum Cyanobacteriota; class Cyanobacteriia; order Cyanobacteriales; family Spirulinaceae; genus JAAUTY01. The sequence goes on from CAYNIP010000052.1 coordinate 14,719, forward strand.
GGTATTCCCTGCGCCAGATCCACCGGGGGCCGGAGCCAACGACCCAGATTCCCAAGGCTTCGTTGCTGGCGGCGGCCTTCTTTGTCCTCTCGCTGCTCCATATCCCCGTACCACCGACCAGCATTCATTTGTTTATGAATGGCTTGATGGGGATTGTGCTGGGCTACTATGCTTTGCCAGCGATCGCCATCGCCCTCTTCTTCCAGGCCGTCTTTTTTGCTCATGGCGGCCTCTCCACCCTGGGCCTCAACTTTGTGATCATGGGGCTGCCGGCTCTGTTGGCTCACCAGGCCTTTCAACGCTTGCAGCCTGTGGCTAAGCGCTGGGGCCTAGCGACGGCGACCTTGGGGGCTGGCATCGGAGCTGGAGCCGTGCTACTTTCGGCAGGGATCTTTGTCGCGATCGCGATCTTGGGGCTCCCGGCGGATCTCGATGCTGCCATGGAGCGCCGAGTGCTCCTGATCACCCTGGGTATCTACAGCGTCCAGGCCGTCGTCGAGGGGGTATTTACCGGCCTGGTCCTGAGCTTCCTGGCGCGGGTGAAGCCGGAGCTACTCAGCTCCTAAGGAGCCTGGGGAACTCAGGCGCGATCGCGGAGCGCTCTGGAGGACGGATCGCCCCCCAGCAGCAGCACCCAAGCGGCCGCTACCAGCCAGTGCAGCACGATGGCAGCCCAACCGGAGCCCGTCAGCCCATAGGTGGCCGTGCAGGCCAACCCCAAGAGAGCCGTGAGCGCCAGAAACGCTGGGTTTAACAGCGTGTCCCGTTGGCGACGGCCCACGGTGTAGGCCTGGAGGGGGTGGTAAGCTGTGAAGAGGGCAATGCTCAGCAGTCCCCAGAGGCTCCAGGACCACCAGGCCAAGGGTGCTCCGGGAGGAGGCAAGAGCCAGACCCGAAACACCAACTCCTCAACCAGGGCCGGCAGCCCGAAGAGCCGCACCAAACGGCGGCCCCAGAGCCAGGGGGAGGCGGCCAGCGGTTTCCAGGCTAGCAAGCCTTGGCCGACCCCGAGGGGCAGGGCGATCGCCCCAAAGATCGCCAGGGCCGCCGCCGTAATCCCCACCGTGCGCCCCGTGACCGGCCGCAACCCCAAGGCCAAGCGATTGACCCAGCGCGAGGCCCAGGGGTATTGCCCCAAAAGCACCGTGGGAGCCACGGGCACCAGAGTCGGGTCCTGGCCGCCGACCTGGTTAGTACGAATCACCCAGAGGGTCGCGCCGTGCTGGAGCAAGAGGCTGGCTAGCTCGTCATGGGCTCGGCGCGGGAACAGAGAGCGCCAACTCAAGAGCGCGTTGGCCAAGCGGCGGTCGGTGGTGAAGCCCGTGCGACCGGCGACGCCGGCCAAGTACTCCGCGTTGGCCTGCCAGTCGGGGCGCACTTGGCCCCGGGGCTCCAGCAGGTCGAGCACCGCCTGCCCCAGGGCCGTCAGTTCCTGGAAGCGCCCCAGCTCCGGACTGCGGTGATTGGTTCGCAGCCAGGCCTGGAGAGGGGGATCAGTTTCGAGTTGGCGACCGAGCTGCGTGATAGCGATGTAGAGGGCCTGGTTGGAGTCCTGCACACAGGAGGTCGCGGGGGTCACGGCCGCGAAGCCCGTCCCGTCCCCGGTGCGGTAGCGGGCTGTCATCACCTGCAACTGGTACAGAATCGCCCCGAGGGGGGAAAGGGTGGTGCGGCCTAGTTGGTAGTCCTGGTTGAGGGGCGCAAACAGGACCAGCAGATCCGACACTGGCCGCGAGCCCAGCCAGCCATGCCGCAGGTGGCCCAGGTAGTCGCTCCAGGCGGTGCGACCGGCCATGATGCCATTGGGATTGTGGCCGTAGACCTGCCAGTATTCCAACTGCCACTGCAAGTCGCCGGTGAAGGGATCACGGACCAGCTCGCCTTGGCCTAGGGAGAAGTGCCCCGTGACCGTGCCGAGCAGGACGGGTTCGCCCCGCTCGCCGCCAATCCCGCCGAACAGGTGCAGCAGCAGCGCGCGATCGCCCTCCTGCCAGGTCGGTTCCGGGGTGTTTGCCGTCGGCTGGAGCAGCGCCGTTGCCACCGTACCCTGGCGCTCGGCTAGCGCCTGCCAACTGCCCCGTTGCAAGTAGCGATGACTGGCGGCGAAGCCAGTACGGCGCTCCGTAGGCTGCAACTGGAGAGCGAGCCGAGGAATGAGGGCACGGACGACAAACTGGCCCTGGCGATCACGGGCCCCGTAAATGTACCAACCCGCCGACCCGGCCGGGGAACGATCGAGGCGATGGGGCGTGGAAAGGTAGCGGCCGTTGCGATCCAGAGGTTCCTGCGGAATCCAGACTACCTCCTCCCGGCCGTCGAAGTGGCCGCTGGCGGGATTGTAATGCTGCACCCGGACGTGTTCAGCCGGGTTCGCCCAGGTGTCCGGCTCCGTCGGCCGCCGGATCTTCACCAGGCCGACATAGCGTTCGGGAATCAACAACGGCTCGCGGCCGATTTGGAGCACGGCGGTCTCCCCATCCCGGCCGGCAAAGATCACGTCATCTAGTTGCACGATCACGTCATCCTGAGGCCGGGCCCCCGCCAGGGACTGGAGCGGGCCGACGCGATCGCGCCCCGCCAGCCGCGTGGGAATCACGTTCCCCAGCTCGCGACCCTGCTGAGCCGCTGCCGACAAGAGGACCGGAGTGCTGACGGCCGCCACGTAGTCCTGCAACTCCGGGGCATTGGTCCATTCAACCCGCACCCGCTGCCCCACGGCCAACTCGACCTCGGCGGGGGCGTGCAGCAGCTCCAGCCAGGCCCAATCGGTCGTGATCGGGCTCAGGGTTTGCACCGTGGCAAACTCCTCGGCATGGGGCAAGAGGAGACGCCCCACCCAGGCCCCCGTCGGCCGGTAGTCCGGGGGCGGGGCGAGGTTTTGAGCCAGGGGGTAGAACTGGGGGCGGTTAAACGGCGCGGCGAGACTCAGCTCGTAACTGGAGGTCGCTGCTCCGAGGGCGGGCAGGGCCAAACTCACCAGCACCACCAGGGCCAAAATTGCGGCCCAGGAGCGCCGCCGCCGCTGGCTCATAGCAGCTCAAAGGAACCAAAGTAAGCGGCGATCGCCTCGAGGGCCGCTGCCTCCCGGCCCTGGCGGACGGCCAGAACATAGAGGCGATCTTGGGCTAGGAGGAGGCGAAAGGTCAGGGTCTCTTCCTCGCTGTGGAGCATGAAGTCCCGGGCCTGGTAGCTTTTGAAGACCACCTCCCGCTGACCGGCGAGGGTAAAGTAGGGAGCACGGCTGAGAACGCGATCGCGCACCTGAGCCAGCAGTTGCTCCGGGTTCGCCCGCCCAGGCGACGGCAGGGGCTCCGAGGCCGCAATAACGAAGCGCGAGCCCGGGGGATGGCTGGCGATGACGGTAAAATTCAGCTCCCCGAAGGGGGTAGCCAGGGTCTCGGTTTCCTGAGCCAGGGTTCCCTCGGGCAACCAGACGGCACAGCCGGCCGCCCGCAAGACCACCCGTGACCAGCGCCCCTCGCCGGCCTCAAGGGTCAGGGTGGGTGGGATATTGGGGCGCTGCTGTTCGAGGCGGCGGATCTCTTGTTCAAACTGCTGCTGACCGTCCTCAAAAAAGTTGGGGCGATCGATCCGGAACTGCGCCCAGGCGGCTCCCGGGGGCAGCCCCAGCAACAGACCGAGCAGGGCGATCGCGCCACGGGCCAGGGAAAGCATCGAGTGAGAGCGGAGAGCCACGACAACTCGTTCCTAACTTGACTTACTCAAACAGGCGGAAATAAGGATAGCGAACGGGGACGCCCGGTTCCTTTTCCAGATCAAAGTTAATCACGTCCCAGCAGGGATCATCCGTGGGGTCAGCACTGAAGATGACCGGCAGCCCATAGAGCCGGGGGGAGTGGACTTCGGCACTGCTGCGCCAGTGGGTGCTGCGCTCGAGGTAAGAACTGACCAGATCGCGATAGCGGCTGGCAATGATCACCTTGGTGGCACGATAGCCTTGCGTGTAGAGGCGGTCGAGGGCTTCGTGGATTTCAAAGCGGATGCCGTCGGGGTGGGTGTGCTGGCGATACCACTCGTTATTCCACTGCCGCCAGTGACGGCCGGATTGCAGGTGAACCAGTTCCCCCGTTTTCGGATCAGCCTCAAAGGCTCCATGACGCGGGCAGAGGTAGGTATCCGTCAGCGTCAGGGCCGGAATCGTTTGGCGGCAGTGAGGGCACTTAATCTCTGCCCCGAAAATCGGGTACTGTAAAACAAGATTCATCATAGCAGACGCGCTCTCATCGTCCGGTCAGTCGGGACTTTAGGCTTACATTATATCTGCTTAGCCTGACAGCCTCGCATTCTGGGCCGTGCAATGTTGCAGTCTGTCTGCTTGGAGTCCCTTTAAGAATTGGTGTGCGGATGATGGTGAATTGGCCTACTCCTGAGGTGGCAGCGGCGGCCTTCGTGGCCCCCAATGCGACGATATTGGGTCACGTGGTCCTGGGAGCAGGAGCCAGTGTTTGGTATGGCGCCGTGTTGCGGGGCGATGTCGAGCGCATCGTGGTGGGGGCCCACAGCAACGTTCAAGACGGGGCCGTGCTCCACGGTGATCCGGGGCAACCGACGCTCCTCGAGGACTATGTGACGGTCGGCCACCGGGCGGTGATTCACTCGGCCCATATTGAGCGGGGTTGCTTGGTGGGGATCGGGGCGATCGTGCTCAACGGGGTGCGGGTCGGAGCCGGGAGCATCCTTGGCGCGGGCTGTGTCGTGACGAAGGATGTCCCGCCGCGATCGCTCGTCGTGGGCCTGCCAGCCCAGGTGCGCCGCGAAGTCTCCCCCACGGAAGCCGCGGACCTGATCGCCCACGCGGAGCACTACGAAACCCTCGCCCTCGCTCACGCCGGCCGGGGAACGGCGTTGGGCTTTGGCTAAAAATTTTCTCGCGACCTCTGTGCAGTCGGGGCGAAAATGTTGAAAAATAAAAACAGTCTAAAGATTATTTTAGTAAAAACCGGAGGCTAGAGGTTTATGGATTGGCGAATCTTGATCGTGTTGTTGCCCCTACTGGTGGCGGCTGGTTGGGCAGGGTTCAATATTTTTGCGGTGGCCCTGAACCAGGTGCAGACTTTCCTGAACAAGCGCGCCTAGGCTCGGTGGGGGAGTTCTCCCGCCGTTAGGGTGGACTGCTCCGGCTGGATTGCGCCCTAGGAGTTTGAGGGAGCGCGATCGCGCTCCCTCTCGCCTTGGCCTTTCCCCGGTGGGGTGCTTGGGGCTGCCTTCCCTAGGAGTGAGTAAGATGGAATTATCCTGCTCGGTGCGCGTTACGAAGCCCTCCGGGAGGGCAATTTGAAGTAAAAGCCTCTAAAGTTAGGCGCTCTCTCGATGGCATTAAGCTTCTAGAGCCAGGGTTTCGGATGGGTCTCTACGGGCGATCGCCGCGCCGAAGACCTCGGAGAGCAGCCACCTCACTGAATCACACCCGGTTGCGGCCTCTGCATTGCTTAACGGCCTGATCGCCTCGTCATTACCAGTTCTTAACCCAACTCGGTGGCTCCCTGTCTAGGATGGGGAAGCACCAGAAGCTAGCATGGGCACGGGTAGGCTGGAGCTGGAGCGTCTGGGTTGATGGCTGGGCTGAGCCCTAGGGCTTCTGGCTGGCGTTAGCCTTTGCTAAGCGCTATGAATAGTGCCTCTCTGCTGGAGGTTGCCCCCGGTCTGGTAGTGCGGATGGGCTGGCTGGCTAGGCCGGATAGCAATCTATCACGACCGAGAGGCGAGACGAAGGCTGTCCTGTGGGGAGGTGCTCACGGACGGCCCGGCTTTGGGGCTATCCTCGACAACCTGTTTCTGGCGATCGCCATGTCTATCCCTCCCGCTCAACCCCCTGCCCCCCCACGAACCCGGCGCTGGCTGGGGCGCTTCTCGATTACCTACAAGCTCGCCCTCGGCTACGCTCTCGCCCTGGGAGTCGCCCTGACGGGTACAGCGGCTGGCTACGCGATCAGCTACCAGCAACGGCAGGGCGCTTGGCTGAAGGCCCAGCACGCCCACGAAGAGTTGCGGCATATTAGCAGCCTGCAAGTTTTGGTCACGCGGGCTCGGGCTAACGCTGTCTTGCTCACGGCTTGGCTCGACCGGCCAGAAACCTTTCGCGCCACGGCGACCCAGGTGCTCGAGAGTACCCGGCAAGTGGTCAGCGAGCTGGAGGAGTTTTACGACTTTCTCGAGACGGAAACCCATGTCAGCGAAGCGCACAGGGAGCCTATGCCCGTCTTTGTGGCAGCCTACCGGGAGGCTCCGGCGACCTATGTTCGGGAGCTGTCGGCGGTGCTCCAGCCGCTGCTCAGCGGTGATCTGAGGGAGCTGGAGCAGCGTCAGCGGGCGGCCCGCACCCTGCTGGCCTTTAATAACAGTCCCGTGGCGGTGAGCTTTGAGCAAGTAGCCGAGGCCCTGGATGACCTGGTAGAGATTGCCGAAGACGAGACGGAAGAAGCCCAGGCGGCGCTGCGAGCCACGGACCAGACTCGTAAACAGATCATCCTTGGCAGTTCCTTGATCTCGATCGCCTTGGCCGTGCTGCTGGCCGTGGTGATCAGTCGGGCGATCGCCCAGCCCATCCAGGATCTCCAGCAAATCGCCGAGCGGGTGACGCGGGAAGGTCAGCTCAACCTCCAGGCTCCGATCACCACCCAGGATGAAATTGGCAGTCTGTCGGACTCGTTTAACCATTTGCTGGCCCGGACCCGCCAACTAGTCGAGGTGGCCAATGCTGCTAACCAGGCTAAGAGTGAATTTCTGGCCAATATGAGCCATGAACTACGGACACCGCTGAATGGCATCCTTGGCTATGCCCAGATCATGCAGCGGGCGGCCGACCTCAACGAGCACCGCCATGGGGTTGAGGTGATCCAGCAATCCGGCGAGCATTTGCTGACGCTGATCAACGACATTCTCGACTTGGCTAAGATTGAAGCCCGCAAGCTCGATCTGTACACCCATGACTTTCACTTGCCGTCTTGCCTCTTGGGGGTGGCGGAAATGTCCCGCATCCGGGCTGAGCAAAAGGGGCTGCGCTTTGACTTGGAGCTAGACCCGGACTTGCCGGAAGGGGTTCGTGCAGATGACAAGCGCCTGCGCCAGGTGCTGATCAACCTGCTGGGCAATGGGGTTAAGTTCACGGAAACGGGTCGTGTGGCACTGCGGGCGGAGCGGCTAGAGTCGAGTGCTTTGACCGCTGCGCCTGCCGTGGCGCGGGTGCGCTTTCAGATTCGCGATACGGGGATCGGCATGACCCCAGCGCAAATCGAGAAGGTTTTCCAACCCTTTGAACAAGTGCAAGAGGTGGCCCGGCGCGTGGAGGGGACGGGGTTGGGGCTGACGATCTCAAAGCGCTTGGTCAATCTCATGGGTGGACAGCTTGCCGTAACCAGCCAGCCCGGGATGGGAAGTTGCTTTCAGTTTGAGCTTGACTTGCCCCTGTCGCCGGAGTGGGTGGTGGCGGCGGCGCGATCGCCCCACGGCACGATCATTGGCTACCTGGGCGATCGCCGCAAGCTCCTGATCGTGGACGATCACGAAGTCAACCGCACGGTGTTGCGGGAGGTGCTGGAGCCGCTGGAATTTTTGCTGATCGAAGCCTCGGATGGCGAGCAGGGCTTGGCCCAGATCGACCAAGAGCACCCCGATCTGGTGATTGCGGATATTGCCATGCCGGTCATGGATGGTCTGGCCCTGGTGCAGCATCTCCGCCAAGGGAACCACCGCGAGTTGCCGGTGATTGCGGCCAGTGCGAGCGTCTCGGAGAGCGATCGCGACGCGGCGATCGCCGCCGGCTTTACGGAATTTCTCCCCAAGCCCGTCGATGTGGAAAGCTTGTTGGCCCTTTTGGCCAAGCACCTGCACTTGACTTGGCGCTATGAGGCTGGAGGCGCGATCGCCGCGGCCGAGGCCCAGGCTGCTCCCTGGGTTCTGCCGCCCCGGGAGGAGTTGAAGCAACTAGAGCACGCCGCCCGCATTGGGGATATTGAGGGCATCCGCATCGAAGCCCACCGAATCCGGCAGTTGAGTGCCCGGTACATCCCCTTCAGCAATCAGGTCCTGGCCCTGGCCGATGAGTTCAACGATGCGGGCATCAGCCAATTGTTGCGGGAGCGGGCGGAGTCGGGCTGTTGAAGGCTGGGATGCCGTCGGCCCAAGGGGGTGGCGGCCTAGGGCTACCACCACCGACAGAAGGCCGACGGGAGGCGATCGCCCAGGGCTGGGCTCGGGCTCGCGTCGCGGAATTGGGCTGGCCAGAGGGCCTCGGGATCGGGGCGATCGCAACTCCCCAGCAGCGGCAACACCGGCCAACGGGGCAAAATTTCCGCCCCCGTCACTTCCAGAGACGACGAACCGAAGGAACCCCCGAGAATCGTAAACCCTGGCTCGAGAACAATCCCCAAGCCGCCCATCCCGCCAGCGCCACCACGACCGCCGCTGCCCCCGCCGCCGCCGCCGACCCCCCGGCCGCCGCCGCCACCGCCACCCCCCGGCCCCCCAGGACCGCCAGAGCCTCCCAGACCCTGCAAGGTCAGCCGCCCTGGAGCTACCACGATCCGGCCGCTCCGGAGCCAGATTCCAGCTCCCCCCGGCCCGCCATCGCCGCCCCGGCCCCCAGCGCCGCCGCCGCCGCCCCCATTTTGTATTCCGAACGTGCCACCATTGCCGCCCGTGCCATTGGCTAGACCGTTTGCCCCGTCTACCCCCGGCCCAAGACCCACCCCTGCACCGCCGAGGCCACTGCCCGTACCTCCAGCTCCCCCATTGCCACTGGCTGTACCGCCATTGCCACCCCAACCACTGCCATTACCCCCGTTGCCTCCATCGCCAAAATTATTGACGCCGCCGCCGCCGCCCCCGAAGCCCTGAGCCCCGCCGCCACCGCCGCCATTCACGGCTGTTGCCCCACCACCGCCCCCGGCTCCACCCATCTGACCTGCTGCTCCCAGACCGGGAGACGCTGGGCCAGAACTCCCAGCTCCACCCAGACCACCAAAGCCGCCGCCGCCGCCGCCGCCCCCAGCGCTTTGGGCCCCCGCACCGCCGCCCCCAGGGCCACTGCCAGCCACGCCCCCGACACCACCACCCGCAGGAGCTGCGTTCGTTCCACCAACTCCTGCACCGCCTGCGCCGCCGGCTTGACCGCCGAGACCGCCTGTGGGCAAATTGCTTTGGCGATTACTACCGCCGCCGCCGCCGCCGCCCCCCGCGCCGCCAGGGCCGCCAGGGCCCCCCGTGCCGTGCAGCGTGACCAGACCACTGCGGGAGGTGATCGTGCTGTTGATGAGGGCAATGCCTGCACCCCCCGCCCCGCCCGGACCGCCGGGGGCTCCCGGAGCACCGCCGGCATTGCTGCCCGTCCCTACGGGGCCCCCCAGGCCGTTCGTGCCATTGGCCTGATTTGTGCCGGGGCCCCCCGCGCCGCCAACACCGAGGAGGGTGAGGTTGCCGCTGGTGGTGCGGAGGTGGCTGTGGCTCAGGGTGATTCCGGCTCCCCCCGCGCCGCCCCCTGAGGCTCCGGGTTGGCCGCGGCCGCTCAGGGTGAGGTCGCCCGTGCCTGTGCTGAGCTGGGCCTGTTCAATCACCAGAGGGCCGGAGCTACCCGCCGCCCCAGCCTGGAGTACCAAATTGCCATCGTTCAGGGTGATGTCAGCGCGGACGGTGATCCCGTGGTAGGCGGTGGCCTGCAAGCCCACGCCAGCGGCGGCCACGGTCACGGGGGCGCTGAAGGTAATCGTATTGGTGGCTTCGAGGATAATGTTGCTGGTGGCGCTGTTCAGCACGGAGGCGGATAATTGGGCGCTGAGGGGCCCACTGGCAAAGGTGAGGGGCAAGCTGCTGCTAGGGCCCGGGCTGGCAACGATCTCAATATCGGCCGGATCGAGCAACAGCGTTCCCCGCTGTCCCTGAGGGGCGCGGGTGTCAGCCTGGCCGCGAAAGTCGAGGAATTGCCCGCCCGAAACCTCAACGAAGCCGCCATTTCCGCCTTGGGGACCCCCTTGGGCCGAAACTTGGCCGTAAAATTGCGTCGTCTGGTCAGCCCAGATGACCGCCGTGCCACCATCGCCTTGGGCCAGGGCATCAACTCGCAACTGGCTGTCCGCCGTGACTAGGACTTGCTGCGCGGTGTAGAGATCGCCCTGACCGCGCCAGTCGCCGCCGAGCCGGATTTGACCCCCCTGGTCCTGGCCGCTGGCGTCGAGGGTGGCCTGCCAGAGGCCGAGGCGATCGCCCAGTAGCGTCACCCGCCCCCCGGTCGGCCCGTCGGCCCGGAGCGTGCCCGCGATCGCCACCGTGCCCGCCGACCCCGTGGCCAAGTCGGAGCCCGTGAGCAATCGGGGCAAGTCAAGGGGGCGAATGGGCCCCAGTTCACCGCTGGGGGTGCGGGGCGGCTCGATCTCGAGGCTCAACAACTGCCCCGGCTGGGAGAGTCGCACCAAGCTCGTGCCGGGCACAGCCGCCACCAGGATCTCGCCCGCCGCCGCTTGCAAGGTTCCTGTATTGGCCACTTGACCGCCCAAAAGCATGAGGGTGCGCCCGGCTGTCCCCTGGAGGGTGCTAGTGTTGAGAATCGCTCCAGGTTCTGCTTGGTCAAAGGCGAAGGACGTGGGGGTCCCTACCAGGTCCTGGTAGTCGTTGGGGCCGAAGGCGTTGAACCAGCGATCGCCCCCCCAGCCCAGGCCCGTAGCCGTCGTGGCGATGAAATCCCCGGGCACATTCAACCCCGCCCCGGCGCCGAACACCCAGCCCGCTGGGTTCATCAAATAGAGATTCGCCGGGCTGCCTGTCACCTGGATCAGGCCCTGGACGACGGAGGGATCGCCGCCAACGACACGGCTGAGAATGTTGGCGATCGCGGGCGACGCCAAAAAGTCAGCCACCTCCCCGGGGGCTAAACCAAAGGCTTGGAAGCTGTGGAATAAATTCGCTCCGGCCACCTGGCCGCCCGTGATGCCATAGGTTTGATCCTGAAGCTGTACCAGGGTTCCAGTTCCGTCCGGAGCCGCCACGATCGATTGAGCCCCGGCCCCCGGCAAGACCGTCGCCAGCAGCAGCAAACTCAAGCCCAAGGACTGACGCATGATGCACCTCAAAAAAAAATTGCGGAGCAGTCTTCAAGGATTAGAAGGAGCGAGACAAGGCTGACTCTTATGAGTCGGTAGGAGCTAGAAGCCCCTGAAGGGTCGATTGGGTTGACGCAGGAGACCCAACGCGAGCCTTGGCGTTACGGGGCCCCCTCTGCGAGAAGCCGCTGCGCGTCTACACCCCCCGGCCCCTTCTCCCAAAGCTGGGAGAAGGGGAGCTAGAAGTCGCTAGCCCAAGGTTAGGCGAGGGGAATTCGGGGGAGAGCAGCCCTTGGGGAAGCTCTCGATTTCAGGCCTGGGGTCGGGCCCTCCGGTAGGCTAGAGGAGGCCGTCCTTCTTCGCCATCTTGGTCATCAGGTCGATCACCCGGCAGGAATAACCCCACTCGTTATCGTACCAAGAGACGACCTTAAAGAAGTTGGCGTTTAGCTCAAGGCCCGCACCGGCATCAAAGATACTGGAGTTGTCGTCGCCCTTGAAATCCATCGACACGACATCATCTTCGGTATAGCCCAGGATGCCTTGCAGCTTCCCTGCTGAGGCCGCCTTCATCGCCGCGCAGATTTCTTTGTAGCTGGTGGCCTTCTCGGTTTTGAACGTCAGGTCTACCACCGAGACATCGGGCGTGGGCACGCGGAAGGCCATGCCCGTCAGCTTGCCCTTGAGGGCGGGAAGCACCAGGGTCACAGCCTTGGCCGCGCCGGTCGAAGCCGGGATGATGTTCTGCGTGGCCCCCCGGCCGCCGCGCCAGTCCTTTTTGCTGGGTCCGTCTACAGTGGGCTGCGTAGCGGTCATGGCGTGAATGGTAGTCATGAGCCCTTCCGCTAGACCGAATTGGTCGTTGAGGACTTTGGCCACGGGGGCGAGGCAGTTGGTGGTGCAACTAGCGTTGGATACTACCGTGTCCTGGGCGGGGTCGAACTCGTCGTCGTTGACGCCGACCACCATTGTGCGTACTTTGTCGGGATCTTTGGTCGGAGCTGAGAGCACGACGCGCTTCGCGCCAGCCGCGAGGTGGGCGGCGGCTTTGTCATGGGTGGTGAAGAGGCCTGTGGCTTCGACGACATAATCGACGCCGCGATCGCCCCAAGGGAGTTCGCTCGGGTCACGCAGGGCCGTGCAGGGGATGAAGCGATCGCCCACCGTGATGCCTTCCGCATTGCCACTGACAGGCTCCGTATAGGTTCCGTGGGTGGAGTCGTATTTGAACATGTAGGCGAGCTGTTCAGCCGGGAAGAGGTCATTGATGCCGACAAACTCCACGTCGGGATGACGGAGGCCTGCTCGCACGACCAGACGCCCAATGCGCCCGAAGCCGTTGATCGCAACTTTTAACTTGGCCATGTTCTAAACTCCTCGAGTATCAAGTACGCTCTAGCTCGCGCGCCTAGCGCTACACAGGTTCCATTAAACGCAAGTTTCCCGGGGCCGGGGAGGAATTTTCTATTGTCTTAACGCCAGCTCGAGGGAGCGCTGAAGCGCAACTACTGTGATTTAATCCGGCCGTAGTTGGGCTTCAGCCCCGCTGGCGATCACGCGGCGCGGCTCCCCCAGGCTTCAGCGTGCTCAAGGCCCTAGACGTAGCTGTGCCAGTCCAGGCAGCCCTCGAGGGTCGCCATCACCGACTGGGCGAGGGCGTCGAGATCGTAGCCTCCCTCCAGTCCAAAGACCGCCCGGCGGCAGATGGCGAGGGCTTGCTCGGTGAAGTAGCGGTAGTCCTCTGGTTGGAGGTTCATCCCGGCCAAGGGGTCAGCCTGAGTGGCATCGTAGCCAGCACTGATCAGCAGCAAGTCGGGGCGGAACTGCTGGAGGAACGGGATCGCCTGGTCTTGAAAGGCCTGCTGGTAGTCCGTAAAACCGCTGCCCGGCGGCAGCGGTACGTTGAGCACATTGCCATGGGCGCCGCGCTCCTGGCTCCGGCCCGTGCCAGGATAGCAGGGAAATTGGTGCAGGGAGCAGTAGGCGATGCGGGGATTCTCCTCAACGCTGTACTGGCTGCCGTTGCCGTGGTGTACGTCCCAGTCGAGAATGGCGACGCGGGCGATCCCCGGTTGCTGGAGGCCGTAGTGGGCGGCGATCGCCGCATTCGAGAACAGGCAAAAGCCCATGCCGCTGTGGGGCTCCGCATGGTGGCCGGGGGGCCGGGCGAGAACGAAGACGGGCTCCTGGTGGGCGATCGCCCAATCGACCCCATCCAGCCAAGCCGCCACCGCCAGCCGCGCCACCGCCTCGCTCTGGGGGGAGACAGCCGTATCCGGGTCCAGCATCCCCCCGCCCCCCGCCGCCAGGGAGCGCACTCGCTCGAGATAATCCCGGTGGTGAAGCGCCGCCAGCCACGGCTCGACATCGCGTTGCTCCTTGGGAGCCCGCCAGTCAAGCTGGTTGCCCCAGGGAGCCGCCCGCAAGGCCCGGACGATCGCTTGCAGGCGTTCCGGCCGCTCCGGGTGGAAGCGGCCCGTGTGGTGTTGGAGAAAGCGATCCGAGTAGATGATCGGTAGCATGGGCCTCCGCGACGTTGCAGCTCGACACATTGCCCTCGGCCCAGTCTAGAGCCTAGGCTAATCCTGAGAGTCCAGAATCTGCGGCACGCGGAAGAAGTCCTCCTCCCGCTCTGGCGCGGCCTGCAACAAATCGTCCCGCGCCGAGAAGGGAGCGAGGGTGTCCGAGCGAGTGACGTTGCTCAGCTCCACAGCCCGCGTTGTCGGCGGGACATCCTCCGTATCGAGTTCACTCAGTTGCTCAAAATATTCGAGAATACTGCTGAGCTGCGTTGTCAAGGCCGCTTCTTCGGCAGCCGTCAGCTCAAGGCGGGCGAGGTGGGCGACTTTTTGGACTTGCTCGCGGTCAATAGCTGGCATGGGCGAAAGATAGGGTAATGCGGACTGGTCAGGCGGCTGGTTAGGCTGAGCCGCGCGCAACCCGAAACCAGCAAACCGGGCTGGGTTGCCGGGACTCCCTCAATCTACAGATTATCAAGGGGTTTCAGCTTTGGGTCGGGCAATGTTGCGGGGGACGGCTGAGCAGGGAGGGCGGTTCTGGCCCTAAAGCGCAACGACACACTCCTAGGGCGTGTCATCCATAGACTCCCAAAACCCTTGCTAGCAGCGGCTTCGGGACGATGAGATTGCCAGGACTCGCTGAGACCCCCCTCGTTCAATGGCAGAGCCCTCCCGGCCTAGAAATAGACATCGATCTCGGAGCGGCCGGTGATTTTCAGCCAGTTCTGAGCCTCGATGTAATTGTTGGGGGCGATTCGGATGGCCTGCTTCCAAAACTCGGCAGCGCGATCAAACAGGGCTTCGGCTTCGTCCTCTTGGCCCGCTTCTCGCGCCCGTTCCCCCTGGTAGTGATAGATCACCGCGATGTTGTTGAGGGCCTGGGGCATTTTGGGGTTCAGGTCCAGGGCCTGGTGATAGTGTTCGAGGGCCGTCTTGTGCTCGCCGTTGCTGGCGTAGATCAGGCCCATGTTGTAAAGGACGTAGCTGCGATCGCCCGGATCATTCTCCAGCTTCAGGGCTTCTTTGTAGTTGTCCAGGGCTTCGGCATATTCCCCCTCCGCCTGGGCCGACATCCCATCGCGGTAGTAGGCGAAGGCTTCTTTGGCCTGTTGATTGGTCGGCAGCAGCTTGAGGATTAGATCTGCCATGACCGTAAAGCTTTTGTCAATGAAGTTGTCGTTACGCTGCGTGCGGGGCATGGTCGTTGGGCCTCTTCGGCAACCGAGTTTAAGCGAGTGTTAACGGGGATCGTTCTGGGCCAGCGGTGCTGACGCCCGGAACCTCACGCCTTGGCTGGGGAAGCGGTCAAGCCTCTCCTGCTCCCTCACAGGCACGCCGCGAACGCTTGGGGGAGAAGGGGTGAGGGGGACTCCGGCGGGCCAGTCCATCGCGGCCTGAAAACCACTCCCTATCCTAGCGTGTTCGGCGATCGCCCGTGCCCCTAAGCCCAACTCAAGGCCAGCAACTCCTCGGCCATGTCGAAATTGGTGGTCACGGCCTGGACATCATCTAGGGCTTCCAGGGCCTCAATGAGCTTGACCAGCGATCGCGCCTGGCCCGGGTCCGTCACTTCGACCGTCGTGCTGGGAATCCAGCGCAACTCCGCCGCCGCTACGGGGAGTTGGCTCGCCTTCAAGGCCCGGTGCAGAAGCTCCAAATTCACCACATCCGTGAATACCTCGGCCCCGGGGGAGTCGGGATCATCGCTGAGGTCGTAGCTGTCGGCTCCCCCCTCGAGGGAGGCTTCCAGTAACTGGTCTTCGGTGACGGAGCCCGCTAAGCGGACAACCCCCTTCTGGTCAAACATCCAGCTCACGCAGCCCGTTTCCCCTAAGTTGCCCCCATTTTTGCTGAAGGCCACCCGGAGGTCCGCAGCAGTGCGGTTGCGGTTGTCGGTCAGGGCTTCGATCAGCACGGCCACGCCGCCGGGACCGTAGCCCTCATAGCGGACTTCCTCGTAGTTGTCAGAGTCAGCCTCGAAGGTTCCGGCTCCCTTGGCGATCGCCCGGTCAATGCTCTCATTAGGCATTCCCGCCGCCTTGGCCTTGTCCACCGCCGCCCGCAGTTGGAAATTGGCCTCAGGATCGGGCAGACCGTGGCGCGCGGCGACAATGATCGCCCGAGACACCTGGGTGAAGGTTTTCCCCTTCTTCGCGTCTACTCGCTCCTTCTGGCGCTTGATATTCGCCCATTTGCTATGACCGGCCACGATTCCGGACCTCCTCTGTGCTCAGGGAACGCATCAGCCCTTGGCCGGGCTGACGGGAAACGGAGAGGGAGGGATTCGAACCCTCGTTAGAGTTTCCCCTAAACAGCATTTCCAGTGCTGCGCCTTCAACCACTCGGCCACCTCTCCAAATTGCGTGGCGATTAACGATCCTACACTGAACAGCGAGGGTCTGCCAAGGGCAGTGACCTAGACTCATGGCCCAGACCCGGTACAATAGGGCCCAGTATGCTTGACATGGTTCCCCATGACCCGTTTTCACACCATTGAGGTGCGCGATCGCCACGCCGATACCACTTGGACGGCGCGCGTCCCCGAGGATCAGTACATCCTCGAAAGCTTAGAAGCCCAGGGGATCAGCCTGCCCTTCTCCTGCCGCAACGGCGCTTGCACCACCTGCGCCGTGCGGGTGCTGGCGGGCGAGATTTATCAACCCGAAGCGATGGGCCTCTCCCCGGACCTGCGGCAGCGGGGCTATGCCCTCCTCTGCGTCGGCTATGCCCGCTCCGACCTGCGCCTCGAGACCCAGGATGAAGATGAAGTCTACGAGTTGCAGTTCGGCCGCTACTTCGGCCGGGGTCGGGCGCGGGTCGGGTTGCCCTTGGACGAGGACTGATGGGGACGCCACGGCCGCCCTGGGCGATCGCCCGGCTAGGAGCCAGCGCTGCCCTGGGGGCGATCGCCTGTCAACCCAGCCCCCCCGCCAATCTCCTCACGGCCGAGGTGCAGCGCGTGGTCAGCGGTCAGACGATTGAAGTCACGATCCCCAGCGAGCAACCGGCCCAAATTCAGACGGTGCGGCTCCTGGGCCTGGAGGCCCCTGACCCTCGCCAAGCACCTTGGGGCCCGGAAGCGGCGGCCACCCTGGCGGCGACCCTGCCCCCCCGCAGCCGCATCGGCCTGGAGTTTGACACGGAACCTCTCGATGCTTACCAGCGGCGCTTGGCGTATGTTTGGCGAGATGAGACACTAGTAAACGAATACCTGATAGCCCAGGGCCAGGCCCTGGCTGCGACTCGGGAGCCGAATACCCGCTACAGCCAGCGTTTCGAGCAGGCCCAGGACTATGCGCGCCTGCTGGGCCATGGCCTCTGGCATCCCGACCGACCCCTCCGCCAAACCCCCGCCGAGTTCCGAGCGGGTGCTACCCAGAACTTCCGCCATGATGCCGATGCTGACGACTCCGACTCCTGACCAACTCTTAACCTGGCTCGACATCGCCACGGAGGCAGCCCTTGCCGCTGGCTCCCTGGTGCGTGATCGCTGGGGCCAAGTCGGAGCGATCCGCGAGAAAGGGCGAGCCGGGGACCTCGTGACCGAAGTAGACCAGGCGGCCGAGGCGATCGTCTTGGCCACCCTCCAACGCCACCTGCCTGACCATGCCATCCTCGCGGAAGAATCCGGGGCCCTGGGCCAGGCCGACAGCCCCTACTGCTGGGCCATTGACCCCCTGGACGGTACAACGAACTTCGCCCACGGCTACCCGGTGGCCTGTGTGTCCGTGGGCCTGGCGATCGCCGGGGAACCCCACATCGGCGCGATCTATGACCCCTTCCGCCAAGAACTCTTTCGGGCGGCCAAAGGGCTGGGGGCCACCTGCAACCGGCAGCCCATCCAAGTGTCCGCCGTGGTCAACCTTGCCCAGAGCTTGCTCGCTAGCGGCTTCGCCTACGACCGCCGCGAGACGGCCGATAACAACTACGCTGAATTTTGCCACCTCACCCACCTGACCCAAGGGGTGCGCCGGGGGGGGTCCTCAGCCCTGGACTGCGCCAATGTCGCCTGCGGCCGCCTCGACGGTTACTGGGAGCGGGGTCTGAAACCGTGGGATGTCACGGCCGGCGTGGTGCTGATTCGGGAAGCGGGAGGCCGGGTGACGGCCTACGACGATTCCCCCTTTGACGTGGGGAGCGGTCGCATCTTGGCGACCAACGGCCACCTCCATGGGGCCCTCAGTCAAGCGCTGCTAACCTGCCCGCCTCTGTCGCAGGGGCCTACACTAACAAGCAACTCGGGATAAGCTATAAAAAGATATAGGCAAGCACGGCGCGAATTGCGGCAGCCCGTCGAGATTGTGTCAGGCGGCAACAGGGGCTCGCCAGGTTGGCTTATATGGAACTCTTAACTCGTCTCAGGTAGCTCTGAAACCCATGTCTTTCAAGATTCAGCGCGGACTCTTCAAATTTGAACTCACGGATTACCACGCCATCCTGGGAATCCCCTTGGCGGCGGACCCAAACCTGATCCGCAAGCGCTACCTCAAAATTGCTCACAGCCTGCACCCAGACACTTGCAAGGCGGTAGATGACAGCGAGTGTCGTCAGGCCAGTGAGCTGCTCTCGAAGCTGGTCAATCCGGCCTACGAAAATTTGAAGGGCAAAACTCGCCATGAATACCAAATCGTTTTGTCCCAGATGGGCAAACGGTTGGCCAAGGAAGGCGGTGCTACGGCTGTCACCAGTGCGGCGGCGAAGGCCTTGCTCAACACGAACTTGGCGACCCTCGAGGCTGAGTACCAGAAAGCTCTGAAAGCGCTGACGGCAACGCAGTATCAGTCCCTAGGGGCGATCGCTGACACGATTGGCGACCTCAGTGAGTTGAATCTCGTCTATCTGATGCGAAAAGAGGGGGCCGGCCTCGGACAACCAGCGGCCAGCCGTCCGGCCACGGGTCGGCCAGCCGCCAGTCAACCGGCGGCTCCCGGGGCGCCGCCGAGCCAACCGGCCGCCGACAATCCACCGCCCCCCTCCATGCTGGACCCCTACATTCGCCGCGCCCGGGAGTACATGGAGAAAAACAACTTCTCCCAGGCAGTGCTGGAGCTGCGAGATGGCCTGAAGCTTGACCCCAATGACAGTACTTGCCATAGTTTGATGGGGCTGACCTACCTCAAGCAGAACCAAGTCAGCATGGCGAAGGTTCACATCAGCAAGGCCCTCCAGGCAGACCCCCAAAATTCTTTGGCCCAGAAGGCAGACCAGGCCCTGGCACGGGCGATAGGGAAGAAGACTGCGGCGGGCTCCCGGACGACGGCGAGCAACGGCAAGCAGAAGCCGAATGACAAGACGAGTGGTGGCCGTTTTGGGGGTCTATTTGGCAGTAGTGGCAACAACACGAAGAAAAAGTAAGCAGTAGCGATCGCCCTCTATGACCGCCTATTTCCCCCAAACCGGGACCCGCGACTTGCTGCCCCTCGAAGTCGCCCAAAAGCTTTGGATTGCGGAAGGGCTCCAGCAGGTGTATCACCAATGGGGCTATCAGCGCATCATCACCTCGACCTTGGAGGGGATGGATACCCTCATGGCTGGCGGGGCTATCGACCGGGCCACGGTGCTGGCGGTCAGCGATGGCAACGGCGCGAGTCTGGGCCTGCGACCGGAGCTAACAGCTTCGATCGCCCGCACCGCTGTAACCCGTATGGCTGGCGACACCAATCCCCAGCGGCTCTACTACAGTGCCAATGTGTTTCGCCGGCCCGGCCTGAACCAACAGGGCCAGCAGTTGGAGCTGTACCAAAGTGGGGTGGAGTTGCTCCACGCGGCCGGGGAGCGGGCGGATGCAGAAATCCTGCTGCTGTTGGCAGCGGGGTTGCACCGGTTGGGGCTGACGGACTGGCAGGTGATCCTGGGGGAAGTCAGCTTGACTCGCTCCCTGCTAGCCCCCTTTCCCCCAGCCCTGCGGGAATCGGTGCGGCGCTGTCTGGCCCGTCTCGACCGGGTGGCCTTGGCCGCGTTGCCCCTGAGTCCGGACCTCCGCGATCGCGCCCTCTGGCTCTTTGACTTGCGGGGCCAACCGGCCGCTGTGCTGCAACGGGTGGCGGCTCTGGACCTCGAGCCGGCGGCCCAAGGGGCCGTGGCCCGCCTCAAGACGCTTCTGGATTGGGTCCAGACGAGCGCGATCGCCCCCTTGCCCCTGACGCTGGATCTCAGCCTGCTGGAGCCGATTGACTATTACACCGGCCTGGTGTTTGAGGTCGTGGCTCGGCCCCAACAGCAGTTCTACCTGCTGGGCAAGGGAGGGCGCTACGACCAGCTCCTGGCCCTCTACGACCCCACGGGCCAGGGCGGCCCCGGCATCGGTTTTGCCCTCAACCTAGAAGCAGTCCATGCCTGCCTGCTGTCCTCGGAGCAACTCCCCTCCGTGCCCCCGGCTAGTGATTGGCTGGTGATCCCCCAGACGGCGGCTGCGACGGCCGCGGCCCTAGCCTATGCCGCGAAACTGCGGGATTCTGAGCACCTCGTCCGGGTGGAACTGGAACTCGGCGAGCGATCGCCCGCCGAAAGCCGTGCCTACGCCCGCACCAGCCGCATTCGCTACCTAGCCTGGGTAGCGGCGGATGGCACTCCCGAAGTCGAGAAGCTGGTTCCTTAGTTTCCTCCCCCCCTTGTGCTGCGGTAAGATCCATGCCCCACACCATTGTTACGAAAACCTGCGAAGGCGTTGCGGACTGCGTGGTGGCCTGCCCAGTGGCCTGCATTCACCCCGGTCCGGGAAAAAATACCAAGGGCACAGATTGGTATTGGATTGATTTCGCCACCTGCATCGACTGTGGCATCTGTTTGCAAGTCTGCCCGGTGACGGGGGCGATCGTGCCGGAGGAGCGGCCCGAACTTCAGAACACCCCCGCCTGAGCACGGGCGATCGCCCCACGGCCCGCCCAAATCTCGACAGACCTTCGGGGAGTGGGTAAAACAGTGTAAATTGATGTAGAACTAGGCCGGAACCGAGCCACTGAGCGCTCGGGTTCAGAAACCGCGCCAGCAACCGCCCATTATTGAAGCAGAGCATGGGGCCTCAGGACGATCCGACCAATGGCAACGCCGACGAACTCGGTCTGGCAACCAGTAGCCTAAAAGCGCTTACGGAGGAGCTGGAACACCTCAAGGGCAGCCTCCTGGCGCAACTTTCCCAGGAGATCGAGCAATTGCAGGCCCGGAAACTGCGCCTGCTGGCGGAAACCGAAGACCTCGAGCGGCAACGCCGCGACCAACTCGCACAACAACAGGAACTCGCGCGGCAATTGGCCCCGGCCCTGGCGGAGGAGGTCCAACTCGTACTGCGCCAGCGTCTCCAAGAACAGGGACTGAATGCGGGCGAGGGGCCCCTGGATCACTATGGCGATCGCGCTCACCGCCTGATTACTTCCCTGGATTCAACGCTGAACGCCACCTTCCGCACCCTCCAGCAAGACTTGAGCAGCTACCAAAGCTCCCTGTCCCAGCAGCTCGGCCAGATGTACAACCTCGAGCAGCAGGGTGAAGTGATCCTGGAAGCCCTGGTCGGTCGCCTGAAGGAGGAGCTGCAAACCGAACGCCCAGAGCCGCCGCTCCCCTTCATCCCCACTCCCCCCGCAACCCTCTGGCCGCCCCCGGAGCCCAGGCCCGCTCCCTCGCCCCCCCCACCCCCCCTGACGGCAAAGCCAACCCGGCCCGTGATCATGCCGCCGCCGGTTCCCAGTCCGCCCCCCCCAGCCCCGGGACTGGAGCCGCCGCCCCCCCCCGCCGC
>CAYNIP010000053.1:0-11053 GCA_964397305.1 uncultured bacterium
TAAAGCATCCAGATGAATATTCATGGTTACACCCCATCTCTGTATCTCAGTATACCAAATCACCCCAGATCCTGGAGAGCCGTTAAATTTTGGGGAGGAAAATGGGAAGGGAGGCGATAGGATGGGGCTTGGTAGGTTGCATCATCTCCAACGGCAGCAACGCATGATCGCGTAAACACCATGGTAAAAAACTCAGCGCCTCATCCAGCCCGCCAGACCGGTAACACTGTCCCACCGGGGATCATGGAAACCAGTCGGCGAGAGGTTGAGCTGACTCTGAAGGTAATTGATGGAACGCTACCCCAAGATTTGCGGGGTCATGTTTTCCTGGTTGCGCCTGTGGGCTCTGTAGATGACATCATTAACCCCCAATCTCAAACTATCTCCAAAGAAAAAGGCGGCGATTCCTTCTTAAATGGGGATGGCATGATCTACCGCCTAGACTTTACCTCAGGCCAAGCCCAGATTATCGCTCGCCTCGTCAAAACCCCCGACTACTACGCCGATCTCGCGACCCACCCCAAAACGCAAAACCCTTACCACAAATATCGTTTTGGGAATCACGGCATTACTCGTTTTTCCTTCCGTCTGGGTTTAAGAAACCAACTCAACACCGCCTTTTTAACCCTGAGATTTGGTAAAAGCGCCCCTGATCGCCTCTTGGTTGCCTACGATGCCGGTCGCCCCTACGAACTCGATCCCGTCAGCCTAGAGGTTGTTACCCCTGTTGGCTTTAATCAAGATTGGATCGGTGAACTCGATAAGATTCCGATTTTCAAGAAATTTCCCTTTAAAAGCATTCTCAGCACTGCTCACCCCGGCTTTGACTATCAAACCGGGACAATGTTCACTGTCAACTACGGGCGATCGCTCTTGAATTTGCTCCTCACGATCCCTCTGATTGATCGCTTGGTGAATTTACCCACCTGGCTCAAAACGATCTTGACCATTGGCTTGGCTGCCCTGACAATCTACCTGTGGAATAGCTCAGGATTGGTGATTTTAAACATTCTCGGAACAATTTTATTTTTTGGTATTCTGCTTTTATTCAATAAACCGCTCTTAGCACGCTTTAACCCCATTGGTCGAATGTTGGCAGATTTTACCGATATTTTGATCTGGGATGGTCAAAGTAATCTGCAACGTTGGTCATTAATGGTTAAAAATGATCAGGGTGAGCTTCAACCCGTCAGCATTGAGCAAACCATCCATCAAGTGGGGGTCACTCAGAATTACATTGTGATCATGGATACTGCCTTTATTGCCGGGATCACACAACTGCTGAATGGCTTACCCCGCTGGTTTCGGAAACTCTTTGAACGCGATCCAAATCCCAACTCTACTGTTTATCTAATCCGACGCGCTGATCTCCTCACAAATCAAAACACAGTGATTGTTCAAAAAATTGTTATTCCCCAAGAAGCCGCCCACTTTCTCGTTGACTATGATGATATGGGGGATAAAATTACTCTCCATGTTGCTCATTTGAATGGGATGCAAGTGGCAGATTGGCTGCGGAAATGTGATGTTTCTAAAATTACAGGAGAATCTGTTCAAGCTTATTTACATGGAATGCAACATGATGAGACAGATTTAGGGCGTGTTGGTCGTTACGTGGTCTGTGGCAAAACCGGCGCATTGCTCACCGCCCAAGTTCTCGCCCATGCTCAATGTACGTGGGCCGTTGACCTCTATGCCTATCAAGATCGCCATCCTAACGGTGAACCCGTTCTGAACCTTAAACAGATCTATTGGGCCTCTTTTGGGCTCTGGACAGATCTGATGACCCAATACATTTACAACGCCTATCGTGACTATGAGTATCGCCTCATTCCCCTAACAGAAATTCTGGAGTTAGCCCGTCAAGGTCAGCCAGCCGCCCTCTTCCGTCTGGATACCGAATCGCTCACTATTGGGGATTACTATAACTTTCCCACCAGTACTATGGCCCTTTCCCCCCAATTTATTCCCCGTGGGGATGAATCCCTCCCGACTGAGGGCTATCTCTCCTGTGTTGTTTTTGCAGGAACCCAAAGCCAGATTTGGATTTTTGATGGCAGCAACCTCAAGCAAGGCCCCATCTGCAAGTTGGCCCATGAGGATCTCGATATGGGTTTTACGCTCCATACTGTATGGTTACGGAGTATTCAGGCTCGGCAATCTGATTATAATGTACCGGTACGGGAAGATTATCAACCTCTTGTTAGTCAAAATAATCAGCAAATCCAGGAATTATTTAACCGGGAGGTCTATCCCCATTTCCTGAAATAGCACTGATGGTCTGGTACAGATTTTTAGAGAAAAGACGGTTTCATGGTCAACTTAACGGGATATGTGATTGGTGAGCAGGTGTATGAGAGTTCATCCACCCTCATCTATCGTGGGCAACGGCAAAGCGACCAGGTCCCCGTTGTGCTGAAATTTCTCAAAGCCGCCTACCCTACCCTCGAAGAATTGGCGGGGTTGCGGCAGGAATACGCCATGCCTAGGCAGATAAACCATCCCCATATCCTCAAACCCTATGGTCTTGAGCGGGATGGTAATGGCCTTGTCCTGATCCTGGAAGACTTCGGGGCCTGCTCCCTCTATGACCTCTACTGGGAGACTCCCATGCCCCTAGAGGACTTCTTTCCCATAGCCATTGCGATCGCCAAGGCCCTCGAAGCGATCCACCGCGTCCCGATCATCCACAAAGATATCAAACCCAGCAACATCCTCTACAACCCCATCACTAAAATCGTTAAAATTGCCGACTTTGGGATTGCGATCGCCCTCAACCAAGAACAGGCCAACAGCGATAAGCTCTACCTCCTGCAAGGAACCCTCGCCTACCTCTCCCCCGAACAAACCGGGCGAATGAACCGCCTCTTGGACTATCGCACTGATTTTTACTCCTTAGGGGTGACGTTTTACGAACTCCTCAGCGGTCGGCTCCCCTTCACCAGCACCGACCCCATGGAGTTAGTTCATTGCCACATTGCCAAACCCCCCCTCACCCTCGAAACCATTAACCCCAATGTTCCCCCCGCCCTCTGCGAATTGGTGCAGATCTTGATGGCCAAAAATGCCGAAGACCGCTACCAAAGCGCGGCGGGGTTAGTCTTTGACCTGGAGCAATGCCATCAGCAATGGTTAGCCATGGGGGCCATTGAACCCTTCCCGCTGAAAGAGCGCGATCGCGACCCCCAACTGCTCATCCCCCAAAAACTCTATGGCCGGGAAACCGAAGTCGCCCAACTCCTCGCCGCCTTTGACCGCGTTTCCCATCTCCCCCCCGGGGAAGATCCTCCCAACCCCAGTGAATTGATTCTCGTGGCGGGCTATTCCGGCATTGGCAAAACTGCGATCATCAACGAAGTGCAAAAACCGATGGTGGCGGCACGGGGCTACTTCGCCGCGGGGAAATTTGACCAGTTCATGCGGAATATTCCCTACGCCGCGTTGATCCAAGTATTCCAAAATCTGATCCGCCAGCTGTTGGGGGAAACCGATGCCCAACTGGCCCAATGGCGCACCAAACTTCTGGAGGCCTTGGGAGAAAACGGCGTGATCATCCTCGATGTGATCCCCGAAATAGAACTGATCATTGGCCCCCAACCCGATGTCCCCATGTTGGGGATGCAGGAAACGGAAAACCGCTTTAACCGCGTCTTTCGTAAGTTTGTCCAAGTATTTTGCCAACCGGAACATCCTTTAGTGATTTTTCTGGATGACCTGCAATGGGTGGATACGGCATCCTTGGAAATGCTGGAGTTGTTGATCACCGATCCCCAAAGCCATTACTTCCTGTTGATCGGAGCTTATCGAGACAATGAAGTGGGGTCCCTCCATCCCCTCACCGAGAGCCTCGAAAAAATCACCGCTGCGGGTACGGTGGTAAACCAGATTACGGTACAGCCCCTAGGGATGGAGAGCGTGGCGGCATTGCTGACGGATACCCTCCACGGCGAGGTTGCCGCTTCAGAGCGAGAACTGTTAACGGAGTTGATCTACAACAAAACCCAAGGGAATCCTTTTTTCCTAACCCAGTTGTTGAAAACCCTCTATGGCGAAGGGTTGCTCCATTATGACGCGGCTAGCAATGGCTGGTCTTGGGATATTCAGGAGATCCAGGCGGTGGGGTTGACGGATCTGAATATTTTGGAGTTGATGGCGCGGAATATTGCCAAGTTGCCAGGGGCGGCCCAGAAGGCGCTGAAGTTGGCGGCTTGTATTGGCAACCGTTTCAGCCTGAATATTTTGGCGACGATTTGCGAAGAATCCCCGGTGGCAATGGCGGGGATTCTCTGGTCTGCGTTGCAGGTGGGGCTAATTTTGCCCCTGGGGGACAATTACCGGATTCCGGCCATTTTTGAGACTGCGGAGGCGGATCGGTTACGGGATGTGGAGGTGGATTATCACTTTCTCCATGACCGAGTGCAGCAGTCGGCCTATAGTTTGATTCCGGAGACAGAAAGAAAGAAAACTCATCTTCAAATTGGGCGGTTGTTGTTGGCGCATATTCCCCCGGAGGAGCGGCAGGGAAATATTTTTGCGTTGACGAATCAGTTGAATATCGGCTTGGAGTTGTTGACGAGTCAGGCAGAGCGGGATGAACTGGCGGAGTTGAACCTGTGGGCGGGGCAACGAGCCAAGCAAAATACAGCCTATGATGCAGCGGAAAATTACCTGGAAATTGCAACGAGTCTTTTGGCTTCAGAGAGTTGGCAAACGCAATATTCCTTAAGTTTGGCAATCTATACCAACCTAATTGAAGCAAAATACTTTAATGGTAATTTTGCCGAAGCTTTGACTCTAATTGAGACGTATTTTGTTCAAGCAAAATCAATCCTAGATCAAATTCCACTCTACGACTTAAAGATTAAAATCTTGATTGCTCAAGGAGAACTGCAATCAACCCTTGATCTCGGCTTCAGCATTTTGAAGCAGTTAGGCGTTGACTTGGTTCAAGAGCTACCCGCAGATTTTGAAATTGGTCAGGTCTTAGATTTGCCGATTATGACTGACCCTTTGAAAAAGGCAGCGATGCAAATTCTTTTGAATATTCAACCGGTTGCCTTTATTCTCAATACGGGTTTTGCAATACCGGTGGTGTTTACGATGATTGCGCTATCTTGGCAACATGGCAATACGCCCCAAGCGATCCATAGTTACGGACTGAATGGCTGGTTGCTGTGTGGCCCGATGAATGATATTGATTTAGGGTATCAGTTTGGTCAGGTGGCGATGCAATTACTGGATCGCCTCAAGGCTGCTGAATTCAGGGCGAAAGTTTATGCAAACTATGGCGCATCGGTCGCCTGCTGGAAAATTCCAATTCGCGAAACGATTCCGATTCTAGAACGGGCGGTTAAAAGTGGGCTAGAAACGGGAGACTGGGAGTTTGCCGGTCATGCTGCTATCTTCTTCTGTGAACATCCTCTCTTTGCCGGAGAGCCGTTAAATTCTGTTTTGAAACGGCAGAAACTTCAGTTGCAAATGATTGAAAGCTGCCAGCAAGAATATCAACTGAATTATCTTTCCATTGTTACACAGGTTACGACTAACCTGCATGACAAACATCAATCCAAAGAACTATCAGGTGATCTATTTGATGCGGATTTGATGCTGCCACTATTTTTGGAAACTCAAAATATTAATTCTGTTTTCTATACATTTTTTGGGCAGTTAATGCTGGCTTACTATTTCAAGCGGTATGATCAGGGGTTTTCGATCGCCTCTGAAGCTTGGCAGTATCGTGCGCCGATTCTCGCTCTGATGGTTTTTCCTCAATACATTTTCTACTCTGCTTTGTTATTGTTAGCACGCTACCCCTATCAAGCAGGAGCCTCAGAATCTCTTCAGCACGATCTTGCTAAACTCGAAGATTATTATCAAAAATTGCAAACATGGAATAATCATGTTTCTGAAAATTATCAGAATAAATGCCTTTTGATTCAAGCAGAAAAGGCGCGGGTTTTGGGTCAAACTGTTGCAGCGATGGAGTTGTATGATCAGGCGATCGCTGCCGCCCAAACAGCGGGATTTGTCCAAGAAGAAGCCCTCGCCTATGAGCGGGCTGGGGATTTTTACCTAGCCCTAGGTCGGCAAAGAATTGGCGAACTCTACCTCACCGAAGCCTACTACGCCTATATCCGCTGGGAAGCCGTCGCTAAAGTCCGCGCCCTCGAAAAAGAATACCCCCATATCTTCAACATCATCCGCCGCCAACAACGCCAAGCTACCAGCCCCGATCAAACCACCGCCACCACCACTATCGTCACCAGCAGCACCAACCCCCTCGACCAATTGGATCTCCTCACGGTTATGGAAGCAGCTCAGACAATTTCCTCGGAAATTGTCCTCTCCCGACTGCTGAAAAAATTGCTCACCATCATCATGGAAAATGCCGGCGCTGATCATGGTGTATTAATACTCTGTGAAGATGATGCGTTGTTGATTCAAGCCGTGGGTCAGATCGATGCTACTGATACCGAAGTTCTCCAAACCATCCCCATCAATGCCAACGAAACCTTTCCCCAAAGCGTCGTTCAATACGTCCGACGTACCCAAGAAACCCTCGTCCTCAACAACGCCTGTCGCATCGGTCGCTTCACCCAAGACCCTTACATTGCCCAAAACCAAGTCTGTGCTATCCTTTGCACTCCCACCCTCTATCAAGGGCAACTCAAAGGGATTATTTACCTCGAAAACCGCCAACTCCCCGATACCTTTACCCAAGATCGCTGCCTGATTCTCGATGTCCTCACCGCCCAGGCCGCCATCTCGATCACTAACGCCCGCCTCTATGAGCAAATCGAAGAATACGCCCAAACCCTAGAGGAACAGGTCCAAGTCCGCACCCAGGAACTCACCACTAACAACCAACGCCTTCAGGAAGAAATTCGACAGCGGGAAATGGTCGAACAGGCCCTTATGGAAGCGAACGCTGCCCTCGATCGCCTCGCCTCCCTCGATGGTCTCACCCACATTGCCAACCGCCGCGCCTTTGATACCTACCTTAGTGATAAATGGGTCGATGCTCACGAACGGCAGCATCCCGTTGCCCTGATCCTCTGTGATGTGGATGAATTTAAAGCCTATAATGACCGCTACGGCCACCTGAGCGGCGATCGCACCCTCCAAGAAATTGCCCAAATGCTCCAGGCTCAAGTCCCCCGCCCGACGGATTTGGTGGCTCGCTACGGGGGGGAAGAATTCGCGCTAGTGTTGCCAGGCCTTGATGAAGCCGAAGCCTCAACGATTGCGGAAAACATCCAAGCGGCCTTGGAGGCCCTGGCCATTCCCCACGATGCTTCACGGGTGAGCCCCTGGATTACGCTGAGTATGGGTGTTGCCTCCTTGACTCCCCCTCCTCAGAGTCTCTCCACACTGCTCATCGAAACTGCTGATCAAGCCCTCTATATTGCCAAACAGCAAGGGCGCGATCGCGCTTGGCGGGCCTCGGAACCGCCCCCTAGTTGAGCTACGGGCAGCCTGGAGTGTGTCATCCATAAACCAGGCGACCGTCGCCGCCAGATAAGCTCCCAGAAAACTGGAAGCGAGCTTATCCTAGCGAGTCGCGATCGCCCGGTATTGCTGGAGTTTGGTAACCAAGTTCTCAATCAAGGGCCGCGCTTTGAGTGCATCTCGCTGGGGAGCTAGAAGCCCCTCTCCCAAGTTGGGAGAGCGCTTGGGGTGAGGGCTGAGCGAAGGAGGAGTGCATCTCAGTTTGAAGACTCCCCTTCGCTCTGCTTGGGAGAAGGGACCGGGGGATGTAGACGCGCAGCGGCTTCTCGCAGAGTGAGTAAACTTGCCTGATTGAGATGCACCCGCGAAGGAGTACCAACATCCCGCGCAAAATTTCGTTCGCCCTGTGCCCTAGCCCTCTCATGGTGTTGGGGCTGTCCGAGGGTACAAAGAGCCCTCCTCGCTGATGCTCAGGGGGGTGTTGGGAAAATCACTGCGGGTTAGGTTGCGAATGAGGCGGATG
This sequence comes from uncultured bacterium, assembly GCA_964397305.1. GTDB lineage: Bacteria > Cyanobacteriota > Cyanobacteriia > Cyanobacteriales > Spirulinaceae > JAAUTY01. Next base: position 7,973 of record CAYNIP010000053.1, read on the forward strand.
CTATCGCCCTGGGGACTCGGGAAGGGAATCCCACCATCCTTAAGAAACAGCGGGTGAATCTGACCACTGATCAAGTTGCCATCAGCATCGAGCCGCACTTCCAACACCAGGGAGTAGGCCAAGGGTCCCGCCGTGGAGAGGGTGCGGTAGCCCATAAAGTTGCCTAGGGAGTAGGCGATGAGCTTGCCCCGATAAAGCTCCAGGGCGCGGGGAACGTGGGGGCCGTGGCCGAGGACCAGATCCGCACCGCTATCGATGGCGGCCCGGGCAAACTGCACCAGGTTGCCCCGGTTCTCGCCGTAGAAGATTTCTGTGCGATCGCGCGTATGCTGAGCTGCGCTCCCCTCAGCCCCGCCGTGGAAGGAGACGATCGTGATATCGGCTTGGCTCGCGGCGGCGGCGATCGCCCGTCGGGCTCCGTCAAGGTTGAGCAGCGAAGTATTGCCCCGCCCCGTGTGGCTATAGCCCAGCCAAGCCACCCGCAGGCCCTTGTGCTCAGTGAAGACAGGATCTGCCGTCGTGCCCACGGCCACCATGCCCTCGGCCTGGATGTAACGCACGGTGTCCTGGAAGCCGACCTCGCCGAAATCGTAGGCATGGTTATTGGCTACGCTTAACACATTGAAGCCCATCTGGGCCATCAGGTCAGCATATTCCGGCGGTGTCCGGAAGGCAAAGACATTGGGGCGGCTGGTGTCCTTGGCTGGTTGGCGGGCGTGGGTCAGGGTCGTTTCCAAGTTGCCAAAGAGTACGTCCGCGCCCTGGAGCAGGGGCCGCACGGCGCGAAAGAGTTCAACGCCCCGGGGATGGAGGCGATTATTCGGATAGTTCGTGCCGGGAACGATGTCGCCCACCGCCTTCACCAGTAATGTGGGGGGCGGATCGGGTTCGGGGGCGGCGTCACTCGGCGGGGGCTCGGGTTCGGGGGCGGCGTCGTTCGCTGGGGGCGGGCTCTCCAGGGGGGGCAGATCCGCCAAGGTCGCCAGCAGGATCGCGCCGGCTTGACTCCCCGCAAACTCTAGGGGCTGGGTGGGGGTCGGGGCGATCGCGCTGTAGCCCGCGCCAGCCCAGAAACTGAGACCGCAGAGGCTGAGCCGCAGCAACACCCGATTCACCATCGTCAATTGCTCAAACCAAACCAGCAGCACGGTTGCTTGGTGGCGCTGCTGCTGGCGGATTTGGAGGCCGAGGATAAGCACTCGCTCACGACCGGCCTGCCGCGCGAGGAGATAGCGATTGCGAAGCTGAGTCACCGTAGAATCTTCCCACTCACACCAAAATCACTGCCATCTTAACCTTGCTCTGTACAATACAAGGGGTTTGGCCGCGAGCCGGTTGAACCTTGCGGCCGAGCCTTCAGCAAGCCTCAACCCAGTCTCGATCAAGATGACGGAGGGTGCATCTCCCTTGGAAGACTCACCTTCGTCCTACTTGGGAGAAGGGGCCGGGGGATGTAGACGCGCAGCGGCTTCTCGCAGAGTGGGTAAACCGGCCTCACTGAGATGCACCCGATGACGGATGGACTATGAGCAACGCAGCCTTGATTTTCGGCGCGACTGGGGGTATTGGGGGGGAGTTTGTGCGGCAATTGTTGGCGGATACCAGCCTCGATCACGTCGTCGCTACCTACCGGCAGGCTGAGAAAGCGGCCGACCTCTTGGCCCTCGCGGCAACCCTCCCCCAGCGCTTGACTGTCCTACCCCTAGACATTACCGACGAAGCGCAAGTGGCCGCCACCTGCCAGCAACTGGCTCAACAGGCTTGGCGCTGGCCCCTGGTGGTGAACTGTGTCGGGCTCCTCCACGACGGCCCCCTACAACCGGAAAAGAGCCTCCGCCAAATTGACGCCGCGTTGCTCCAGCAATATTTCCTCACCAATAGCATCGGTCCGGTGTTGCTGGCGAAGCATCTCTTACCCCTGCTGCGGCAGGGCGATCGCAATGTCTTCGTCCACCTCTCCGCCAAGATTGGCAGCATCGGCGATAACCAACTGGGGGGCTGGTATGGCTATCGGGCCTCCAAGGCGGCCTTAAATATGCTGATGCGGACGGTGGCCATTGAATACAGCCGCAAGAGCCCTCAGACGATCATCGCCCTGCTGCATCCCGGCACGACGGACACCGCCCTGTCCCAACCCTTCCAGCGCCATGTGCCCCCGGAGCGGCTCTTCTCGCCAGCGCACGCGGTGGAGCAACTTCTGGCAGTGATCGCCCGTCTGCAACCGAGCGATAGCGGTGCATTTTTTAACTGGGACGGCCAACGCCTGCCTTGGTAGCTGAGAAAATCTCGGCCCTGGCTTGACGGGGGCCAGCCCCTGCGATACATCTCAGTTGCATCGACCTGCATCCATGACCCTGAAGCGTTAGAGGTTCCTCACTCATGCACTTGAACCAACGACTCACGACGGCGATCGCCTCCCTAGTCCTAACCACCCTGCCTTGGGCAACTCCCCGCCCCGCCGTGGCGGCCCTCTTCGAGCAGGCGGCGGTGAATGAGGCCAACTTCATTGCCGTAGCGACCCCCTTCGGCAGTGGGCAGTATAGTCTCTTGATCCTGGAACAAATTCCCGGCCGCAGCCAGTGCTGGCAAGAATTTGGTGCGGGGCCCGTGTCGGTGAATTTACTGCTCAACCAGTTCGACTTCACCGGCCACTGCAACCGCAGTGTGGACAGCAACGGCTACTCTGTCCGCATTGGCAACGAAGATCTCGGGCTCGATTACTTGCTCCGCGTTGTGCAGCGAGGGGATGACCTCCTGCTGGTTGGCACTCCCCGCATTGGCAGCCGCCGGGGTCTGGGGGAGATCCTGATTGGGCGATCGCGCGGTCTCGTGAGCGGCCCGGTCAAGATATTCCTGGAGGACGGCTGGCAATTCACTCGCCGCATCTACAACGGTCAAGCCCTGGGCCACATCTACCTGGCGGCGACCAGTGGCCAAGTCGCGGCACCGCCTCCCCGCCTAGGGCCGACCGTGCGCCCCAACACTCCGCTCCCGCTGCCCACGGAGCTACCGCCACCGGAGCGGGAGATTATTTTCACCAAGCCGCAAAACTGAGCGGGGGCATCTCACGGCGGCCTGCCG
>CAYNIP010000053.1:11153-33453 GCA_964397305.1 uncultured bacterium
GAGGCCCTCATCCCCCGGCCCCTTCTCCCAAGGCTGGGAGAAGGGGAGTTAGAGGCCTATCCAAGGCTGGGAGGAGGGGAGTCAGCGGTCTGCCGGAGGCCCTCATCCCCCGGCCCCTTCTCCCAAGGCTGGGAGAAGGGGAGTTAGAGGTCTTCCAAGGCTGGAAGGATTGGAGCCAGAGGTCCCTCGCCCAGAGCGGCGTCAAGGCCTCAGGGCGAGAGAGGCCAAGCTGAGATGCTTCCAACTGAGCAGCGCGCTCGGTCTTGGCGGCCGGTCGTTGATCCAAACCGTACTGATCCACTTTGATCTACAGTAGGGGGCGAACGCTGCGACTCGGTGGCCTATGTCTGCGATCGCCCCCCCGGAGTTTGTCCTCGCCTCAGCCTCCACGGCCCGCCGTCAACTGCTCCAGCAGGCTGGGATTGAGCCCCTGGTCTGCAAGAGCGACTTCGATGAAGACCAGGTGCAACTGGATGATCCCCAGGCCCTGGTGACGACCCTGGCCAAGGCCAAGGCCGCGGCCGTGGCAACGCGCTATCCCGAAGCCCTGATCCTGGGCTGCGATTCAGTCCTGGCGATCCAGGGCGAGATTCATGGCAAGCCGGCCTCCCCGACTGAGGCGATCGCCCGCTGGCAAAAGATGCGCGGCCAAGTGGGTCATCTCTATACCGGCCACGCCCTGCTCGAGCCCCGCCGCCAGCGCCAGATCGTTCGCTGCGGCGTGACGGCGGTTCACTTTGTCTTCGCGAGCGATCACCTGATCGCCGACTATGTAGCCAGCGGCGAGCCGATGAACTGTGCCGGCTGCTTTGCGATCGATGGCAGGGGCGGCCTCCTGGTCGAAAAGCTGGTGGGCTGTCCCAGTAATGTCATCGGCCTCAGCCTCCCTCTCCTCCACGCCATGCTCAACGAGCTGGGCTACAGCGTTGCCGACTTTTGGGCCCGCCAAGGCTAGGATACCCCTGAGGGCCTGGCCCATCCTAGCGGTAGCAGCAAGGAGCTTACCAGCCTCAAGCCTCCGGGATTGGCAAGCCCCCCAAAACCTCATGAGCAGAAATCCCAGGCCGTCTTAGGGTTCCTCCCCCTCAGGCCCGAACCACCTCTAAGCTCACGAGGCACTGCTCCAAGTCAGCCCGAATCTGAGCCGCATCCAAATGGCGACCGATGAAGACCAGTTGATTGCTAGGCGTCATCGTGCCCCATTCCTCCGCATCCAGCATACAGCGCTTCCCACTGAGCTGAAAAATGTGCTTCAGTTGGCTTTCCTGAAACCAAGTAATGCCCTTCGCTCGAAAAACATCGGTGCTCAAGTTATCGAGAAATTCTTGGAATTGCTCCAAGCTCAGGGGGCGATCGCTGCGAAAGGAGACAGAAACAAAGCCATCATTTTCTAAGTGATGGGAGTGATGATGGTGGTTATGCCCATGATGATGATGGTCATGCTCATGGTGGTGATGCTCATGCTCGTGATGGTCGTGCTGATCCTGCCCGTGCTCGTCCTCCTCAGCCGCTGTTTCTAAGGCCGCCAACTCGTTCACGTACTGGGCCGGATCGTTGTAGCCGACATCCAAAATCAGCGGCAGGGCAACTTGTCCTTGGTGACAGCGCAGAATACGAGCCCCGACCTTGCATTGGCGAATCCAACTCTCCAGAGCATTCACCTGAGCCTCCGGCGCGAGATCCACTTTATTGAGCAAGATCACATCCCCGTAAATAATCTGGCTCATCGCCGCTTCACTCTCAAAATGCTCTGCCGTAAAAGTCTCAGCATCCACCAGAGTTAAAATCGAATCAATATGGGTTACATCCCGCAGGCTCGTGCCGAGGAAGGTGAGCAAAATTGGCAAGGGATCGGCGACGCCCGTGGTCTCAATCACCAGGTAATCAATCGCCTGCTCCCGTTCAAGAACACGGTAGACTGCATCCACTAGGTCATCATTAATCGTGCAACAAATGCAGCCATTGCTCAACCGCACCATATCTTCATCGACCGAGATGAGCAACTGGCTATCAATGTCAATGTCGCCAAATTCATTCACTAATACGGCGACCTTCAAATCTTGGCGATTGCTCAAAATATGATTGAGCAGGGTGGTTTTACCGCTGCCCAAGAAGCCCGTGATGATCGTCACGGGGAGGCCGCGCTTGGGGAGGATGATCTCGTTGGGGTTGTTGGGGGTCTGGGTTTGAGTCATGGGGGTATTCCTGACGAAATAGGGAAACCTCGCAGAAGGCTGTAAGCCGCCGCGAGGGAGGGTTGAGGTGTGAGAGTGAGAATGATTATCATTATACACTCTGGAGACCGACCTCGCTGGCTGGCTGAAGAGGCTCTAGAGGTCTGGGGGGGCAACAAGATGAGGCCAACGGCAGCCGTCTGGTCTCAGGGACGCCCTTCAGCCCGTCCCTGGAGTAGGTAAGTCATCATCTCACCCTTGCCCTTGACATCGATCCAGCCCCGAGACTGGAACTGGTAGCCGTGTTTGAGGCGCTCGTAGGTGGAGGCTGTCACCTGGATGGCGCTGGGCAAGCCCTGGGATTCCATGCGACTGGCGATGTTCACCGTGTCCCCCCAGAGGTCGTAGATAAATTTCTTGGTGCCGATGACGCCCGCGACGACCGAGCCGGAGTTGATACCGATGCGGAGGACAAAGTTTTGTTGGGTTTCTTGGTTGACTTGCGCGATCGCCTCCAGCATATCCAGGGCCATGTTGGCGATCGCCTCCGCGTGATCCGGCCGCGGTCGGGGCAACCCGCCGACCACCATGTAGGCATCGCCGATGGTTTTAATCTTTTCGAGGTCGTACTCTTCCGTGAGCAGGTCAAAGATAGAGAAAATTAAATTCAGCTTCTCCACCATCTCAATCGGCGGAAAGTGAGCCGACATCTCCGTAAACCCCACCAGATCGGCAAAGAGCACCGTCACCTCATCGAAGCTATCGGCAATGGTCGTCACCTCTTGCTTCAACCGTTCGGCAATGGGCTGGGGCAGGATGTTGAGCAGCAGCTTTTCCGTGCGCTGTTGCTGCTCCCGCAGGGCTGACTCTGCCTGCTTGCGCTTGATAAATTGCCCCAACTGATTGCCCGTGGCCGCCATCATTTGCAGCAGGTTTTCATCCGGTGGCAACTGCTCGCGCCCAAAAAAGGTCATCACCCCCAACATTTCCTCCCCGCTACGGATCGGAAAGGCCAGGGCCGAGTGCAGGCCAACCTTCGCCGCAAAGGAGTCGGGACCAAAGTCCGCATCACAGACCACATCCTCCACCCAATTCGGAAAGCCGCTCCGCCAGACCCGCCCCGCCAGCCCGCGACCGGCCGACAAGACCACCCGGTTGGTGACATCGATGAAAATATCGGCCTTGGCGTCGGGGGTAAACCAAAGGTCTACGCGCCAGAGCTGGGGCATCGCCTCCAGTTGGGGCGGGAGGTCGTGCCAGTAGGTGCTGCTCGTGGGGACAAAATCGGCCCCAACCAAGCGCAGGCCCGCCTCGCCAGCCGGAATCCACAGCTCCCCAATGTGCCACTGCAAACGCTCGCCGATGGCCGCGAGGATGTTGTGGGTGGCTTCTTCCAGGGAGGCGGAGGCGGAGAGGATGTTGGCGATCGCATACTGAGCCGCTAGCCGCTGCTGCGTGCGCTGACGCTCGGTGATATCGCGACCGATATAGACCAAATCCTGGGTCAGAGCCAAGCCCCGCTCACCATCTTCGGCCTCCGTCTGAATCAGGGAGCAGGAAAAGGCCACCGTCAACTTGGAGCCCGACTTGGTGCGGCAAGCCACTTCCAGATTCAGAGCCACCTCGCCGCTACACTCCAAGGCCGCCGCAATCTCTGCAAAAATCGCGTCGGCCTCCGGGATCAACAGGCCCAAGGACTGATCCAGCAACTCCTCCCGGCGATAGCCAAAGAGCTTCTCCGTCGCCTGGTTCACCGTCTTGATCGTCTGCTGGGTGGAAGTGACGATCAGGGCATCCGCGATCGAGGTGACAATGCGGTTGATGTAATCCTTAGAAGCTGTGAGGGCATTCAGCAACAGACTGGTTTCATTGGTGCTCTGCACCAAGGTCTGCTCCAGGGTCATCTTGTCGGTGACATCTTCAATAAAGACCAGCAGCCAAGGCGTTTGGTCAGCCACCGCACAGTACTGTCTGAAGTAGAGATCCGCGTAGAGGGTTTCCTGCTGGGGCGAGAAACGGGTAACGCCCTTGAGGTTGAAGGGGAGCGAGGCTCCCGCCAAAATCTCGGCTAAGACCTCTTCACAGCCGACCAACTCCGGGAAGCCCTCACGAATATCAACCCCGACTTGGAGCAAGGCGGGGTCATCGACAAAGCGCTGCGCCCCCGGAGAGGTCGCCTGGACCAGGAACCCAGCATCGAGGGCGATGTAGTCAATGTGATCAGGAACAACAATCTGAGCTGCCAGGGAATCAGTCATAGGTATGGGCTCGCCATCGCCAACAAGCGGCTCCAGGGAAGCCGCAGCCTCCCTCTGCCCGCAGCGCCTGAAGGGCGCATGGTGTCCAAGCGCCGCCAGTCAGTCCGGTTTTGGGGAGCAGCGTTAGGGTTGCTCGTGGTCATGGCACCCCGGCGTTCATGCGTCAACATCGTATCCAGCACTGCTGTCTGGGCCCAAACAGCAGATGCTTGCCCCGCTTACCCTTGCTAGACTGTCCCAGCGATTTGGTTTCCGCCTTCTATATTGTATTCATGGATTTGACCCGGGCACAGCAGGCGGAGCGGCATCTCTGGGATAACCCCGATTTCCCCAGGCTCGGTAGCCGGTATTGGGGGGGCCAGCACCCCCCGCGACTCCGGCCCTAGGGGTAGGATTCAGTGGTGTCCCGTACTGTGGGCCATGGCCATCAGCAGGGCCTGGGCACTGCGGGCGGGCTCATCGGGGGCAGGCTGACGCTGGTGGTAGTGCCCCTCCGATTGAAGCTCCCAGGCCTGGCGATTGTCAGCCAACATAATGCCTAAAATTTCTTGAATGTCCTTGCGAAGCTGCGGCTCTTCAATGGGGGTCACAGCTTCCACGCGGCGGTCAAGATTGCGGGGCATCCAGTCAGCACTGCCGATGAAGATTTCCTCCTCACCATTGTTTTGAAAATAGAAGACGCGCGAGTGCTCTAGGAGTTGCCCGATGATGCTGATCACTTGAATGTTGTCGCTGAAGCCGGGCAAGCCCGGCCGGAGGCAGCAGATGCCCCGCACGATCAGGTCAATCTTGACGCCAGCCTGGGAGGCTTGGTAGAGCCGGTCGATCAGGTAGGGGTCTACCAGGGAATTCATCTTGGCGACGATGCGGCCGCTGCGGCCCTGGCGGCAGTGGTCGGCCTCGCGCTCGATCAGGGCGGTCATGCGATCGCGCATATTCACCGGCGAGACCAGCACCTTGCGGTAGGCCCGTTGGCGGGAATGACCTGTCAAGTAGTTAAACAAGTCCGTCAGGTCAGCCCCCAGCTCCGGCCGACAACTGAGCAGGCCGAGATCGGTGTAGAGCCGGGCCGTTTTGGGGTTGTAGTTCCCCGTGCCAATGTGGACATAGCGGCGGAGTCCCCGTTCTTCTTGGCGCACGACCAAGACAATTTTGGTGTGGGTCTTCAAGCCGACAAGGCCATAGACAACGTGAACCCCGGCCTGCTCCAGGGTGCGGGCCCACTGAATGTTATTTTCCTCGTCGAAGCGAGCCTTGAGTTCCACGAGGGCGACGACTTGCTTCCCGTTTTCGGCCGCTGAGATCAAGGCCTTGACAATGGGCGAGTCACCGGAGGTGCGGTACAGGGTCATCTTGATCGCCAACACATGGGGATCACGGGCGGCCTGCTCGATAAATTGCTGTACCGAGGCGGTGAAGGACTGGTAGGGGTGATGGACGAGCAAATCCCCGTGGGCGATGATGTCGAAAAAGTCTTCGCTGTCCTCGGGCTCGATCGAGCGCGCGCTTTCTGCCAGCTCCACAAAGCGCTGCAAGCGGGGGGGAATCGCGGGCGAGTAGCTAGGCTCCTTGTGTTCGGGGAGGGGCAGCTTCATGAGACTCATAAGATCCCCCAGGCCCAAAATCCCCTCGACCTCGTAGACAAAGGCGGGGGTTAAGCCCAGGCCCCGCATTAGGGTTTCCCGCACGGGCTCTGGCATGGTCTTCTGAACTTCCATACGGATCGGCGAGCCCCCCAAGCGGCGCTTGCGGAGTTCTTGCTCGATCGCCAGCAACAGGTCATCGGCTTCATCTTCTTCCACGGAGATGTCGGCGTTGCGGGTGACACGGAAGGGGTAGCACTCCTGGACATCGAGGCCGGGAAACAGGGAGTTGAGGTTGTGGGCAATGACCTGCTCTAGGGGCACTGCCGTCCAGAGGCTGGGTTGACCGCCGCTGGCCGGTTGGCGCAGATGGGCCGGCAGTTCAACAAAGCGGGGGAGGAGGTTGGGGACTTTGATGCGAGCGAAGAGTTCTTCCTGGGTCTCTGGGTCTTTCACCAGAACGGCGAGGTTGAGGCTGAGGTTGGAGATATGGGGAAAGGGGTGGCTGGGGTCCACCGCCAGGGGGGTGAGCACCGGGAAGATGCGTTCCTCGTAGAGTTCGTGCAGGTATTGGCGTTGCTCCGGGGATAGATCCACGTAATTCATCACGTAAACCCCCAGGTTGGCAAGCTGAGGCCGCAGGTGACGCTCGAAGCATTCGGCCTGCTGGGTGGTCATGGGCAGGAGGCGATCGCGAATCGCGATTAACTGGTCCGTAGGAGTGCGACCGTCGGGGGTCAGCTTACTCACCCCCGCTTCGACCTGCTTTTGCAGGCCGGCGACCCGCACCATGAAAAATTCATCCAGGTTGGTGCTGAAAATCGCCAGAAATTTACAGCGCTCTAGCAGGAGTGTGCGCTCGTCGAGCCCTTCGTGTAGAACACGGTAGTTAAACTCAAGCCAGCTCAGTTCACGGTTGAAATACCGATCCGAGCCAACGGTTTCAGTCTGAGTGGGAGCAGCAGTCTGTGTATTCGGCATAACAATGAGCGTCGGGCGCAACCTTTGCCCCCAATCCTATCCCGATTGGGGAGCAGCCTTGAGAGACTGGAGGCTTCAATTTACGCCCTTCCCATTACGCCCTTCACAACCCGCGATTCTTCCCGAGGCGGCGGGGCTAGCCGGGGCCACCAACCCTGAACGGAGATCGTGGGCTTGGCAGCAGGCTTGCTGCCCCGAGTCTTAGGCAGTCCCATGAGTTCGTCCTGAGAACCGCTGATGGGCGGCGCAGGCCGTAGCGCGATCGCCAGCCTCTCCTAAAATTTTGAAGGCATCGTTATCCCCCGCTTGCAGCTTATGACCGACTTCGCCGCCTTTCGCCCCCAACTCGCCGCCGCCTACGCCGATCTCGGCGCGTTACTCGACCGCTTTGCCGCCACGGAGGTGCTGGTCATTGGCGACTTGACCCTGGACGAGTTTCTCACCGGGCAAGTGGAGCGGCTCTCTCGAGAAGCGCCGGTGTTGATCCTGCGCCATGAGTTCACCCGCCAGATTCCCGGCGGTGGGGCCAATGCCGTCTACAACTTAGCGAAGCTGGGGGCACGGGTGCGGGCCGTGGGCTATGTGGGCCAGGACAGCCAAGGAGAAGCCCTCTGCCGTATCTTTGCCGAAGCGGGAATCGATACCCAGAGCGTTCTCATAGATGCCAGCCGCCCGACCGTGACCAAGACTCGCATCGCTGGCCACGCCCGCCAATCAGTGACGCAACAGATCGTCCGAGTGGATCGCAAGTCCGATCGCCTGCCAGAGCCGGCCTTGCAGCGTGAACTCGCCCTCCGGATCGCAGCCCAAGTGCCCCAGGTCCAGGCCGTGGTCTGCTCCGACTACGGCGATGGTGTGCTCACGGCGCCAGTGATCGCGGCGAGTTTGCAGGGTCAGCGGGTGATTGTGGATGCCCAGACCAATTTGGTCCGCTACCGAGGGGCGACCCTGTTTACACCCAACTTACCCGAGGCAGAATTGGCCGTGGGCTACCGCCTTGACACAGAGGCGAAGGTGAAGCAAGCGGGCCGGGACCTGCTCGCTTTAACGGAGGCGGCGCAGGTGCTGATCACGCGGGGGGAAGATGGGATGACCTTGTGCGATCGCCAAGGCGACGTGCACCACATTCCGGCTTTTAATCGCACGGATGTTTTTGATGTCACGGGAGCTGGGGATACCGTCGTGGCGGCCCTGACCCTCGCCCTCTGTGCCGGTGGCTCTTATTGGCAAGCTGCCGTCCTCGGCAACTTGGCCGCCAGCCTAGTCGTGCGCCAATTTGGCACGGCAACCACCAGTGTGCCGGCTATGAAAGAGGCTCTCCAAGCTCTCCTGGAGGACAACCCACCGTTGTAGCCAGGGTGCAGTCGGGTGCATCTCAGTTAGGCAAGTTTACCCACTCTGAGAGAAGCCGCTGCGCGTCTACATCCCCCGGCCCCTTATCCCCGGTAGGGCTACTAAGTATAGCCGTTTCAATTAAGGATGAGACGGGTCAACCACGAAATCCTTGCCAAGCAGGAATTGCAGCCCTTTCAGAGGGTCTCCAAATTGTTTGAAACAACTATACACACATCTCATAACAGCCCCAACTGACCGTTTTTAGCCCCCCTAGCCCCCCGATTTCGGGGGGGGAACGGAATTCCCGGTCCCTCAGAATTGGGGGATCTAGGGGGCAAAAGCGGGAAAAATGAAGCCAAACATGACTTGTGTGTAGGTAGTAGCCCCGGTCGGGCAAAGGGGAGTCTCCAAAGGGAGATGCACCCCCAAGAATTTAGGTGAATTTACGTGATGAACCCTAATCTCACTCACAACCCTGCGCCCTTGTCACCACCCAAATCCAAAGAAAATCTAAAAAATAAATACCCCCCCAAATCTGGCCGGTTATTGTAGTTTTGTGAGGCTGTTTAGGAGTTATCGATTACTGGTTTTGTACTTGGTTTGGGTTGATCCCCTACGGTTTTCCCTGATCCTCGCCCAGTGAGTGTCATAAACATTCACAAAGGCTACGCAGATTTTCTGAAAACCGTGACTGTTTATTACCAAAGCGAGACAGACCTGGGATGATGCCACCACAATGGAGAGTAGATAAATCGACTGCCTGCTTTTAATATCTCCGCAAAATAAACCATGAGTACAAACCCGCTTTTGACTAGCTGTCGCTGTTGTGCGTACTACCAGCCCGAAGGCCGACGGGGGGGAACCTGCTCCCAATTGGGTGTTCCGGTCAAGGGTTGCTGGCAGGCTTGCAGCTTAGCTGCCCATCCCTTTGAGCCCTGCTGGGATGTGGAACGCAAGATTGCCCGCCTAGAGACCACCTTGGCCCTTGAGTGTTCCGTGCCGTCGCTGGTCCAAGCGGCTCCCCTCGGTTTGGAGCCCCTTGAATATGAGGATTTAGTCAGTAACGGGCACCGCTCGCTGGCTGCCTCCTGAGCCGCGATTTTGCCCCTACAGGCTTCCCGAGACAGGGCTAACGTGCTGGCCCTCACCCCCTCAGTCCCCCTCTCCCAAGTATGGGTGAGGGGGATGCTAGTTAAGGCTTAACGTGCTGGCCCTCACCCCCTCAGTCCCCCTCTCCCAAGTATGGGTGAGGGGGATGCTAGTCAAGGCTTCTGGCTCCCTGAGTGGGAGCCGGGGCTAGGGGAGGCCCCTGGGCCTCGCGGAACCCAACGCGATCCTTGCGATTGATCGTGGCGATGATTGGCCGCCAGCCGCCTGAAACCAGGGTTGACCCTAGCTCAGGGTTTTACCTGGAATAATTGTCCCCCTTGCAACTGCATTACCGGCTGCTTGGCTAGGGAGGCTAGGTGGCGATCATGGGTCGTCACGATCACGGTTGCGCCGTAGGCATTGAGATTTTGCAGCGTCCGTAGGATTTGTTGGGCATTTTCAGCATCTAGGTTGCCCGTTGGCTCATCGGCCAAGATCAGGGGTGGCGTGCTGACGATCGCCCGGGCCAAGCTAGCCCGTTGCTGCTCCCCTCCGGAGAGTTGATGGGGTAGGCAATGGGCCTTGTGCGCGAGGCCAACCATCTTGAGGGTGGGCAACAGGCGGCGGTCGATCTCCCGCTGGGAGCGGCCTTGGGTCTGGAGCACGAAGGCAATATTGTCCGCGACCGTGCGATCGCCAATCAGCTTGTAGTCCTGAAAGACCACGCCAATCGTGCGCCGAAACCGGGCCAGGCGATCGCCCTGCAAGTGAGTCACGTCATGGCCTTGGACCATCACCCGCCCCGCCGTTGCCCGTTCCGCGCCATAGAGCAGCTTCAGCAGCGTGGATTTCCCAACCCCCGAGGCTCCGGTAATGATCACAAAATCCCCCCGCCGCAGGGTCAAATCCACCCCGGCTAGGGGCCAAGTTTGCTGATCATAGGTTTTGGACACCCCTTGTAGCCGCACGATGGGTCCCTCCGAGGCCCTCGGAGCCGCGCGGGGAGCAGTAGAGCGGCCAACAGGGTGCATGGGCTAACTCAGGCGGGGGGCTGGTGGGAGTCGCGACGGTAGGGGGCCATCACGGCTCGCAGGGCAAATTGAGGCAACACCAACATCCGCCGCCAACGCCAGGGCTCCTGGTAGAGGCGGTAGAGCCATTCCAGGTTGTGGTCACACCACCAGGCCGGGGCGCGGGTTTTCACCCCGGCCCAAATATCCAAGCTGCCGCCGACCCCGATCCAAGTGGCGCCCGGGCAGCGGTGGCGGTGGGCCGCGATCCACAACTCTTGGCGCGGCACTCCCAGGCCGACGAGGATCAAACGGGGTTGCTGAGCTTGGAGGGTTTCGTAGAGGGGGTTCATCTCCTCCGGTTGTAGGTAGCCGTGGAAGGTGAGCAGATGGAGCTGCGGAAACTGTGCCTGCCAATAGGCCGCCGCCTGCTCAGCGATACCAGGCCGGCCGCCGTAGAAGAGAATCGGCTCTTGCAAGCTCTGCTGCCCAGCCGCCTCGATCAGGGCACTGGCTAGCTCGATCCCCGGACAGCGCTGCTGCCGTTCTTGGCGCAGGCGCAGGTAGAAAATGACCCCAGCCCCGTCGGGGATCACGAGGTCGGCCTGGTGAATCACGGCGGCTAGTTCGGGTCGTTGCGCTGCCAGCATCGCCATCTCGGAGTTGAGGGTGACGACGTGCGCGCCGAGGTTCTGGGACCAGCGCGATCGCAGCCAAGCCCCATAGTCGTCATAGAGGTGAATGGGCAGGTCAAATACCTGTGATCGTCGGGGGCTCTCGAGCATCATTGGGCAGTCTGACTGAGTTGCCATGAGCGCTTACAAAAATTATGCGAAGCTTGAAAGCCCCGCCTCTTGAGCGCGGGGAGTGCCAACTAAACCTATACGTCAGGCTAGCTGATTTGGGTCGCGACGGCTAGGGGGCGAGAAATTCTCCGGTCGGGGTCAGGTAGCGCCAGCGATCGCCCAGGCGCACCCGAGCGCGCCCCTCGCGAAAGGGCCCCGCCTCATCGAATTGGGGCGGGATCACCCCCCGGCCCTGGGGATCGATATAGCCCCAGCGGCCGTCGATCTGGACGGCCGCTAGACCCTCAGAAAAGTCCGCCGCAAAGGCATATTGCAGGGCGATCGCCACCTGTCCCTGGGGATTGATATAGCCCCATTGGCGTCCCCGCCGGACCAAGGCCCGCTCACTGTTAAAGTCCGTCGCCCAGTCGAAGCCGGGGCTCGCCACCAACTGTCCCTCCCGGTCAATAAAGTTCCAGGCCGTGCCTTGGCGCACCCGGGCCCGACCTTCAGCAAAGTTGAAGGCCCCGTCGAACTGGGGGGCAATCGCAATCTGGCCGGTTTTATCCACGTAGCCCTGGCGCTGCTGGACCTGCACCTGGGCCAGGCCCTCGGAGAAGCCCAGAGTACTGTCAAACTGAGGGTCGATGACCCATTGGCCCGTGGGATCGATGTAGCCAAACTTGCCGTCCACCCGGACTGGAGCCAGGCCCTCGGCAAAGGAGCCAGCCGATTCATACTGCAAGGGGATCACAAATTCCCCGGCTTTGTCGATGTAGCCATTGCGGTCATGAACCCGCACCCGAGCCAAGCCCTGGGCAAAGTTGCCGCCATTGCTGAAGCGGGGGGGAATGGCGATCGCCCCCGTGGTGTCGATGTAGCCGTAGAAGTCGTGCAGCCGCAACAGGGCCAACCCCTCTGAGAAGGAGGCGAGGCCAAAGGAGCCCTCCACGGCCGGTCGGAGCGCGATCTCCCCTTGGCGGTTGATGTAGACGTACTGATTCTGCACCTGCACCAGGGCCAAACCCTCGGCAAAATCCGCCGCCGTCTGAAATTCGCCCCGCTCCACCGCCAGCGCGAGGGCATCGTAAACCTTGTAACCGGATTGAGATTGTGTCACGACGATAGATTGCCAATTGACTGACGGAACGCGATCGCCCCAAGCGACCCACCCCGCCGCCAGCAGCACCCCGATCCCGACCCCCTGGGCCATCGTCCCTCGCTTCATGACGCTTACCCGTTGCGGTCTTAACGGATCAGTCTAGCGAAACTTGATACAAGCGGGGCCAATCCGAGGACAGCGGCTGCGCCGTCGGCCACTGCTCTAGCCAGGCCGGAGGGGGATTGAAGAGAAAGATGGGCTCAAAGCCCGGAGCTATAACGGGCAAGGCCGCCGCCGGCGTCAGTTGCAGCCGGGGGCAATGATCCCGCCGGGACGCCGCACAATCCCTCAGCTCCTGGGCTAAGGCCAGCAGGTGACCCAGGTTCGTCTCCGTGTCAGTACTGACCACTAGGGGGCGTTCGGCCTGGTGGAGGGTCGCCGCGATCGCCACCGTTGCCGAGCCCCCCAGCTTGTTCCACCAAGTCGGCGCCCCCCAACTGGCCAGGCCCGAGCCCAGCCCGAGGCTGAGCACCAGCACCAAGACTAGGGCCCAGAACCGCGCCTGAGGTCGCTGCCCTTGGACGTAGAACCAGTAGGCCCCGGCCCCTTGCAACCCCAGGTAGCTGGGAATGAAGTAGCGGCTGATCGAGGAGCGTTGTCCCCCCAGGAGCAAATCCGGCAGGATGAGCCCCAGGGCCGGCAGGAGCACCAGCAGCAGGATCAGCCCCCGGGCCGGCCGTGGGCCCCGCCGCCAGAACCAGAGGAGCAGGAGCGCTGCCCCCAGGACGGCCCCAGGCAGCACCGTGACGTTGTACAGGGTATAGAAGCGCGGGGGCAGGGGCAGGTCCAGGACTAGCGCGGTAATGTGTAGACCCCACTTCGCGAATAAGTCCGGCCAGGGTAGCGGACTCTGCATCCAGCTTGTCTGGGCGGTCATCGCCGGATAGTGCTGCCCCAGGACTCCCAGCCAAGGAACAAAGCTGAGCAGGGCCAGGCCGTTGGCGATCGCCCAAGCCCGCCAAGAGTCCGGGAGTCGCCAACCCGAGACCGCCAGCCCATAGAGAAGTTGGCCCAAGACCACCAAGACCGTGAGCAGGGAACTATAGAGGCTCAGGGCTAGGGTCAGACCATAAACAGCCCAGGTGCGGCGGGAGGGCAAGCGCAGGGCCCGCAACAGGGCGGCGGTGGTTAACAGGGTTGCCAGGGTCCAAAGGCTGTACTGGCGGGCTTCCTGGGCATAGAGCAGGTGGAAGGGGGAGAGGCTGAAGAGGGCGATCGCCAGACCCCCCAGCCGCGCCGCCGGGTAACACTCCCAGGCCAGCCAGTAGAGAGCGGGTAGGGCCAGGAGGCTGGCCGCCGCCGCGACCCCGCGCAGGGCCGGGATCGTTGTGCCCGTAGCCTGCATGGCCCAACGCCCCAGCAGGTAGTACAGGGGCGGGTGCTCGGGGTGCTCCGCCAACACTCGCCAGACATCGCCAAGACCCCGCTCGGGCTGGGGGCGCTGAAAATAGAGGAGGTCGGCGGGCGATCGCACCCGGCCATCAAACACTCGGGCCACAACATCGTGGCCATTGAACCCCGAGGCCCGCAAGGCGGTATAGGCCTCATCGTGCCAAACCACCTTGCGGTCCAGGTGCGTGCCGCGCAGCCAGACTCCCAGCATCACGGCTACCAGCACCAGCCCCCAGAAAGCGCGCCGGAACCCCTCAGCCATGGGCCCCGTACCAGCGCTGGCAGGCCTGGGCGATCGCCCAGTCCTCATTGGTCGCAATCACCAGCACCCGCACGGTCGAATCCGGAGCCGCAATGTCACAGTCCCGGGGCCGGGCCTGGTTAGCCGCCGCATCCAGCCGCAGCCCCAAGCAGCTCAGGGCCTCGCAGGCGGCGGCCCGCACGGGCGGCGAGTTTTCCCCCACACCACCCGCAAACACCAAGGCCTCCACACCTCCCAAGGAGGCCAGCATCGCCCCGATCCCCCGCCGCAGGGAGTGGAAATACATCGCCAAGGCCAGGGCCGCGCGGTCATCTCCCTGCTCTTGACCCGCGAGCACCTCCCGCAGATCCCCCGCCCCGCCCGCAATGCCCTTGAGGCCCGATTCCTTGTTCAGGAGGTGATCCACCTGGGCCACGGTCAAGCCCTCCGCCCGTTGCAGGTGCAGGGCGATCGCCGGGTCAATGGAGCCACTGCGGCTGCCCATCATCAGCCCCTCCAGGGGTGTGAAGCCCATCGTTGTGTCCACACTCCGGCCGTGCAGCACAGCCGCCAAGGAACAGCCATTGCCCAAGTGGCAGGTGATCAGCCGCAAAGACGACGGGGGCTGCCCCAGCAGTTGCGCCGCCCGCTGGCTACAGTACTCATGGCTGATGCCGTGGAAGCCATAGCGACGGATGCCCCGCTCGTACCAGGTGTAAGGCAAGGGATAAGTACGGGCCGCGGCGGGAATGGTTTGGTGAAAGGCGGTGTCAAAGACAGCCAGTTGGGGCACAGCCCCCAAGCAGCGCTCGACCGCTTCGATCCCTTCCAGGTTCACCGGGTTATGGGCCGGGGCCAAGGCCCCCAGGTCCCGGATCGCTGCTTTCACGGTCGGGTCAATGAGAGTCGGCTGGCTGTAGTCAGCGCCGCCGTGGACAACGCGATGACCCACCATCTCAATCTCCTGCCAGCTCGAAAGCACGGCCGTTTCCCCTTCGACCAGGGTTGCCAGCAGGTGGGCGATCGCCCGCGGCCGGTCCTCCGGAGTCAACTGCCGCTCGAGCCGGTGAGGACCCGCCTGGGCCACCAGCCAGCCGCCGCCACTCCAATCAATCGTCCCCCGCCAGAGCGGCGGCGGCGGAGTCTCGGGCAAGGGAGCTTCGAGGCGATAAAGACAACTTTTCTGCGAGCTCGAGCCGCCATTGAGGACCAAAACGTTCACAAGCGCCTCCTGCGTGCAGATGCGTTCCATCAAGTCTCGGATTCGCCGCCACCCTGTCCCCTCCCCCCAAACCCCTTTCCCTGAGGGGAAAAGCCGAGAGACCGGAGGAGTGTCGGGCGAGGAATTGGGCTGCCAGCCCCGCTCCCCTCGGAGGTCGGGCCGGTTCTAGCCAATCCAATGCTAGGGTAGGGTGCAGAACCGCAGCGGGTCAATTGTAGGGTTTCAATCCTCCCCCGGCCGGAAGATCGGATGTAACAGGATGGCCGAGCCGGAGCCCTAGGCCCCGTCGGTTATTGGTTGGTCTCAACCCTCCCCCGGCTGACGGAAACGACCGCCCCGCTCCTGAAGTTAACCGGAGCCGGCTGTAACTGTACTGCCGGAGGCCTGCGACTTCCCCCCCGTATGATAGATCGGCCTGAATTAATCGCGATCGAGCCAGCCCTGACTGTCCCCGAAGCGCTCATCTTCATCGACAGCTCTCTTTCGCTGCCAGGGTCGCGGCCCCTGCGAAATGTGGCTTGGTGGTCGGTGTTGCGGCAGGTCGGTTGGCGCGGCTCGCTCTACTACTTGGCCTGGGACGGGTCGCCCTACAGTTTGCTCGAATACCTGGCTCAGATGGGCCCAGACGCCATTGGCTACTGGCAACGCTACAAAAGTCGCGCCAAGCGCGTGGGCAAAAGTCACCTGCCGCTCCTGATTGCCGACTTGCCGGAAACGAGGGTTTCCCTGCTGAGCCTCTCCCTGGGGGCGCGGGTCGCTTACTATGCCATGCAAGATTGGCGCAAGACCTCCGCCTGCCTGAACAATGCCATCTTTCTCGCGGGGGCAGTGCTCCGGGGCAGCAGCAAGGACTGGGACGGGGCCGCCCAGCCGCTGTCCGGTCACTTGATCAATGCCTACAATCTGGATGATTGGGTCCTGAAGCGCTTCTGTCAGATGGTGAACTGGAACCGCAGTCCTTGCGGCACCAAGCCCATCAAGGCGACTCACGACACCATCTACAATGTCAACGCGACGCCCCTAATGGCGATGGCGAAACATGACCCCCTCTACTACCAACCCGTACTCCAGGCCCTGGTAGAGCGGGACATTTGGCGATTACAGACGCTTTCCTGAAGTTGATTCTGGGAGCACCCCGCTCTGGCAGCTCTTACTCCAAGCACGTCTGCCAGCCAAGGTTCACCGGGGGCAGCTCAGTTAGACCAGTTGGCCCTCTATGCGAGAAGCCGCTGCGCGTCTACATCCCCCGGCTCCTTCTCCCCGGTCAGGCGAAGGGGAGTCTCCCCAGTGAGAGGCACCCTCGCAAATTGCCCGATCGTAAGGTGCGCCCTGAGGTACGCTCTGGAGCTTGGAAGGTCCGTGCAGGAAGGGATACAGCGTTTCCTTCCTTGAAAACTGCTAGAGTTCCGAGGGATCTAGAGAAAATTCAAACACTTGTCCCTGGGAGCTACCAAACTTGAGCTGCATCCCTGGCTGTAGGCGCACTTCTTGGCGATGAACCTTGCGCCACTGGTCATCCCCGTGGGCGATCAGGGTTCCGTAGCGGGAGACATCGCGGAGAAAATAGGCGGGAAGCTTCTCGGAGCCGCTCACGGGTTCCCGGCAAAAGATTTCGGCGTGTGCTTTGCTGACCCACTTCTCAGGGATCGCCACATCGTTGTCCGTATCGCGGCCGACGCGCATCACTCCCTGGTCCTGAAGGGACCAAGCGCGGCCCTCGGCTCCCAGGGAGCGTAGTCGGGCCTTGGGGTAAGTTTGCCCCGGCAGTTGAGTTGGCAACTCGGTCACGCTGTCCCCGGTGGGGGGGATCAGGAGGCCGTCAAATTCCGGGTGCATGTAGAGGATGGGTAGGGTCCAGGCTGGCTGGTTGAACTTGTAGAGGGTTAGCAATTGCTGGCGGGCGATCGCCACAGCCTGGTCTACTGGCAACCGCTCCGAGAGGGCCGTGACAAAGCAGTGAACAAAGCTGAGGGCTTCGGGGTCAGCAATCTGATCCCGCATCGCCAATACGGCTGGGACGCCATGATGAACCAGGACCTCGGCCAAGCTGCTGCGGGGAATGGCTACGGAGCCCACTGTTTCTGGCTGCGCCCCCCAGCAGGCATTGAAGGCAGCGAGGGCCACCTGGGAACGCACCAGCACTTGGGCGAGCTCCGTGCCATTGATCGTTGCCTGGGGGCCTAGGAACAAGAGTCCCCCATCGGGGGCTGGCTTGCCGTGGCCGGCATAAAAGAAGATGTTGTAGCGGCGAGTTTCTAGGGCCGCAATCAGGTCAGCGGGAGTCGGTTTAAGGAGGGTTGTCACCGTCGCAGGGACGGCGTAGGCCGCGCGGCCGGGATCGGTGTCTTGGGCCTGTTGTTGCTCCAGGGCGCGGGTGAGGAGGGCGGCCTCTTCTTCTAGTTGTAAGGTTGATTGCAAGCCCCGCTCGCTGTTCTCGCCGATGACGAGAAGAATGTGCAGGGTGTCGCGGGTGTAGCAGGCGGTCAGGGGCTCGACATCGCTGGTGGTGCGGCTGAAGAGGAGTTGCTCATTGAGGGCGATCGCCCGCTTCCCGGCCTCGGGCTGGACAATTTCCCACGGCAAGGGAATCAGGTTGGGATCGCGGATGTCGAGCCGCAGCCGTAGGGGTTGGTTTTGGCCAAAGGCGAGGCCGCGACTTTGGGCAAAGCTGTCTCGCACCGCTCCCTGGAACAGCCACTCCCAAAGGCGGATGCCGAAATCTTGCATCAGCCGGCCAGTATAGCTAGGCTGACTCGCCTCAGCGGGGGGCAGGGCGGGGACAGCGGCGAGGTTGGCCTCCGGGTGGGCAACGGGGATATGGGGCGGCGATGCTGAGGAGAAAACTTCCTGCCACGCCAACCACCGGTGCGTTAGCTCCGGTGTCCACACGCAGTCGTTATGAATGTAGCCCCCTGGCAGCGGCGCTTGCACGACCCAGATCGCAAAATTCTCGGGCCCAGCAATGGCAAGGCGAGCGATCGCCAAACTCAGCCCTGGTATGGCAGCTTGCGATAGACCTGACATTAGTTCGTTAGCCAACCTGAGAACTCACTATACCAAGATCACGAAATAACCGCACCCGGCGGCGGCCTGGGGGGGTGGATGAAAAAAAAGCGTGGCTCCCCTGAATTTCGAGCGCTGGCCCCAGGAGCATCGTGTAGCCCTCTTCAGCATTCCGGGGAGCCCTCTGCGAGAAGCCGCTGCGCGTCTACATCCCCCGGCCCCTGCTCCCCGCTTGGGGAGCAGGGGAGCCAGAAGCCCCTCAGCCAATCCCGGCCGCCCGATAAAGCTGGTAGAAGTCTTCCACCCGACAGGGGCGGGGATTGAGCAAGTGGCAGCCGTCGTGAATGGCCACATCCGCTAGGCGCTCCAGGTCCCGCGCCGTCACTCCCACCGCCTTCAGGGATGGGGGCAACCCGAGGGCCTCCTTGAGGGTTTCCACCCAGTCGAGAAATCCCGTTGCTGTGGGGGCCGCGCCCACGGTGGTGGCGAGGATGGCCAATTGCTCCGTCACCACAGGCTGATTGAACTCTAGGGCCGCCCGCAGCATTAGGGCATTGGCGAGGCCGTGGTGCAAGTCGTAGACCGTGGAGAGGGCGTGGGCACAGGAGTGGGTGACTCCCAGGCCTTTTTGAAAGGCCACGCCTCCCATCATCGCCGCCGCCATCATGCCGCTACGGGCCGCCAAGTCGTTTCCCTGCTCGACACTGCGCTGGAGACAGCGGCTAATCAGGCGCACTCCTTCCAGGGCAATCCCATCACAGAGGGGATGAAAACCCTGGGCTAGGTAGGCTTCGACACAGTGGGTCAGGGCATCTAGGCCCGTGGCCGCGGTGATCTTCGGGGGGAGGCTGAGGAGCAACTCGGGATCAGCCAGCACCAGCTCCGGCAAGAGGCGCGGGGAGAAGAGGATCACTTTTCTCTTGGTCTCATCATCGGCGATAACGCTGCTGCGTCCTACCTCGCTGCCGGTTCCCGCCGTCGTTGGCAGGGCGATGAAACCGGGCAAGGGCTGATCCACGGGGCGGGCGTCGGGCCAGCCGTCTTCATAGTCGAAGAGGTCGCCGGGGTGGTGGGCCAGGAGGGCGATCGCCTTCGCCACATCCAGGGCTGCTCCGCCGCCTAGGGCGACCAGGCTATCGGCCCCCTGGGCCTGAAACACCGCCGTCCCGGCCTCGACTTGGGACTTGACGGGATTGCCGCCGAGGTCGCTGAAGGTGCTGACGCCAAGGCCTTGGGCCTGGAGATCGGCGATCAGCGCTTGGCAGAAGGGCAGGGTGGCGACTTCGCGATCGCTTACCACCAGCGGCCGCTGCCAGCCCCGCTGCTGAAGGGCCGCGGCCAGCTCATGCCGTGCCCCCGCGCCAAAGCGAATCGTCGTGGGAAAGCAAAACTCGTGCAGGGTCATGGCGCGCCAGCTCCGCGACAAAAACAGGGCAAAGGAGAGCAGCCCAGCTCAACGATCGACGGGGCTCCCTGAGGACAACCTTATCCCAATTCCACGAATCAGCGTTAGAGCGATTCCTCCTCCCAGTTCCCGGCTACCTCGAGCAACCGATTGGTTGCCGTGAACCCGAGCCTTGGGAATGATTTGGCAACACCTAGCGGGGTAGCCGCAGCGGCAACTCAATGTAAAACTCGCTGCCTTCCCCGGGTGCTGACTTACAGGTGAGTTCACCCCCATGCTTGGCAACGACGGTTTGGTAGCCAATGGCGAGGCCCAAGCCCGTGCCTTGGCCCACGGCCTTGGTGGAAAAGAAGGGGTTGAAAATTTGGGCGCGGACTGCTTCCGTCATCCCCGGCCCATTGTCCGCGATCGCGATCGCCACCCGCTCGGGCCGGGGCTGCCAAGTGCGGATGCGGATCGTGGGCTGGGGACAATCATAAGTCGCCAGCGCTTCCAACGCATTGAGCAGGATGTTCATAAACACCTGATTGAGCAAGCCGGCGTAGCACTCCACCGGGGGCAACTCCCCATACTCCCGTTGAATCTGGATCGGCCGCTGTTGCTCCTGGAAGGGTTCAGCTTCAGCCAACAGGAGCAGGGCGCTTTCCAAACCGTCGTGAAGATTGACCACCTTATATTCCGCCTCGTCAGCGCGGGCAAACCCCCGCAAGGCTTGGGTGATCTGGCGAATGCGATCCGCGCCGCTCTGCATGGATTGGAACACCTGCTCCAAATCCGTGGCGATAAAGTCCAGTTCGTCACGCTCCTGAAATTCCTGGATCACCGCCGGGGGCTGGGGGTAGTGCTGTTGGTAGAGCTGGAGCAATTGCAGCAAGCTCTCACAGTAGTTGCGCGCAAACGACAAGTTGCCATAGATGAAGCCAATCGGATTATTGATCTCATGGGCTACACCGCCGACCAAGCGGCTCAAGCTCGCCATTTTCTCAGCCTGAACAAGGCTGTAGGTGGCCATCGCCGCCTCTGAAAAGGGCTTGACGACGACAACTTTCCAATAGGTCGAGGGAACATTGAGCACGAAGACGGTACAGGCTTCGCCCAGCAGTAAATCGGACTCGATTTCAAACTTTTTGTACAACCAGACCTGATTGGCGGCGACAGGCAGGACTCGATTGATGGCGGCAGCGATGAGCTTGGCTTCGACGGCATCAATCTTGGGGCTGTCGGTGCTGAGGGCCGTGGCGATCGCCGTGGCCTCAGCCTTGGCAGCGGCAGCGCTCAGTTCCTGATTGACCGTCTCCAGGACCGAGGCAATGGGGAGAAAGGTGGGCTCAACCTCCGCCAGCTCTACGGCCTGAATCAGTTCCAAGGTGGGGCGGCCCTGGGCATTGCAGCCGTGGCGCGTGACTCGCTCTGGTTCTGGGAAGGTGATGAAGCGGTTATTGCGATCCACGATGAAGATGTAGCCCCCCGTGGACGTTTGCCAACTGGTGACGGTGGCCTGGAGTTGGTCGAGCCGTAGATCGATGGTGACAGCGCCGAGGTGGCGATCGCCCGCCCCCATCGGCGCTGTACAAGTCACCATCGGCCGCCGCGAGTAAGAGTCAATGTAGGAAGCACTCCAACAACATTGCCCCGGGCTCAAGTGGCGCGCGACCACATACCAAGGCTCTCGGTGGTAACCCTCCGGGGAGTGGTTGTAGTCGTCAAAGTAGGTTAGTTCCCCCCGGTCGGCCCGGTCCCAGAAGAGGCCGTAGCGCTCGCGGTGGGGATCAAAGGCG
Source organism: uncultured bacterium (assembly GCA_964397305.1). Classification (GTDB taxonomy): domain Bacteria; phylum Cyanobacteriota; class Cyanobacteriia; order Cyanobacteriales; family Spirulinaceae; genus JAAUTY01. Next base: position 32,572 of record CAYNIP010000053.1, read on the forward strand.
TAGGGCTCTGGCCAAACACCGCCGCCAGCGATCGCCCGGTCGCCTTGAAAATCGATCAGTTGCGGCACCAATTCCCGGAGCAGATCGCCCGTTTTAGGCAAGGCGACTACCGCCGTACTCAGGGTGCGGGTCAGGGCCTCGATCTCGCGGACGCGGGCACTGAGGCGCAACACGATATTGTTACTAACCTGAGCAACGAAACGCGAAGACTCGGCAACGATCAGGCTTTTGCTTTCCGTCTTCATGGTCGCCAGCCGTGCGAATGATTCAGCAGAGCACCCTGAGCCTGGTTTGGCATCCAGCCCCAACCAGTACACATTACAAGCGTGGGCAACAGTTTCCGTCTTACTTGCTAGCCTAATCTCCGAACGGGAAGGCAGACCACAATGCAGATGAACAGCCCCTAGGAAAACCTGAAGCTGGGGAGCAAGAGGTTTGCCCTCCCCGGCCTTCAGTGTAGCTTAGCGGATTGGCTGACAACAGTTGAGAGCCCTCACCCCCAACCCCTCTCCCCGAGGGCTACCGCTTATCCATAGCTCAAGATTCTCACTCACTGAATTGCAGTCTACTAAACTGGGGGAGAGTCAAGCTGACCAAGGCTTGCCAATCCTTGAGACTGGCGATAGAAGTGGACGCCAACCCAAGACAGCAGAACCACCTAATAGCAAGGGTTTCAGGACTTGTGTATCCACAGCAGCCCAGAGGGCGAGGGGCTTTGGCTGTATTGCACTAGGCTAAAAACCACTGTATAGCAAGGGTTTCAGGACTTGTGTATCCACAGCAGCCCAGAGGGCGAGGGGCTTTAGCTGTATTGCACTAGGCTAAAAACCAGAAATGTTGAATGATGGGATATTTCTCCAAAAAAAGGCACCTAAATTGGTA
>CAYNIP010000054.1:0-32454 GCA_964397305.1 uncultured bacterium
CTCTTGGAGGTTAGCGAGCTGGCCGAGGCTGTCGGGAAGCGTGCCGATCTGGTTGTAGCTGAGGTCGAGCCGTTGGAGGTTAGCGAGCTGGCCGAGGCTGTCGGGAAGCGTGCCGATCTGGTTGCTTCTGAGGTCGAGCTCTTGGAGGTTAGCGAGCTGGCCGAGGCTGTCGGGAAGCGTGCCGATCTGGTTGCCGCTGAGGTAGAGCTCTTGGAGGTTAGCGAGCTGGCCGAGGCTGTCGGGAATCGTGCCGATCCGGTTGCTGCTGAGGTAGAGCTGTTGGAGGTTAGCGAGCTGGCCGAGGCTGTCGGGAAGCGTGCCGATCTGGTTGCGGCTGAGGTAGAGCTGTTGGAGGTTAGCGAGCTGGCTGAGGCTGTCGGGAAGCGTGCCGATCTGGTTGTCGCTGAGGTCGAGCTGTTGGAGGTTAGCGAGCTGGCCGAGGCTGTCGGGAATCGTGCCGATCTGGTTGCCGCTGAGGTAGAGCTCTTGGAGGTTAGCGAGCTGGCCGAGGCTGTCGGGAATTTCTTGTAGCTCGGCGCGAATCAGAATGAGTTCTTCAAGATTTGCCAATCGTGGCAACCAGTCGGGACATGCTTCCAGTGGATTGCCGCTTAAGTCGAGCTTGCGAAGGTTACTCAGCTTTGCCAACTCAGGCGGCAGTATTTTGAGGGCATTACCCGTAACGCAGGGCAAATAACGGTTCTCAACTTCTTCGTAGCCTTTTTCCTGCTCCCATTTCCCCAAGCTCAAGGACTCAAGCTGCGTCAGCTTGCCGATCTCCGGCGGTAGTTCCGTCAGCCCTTGCCCGGAGAGATCCAGTTCCGTCCAGCCTGCCGCCGCTGCCCGCTCGATCAGCGCCAACAACTCCGCCTGTGTCATCATCGCCCTACCGCCTCAGGAATCTCTCTATTGTACAAACCCCCACCGCATCGCCCTCGAGGCGCGGCGGTGGGGGTGTTTTAGGCCTCCCTCGGTTCGAGAAACCAGAATTATGAGAACCGTGGGGGCGCGGAGCAGCGCTTTGCTAGGGCTGGCAACTCCCCTGGCCGCGCCCCGTCAGGTGGCACACTCCCACCAAGCTCGCATCTTGCCAGGGTTTAGGAGCCCGTAAGGATCGACTTGGCGCTTGAAGGCTAGTTGTGCGGGGTCAACGACCTTGCGACCCCCATCTTCTAGGATGTAGGTGTGGGGATTGGCGATCGCCGCCCCCGCGTCCTCATGGGCTTGAATAATCGCCTGCAACCGTGCGGGGGTGGTATAGCGCACCAATTGCAGACCTGCTGGGATCGCCCGACCGCCGACCCGCAGGAACTCGAGGTGAATCATCACTTCATCCCCAAACTGGTGGTAGAGCTGCTCCACCCGCTCCAGGGTGAAATAAAAAGTCTGCAAGTAAGTCAGGGAAGGATCGGCGCTGCGAGCGAGGAGCGTGGTGTGGTTCCAGGTGAGTTCCACCAGACTCGTGCCCTTCTGTGCCTCGGCCGCTGTTTTGCAATACCCCACCTCGCCGCCGTGGGCCGTGACCAAGGCCTGGAAAGACTCCAGGGAGGCTTCACTGATCAACACGATGGCCCAGGCGCGGCCCGCTGGCAGGGCCTCACGGAGGGCAGTGAAGTAGCGGGGGATCGGGTCAGCGTGGATGCTGACCAGGTTCTTGGCGATGCCGTCGGCGTCACTGAGGGCTTGGCCAAAGTGAGCGGCCGTGAGGAAGTCGGCGAAGGTGGCGATCGCCTCGGCCCAGGGCTGGGCCGGCGCCAAGGGGACTTCGAGCTGGGTGATGAGGCCATTCGTGCCGTAAGCATGATTCACCTGCTGCACCGCATCGCCGCGCAGCTCCAGCACCCGAGGCTCGTCTTCCAGCGTGACCACGCGGACCGCTTGCAGATTGCCGCGATCGCGCAACTGCCCGTAGTTAATCGAGCCAATCCCGCCACTCCCGCCACCGATGAAGCCGCCAATCGTCGCCGTGCGGTAGGTCGAAGGATACATCCGCCACTCCCAGCCCTGGGGCCGGGCCTGGCGGTCAAAGGCCGCGAGCCGCAGCCCCGGCTCTACGCAGGCCACCCCCGACCGCAGCCAGTTCACCCGGTTCATGCGGGTGGTGTCGAGGACGATCCCGCCCTCTAGGGGCACACATTGCCCATAGTTCCCGGTTCCGGCTCCTCGGACCGTCAAAGGAATCCGGTGCTGAACGCAGAGCTGGGCCACCCGCACCACCTCCGCTTCACAGGTGGGCCGCACCACCAAATCGGCCCGCTTGTCCGCCAGTTGTGCTTGCAGGATCGGGCTGAAGTGGTAGTAGTCGAGGGAGAGTTTCGCGAGTTGAGCCGGGTCTGTGATCGTTTCGATCCCGTCCAGGGCGGCGATCATCGCGGCCCAGTCCGCCGGAACCGAGGAGGAAGGCGCATTCATAGAGAGGTAGGGCCGAGGGCTGGCTGAGGGGATGATAACAAGGGGACTCTTAAAACTGTACCTGAGGGTTCAGGTTTGGGGCGATCGCCCGCTGCTGTGAAGCTTGGGGGACTGAGCCCCTAGCCGGATCGATCCTTCAGGGGGTAGGTTAGTGTCTAGTCGCCGTGAGAGAAAAATCAGGTGGCGATCGCCCTCAATTTCTCCGCCAGGCTCCAGGCCCTGGGCTGGCGACAGATGCTATGGTGAGGTCGAGCAGGCCTGAGGCGCGACGGACGCGCCCGAGGGGGCAAACGCCGACAGTAGGGACAGAAGCAATGGGCAAAGCAGCGAGCAAGCTAGAAGAACTCAACGCCTTATTGAGCGGCACGAACATCGTCTATGGTGGCTTAATTTGGTCGGCTGTCACCATCCTTTTCTTCCTCCTCTTCAGCGTCACGGCTCCCGGCGAGGACAGCCCCCTGTGGTATTTGCTCGGAACCTATCTGTTAGAGACGGTTCCTTTTGGGATCGGAGCCTGGCTTTGCTATCGCAACTGGAAAAGCCCTCAAATCGCCAGCGGTCGAGAGGTCTGGCTCTTCATTGGCCTCGGTTTGAGTTGCTATTTTATCGGCAATTTTCTCTTTGGCCTCTGGGAACTGTACTTCAATCTCAGCCCCGAAATTTCTCCGGCTGATCTGTTCTATTTGAGCTTCACGTTTCTAGTGGGGTGGGGCATGGTCTTGGCTGTGTTGCCGCGCCGCCTGAACTTGGAGATGCGCCAGTGGCTGGTGGTGGGGGGCATCGCGTTCGTCGGTTTCCTCTTTGCGATCTGGCTCCTCTCGGGCAGCTCCGTGGAGGCAGAGGAGGCGGCTGATCTCGCGACGACCCCAGACCTGCCGGGCTGGGTTACAGCGATCGATACTTTGCTGACCAACTTCGCCAGCCCGGTCAACTTTTTCTACATCATTGGGGACTTGTGTTTGTTGATCATCGCCGCCACCCTGCTGTTGGCCTTCTGGGGGGGGCGTTTTTCCCAATCCTGGCGCATGATTGCGGCGGCGGCCCTCGCCAAGTACATCGCGGATGCCAGCTTCAAGTATGCCACCAAGGCCCTGCCCACCTATGAAAGTGGCGGTCTGCTGGAAATGTTCTACGTCTTCAGCGGCGTCCTGTTCGCCATTGGGGCAGCCTTGGAATACCAAGTCTCGGCCAGCCGCCCCAGCCGCGCCCGTCGCCGCCGGGGAGCTGGCTAGCGGATGCGCTATAGTGACCGGGGTGGACGAAAAAAAGCGCGGCTCCCCGGAATTTTGAGCGATTGCTCAGGGAGTAGAGAGTAGCCCTCTTCGTTACCGGGCCCTCATCCCCCGGCCCCTTCTCCCAAACTGGGAGAAGGGGAGTTAGAAGCCCCTCGCCTGACTTGGGAGAAGGGGAGCTAGAAGCCCCTCGCCTGACTTGGGAGAGGGGTTGGGGTGAGGGCTTAACTAGCTTTACCGGGCCCTCATCCCCCGGCCCCTTCTCCCAAACTGGGAGAAGGGGAGTTAGAAGCCCCTCGCCTGACTTGGGAGAAGGGGAGCTAGAAGCCCCTCTCCCAACCTGGGAGAAGGGGAGCTAGAAGCCCCTCTCCCAACCTGGGAGAGGGGGAGCTAGAAGCCCCTCTCCCAACCTGGGAGAGGGGGAGCTAGAAGCCCCTCGCCTGACTTGGGAGAGGGGGAGTTAGAAGCCCCTCTCCCAACCTGGGAGAGGGGTTGGGGTGAGGGCTTAACTAAGAGGCCTTAGCGGCATGGAGCTAATTCTCTGCCACCAAATCACCGATTTTGATGCCCTCGGGGCTGCCGTAGGCTTGTCGCGGCTACACCAGGGGGCGCGCATTGTGCTGGCCGGCGGGGCCCATCCAGGGGTACGGAATTTCCTGGCGCTGTACCGCGATGAGCTGGCCCTCAGCGAGCGGCGCAGTATTTCTCCGGCCCAGATCCAGCACCTCCACATTGTGGACACCCAGCAGCGCGATCGCCTGGGCCCCCTGGCCGACTGGCTCGATCTGCCCCATTTGCAAGCGATCGCCCTCTACGACCATCATCTAGAAGGGGAGGGCGATATTCCCTACACCCAGCGCCAGGTAGAAGCGGTAGGCGCTACCACCACCCTGATTGTGGAGCGCTTGCAGGCGGCGGGCCTGGAGCTAGAGCCCCCAGAGGCTACGGTCATGGCCCTGGGCATTCATGTGGATACAGGCTCCCTCAGCTTTCCCCAGACCACCCCTCGGGATGCTCGCGCCCTGGCCTGGTTGCTGGAGCAGGGGGCGAACTGTGCTGAGATTGCCGAATATCGTGAACAGAGTCTGTCGCCGCTGCTGCAACACCTGCTGGCCGAAGCCCTGAAGCACCGCCACCATCGTCAGCAGGGGGGCTACTCCCTGGCCTGGGTGTTGCTAGAAGCCCCCGACTTTGTACCCGGCCTCTCCAGCTTGGCGGAACAACTGATCGACCTGGCCGACTGCCAGGCCCTCCTCGTCGGCCTGCTGTATCGTCGCCAGGCTGACGGGAAAGGCCGGCTGAGTGTCGTGGGGCGATCGCGGATTCCCCAGACCAATCTCCACACCCTCTTTGCGCCCTACGGGGGCGGCGGCCATGCCCAAGCAGCCTCCCTCAGCCTGCGGGAGGTGGACGGCGAGGCTTGCCTGGCGCACCTGAGCGACGAACTCGCGGCCCAGATCCCGCCGCCCCTGACGGCCCGGGAGCTGATGTCCTCCCCCGTCCGCACCATCCGCCCCGAGACCACCATCGGCGACGCCCAGCGGTTGCTGCTGCGCTACGGCCATTCTGGCCTGTCCGTGGTCGATGCCGAGGATCGCTTAGTCGGGATCATCTCCCGGCGGGATCTCGACCTGGCCCTGCACCACGGATTTCAACACGCGCCGGTCAAGGGCTACATGAGCCGCACCCTGAAGACGATCAGCCCGGACACGACCTTGTCCGAGATTGAGGCGCTGATGGTGACGTATGATGTCGGTCGCCTGCCGGTTTTGGCCGACGACCAGTTGCTGGGCATCGTCACCCGCACCGATGTGCTGCGCCACCGCCACGCGATCCGAGCGGAGCCCCCGGAGTCTCCGCCAGAACTCTACGCCCATTGCCTGCGGGCCAATCCTCACGCCTTGATCGCGCCAGCGCTGCGGGACTTTCTCCAGCAGGTGGCGATCGCCGCTGAGCGACGGGGCTGGCATCTCTACCTGGTCGGCGGGGCCGTGCGGGATCTCTTGCTGCAAATTGAGCAGGGCGCGACCGCGACCGTCGTGGCGCTGCAAGACATTGATCTCGTGGTTGATGGCTGCCACCGCGTTGCCGAGGCCGGAGCCGGGGTGGAATTGGCCAAAGAACTGCGGCGACAGTATCCGGACGCGCGGCTAGAGGTGCATGGGGTCTTTCAAACGGCCGCCCTGCTCTGGCGTCACGATCCGGCCCTGGGCTCCTTAGCCGTGGACATTGCCACGGCCCGGACGGAGTTTTACCCCTACCCGGCTGCCAATCCGGAGGTGGAAGCCAGCTCTATTCACCAAGACCTTTACCGCCGTGATTTTACGATCAATGCCCTGGCCCTGCGGCTGACGCCACCCCGGGAGGGGGAGTTGCTAGATTTCTTTGGCGGCCGGCTGGATCTGCGGTCTCGCCAGATCCGCGTCCTCCACACCAATAGCTTTATCGAAGACCCCACTCGTATTTACCGGGCCGTGCGCTTTGCGGTGCGGCTGGGGTTTCGGCTCGAGGCCCAGACCGAGGACTCGATTCGCTACGCGATCGCCAGCGGCATCTATGACCAGTTGCGAACCGGCGATCGCAAGGCCCCAGCCCTGACCACTCGCCTCAAAAGCGAGCTGAAGTACATCCTCCAGGCTCCCTACTGGCGATCCGCCCTGCGCTTGTTGGCCGAGCTGGGGGCCCTGGCCTGCCTGCACCCGGCCCTGGAATGGACCCCTCGCCTCGATTGGCAATTGCGGGGCCTCGACCGAGCCCTGCGCCGCTTTGACCCGGAGCAACAGGTCTCCTCCCCCTGGCAGTTGCGCCTAGAAGTCTTGATCGCTACCTTGCCCCCGGGGGAACGGGGTCCCCTGGCCGAGCGCTTGCAACTCACAGCCGCGAGCTACCAGCGCCTGACAACCCTAGCCCAGGTCCAGGCCGAGGTGCTGCACTGCCTACCGGACTGCGATCGCCCCAGTGCCCTAGTGCAGCTCCTGCGCCCCTACCCGCTGCCCACCCTCGTTTTGCTGATGGTGCGATCGCCCCGACCGGCCCGCCGCCAACTCTGGCGCTACCTCAGCCACTGGTCTCGGGTCCAAGCGCCCCTGGATGGTCATGATCTGCGCCGCCTGGGCTACCCCCCCGGCCCCCGCTACCGGCTGATGCTGGAAGACCTTTTGGCCGCGACCCTGGACGGGGTTTTGGAGCGCGCTGCGGCGGCTCCGGGGGCAACGCTGCGCGATCGCGCTGAGGCGTTTCTGAAGAAACGTTATACAGTAGAAACGATTCAAGCAATGACCAAACCCGCTGCGGTCAACTCGCAACTCCCGGACTCCTGACCCAGCGCCGCCGGGTTGAAGGTTGAACTGTGAAATTCTGCATTCCCCCATGACTGCCACTGCAACCCGCGACGATCTCAAATACAGTTTGGATGACCCCATCGGCCAAGGGGTTTTCAGCAAGACCTTGCCAGCAACGGAGGTGAATTCCGGCCAGCCAGTGGTGATCAAAACCCTGGCTGAGAACTTGCAAGAGTATCCGCGCTTTGCTGACTTTACCCGCCAATTCCTCGCCCTCAGCCAGCGGTTGACGGCCTGCCAGCACCCAGCTCTGCCCGGCATCTGGGAATATTTTGAAGAAGACCGCTGCCCCTACATTGTCTACGACCGTATCGTGGGGCAGTCCCTTGCGGCCTATGTAGCGGCCCAGGGGCCCGTGACCTCGGAGCGGGCGATCGCCTGGCTCCGCCCCATCGGCGAAGCAGTGGCCCTCCTGCACCAAGCCCAGCTCTACCACCTCGACATCCAGCCCCACAACATCATCCTGCGCCACGATACGGAGGCCGCCGTGCTGGTGGACTTCGGCCTCGCCTGCGAGCTGAGCCCCGAGATTCGCCAGACCCACGCTCAGCTCTTGGCTCCGGGCTATGCCGCCCCAGAACGCCACCGCCCCCAGCAGCCCACCTCTCCGGCCACCGATGTCTACTCCCTCAGTGCGACCCTCTACTTCTTGGTCACGGGCAATGCACCCCCGCCCGCTCTCCTGCTGGACCGCATTCCGCCGGATGAATGGCAGCAGTTTCCGGCGGGGGTGAGCGCGGCTGTCAAGGTGGCCGCCTGTCGCGGCTTGGCGATCGCCCCGGAGTTGCGCCCGCCCACTGCCCAAACTTGGCTCGAGCTGCTCTCCCTGCCCCCCGGCGTTGCTCAGCACCTAGAAGCCGAGCGCCAAGCCCAACTGGCCCACCATCGCCAGCAGCGTCTCGAGTCCGAACGCCAAGCAACGGCGCAACGGGCCCGCTGGGAAGCCGAGCACCAAGCCCGTCTGGAAGCCGAGCGCCAGGCTCGCTTAGAAGTCGAACAGCAGGCCCGTTTAGAGGCAGAACGGCAGGAAGCCGAGCGCCAAGCCCGTTTAGAGGCAGAACGGCAAGAAGCCGAGCGCCAGGCTCGCTTGGAAATCGAGCGGCAAGCTCGTTTAGAGGCGGAACGGCAGGAAGCGGAACGCCAGGCTCGCTTAGAAATCGAGCGGCAGGACGCAGACCGTCACGCTCAGCTCGAGGCGGAGCGCCAGCGGCAGGTGGAAGCAGCTCGACTGGCCGCAGAGTTGCGGGAGGCCCAGGTGCGTTTGCCGCTGGATGAACTGGAGCCCTCGGCTTCTCCCCTCGAGGCCGGCCACCCGGCTGCCGCGAAGGCTACCCCCGCCCGGACAACCGCCCCCATAGCTCGCTCTCAGGTAGCTTCAGGTTCCCGCCGCCGTAAGCCTAAGTTTCCCACGGGGGCCCTGCTGATGACGGGGGCGATCGCCGCCTCGGCGGGGGTCGGCTTTGGCCTCTCCCTCCGCCTCAACCGCCCCCATGAACCGGGCTCATCCATCTGGCACACGGAGCAATCCTTCCCGCCCCGGGAGACTGAGACCCAGATTGGGCCGGGAACCGAGCCGAAGCCGGAGCAAGAATAAGTCGCTTTTTTGATGGGCTGAGCTTCTACGTGTAGTTGCGCTGTCTCTCTCCTCGGTCAGATCGGGGTGCAACGCTGATGTTGCGTCGGCTGTCATGGCGGAAATTCGTGGGAATTTCCCGGAATCACACCAGAGGGCTAGTGCTCAAACAGGGCTCCCGCATCCTCTCCGTTTCATCTCAATAGTGGGGACAGAGCGCTACTGAGCGAGCGCAGAAGCCTTGGCCGCGTTGCTAAAACCCTGATTTCTGCGGCGAGCAAGCTGGAGTGAGAGTTTGTTCTGGGCGCTGACCGGGCCCTGGTCCCGGCCAGCGCCTCCGAGCCCCTAGAATAGCGCCCCTAGACCAGGGTTAGCTCCCCGGTAATTTCGAGGCGCTTGTACTCATCAATGCGGATAAACTGTTCCGCCAGGGTCTCAGCCACGGAGGGGCTGAGCCAGCCCAGTTGCTTGAGGATCTGAATCGCGACGGCGTATTTGGCGCGCTTGGAGCCGTCCCGTACCTTAATCGCCAGGCCCATGCCCTCGCCCACCCGGCCCAGGCATTGGACGCCCTCAGCCCCGGACTTACTGACCAGCTCCCCTTCGGTCAGCCGCATCAACTCCGTGTCAAAGGCCCCTTCGCCCGCCACCATGACCGGGTGGTAGATCATGGCCCGCAGAATTCGCTCTAGGTCAAGATTATCCCCGGAGGCGAGCTGAGCGTAGAGGGTCGCCATCTGGCTCAGGCGCATGGCATAGGTCGGCGCACCGCAGTCATCCCGGGCGCGCACCAGTTCTTCGCCGGGCATCGCAAGCATTTCGCCGATTTTGTCCATGATCAGCTTCTGCACTGGATGGGATCGATGAAGGTAGGTGTTCAAAGGCCAGTTGCGCTGATGACAGACTGCGAGCATTCCAGCGTGTTTGCCCGAGCAGTTGTGTTGGAGGGGGCTGGTTTTGCCCTCGGGGGTGGGGCACTGGAGGCAGTCGGCTTCAATGTCAGCGTGCCAGAGCACATTAAAGGCTTGGCGGGCTTGCTCAATCGTGCCCTTGTGGGAGCCGCAGATGATCGCGAGGTCGCGATCCGTCAGGTCATAGCGCTCCATCGTGCCCGTGCTCGTCACGGCTAGGGCTTGAAAGGGTTTCAAAGCGGAGCGAATGAAGGTGCTGAGTTCTGCCTGACCCGCACCGGAGAGCAACCGGCCGCGGCCATCGCAGACGACGGCGGCGACGTGGTGGGTGGATTCGATAATGCCTTCTCGCAGGAGATGGACTTGCAGTTCAGGGGTGTGGTGTCGTAGGCCGCGAGTCATGCGCGCTTGGGGAAAGAGTGAACGGGGGAGGGGTGGCAGCGCTCAGGGAACCAGCAGCCAGAGACTGCTGCCCAAGCTCAGGCTACCAAGAATCAACAGCAGTGTGGTTTTGAGGCGACCCAGGATCGGCGTGATCTGGTAAGTGACGACGAGGCGATCGCGCGTCAGTATCGCCGCCGGCTTGGGCCAGGTTTGGCCATCGTACCAGCCAGATTCTTCGTAGCTCACTGTAGCCTGATTCAGGCGATCGCGCACGTACCACCAGCCCAGGTACAGGCGCGCCAGCAGCAGCAGCAAGAAGAGGGCAGAGCCCCCCGACCCAGCTAACAAAAATCGCCAGGGGGCCTGGAGGGGGGAAAAGCTGGCGGCGGCAATCGGCCCCGCGATCGCCCAGCCGGCGAACCAAACCCCCAAAAGTTTCCGGGCAAAGGGCAAGGGCGGCTGCACGGTCCAGCGAAAAGGCCAAGCCTCCCGGAGCTGGAGGTATTCATTGAGGGGCTGTTGTTCTTCGGGAACGGGGCAGACCGAAAGGGGCAGGGGTTGCATAGGGTCACTCTCCGAGCAAGGCCGTCAACTCGAGGCGCTGGGCATGGCCCCAGAAGGCCTCGAGGTTGTAAAACTCACGCTCACTGGGCAGCATGATGTGGGCGATCGCATCGCCATAGTCCAGCACCACCCAACTGCCCTCCGTCTTGCCCTCAATGCGTAGGGGCAGGACCCCACACTGGTCTGCGACCTGCTGTTCAATCGCGTCGCAGATCGCCCGCACCTGGGCTTTAGAAAAGCCCGTGGCGATCGCAAAGTAGTCGGCGAGGTAGGACACGCCCGTTACATCCAGAATCGCCAAGTCCCCCGCCTGACGATCCTCAGCGGCGGTGGCGATCGCGGCGATCAGGCGGCGGCTGTCGGCCGCAGAGCGGGAGCGGGCCTCGGGGGCAGTGAGGGGGCGATCGGTCATGCAGTCTTCCAGGTAGTGGGGTAAAAAGTTTGAGAAGTTTGGGAGCTTCAGCCCGTTGGAGCAACCGGCCGAGTTCTTAAAATTCTAACTGCTGACCTCAGACTTCTGCTGACTTTGGGCTCGGGCTAGGGCCCAGTTCCGGGTGAGCACGGTGCGCGGGTGGATCACCCGGCGGGTCGCGAGCAGGTGGTGCAGGCTATGGTCTGCGACTCGCCAGACCGCCTGGGCCAAATTTTCCCAGCAGAGGTGGCGCAAAGCTACCAGGTCCGGCGAGTCCCCGCGCGTCGGCTCTAGGGCATCGGCGATATAGACCACGCAACTGAGGTCGCTCATCTCCGGGCGGCCGAGGGTATGGTCACGGATGGCGGCTAGAATCTCAGCATCCTGCACCCCAAACTCGTCGCGGGCCACCACAGCACTGGCGTCGGCGTGGAGCAGGTGGGGGTTGGCCTGCAAGATCGGGTCTAGCTCCCAGCCCTCGGCGGCGGCGATCGCCAACAACTGCTGGGGTTTGAAATACTTCGCCAAGTCATGGAGGAGACCCGCTTGGGCAGCCTTGGGGACCGGCAGCTCGTAGTGCTGCGCCAAGGCCGCCGCCAGGCCCTCGACCCCGAGAATGTGCTGTTGACGCTGGGCGGGTCCATGGTCGGCCAGCCAAGCTAGGACGCGATCGCGCATCGGCTCTCCCGGGTTGTTCTCTGAATCGCCACGAACCGTCATCGAGTCTCCAGCGAACTCCCACCCAGCCCAGGCGGGACCTATCTATCCTAGCTCAGCGCCCCAGGACCTTGGCAAAGAGCGCCTCATAGCGGTCGAGGGCCGTCTGAAACGCATAATTCTCAATCGCGTGCTGGCGGCTGGCGGCTCCCAGGGCCTGGAGGCGATCGCGATCGCCGTGCAGGTCCCGAATTGCCTGGGCCAGGGCGGCCGGATCTTCCGGGGGAACCACGAGGCCGCCGCCGCTGGCCCGCACGGCCTGAGCCGCTGTGCCCTCAGACGGGACCGAGGCGATGATCGGGCGGCCACTGGCGAGCAGTACCTGAATCTTCGAGGGCATATTGAAGGCGATCACATTTTGCTTCTGCACCACCAGGCCAATGTCAGCGGCGGCCAGCAGATCCGGCAGTTTCTCCCGAGGCTGAAAGGGACGCAGCACTACATTTTCAGCCCCCCGCTCGTGGCAGTAGGCTCGCAGGCGTTCGAGGGCCCGCTCCTCCCCAACGATGACCATCGCAATCTCCGGGCGATCGCGCAGCAGCACCGCCGCATCGATCACCGTTTCCAGCCCCTGGGTGAGGGCGATATTGCCCGAGTAGAGGACAACAAAGCGATCGCCCAGCCCCTGCTCCCGGCGAAACTCGTTTTCCTCCCGAGGCAAGGGGCGGATGAAATCCACATCGACCCAGTTGGGAATGATCGTGATCTTGGGGGCCGGCACGCCCTTCGCGAGCAAATTTTCCTGGAAGCCCGTCGCGATCACAGCGATCTGGGTTGCCATGCGGTAGTTGTAGCGCTCGAGGGCCGAGAAGATCCGGATCGCCGTCCGGCTGGTCAGCAGGCCCACATGGACGGCAGCATCTGGCAGAATGTCCTGCAAATTGAGCACCACCGGGCAGCGGTAGAGCCAGCCCAGCAGCGAGGCCGGAATCCCCACCGGTAACCCCGGAACCGTGAGCAAGATCACATCCGGCCGCCAGCCCCGCCAGGCCTGGACAAAACTCAGGGTCATAAAGCTGAGTTCAAACAGGGCCCGGTTCAAAAAGCTGCGCTGGGTACTCGCCCGCACATAGCAGCGTTGAATCTTGACGCCGTTGCGCGTTTCCGTCCGGTACAGCCTCCCCCGGTAGCCGGCATAGATTTGGCTTTGGGGATACCAGGGCATGGCCGTGACCACCCGCAGCTCATGCCCGCGCGCGACTAGGCCTTCTGCCAGCTCCGTCATCAGCGGCGCAATGCCAATCGGTTCCGGGTAGTAATTGTAGGAATAGAGCAGGATTCGCATGGGATTCAGGGAGATAACAGGAGCAGGGCTAGAAAGTCACCAGAGCGAGCAGGGCTAAAAGCGCCAGGGGCCGAACGCTTCTTGTTGACGCAGGGCCTGGGCTTGCTGCCGCAGGTCTTGGGCGAGCTGGGGGCGATCGCCCGCCGTGGCCGCCGCCGCCCACTGCTCCAGGACCGCCAGTTGCTGCACCAGGTTCTGGGCTGCCCGACTCAGCTCCAAGGCTCGCTGATACGCTAGCAGAGCCTGTTCCCAGTCCCCCTGGCCTTGGTAGGCCTGGGCTAGGCCCTGCCAGATCCGGGCCACCTCCCTGGCATCGTCGGTGTAGCCCAAGGTCTGCCCCGGTTGATCATCAGCGGCCAGCGCTTGCTGGTAGGTCGCGAGGGCGGCCGGGAATTGACCCGCTTTCAGAGACAGGGCGGCTAAACCCTGCACGATCAAATCGGTCTGGGGGGCATCGATCCAGCGGCGAGCACGGCTAACGCTTGTTGCTGGTAATCGAAGCTACTCCCCCAATCGATCCGGTTTGCAATCCAGTCTAGCGGTGAGTATAGCCCACCCGTTAGCGCGACGGGGCCCCGTCTCCCCACCTCGTTGCCCTAAGCGTCTCCCGAGACGGGGCCCGGGAGGCCGGGCGAGCCTGGCCCAGGGGGGCTGCTCCCCCTCGGCGGGGTGCCACGCTAACCGTTCCTTTGGTGAGCGGGAATGGTGATCACAAATTCTGTCCCGCCCCCTACGGTGGAGGTGCAGTCTAGGCGGCCCCCGTGGCGCTCCGTGACGATCTGGTAGCTGATCGATAGGCCCAGGCCAGTCCCTTTGCCGATCGGTTTGGTGGTGAAGAAGGGGTCAAAGAGGCGCGGCAGGATCTCCGGGGGAATGCCAGGACCGTCGTCGCGAATCCGGATCTCGATCCAGTCGTCCGCCGTTTGGGCGGTGTGAATCGTAATTTGGCTGGGGTGGGTGCAGCAGTCCTCGAGGGAGCGCTGGCGATCGCGCTCCTCCAACGCATCCAGGGCATTGCTGAGAATGTTCATAAAAACCTGGTTCAGTTGCCCCGCGTAGCACTCCACCAGGGGTAATTCGCCGTAGGCCTTGACGATATCCACACCGGGATGGTGGGCCGAGCCCTTGATCCGGTTGTGCAGGATCGTCAGGGTGCTGTCGATCCCGTCGTGGATGTTGACGGCCTTCATGGCGGCTTCATCCATGCGGGAGAAGTTGCGCAGGGAGGCCACGATGTCCTTGATGCGATCCGCGCCGGCCTGCATGGAGTCCAGGATCTTGGGGAGATCGTCGATGAGGAACTCAAGATCCAGGTTGGCGATCGCCTCAGCGATCACGGGTTCGGCAGACGGAGCGTGCTGCTGGTAAAGATTAACCAAGTGAATCAAGTCGCGGGTGTAGTCTTGGGCGTGGCTGATATTGCCGTAGATGAAGTTCACGGGGTTATTGATCTCGTGGGCAACCCCCGCCACCAGTTGCCCCAGGCTCGACATTTTCTCCGTCTGCACCAATTGGGCTTGGGTGCGGCGGAGTTCGTGGAGAGCCGCTTCCAGATCCTGGGTTTGCTGGCGCAGGCGGGCCTCGGACTGGCGCAGGGCCGTTTCGGCCGTCTGGCGGGCTTCGCTGATCACGATCATTTCTCCGAGCAGCCGCAGCAGGCGTTGCGCTTCGCTGGTCCAGGACCGGGGTTTCTGGACCGCATCGAGGCCGACAAAGCCCAGCACCCGCTCTCCCTGGAGTAGGGGAATCGCCAAGATGGATTGGATCTGCTCTTGTTCAAATAAGGCCCGTTCCGCCTGGGCGTCGGGTGGTAAATCGTCGAGGGTATTGGCAATCACGGGATAACCCCGGCGGTACTGGCTGAAGAGCCAAGGCAGGGTGTCCGTGGGCTGCTGCTGCAACTCGTTTATGCAGGCCTCAAGGCCATGGCGACACCACTCGTGGGTGCAGGAAAAAAAGCGCTGGTCGCTGGTATAGCGGATGACGTAGGCGCGATCGCTGCGACTGAAGCGCCCCACCGCTCGCAGGGCGTACCGCAGGGCGCTGTCGAAATCGCGATTGAGGAACTGGCGCGAGATCCGGCCCAGGAGTTGATCCTGGGCGGCCCGCTGACGTAGGGCTGCCGCTGCTTGGCGGCGCTCGTGCCAGAGACCGAGGGCCGCCGCCACCGCTTGCAGCAGATCGATGTCCGCGGAGTCCCACGGGCGCTCTGTCTGGCAGTCATCAAAGCCAATGAAGCCGAAGAACTGGCCGCTGACAAAGATCGGTAATACGAGGATGGACAGAATCGCTTGCGCGCTCAAGAGCACCTGCTCCTCGGGGGGAAGCGTGGACACGGGGCCCGCCACCACGTTGCCCGCCGCCAAGTGGTCGGCCCAGCGGGGGACTGCCTCGGCATAGGGCAGGTTCTGGAGCAGGGGCTCATGGATCTGTGGCGCAATGCCGGGGGCACACCACTCGGCCCGCTGGCTCATCCGCAGGCGGCCTTGGGCATCGTGGTGATTCTCAAAGATGTAGACTCGGCTAGCGCCGCTGACCTGACCGAGAACGGAGAGGAGGGGTTGATAGTTGGTGCGGCGATCGCCATCGCTGAGCAAGTGACACTGCACCTCCACCACGGCGGCGGAGTAGCGTTGCCGCTGTCGCAGGAGGGCCTCGTGGGCCTTGCGCTCGCTGATGTCCGTGGCCAGCATCGTAAAGCCAACCACCTCCCCCTTCGGGTTCTGGATGGGGCTGGCCCGCAATAAGACCTGCAACGACTGGTCTTGAGCGGTACACTGTTCAACCTCATGGCTCCAGGTGCGACCGGCGAGCACGGTGCTGAAGAGGCCCAGCAGGGCATCCGGATCGGTAAAGGTGGCCGCGAGGCCGCCCCGAGCCGTGAGGCTAGCCAAGTCAGGGTAGCCGTAGAGCTGGCTAAAAGCGCTGTTAAGGTAGAGGGCGCGGCCGCTGGTGTCCGCGATCACGATCGCATCGCTGGCGCTGGCCACCGCCTGCTGGAAACGATGCCGCGCCGCTTCCGCCTGTTGGCGGTCCGTGAGGTCCCGCACGATCATCAGCACTTCATCCGGGCCGCTGACCGCCACGCGAATCTCTTGGTAGTAGCGGTGGTCAGCCGCCACCAACTGGGTCTCGAATACCTGAGTTTCCCCGGTGGCTAGGGCCTGCTGCATGGCTTGCAGCACCTCAGTGGCCAGCTCCGGTGGCAGAATCTCGGTAACGTGTTTGCCGAGGCGATCGCGCTCCAGCGGCTCCGGGAAATGGCGCGACACAATGTAATCGCGGTAGTAGCCCTGGGCGTCGATCCGGATCATGAGATCGGGAATCGCGGCGATAATGGCGCGGTTGCGGGCCTCGCTCTGGGCCAGAGCCTGCTCAAACTGCTTACGATCCGTGACATCGGTGCAGGTGACCACGTAACCGCTCGCGCGTCTGGCTGGCGGGGACTCCAGGATCGCCTGAGCCTGGGCATAGACCCAGCGCTGGGAGCCCTCGGGGCGCTGGATACGGAACTCGGACTGAAAGAGGTGACTCGACTGAGCCGCCGCCTGCCATTCCCCTTGGACGCGGGCGCGATCCGCCGGAGCGATCACCTGCAACCAGGGCAGGCCTTGCAGGGCTTGGCTACTGCGACCGGTTAAGATGCAGGCCTGCTGATTGGCATAGATGCAATGGCCGCTGGCATCGGTATTCACAATGGCCACAGGGGCCGTCTCCGCCAGGGTTTGGTAATAGCGCTTGCTGGACTGGAGAGCCGCCTCCGTCTGTTGACGCTCGGTGCTGAACAGATCGCCCCAGGTTGTGGCCGGTTCCTGGGGATCGGTGTGCAGAGTCTGGGCGAGCAGGAGACCCCCGATCTCGCCCGTGGGCCGACGCCAAGGCTGGGCTTGCCATTGCACCCAACCCTGACGCCCCTGAGACGGGGCTAGCCGCACGGGGGGATGGGTAACTTCCTGCCCCGTGAGGCCGCGCTGCAAGGTCGTGAGCCAACTGAGGGGCGGGTCCGTCCAGCTCTCGAGATAGGGGCGGCCCTGAGGAACCTGGGTGTATTGATGGTCTGCGAGCCAGCGCTCATTCGCGGCCTGGATGCGGAGTTGGTGATCGAGCAGCACGAAGGCCGCCGGAGCTTGGGCAGCCAGCAGCGTGGCGAAATCAGTTGCCCAAGGGCTGCCAGAAGTGTCAGCTACTGACAGTGGGGGAGGGTTCGAGGGTGGCACAGACATGGAGTGACGGCAATGGGTAGGCAGGCAACAAATGGCGAACGCACCCCTGAAGGCTCTGACCCTAATCTAGCGGCTAACGGTCAAAAGTGCGGCAGGCGATCGCCCCCGAGGCCGCCATAGAATACGGAGGCTGGACACCAGCCTCCGTAAACAATGGACCAATCAGCCGCCTAGGGCTACAGCAAGCCCGTGTTCGTTCCCGGCTTGCCCGTGGCCAAGCGAACCTTGACGATCTTGCCGCCCATTTTCATAATCCGCTGCTGTTCCCGGAACCAGTTGTCGTAGGGAACCAGCTTGGTGAAGTAGGTGTTTTGCAACTCCCGCTGGGTGCGAATGCGAGACTGGCTCGGCACACAAGCGGTCACTTGGAACATACGCATCGATTCATCTCTCCCGTGCTTCTAATCCTGTTTTATCAATCGTAGGCTCAAGTCCGACTCGCGCGCCCTAAAACAGAGTTCGGGAGTTCGCCAAGTCAGCACTAGCGGGTCAAAACCGATCCAGTCGATCAGCCTGCAACACCCTAGCACTCCCTCGCTAAACTCCCGAACCAAGGGGCTACTGCCTAGAGTCAGGGACAACCCGCAAGCCTAGCTCAGGCCGGAGCAGATGTAGTCGAAGTACACGCCCATTTCCTTGCCAGCGTCAGGGCCCACCAGGCTAGCGGTGACTTCCTTCATCGCTTGGATCGCTTGCACGGTAGCCGCGATGGGCACACCCAGGGAGTTGTAGGTTTCCTTCAGGCCGTTGAGCACGCGCTCGTCGAGGATCGACGGGTCGCCAGCGAGCATCGCGTAGGTGGAGTAGCGGAGGTAGTAGTCCAAGTCGCGGATGCACGCGGCATAGCGACGGGTGGTGTACATGTTGCCGCCGGGGCGGGTGATGTCGGAGTAGAGCAGGGACTTCGCCACTGCTTCTTTCACGATGCTAGCGGCGTTAGCGCTGATCACGCTCGCGGCGCGCACGCGCAGTTGGCCGGTTTGGAAGTAGCTCTTGAGCTTATCCATCGCTGAGCCGTCGAGGTACTTGCCCTGAACGTCAGCAGAGTTGATAACAGCCGTGATTGCGTCTTGCATGGTCGATTTCTTTAAGCCTCTAGTGATGAATGTCAGGAGTACACCAGGGTGTACGTTGGAACGAAAGCGGCGAACCGCTTCGTGGCTTACTGCATTGCACCGGCAACGTAGTCGAAGTAGGTGCCCGCTTCCGCAGCATCCTCAGCCGACATCATGCCCATTGCCACATCCTTCATGGCGCGCACGCTCAGAGCCACCGCTTCGATCGGTGTGCCCAGGGACCGGTACATTTCGCGCACGCCCACCAAACCGATTTCTTCGATCGGGGTTACGTCCCCAGCCACCACGCCGTAGGTGACAAGGCGCAGGTAGTAGTCCATGTCGCGCAGGCAAGTAGCGGTCATTTCTTCACCGTAGGCGTTGCCCCCGGGAGAGACCACATCCGGACGTTGTTGGAACATCCGATCACCAGCTTCTTTGACGATGCGCTCGCGGGATTCGGTCAGGGTTTGGGCAATCCGCAGGCGGCCTTCGCCCGTGGTGACGAAAGATTTGATCCGATCCAGTTCACCGGGGCTGAGATAACGAGCCTCAGCATCCGCATTCACGATCGATTTCGTGACAATACTCATGGGCGTGGATTCCTCCAGAAAAGAGCAGACCAGATATTTTGTAAAAACTGGCTTTCTAATAATCACCGGTCGCTGGGCGTAGCACCAGCTAACTGAGACGCTGTCTGGCTTACGCAGCGACCTTCCGGAAACATTGTGAGGCATGGCGATCGCCTCTGTTGTGAATCCTTAATATTTTGTAATCAAAATCCTCATCTTTACCCACACCTCGGACCCGAGGGCCGCGGGAAGGCGGCCGGCCTCCCCTAGGGGGTCATCAGGGCCGGTAGCCGCTGGTTTCAGCTCCCCGCTCCCTCGGGCAAATTCTTTCACCGGATAAATTAAACCCCGGGCGAACAGTGGCAGGGACTAGCGATCACGCCTAAGATTGACAAGAGAACCGCTCCTAAACAGAGTTGCGTGATACCTCAGCGCAACGTTGCGATGTCTCCAGCCAGCATCCTGATCGTTGATGATACAACGGCGAATCTGCGCCTGCTAGCCGAGTTGCTGACTCGGGCGGGGTATCGTGTGCGCTCCGCGATCAATGGAACCCTAGCCCTTTCGGGGGCGATCGCCCAGCCGCCGGACTTGATCTTGCTGGATATCATGATGCCCGACCTCAGCGGCTACGAGGTCTGCCAGCACCTCAAAAACAATCAGCGCACCCGGGACGTGCCCGTGATTTTCCTCAGCGCCCTAGAGGACGCAGCCGACAAGGTGAAAGCCTTTGAAGTCGGGGGCGCGGACTATATTGGCAAGCCCTTTCAGAAGGCGGAGATCCTCGCCCGAGTCGAGAATCAGTTGGCGATGCGCCGCCTGCAAGAGCAGCTCAGTGAGCAGAATGAGCAACTGCAAGCAGAGGTCCGGGAGCGCGCGGCAGCCCAACAACAATTGCACCAGTTCAGTGCCAGCCTCAAGCAACTCCACCGCCTCGATACGACTCCATACCCCAGCCTCGCCGCTCGCTACGCCGATTACTTGCAGACAGGCTGCCAGCTCTTTGGGCTGGAATTGGCTTGGCTCAGTCGTGTTCAGGGAGATCACTGGTCTCTGGAGGCGAGCGATAATCTGCCACCCCAGCTGCCGGCCGAGCGCCTCCTGGCCGCGATGGATGCCAGTAGCACCCTGGCCCACTTGAGTACGACCGCTGAGCACAATAGCCACCAGGCCACGGCAAAGCTGCCCTGGCCCCTGGGGGCTCACTTGGGGACACCCCTCTGGGTCAGCGGCCAGCTCTACGGCGCCCTGGGTTTTGCCGCCCTCGCGCCTCGGGAGCAGCCCTTCAGTGACCAAGAGTGTGAACTGGTGGAACTCATGGCCGAGAGCCTGGGCAAGTTTCTCGCCACCCACCAGGAAGAACTGAAGCGCCAGCGGGCTGAGGAAGAAACGCGCCTGCTGCTGCGGATTACCCAGGCGATCGCCGCCGCCCCTGACTTTGAAGCAGCCCTCGCCGTCGCCTTGACCCAGGTGAGCGAGGCGAGCGGCTGGAGCTATGCGGAGGCCTGGCTGCCGGACTCCACGGGCCAGGTGCTGGTCTGTGCGCCGATTTGGTATGGGAGCGATCGCCAGGCCCTGGCCAGCTTCCGCGCCCTCAGCGTCCGGAGCCACCGCCAGCGGCAGGAGGGCCTGGCGGGCCGGGTCTGGGCTACGGCGCGACCGGAGTTTATCAACGACCTGAGCCGGTTGGTTCCGGGGGACAGTGTGCGGCAACCGGCGATGCAGCAGGCCGGTTTGGGGGCTGAGCTGGGAGTGCCGATCGTTGCCCCCGCCCCGGAGGGCAGCCAGACTCAGCCCACGGTGCTGGCGGTGGTGATCTTTTTTCGCCGGGCGGATGACTCGTTTGCTTCTCCGGAGAGTCAGCAGCGCTCCGTCGATCTGGCGGTGGCGATCGCCGCCCAACTGGGAACGGTCTTGCAGCACAAGCAGATTGAGGTTGAGCAGAGCGCCATCCTCCTAGCCATGACCGACTTAGTGCTGGTGCGCGATCGCCAGGGCCGCTGCCTCAAGATCCTCCCCACCCGCACCACCAGCCTCACTCGTTCCCCCGAGGAGATCGTGGGCTACACCCTCCACGACATCATGCCCCAGCCCTTGGCCGATCGCCTGTTGGCGGCGGTGCAAGCGGCCCTGGACGAGCAGGCCACCCAGAATGTTGAATACTACGTCAAGCGAGGGGAGCGAACTCTCTGGCTGGCGGCTAGCATTTCCCCCCTGGATCGGGAGCGCGCTATCCTCGTGGCCCGCGACATCAGCGAGCGCAAGCAGCGGGAAGATGCCCTCCAACTCATCGCCCAAGGCACGGCGGAGGTCTCCGGTAATGAGTTCTTTCAGTCCTGTGCCCACGCCTTAGCCCAGGCCCTGGGGGTTCGCTATGTGCTCATCGGCCGCTTCCTGCCGGACAAGGACGCTCCGCCTGAAGCGCTGGCCCTGTGGGATGACCACAGGTTGCAGGCCGAGCACGCCTATCGCTTGACGGGGGCCCTCGGGGCCGGACTCTTGGCCGGGGAGGAGCAGGTCTGGCTGCGGGAGGCCCAAGCCCAGTTTCCCGAGGATGCGGGGCTGGCGGCCCTGGGGGTGGAGAGCTACTGGGGCCTGCCGTTACGGGATAGCCAACAGGCGGTGATTGGGTACATCGTGCTCATGGATGTGGAGCCGATGGAGCGTAATCGCCAGACGGACCTCATCCTGGAAATCTTCGCGGCCCGGGCCGGCGGCGAGCTGGAGCGCAAACTGGCCGCGGAAGCTCTACAAGCGAGCGAAGAGCGCAACCAGGCGATCTTGCGCGCCATTCCCGATCTCATGTTCCGGGTTCGCGCCGATGGCATTTATCTCGGCTATGTGAAAACCCATGAGTTTGCTGACTTGCTGCCCCCCGGCTATGATCCCGTGGGACAGCACCTCCGCAAATTTTTGCCGCCGATGATCGCCCTGCGCCACCTCAAGCACCTGAAGCAGGCTCTGGCCACGGGTGCTCCCCAGGTGTATGAGCAGGAAGTGACGGCCCAAAATCGCACCCAGTATGAAGAGGTGCGAGTGGTGGTCAGTGGTCCTGACGAAGCCCTGTTCATTGTCCGGAATGTGAGCGATCGCAAACGGGCGGAGCTGGCCCTACGGGTGGCCCAGCAAAAATCGGAAAGTCTGCTGCTCAACATCCTGCCCCGCCCGATCGCCGAACGGCTCAAGCAGCAACCGGGCTCGATTGCGGAACAGTTCGATGAGGCCACGATCCTGTTTGCCGACATCGTGGGCTTCACTCCCTTGGCGGCCCAAATGACGCCGATCGAAGTCGTGAACTTGCTCAACCAGATTTTCTCCGAGTTTGACCGCCTCGCGGATCGGTTCCAACTGGAAAAAATCAAGACCATTGGCGACGCTTACATGGTGGTCGGCGGCGTCCCTACCGCTCAAGTGGATCACGCGATCGCCGTCGCGGAAATGGCCCTGGAAATGCAGGCCGCGATCACCCGCACCCGCACCGAGCGCCTGCGGGAACTGCGGGGCGATCGCCCCTTGCAGATGCGGATCGGGATTCATACGGGTTCCGTCGTCGCTGGGGTGATTGGCGCGAAGAAGTTCATCTACGATCTCTGGGGGGATGCAGTGAACATCGCCTCACGCATGGAGTCCCAGGGAGAGGCCGGTCGCATCCAGATCACAGCCGCCACCCATGAGCAGTTGGGCGATCGCTTCCAGTGCGAGCAACGAGGTACGATCACCGTGCGCGGGCGCGGTGAAATCGCCACCTACTGGCTCCTTGGCCGCCAGGTTGAACCCCTCAACCGTGACCGTTCCCTGGTTATGGACTCGTGAATCGCTGGCAACCCTGGGCTCAGATCGGCGGCGGCGGGGCGATCGCCCTGGGCTTCCTGCTCGCCTTCCTCAGCGGTCAGCGTCCTTCGGTGTGGCTCGGCCTCAGCCTCAGCAGCAGTGCCCTGGGCAGTGGGTTGCTCGTCAGCAGCTTTTGGGCCCAAGACCGCCAGCATCGGGCCCTCCGCCACCAAGTCGCCCAACTCCAAGCCCAGTTGACCGCGCTCACGCCCGCCAGCCCTCCGCCCCAGGCCGAGGAGCCCCCGTGGTCTCAGCTTTTTGATCGGTTGCCGGTCCCGATCTCCCTCCACGACGCCAGCGGCGAAGCCCTCTACCTCAATCCAGCGGCTCGCCAGTTGCTCGGCCTCGAGGCAACCCGCGCGCCCCGCACCTGCCACTACCAACTTTATCAAGCCGGTACGGATAGGCCTTACCCCGCCCAAGCCTTGCCGATTCTGCGGGCCCTGGCGGGGGAGGCTGTCTGTGTCGATGATGTGGAAGTGCCCGTCGGGCGCACCCGCGTGCCCTTGGAAGTGACCGCCACTCCGATTCTTGCGGACCAGGGCCAGATTCGCTACGCTCTCTTGACCTTTCGCAACATTCGCGATCGCCAGCAGGCGGCCCAGGTGCTCAGCGATTACCAGCGTCAACTAAAACTGGCCGTCACCGAGCGCACCCGCGCCCTCCAACGGGAAATCAAGGCGCGCCAGCAAGTGACCACCGCCCTGCGCCAGAGCGAAGCCCAGAACCGCGCCATTTTAAGCGCCATTCCCGATCTCCTCTTTCGAGTCCGGGCTGATGGCACCTACCTGGGCTATGTGAAGGCCCAGGAGCTGGTGGATCTTGTGCCCCATCAGCCCGTGGGCCAGTCTATCCGCGACAGTGTGCCGGTCGAGGTGGCCGAGCGTCATCTCCATTACCTCCGCCTGGCCCTGGCCACCGGCCAGAGCCAGACCTACGAGCAGCAAAACTGGCTGGGCGATCGCTGGCAATATGAAGAAGTACGAGTCGTAGCCAGCGGCGAGGATGAGGGCCTGTTCATCATCCGCGACATCAGCGATCGCAAGGCTGCCGAAGCCGCCCTGCACGCGAAAAATGCCGAGCTGGAGCAGGCCCTCACCCAGCTCCAGACCGCCCAGGCCGAGCTAATCCAATCCGAGAAATTAGCCGCCCTCGGTCAACTGGTGGCTGGGGTGGCCCACGAATTGAACACCCCCTTGGGGGCGATCAAAGCCGCCGCCGGCAACCTGACCCAGGCCTTAAGCGCCAGCCTTGCGGCCCTGCCAGACCTCAACCGCCACCTCCGTCCCGAGCAGCAGGCGGTCTTTTGGCAACTCCTCGCCACGAGCCTGGAGCAGACCCGCCCCGTTGCTGCCCAGGAGCACCGTCAGCGCAAACGGGCGATCGCCGCTCAGTGGGAAGCCTTGGGGTTGACTTCCGCAAGGCACTACGGGGAATTGCTTGCTGATGTCGGGGTGGTAGACCTGGGGGCAACCTGGCAGGCCCTGCTGACAGGTGTGGAGCCGGCGATCGCCGCTACCCTAGCCACCACCTTCTACAACCTCGCCCGCCTGCCCCGCAACAGCCGCAACATCCTCAGCGCGATGGAGCGGGCCGCGAAAGTCGTCTTTGCCCTGAAGACCTACGCCCACTTCGATCCCAGCGGCCAAAAACGCCTCGCCGCCCTCCCCGAGGGGGTAGCTGCTGTGCTCGAGCTCTATCACAATCAACTCAAACAGGGGATTGAGGTCGTGGAGCAAGCCAGCGCCATTCCGCCCCTCTGGTGCTACCCCGACGAACTGATCCAGGTCTGGACGAATCTGATCCACAATGCCATCCAAGCTATGAACGGCCACGGTCGCTTAGAAATCGGCTGGCAAGCACAAGCGGGAGAAATTCTCGTTTGGTTCACCGACTCCGGCTGTGGCATGACTCCCGAGGTGCAAGCCCGGGCCTTTGAACCCTTCTTCACCACCAAACCAGCCGGCGAAGGCAGCGGCCTAGGGCTCAACATCGTTCAACGCATCATCGACCGCCACGGGGGCCGGATCGGCCTCGAGAGCCAACCGGGAAGAACCCGCATCGAGATTTGGTTGCCCCAGCAGGCTGGCTCCAGCCCCACCGAACCCGCAACGGGTGACACTCCCCAGCAAGAACAATGGTAGCAAGGCTTGGGCACGGTGATTCCAGGCAGGATCGCCGCGCCAAGAGGTCTCAGAGTCATCCAACCCCGTAGTTGCGCTTCAGCGCTCCCCCAGCGGGCTAAAGCCCAACTACGATCTATGACAACTACTGTTGTGGCGCTTCAGCGCTCCCCCAGCGGGCTAAAGCCCAACTACGATCTATGACAACTACTGTTGTGGCGCTTCAGCGCTCCCTCATCCCCCAGAGTAATCCAACGCAATCATGGTCCGTCCGATTGTCGGGCTGAGAGCCTGGGATTGTTGCCATCTACGACTCATCCCAGACCTAGGGATGATTGACTCCCTAGGATACGCTAAGGCTTCGGAGCCTTGGCGTCGGGGGTTCCCCGCTTGCGCCAGATCCAGAGGAAGTTGGCAATCATGCTCCAGCCGACAGAGCAACAGGTGGCAGCGATTTGGGCCAGAAGGAAGGCGGTTGTGTCTGCTTCTTCCAAGCTCATCACCGCCCAAGGGCTGAGAGCCTGGACCAAGAACTGACTGAAGCGCTCCCCGTAGTTGTAGTAGAGGAGGTTGGCGATCGCATACCAAATCGCAAAACTACCGGCCACCGCCAGGTGATACTGCCACAGCCGCAGCCACGTCGGCCGGGGGAAGCCGAAGACCCAGCGATCATTGACAAAAAAGCGTAGCAGGGTGGAGAACTCGGCGGCCAGCAACGTGGCCAGCCAGGCCGGCCAGGCCAGCAAGTCTTTGAACACCCAAGACACGGGCAGATTGAGGCCGGTGAAGAAGAGGCCAACAATCCACCAGCGCACCATGGTATTGGCCAGAAAGCCTTGCCAGGTTAAGCGTTTGAGTCGGGCAAGCACGATGAAATAGGAAGAAGTTAATTCAAAAGAGCGTAGACAGTCTCCACATCTTAAGGGTGCTCGCGGGTTGTGGCAACGGCAGCGATCCCCGCGACGGTGATGCCGGCTTGGGTCAAGACCTGGGCGGCCGCGCGCGCCGTCGCCCCGGTTGTATAAATGTCATCGACTAGCAGCACGGGCTGACGGGGGCGGCGGCGCTGAAAATCCGGGGCAAGGCGAAAGGCCGCGGCCACGTTTTGCTCCCGCTCCTCGGGCTTGAGGCCAAACATGGCCTCCGTGGCCCGGATGCGCTCCAGGCCCTGGGCGAGACGGAGCTGGGTGCAGTGGCTGAAGCTGCGGGCGAGGCGTTCCGCTTGGTTGAATCCGCGCTGGCGCTGCTTGTCGGCGTGCATGGGGATCGGCACCAGCACGGGACGCTGGGGAATAGGGGGGGACTGCTGCCAGCTCTCCCCCAACCAAAAACCCAGGAAGCGAGCTAGTTCCGGCTGGGGATCATACTTCAAGCGGGTAATGGCTTGCTTGAGGGTTCCGCCGTAGCGGCCCCAGACCCACAGCGGCAGGTCGCCCTGCCAAAAGGCCCCCGGCTGACGGCGGCGGTAGCTCTGTAACCGCCGCTCACAGGCGGGACAAAGTAAGTCGTTGTGGGGGCGATCGCACAGCAAGCAGTTGGACTGTAGCACCAGGCCCGTGAGGCCCCGCAGCCAAGCTGTCACCATGATCGTCTGGGCTCCTAGAGAAACAGAGACTCCCCCTTATCCTACAACTCTGCCATCCGACAGACCGCGCCTGCTGTCACTTTGCGATAAGATTGAGGCCGCTTGTCCAGTATTAAAACGCTCAACGTTACAGTTATGGCTCCTGCAAACGGCAACACCGAAGGCGACGATAAAACTCTCGCCGCGATGAAGAAATTCGCGGAACAGTATGCCAAGCGCACGGATACTTACTTCTGTGTTGATCCTTCGGTAACGGCTGTGGTCATTGAGGGTCTGGCGCGTCACAAAGACGAACTCGGCGCGCCCCTCTGCCCTTGCCGTCACTACGAGGATAAGGAAGCTGAAGTCAAGGCGACCTACTGGAATTGCCCCTGTGTACCCATGCGCGAACGCAAGGAGTGCCACTGTATGCTGTTCCTAACCCCCGAAAACGACTTTGCGGGCGAGCAGCAGGCGATCTCGACCGAGGAGATTCTCAAAGTCCGCGCCAGTATGTCAGCTTAGGGACCGTGAACGCTGATTTCCAACGCGGCTTAGCGGAATTTAACCAGGGCGACTTCTACGCCTGTCACGATACCCTCGAAGCGATCTGGATGGAGGCGGAGCCCTCCGAGCGCAATTTTTACCAGGGAATTTTGCAAATTGCGGTGGCTTGCTACCACCTCGAGAACGCGAACTGGCACGGGGCTGTCATCCTCCTGGGGGAAGGAACCTATCGTCTACGAGCCTATTTGCCGGCCCATGCCGGCCTTCAGCTCGACCGCTTCCACGCCACCAGTTGCCAATTGTTGCAGGAACTCCAACAGCTCAGCCCCGAGGCCTTGGTGTCATTCCTGGACGCGGGCCGGGGCTTAGAACTGCCCCGACCGCAGATCATCCGGATGGAGGTGGCGGCGTCCTGAACAGCAGCAATCAGCCCAGGGGTCGGGGCCTCCTGACCGGGGGACGAAACTTGCCCGGAGGCTCTACGTCTTGTATAGACTAATTGGGGACTCTGCCTTCATTCCGTCCGTTGCTGCGAGGCAGCCTTATTGATGAACACTATCCGGTTTCGCTTGGCAGGATTCGGGGCACTGCTGGTTGCCGTGAGCAGCGCGATCGCCCTCTGGCCTCCCCCGGCGGCGGTGCAGGCTCAAGATGGTCGCGCGATCACCGTGCGCTCCGACATTCAAGAAGCCAACCAGATTACGGGCGTTGTCACCGCCCGGGGCAATGTGCAGATCGACTACCCCGCGCGCCGCATCCGGGCGACGGCGGCCCAGGCCCAGTATTTCAGCCGCGAAAATCGCATTGTGATGACGGGCAATGTCTTCGTGTTGCAAGAAGGCAACAGCCTGCGCGGCGAGACGATTACCTACCTGATCGATGAGGGCCGCTTCATTGCCACGCCCCCAGACGCGCAACAGGTGGAGTCCATCTACATCATTGCTGACCCCGAAGCTCCGCCCCAGGTTGCCGATCCCAACGCCCCGGCTCAGCCCTTTAACCCCAAACCGGCCTTTAAGGAACCCACCAGCGAGCCGGCCGACTTTCTACCCCCCATCACGCCCCTACGATGACCATCGCCCTCCGCAACGTTCACAAGTTCTACGGCAAACGGGTCGTGGTTAACCGGGTGAATCTCTCCGTGTCCCAGGGGGAGATCGTCGGCCTGCTTGGTCCGAACGGCGCTGGCAAAACCACCACCTTCTACATCGCCACCGGCCTGATCAAGCCAAACCAGGGCAGTGTCTGGCTTCACGGCGAAGAAATTACCCGTCTCACGATCAACCAGCGGGCGCACTTGGGGATTGGCTACCTGACCCAGCAAGCGAGCGTGTTTCGTAACCTCAGCATTCAGGACAATATCCGCTTGGTGCTGGAGCAGGGACAAGTGCCGCCGGGGCAGCGATCGCAGCGCTTGCAGCAACTCCTCGGCGAATTTCGCCTGCAACAGGTCGCCCACACCAAGGGCTCCCAAGTCTCGGGGGGGGAGCGACGACGGGCGGAGCTGGCGCGGGCCCTGGCAGTAAGTCGCGATGGGCCCAAGTTTCTCCTGCTCGATGAACCCTTTGCCGGGGTGGACCCGATTGCAGTCTCCGAGATTCAAAAAATGGTGGCGGGGCTGCGCGATCGCTACATCGGCATTTTGATCACCGATCACAATGTCCGGGAGACCTTGGCGATCGTCGATCGTGCCTACATCATGCGGGACGGCCAGATCCTCGCTTCCGGGACAGCCCCAGAGCTGTACGACAATCCCCTGGTACGACAGTATTATCTGGGGGACGATTTCCAAGTCTAAACCGCTCCCGGCGACCCCCGAGCCTCGCCACCATGACGTGGCGAATCTTGGCCCGCCCTAGCCCCTGGGCGAGGAAGCGCACCAGATTGACTAGGGTTGCAATCAAGACCCTAATTCGGCTCTAGTTCTCAATTGATGGCCCGCCCTAGGCTACCGTAGGATAAAACAGAACGGGCCAGGGCTTCCCCCCACTCCCCTACTCTTCTCAGTCGTCGTACTCATGGCGTTTACCAAACTCGGTCTCTCGCTCCCACGTTCCCTGGGCTTATCGCTCCTGGATCTCTACTTAGTCGGCGAACTCTTGCCGCCCTTTCTCTTTGGCGTCGGTCTGTTCTCTTCCCTCGGCGTTGCCGTGGGCATGGTCTTTGACCTTGTGCGCCGCGTCACCGAGTACGGCCTCACCATTGAT
The DNA here is from genome assembly GCA_964397305.1 of uncultured bacterium. Classification (GTDB taxonomy): domain Bacteria; phylum Cyanobacteriota; class Cyanobacteriia; order Cyanobacteriales; family Spirulinaceae; genus JAAUTY01. The sequence goes on from CAYNIP010000054.1 coordinate 28,914, forward strand.
GTTGCCCTGCGAGTGATGGTGCTGAAGCTCCCCGAATTCGTCGCCTACGCCCTGCCCGTCGCCCTGCTGCTGGCAACGCTGATGACCTACAGCCGCCTAGCTAGTGACAGCGAGCTGGTGGCTCTCCGCAGTGTGGGAGTCAGTGTTTATCGGCTCACTCTACCGGCGATCATCCTCAGCATCATCGTTACGGGGACCACCTTCCTGTTCAACGAAATGGTCGTCCCGGCCGCCAACTACCGCGCCGCCATCTCCCTGGAGCGGGCCTTGAATGAAGAAAAACCATCCTTCCAGGAGCGCAATATCTTCTATCCGGAATACGACAAGGTGCGCGATGAAAGCGGCGAGCTGCAAACTGTACTCAAACGCCTCTTCTATGCTGAGCGCTTTGATGGTCGCAACATGCAGGGCCTGACCATTCTCGACCGCTCCCGGGACGGCATGGATCAGATCGTCACGGCCCAATCGGCCGCCTGGAATTTTCGGGATAACCAGTGGGACTTCAACAACGGCATCATCTACCTCGTGTCTCCCGATGGCTCGTTCCAGAACATCCTCCGCTTTGAGCACCAGCAACTGCAACTGCCGCGAACTCCCATCGACTTGGCCAGCCGCCTGCGGGACAACACGGAGATGAACATCGCTGAGGCTCGAGAGCAACTGGACCTGCTGAAACTCAGTGGCGATGAGGGTCAAATCCGCAAGCTGTTGGTCCGCATTCACCAGAAGATGTCATTTCCATTTGTCTGTATTGTCTTCGGCTTGCTGGGGGCAGCCCTGGGAACTCGGCCCCAGCACACCAACCGGGCGACGAGCTTCGCGATCAGTGTCGTCGTGGTCTTTTCCTATTACGTCCTCTTCTTCATCACCGGGGCCCTGGGTCTGGTCGGCACGCTTTCACCGTTGGCCGCGGCCTGGTTGCCCAATGTTTTTGGGATCACAGTCGGGACGGCGATGTTGGTGCAGTCGGCCCGCTAGGCCGGGGGGTGGACGAAATTTTACTCAGATGCTCGGTCCTAGCCACCTGCTTGCAGCTTGGCCACGATCTGGGCATTGGCCTTGGGGAACGGGAACTGGTCTAGGTCTGCTACCGGGACCCAGCGCACTTCCTGGGATTCTAGGGCTTGGGGTTCCCCGCCGAGGTAGCGGCAGTGGTGGACGTAGAGGGTGACGCGGAAGTGGCTGTAGGCGTGCTCCAGGGTGAGTAGGTGCTCGCCCACTTCAATGTCGAGGGCTAGCTCTTCGCGGATCTCGCGGCGAATGCACTCGGCGACGGTTTCCCCGGCTTCGATTTTGCCGCCGGGGAACTCCCAGAGCCCTCCTAACAGGCCCTCATCGTGGCGACGGTCGATTAAGACTTGCCCCGCTTGGTTGCGGATGACCGCAACACCGATGTGTTTGTGGGGTAGGGGAGCCGCAGGTTGGCGCATAGGGAGTTGCTGTTGCAGGTTAAGGGCGTGGGCTTGGCAGGCGCTGACCCAGGGGCAGGTGGGGCATTGGGGCTGCTGGGGTGTGCAGACGGTCGCGCCCAGATCCATGAGGGCTTGGTTGAAATCGCGGGGGTGCGATCGCGCCAGGAGTCGCTCGGACCACTGCCAGAGCTGGGCGGTGGCCTGAGCTGGGGGTCTAGGTAGGGCTAGCAGCCGCGCTAGAACCCGCTTGACATTGCCATCTAGGATAGCAACTGGCTGGTTGAAGGCGGCGCTCAAAATACCGCCCGCCGTGGTGCGACCGATGCCCGGCAGGGCGATCGCCTGCTGAAAGTCGGTGGGAAACTGTCCTTGGTGCTGCTGGACGATCTGCTGAGCGGCTTGGTGGAGGTGGTGGGCGCGGCGATAGTAGCCCAAGCCCTGCCAGGCTTTGAGCACTTGCTGGCGGTCGGCCTGGGCGAGGGTCTGCACCTCGGGAAAGGCGGTGAGGAAGCGCTGGTAGTAGGGGAGCACCGTCTTCACCTGGGTTTGTTGCAGCATGATTTCTGCAACCCAGATCCGGTAGGGATCGCGCTCACGCCGCCAGGGCAAGTCACGCCCCTGAGCGGCATACCAAGCCAGGAGGCGCGTTTGCAGCTCAGGAATTTGGGCCTCGAGACGGGGGGGCACGGGGGGGGCTAGCGCGAGCGACGCGGCGATCGCGGCAGGCGCGGGAAGCCGCCGGGCTGGTTGGTTGCTTGCACGACCCGCACGGCAATGCCGTTGTGGTTGACGACGATCACCTCGGCGCGGCCTCCCCCGGTAACATCGGCAAAGAAGGTGCCGCGATCGCCATAATAAGCAGTCTCGCTCCACACCTGGGTTGGGCTAAAGCTGCGACCGTTGGAGGGGCGGACGGCAATACCATTGCGGTTGACGGCGATCGCATCCGCGAGGCCGTCCCCCGTGACATCGGCGAAGAAGGTTCCCTGCTCGCCGTAATAGCCCTGACTCGTCCAATCTTCGTTGGGGCCGAAGCGGTTCCCCTGGGAGCGGCGCACCGTGATCCCGTAGTTATTGACGACGATCGCGTCCGCGAGGCCGTCCCCCGTGACATCGGCGAAGAAGGTTCCCTGCTCGCCGTAGTAGGGGCGATCGCTCCAGGTTTCGATCGAGCCGAACCCCCGCTGGCCAGCCCGCCGCACGGAAAGGCCATTGCTATTGACCACAATCGCATCCGCGAGGCCGTCCCCCGTGACATCGGCGAAGAAGGTGCCCCGCTCCCCGTAGTAGGGGGTATCGCTCCAAGTTTCGCTGGGGTCAAAGTTCGTCCAGTTGGCGCGGCGAACGGCAATGCCATTTTCGTTAACCACGATCACATCGGCGCGGCCGTTACCCGTGACATCGGCGAAGAAGGTGCCGCGATCGCCATAGTAGCCGCCATAGGTCCAGACCTCGCTGCCCCCAAACCCCGCCCCCATGGAGCGGCGCACAACGATACCGCTGCTGTTGACGGCGATCGCGTCGGCGCGGCCGTCCCCCGTGACATCGGCGAAGAAGGTGCCGCGATCGCCAAAGAACGGCGTATCGCTCCAGGTTTGTGTCGCCGTGAAGCTGGCTAAGAGGACACTGGAACTGAGGAGGGCGATCGCTGCGAGAGAGAACTGAGACATAGCACAGGATAGGCAGACGAAAATAATAGTAAGGACGAGCGAGAGACGTACCCCCAGGGACACTCCCTATTTTAAGCAAGTCCAGCCTTCCGCCTCCAGACCGCAATATTTTTTCAACAATGTTTACTTGGGTGCATCTCAGTGACGCGAGGGCCTCCCCCCCAGCTCTCCCCCCTGAGGCGAGGGAACCGGAGGGATGGATCAGCTCTTCTGCTGAGAGAGGGATTAGGGGTGAGGGCCCTAAACTTTTGGGCTCTCCAGGATCTATGGTGATAAGCTAAGGCTTTCAGGGTTGAAACCCTTACGTGGCAAGGGCTCGACAAGTCCACCTTGAGAGATTTTGTATCTCTCTTATCCTTCCTCCACCACAATTCCTGGAGAGCCAACTTTTGTCAGTCAATCAGCATTACCCTAACAATGAGCTGAAATTTGTCGATTTCAGGCAACGGACAGGGTTGG
>CAYNIP010000055.1:0-31775 GCA_964397305.1 uncultured bacterium
GAGAGGGGTTGGGGTGAGGGTTTAGCGTAAGGAGTACCAACATCCCGCGTAAAATTTCGTTCCCCCACTCCTAGGCTAGGCATGGAACCTAGACCTCCTGAGGGCTCTCAGGGGTGACAGGCTTTAGGGCGTGAAGCATTCAGCCTGTCCAGCAATTCTAACTTCAGTCTTGGTCTCATCCGGGTTACAGCCCAAGGTTTGCCAATGTTGATAAAGCCAACGGTCATGCACAAGTTATTGATGCTTGCCCACCGCCGGCCTTGCGCCCTGCTGTTGAGCGCGATCGCCAGCCTCACGCTGCCCCTCGCGGCTCGCAGCCAGCCCATCCAGCCCGCCGCCGGGACGGGAACCCAAGTCACGGTCAACGGCCAGACCTTCATCATCCACGGTGGCACGCGCTCCCAGGATGGGGCCAACCTTTTCCATAGTTTCCAACAGTTTGGGCTGGAGGCCGGGCAGATCGCCGACTTCCTCGCCCAGCCCGGCGTGCAAACCATCCTCAGCCGGGTCACGGGGGGCGATCCTTCGGTGATCAACGGCCTGCTGCAAGGGAGCGGCCATGCCGCCCATCTTTACCTGATGAACCCGGCCGGGATCGTGTTTGGGCCCGATGCTCGCCTCAATGTCCCGGGGGACTTCTTCGCCACAACGGCGACGGGCATCGGCTTTGGCAACGGTCACTGGTTTGAGGCTCAAGGCCCCAACGACTACGCCACCCTAGTCGGCCCTCCCCACCAGTTTGCCTTCGACCTCGTGCAACCGGGCAGCCTGATCAATGCAGGAGCGCTAGCCGTGAACCCCGGCCGGAGCATCACCCTGTTGGCCGGCAGCGTCGCTAACACGGGTTCCTTACAAGCTCCGGGGGGGTCAATCCTGGTCAGCGCTGTACCGGGAACCAGCCGGATTCGCTTGAGTCGCCCCGAGGGCTTGCTGAGCCTGGAAATCGAGCCGCCCCGGGATGCCAGCGGCCAGGTCCAAGCCTTCAGCCCCCTCGATTTGCCGGCCCTCCTCACCGGCAGCGGCGCGGCTCCTGGCTTGCAGGTAAACCCTGACCACACTCTGACGGTCTTGGGGGCGGGGGCGACGATGCCGATGACGACAGGGACAGTCTTGCAGACCGGCCAACTGGATGTGTCCAGTGGGGCCACCGGGGGGACGATCGACCTGCTGGGCGATCGCCTCGCCCTCGTCGGCGCGGATCTCAACGCTTCTGGCTCCTACGGCGGCGGCCAAATTCGGATTGGGGGGGAGTATCGCGGCGAGGGTGCGATCCCCACCGCCGCGCGAGTCTGGGTGCATGGGGACTCCCGCTTACAGGCCGACGCCACCGAGCGGGGCGATGGCGGCCGGGTCATTCTCTGGGCCGATGAGACCATGGCCTTTGCCGGCCAGATCCGCGCCCGGGGCGGTCCCCAGGGGGGCGATGGTGGCTTTGTGGAGGTGTCGGGCCGGCAGGATCTCCTCTTTCGGGGCACGGTGGACGCCGGGGCCGACCAGGGAGCCCCCGGCCAAGTGCTACTCGACCCCGAAAATATCCTCATTGTCAGCGGCGGGCCGGCGGCCGATGACGGGCAACTGGCGGATGGCCAAATCCTGGCGGGGGACAGCCCGGGGGCTACGTTTACGATCTCGGCGGCGGTTTTTGCCGGCCTCACGGGCAACATTATCCTCGAGGCGACTAACAACATCACGATTGCTGACTTCCCTGGCCCGGTTGGGTTGGGTAGCCCTGGAACGGTGTCGCTCACCTTCCGCGCCGGCAATCAATTTACGATGCAAAATCTCAGCAACACAATCGAGACGGATGGGGCGTCCCTGACGATCCAAGCGGCGAACGGCATCACGATAGGTAGTATCGATACAACACCCGGAACCGTTCAACCTTCTGGCTCTGTGCGGCTGGAGACGAGCGCGCTCGGGGCCAACATCAGTTTTGGCAGCATTCAGACCTCCAACCCTTCTGGCGCCCCAAATGGCGATGTCGATATTGTCGCCAACGGGCTCGTGTTTGGTCGTAACAGTGGTGTGACGATTTTCACGGACTCAGGAAGTGGGACTGGCGGAGCGGTTCGCATTCAGCACGATGGCGGGCCCAATAATGTGCCCTTTGTGATTGGTGGGGCAACGGTGAATGGTACGGTGGGGTCGATTCTCACGCCGCAGAATCCAACCGGGTTGTCCGGCCTCTCCTTGCCGGTGACACCGACCACTGCAACCGTGACCTTCGGGGATGTGGCGATTACCTCGGTCAATAGCCTGCCTGCGGCCGTCCCCCTGGGCGATCCCTTCGCGACGATCCCCGGCGATGTGCCCTACAGCTTTACCTACAACCAGTTGTTGGCCCTATTCAGCGATCCCAACCTGGACAACTTGCGCCTGAGCATTAGCAACATCATTGCTACCGGGAAGCTGACCCTCAATGGGCAGGATATTACCGGAGCGGCAGGAACTCTGTCCCTCAATCCTGGCGATACGTTGAGCTATTTTGCGCTCCAGGCCTTGGGCTCCCTCAAGCTGTTTGACTTGACGGCGAGCGATGGGGTTGCCTTGACCACGACCGGGATCACGCTGGAGGCAGCAGCACCCCTGAATCTGTGCCTACTAGCCTGTGGGGTGCCGCAACTCAACGGGGAGGATACCTTGGGGGATCTGGACTTGGCGGTTGCGCCGATGCTCAATCCGGCGGCGATCGCCGAAGCCCAGTTCAGCCAGGAGTTTGCCGATTATCTTGGGCTGGCAACGCCAGAAACCCTGACCCTGGACGAGATGCAGGAGATTTTGCGCGACATCGAGCGGGCGACGGGAATCAAGCCGGCCCTGCTCTATGTGCAGTTTTTTCCGGCCGACCCGACGGCGAGCCAGTCCCGCGAGCCGGCCGAGTCGGCCGCCCAAAAATCCCTTCCGGCCCCGCCTCTGCCGGGTCAAACCCTCTGGCAGTTTGGCAACGGCTTAGCGGGAGTAGAGCTTGGGGCCGGGCCGCGCCCCTTCCCATCGCGCCCCGATGACTACTTGGAGCTGGTCTTGGTGACAGCCCGGGATACCCCGGTGCGTTACCCGTTGCGGGCGGTGACGCGGGCTCAAGTTGCCGCCGTCGCCAGCCAACTCCGCCGCGCCGTGACGAGTCCGGCGCGGGGATCGGCCTACCTGGAACCGGCCCAGGCCCTGTACCGCTGGCTGTTGGCCCCTCTGGAGCCAGTGCTGCAAGAACGGGAGATCGGCAATATTGCCTTTATTTTGGAGGCTGGGCTGCGATCGCTCCCCCTGGCCGTCCTCCATGATGGCGATCGCTTTGCCCTAGAGCGCTACAGCATGGGGCTCATGCCCAGCCTCTCGCTGACCGACAACCGTTACACGGACCCCCGCACCCTCAATGTCCTGGCTATGGGTGCTTCTACTTTCGCCGACCAAGCCCCCTTGCCCGCCGTACCCGCAGAGATCCAACTGATCGGGGAGCAACTCTGGTCTGGTAGGACTCACTTGGACCAAGAGTTCACCCCCCAACGACTGCGACGCGCCCGCTCGGCAGCTCCCTACGGCATTGTTCACCTGGCGACCCACGGGGAATTTCGCCCCGGCAATCCGAGCAATTCCTACATCTCCTTCTGGAATCAGCAACTGACGCTAGCAGAGTTGCGGACGCTCAACCTGACCCAACCGGCCGCCAACTTACTCGTCCTGAGTGCCTGTCGCACGGCCCTGGGCGACCGGGAAGCGGAGCTGGGCTTTGCGGGCCTGGCGGTGCAAGCGGGCATCCCAACGGCCCTGGGCAGTCTCTGGTATGTTAGCGATCAGGGAACTCTCGCCTTCATGGCCAGTTTTTACCACGCCCTGCGCCAAGCGCCGATCAAGGCCGAGGCCCTGCGCCAAGCCCAATTGGCGATGGCTCGCGGGGAGGTGCGCTTGACTGACCGCGAAATCCAGCTTGGCGATCAAGTCTTCCCTCTGAGGGGCTTGGAACTCACGGGGCCCCCTCTGAGCTTTGAGCATCCTTACTACTGGAGCGCTTTCACCGCTATCGGCAGCCCTTGGTAAGTACGCTGAAGCGATCCCCGGCGGGGGACAGCGGCATAGGATAATAGAGGCTGGAGTCCTAAGGTGATCGCGGGAAGAGTGATGATGAACTGGCAACGCAAGCCCATCTTGATCAGTGGCCTCGCTTTATCTGGTGGGCTGTGGCTCTGGTGGCAAATGCAGGCGGCGGTGGCGGAGTTCAGCGAACTGACTCTGGGGCTGATGATCGCCACGGGCAGCGGTTTTTGGTGGCTGCGGCGGCGATCGCGCTCTGCTCCGGCCTCATCCCTCCCAACAACCCCCGTGACCCGGGCCGAGGCCGAGGCGGCGATCGCCCAGGCCCGCGCCCACCTGGATTGCCTCGCAGCGGCTGCTCCCCAGAGCGATCGCCAGGCCTTTGAGCAAGCTCTAGCAGCCCTGCCAGCCCAGCTCGACCGCCCGGCCAACCGCGTGACCATCCTTGGCAGCCGCAAGGTGGGGAAAACGAGCCTCCTCCAAGCCTTGCAAACCGCTGCACTAGCTAACCCCTACCACTGGCAAGAATGGGCGACGGGCGGCAATCCCGAGGAACCCGCGGCCGACTTAGCCCCGGCCCTACAAGCGGATTTACTCCTGTTCGTAATCGCAGGCGATCTCACGGAGTCTGACCTGCGGTCGTTGCAGCAGTTGCAGGCGGCTCGGGCGCGCCTACTGGTGGTATTTAACAAGCTGGATCACTACGCCCCCAGCGAACAGGTCGCGATCCTCCAACAGGTACGCAGCCGCCTCCACCCCTGGTTGCCGGCCCGCGACCTTGTAGCCACGGCCGCGGCCCCGGCCCCCCTCAAGGTCTACCGGCCGCAACCCGATGGCACGCGCCAGGAGCACTGGGAGACCCAACCCGTGGTTCTGGGCGCTTTGGGCGATCGCCTCACCACCCTCTTCGCCACCGAAGGCCAAGCCCTCGCCTGGGGAACGGTCTGGCGGGCGGCGCGGCAAGTGGAGCGAGACATTAACCAGGCTCTCAACGCGGTTCGACGCCAGCAAGCCTTGCCGATTGTGGAGCGCTACCAATGGCTGGCGGCGGCGGCGGCCTTTGCGAACCCGGTGGCGGTCCTGGACCTCCTGGCTACGGCCGCCATTGGGGCCCAGATGGTGCTCGATTTAGGGACGGTCTATCAACAAAAGCTGTCCCTAGCCCAAGCGGAAATGATCGCTGGAACCTTGGGGGCCTTGGTCGCGAAGCTGGGCCTGGTGGAACTCTCGACTCAGGCGATCGCCAGCGTGTTGAAAACCCATGTCGTCAGCTATGCCGCTGGTGGGGTGTTGCAGGGCCTGAGCGCGGCCTACCTCACCCGCGTGGCCGGTCTGGGGCTGATCGAAGCGTTCCAGGCCCAAGATCCCACCGCAGCCCTGCAACCCAGCCAGCTAGAGCAAGCCCTCCAGGCCGTTGTGACGGCCGACGCCCCGGCGATCTGGCAGGGTTTGGTGCAGGCAGGTCTAGCCCGGCTGAAGGGAGCGGCCCCCACCAGCCCGGTCACAACTTAGGTTGGGTTGACGCCAGGAAACCCAAGGCCAAGCTCCTGGTTGAGTTAGGTTATCTCCTGCGGAGACGCTACGTGTTCGCGTAGTGTCCCGGAGGAATTACTGGACCTCAACCCAACCGACTCGCTCCCATCAAAATCCTGGCGCCAGTTACGCCGCCGTCTATTGAGAACCTAGGTAAATTGCCTGGAGACATCTCAGCAGCCTTTGCTTTAGCCTGATGCGTCAGCACCGCTTAGGGTCTGCTCTGCTTGGCGAGTGCCGGTCTTTGCTACAATGCCTGAGCAAATTCTGGCTCTTCGTCACTTGGTGTGTAAACCAATCGAAATCTAAACCCCAAAAACCTTGTTGTGCAAGGATTTGAGCTTTCTGAAAGCTTGGCCTGACCTGAAAATTGCCAGAAGCCTTGCTATAACCTGGTTTCGTCGATTTTCACCACACTAAAGGCCGAAGAACCTAAATTCTGTGCATTGTCCCTCTGATCCTTTGCGCCATGCCATCCCAACGTTGGTTGACCCTTGCTTGCATACCCCTGAGCTGCCTGGTTGGTTTCAACTTCTCGCTCCTGTCGTCTCGCGCGATCGCGGCAGCGCCAGTGACCCTTGCTCAGACCCCAGGTATTGACTTTAGCCGCCACTTTCGCGAGTCAGGGATTGACGGCTCAATTCTGATTGAAAATTTGACAGGTGATCAAGTCTTCCAACATGATCCCCAGCGAAATACCACAGCATTTCCCGTGGCATCCACGTTCAAGATTCTCAACTCACTGATCGCCCTTGAAACTGGGGTAATTAACGACGAGTTAACCCTCCTGACTTGGGATGGAGTTGAGCGGGAGTTTCCCGCGTGGAATCGTGACTTGAATCTGAAGGAAGCATTTCGGGTTTCTGGTGTGTGGTTTTACCAAGTGCTGGCGCGGCGAATTGGCTATGAGCGCATGAAGCAATGGGTAGAGCAGGCTGATTATGGGAACCAAAGGGTGGGAGACGCGGCGGACCTAGATACATTTTGGCTTACAGGAATCTTGCAGAGTACACCCCAATCCCAGATCCAGTTTCTGCGCCGTCTTTACAACCAAGATTTGCCCTTTTCAGAGCGAACGATGAACATCGTCAAAGAGATAATGATTGCTGAGCAAACACCTGATTATACCATCCGCGCTAAGACGGGATGGTTTGGGTTTGGTCAAGACGAGGTGCCGAATATTGGCTGGTATATCGGCTATATTGAAACCAGCTCTGATGTATACTTCTTTGCTACCAACATCACCATCCGTCAGGCGCAAGACGGCGCGGCTCGACTGAAGATAACCCGCCGCTGTTTGCAGGATTTGGGTCTGTTGTGACTGCTGGCCAGATAGAGTTTGTGTCCCGGCAGCATTTCAGCTCGGTAGGTTCTCCAGGATCTAGGGTGGAAATGACGGAGCGCACGCGCCAGCGTCCCCAATCGCCTAGAGGCTGGATCTCCAAGCCCGGAGCTGCTGGGGGTTTGGAGACCAAACCCCGACCGAGGCAAGGGTTGCTGTGCTACTCAAAATCACCGTGAATCCTGGAGATCCGCTCGGTGGCCCTCGCCCTCGGGTGCATCTCAGTTAGGCAAGTTTGCCCCCTCTGCGAGCAGCCGCTGCGCGTCTACATCCCCCAGCCCTTCTCCCAGCTTTGGGAGAAGGGGCGTTAGCAGCCCCTCTCCCAACTTGGGAGAGCGATGGGGGTGAGGGCTGAGCGAAGGAGTACCAACATCCCGCGTGAAATTTCGTCCACCCCTTAGTGATGGTGATGCTCGCCGTGGTGATGATGATGATGCTCCCCGTGGTGGTGGTGATGTTTAGCCTGGGCTTGGGCTGGGGCTAATTGCGGATTCACCGCTAGCGCCGTTGCGGTCAGCAGGGCTTCGATCTGGGGATTGGCCCAAGCAGCCGCCATGCGGAGAAAGTCGGGCTGATCGTTGACACAGGCCATCCGCACATAAGTGACATCCGGGCGGCGGCGCTTGAGGTCGCCGATGATGTGATCGACATCGAGGATCGTCTCGTGATTTTCGGTGGCAAAGCCGATGGGCATCATCACGATCGCCGTTGCGCCGAGATCGATCAAGTTCTTGGCCGCTAGCTTGGCATTGGGTTGCGTCCACTCGATCAGTGGTGTGTCGTGGTTGAGCCAGCCCACGGAGATCAGCGGGTACTTGTTAATCAGCTTGGCCCGCACCGCTTCGTAGAGGGCTTCGCTTTCCAGGATGCCGGAGGTAAAGCCCTTGGCCTTGTGGGGGCAGCCGTGATTCATCAGCACGATGCCGGTCTGCGAGGGGAGGTGGGCAACCGCTAAATCGTGCGCGATCCTGTCCTCTACCAAGTGGGCCAGCAAGTCAATGTAGGCGGGCTGGTTGTAGAAGGATGGAATGTAGCGTGTGCCGTGGAGCCAGTGCTCGCTGCCGTGCGTGCTGCGGCTCAAGGCCTGGTTCACCTGCTCGACCGCGATGCCACTGGTGAAAATGGAGTCTACGACGAGCAGGGGATAGATGAGGAGTTTGTCGAAGCCGGCGGCTTGGATCTGGGCCAGCACTTGTTCTGGCAGGTGGGGGGCGCAGAAGTTGAAGGCCTTGAAGACTTGGATGCGATCGCCCCAAGTCGCCTGCAAGGCGGCCTCAATCCCAGCCCGCTGTCGTTCAAAGATCGCATTATGGGGGGAGATGAAGTTGCCGTGTTGGTGGCTCCACTCGTGGAGATCGAAGACGGCTAAGAGTTTGGCCAGGGGCGGATAGAGCCAGGTCGGAACCGGGGCAAACTTGGCGGTAAGGAGGTTGAGGGCCTGTTCGTTGTAGTTGGCGAAGTCCTCATAACTCTCCACTTCGCCGTAGCCCATGAGGAGGACGGCAACGCGATCAGTGGCCGAGGCGGGGGAGTCAGGGACTTGAATTCGTTCGGGGGTAGCAACCACGGGACGCAAAAACTCCTGGGTAACGACGAGTCGCAAAGGACTGATTGACTCTAGCGTAACATCCCCCTAGGGGGGATAGTTGAGAGTACCCGACTCCCTATCAGCCTGCTCTCAGGAAACGCCGCTAGGATGAGACGTGATCGGTCACTCTATCTCCGGACTTTCCCGCCGATGCTGAAGGCTAACCTCCCTCTGTGCTCAGCGATCGCCCGCTGGCGACGGGCCTTAACGCCGCGCTCCTTGCAATGGCAACTGACCGTTGGCATTGCCACCCTAGCGGCCTTGGGTGTGGGAGGCGTGATCACCGGCTTGAGTTGGCATCTTGATACTCTGATCGTTTCGTCCCATAAGGAGCAGGTCCGTAATCTCGCCAAGCGCTTCGAGCAGACGGTGGAAATCTACGGCGAAATGCTGCCGGATGCGATGGTGCTCCAAAAAGCGATCGACCACTTGAGTACGGGCGATACGCTGATTTGGGTGACGGACCTCCAGGGGGAGCTCATCGCTCAGTCCGAGATTATGAAGCTGGGAGGCCGGGAGGAATCGTTGCTCTACGTCAATACCCCTACGCTTCCCCCCGACCCTCGGGTGCGGAGCGTCGGTCAAGGCCACTGGGTTGTCTGCGGCCAGGATCTTGTCTTTCGGGGTACGACGCTGGGCAAGGTCAACATTGCTCACGACATTACCGGCGATCATCTCATGTTTCAGCGCTTGGTCTGGACTCTGGGGGCTACGGGGGTCGGGGCGATCGCGTTGCTCATCTTGGCGATCGCCCTTTACATCCGCCGCGCCCTGCGACCCCTGCAAGCGATTCAGGAAGCTACGACTAGCATCTCCATTGACACCCTCGACCAAGCGCCGATCTTGATCTCGGCTGCTCCCAGCGAGATCGCCCAACTGAGCATTGCCTTTAATCGGATGCTGCTGCGGCTCCACGACTCCTGGGAGCAACAGCGCCAATTTGTGAGTAATGTGTCCCACGAGCTGCGAACCCCGCTGACCCTGGTGGCGGGCTACTTGCAAAGCACCCTGCGCCGGGCTACCAACCTCAGCGAGCCCCAACGGGATGCCCTCAACATCGCGGCTAGCGAAGCCGAGCGTACGGTGCAGTTATTGGAAGACCTCCTTGATCTGGCTCGGGCGGATAGCGGCCACCTCCCCTTGCATTGTGAGCCTCTGGCCTTGGAGCCGTTTATCACCGAAGTGGCTGACATGGTGCGGCAGTATAGTGATCGCCCGCTTCAGGTGGAGATCAGCCGTCCGGCTCCCGTGGCGATCGCGGACCCCAACCGGCTCAAGCAGGTCCTGCTCAACCTGATCGACAATGCCGTGAAGTATTCTGAGGCCGGGGAACCGGTGGCCATCGCTGCCCAGATTCAGGGCGACAAGGCCGAGATGCAGGTGCGCGATCGCGGCATCGGCATTCCCCTGAGCCACCAGGCCCGTCTGTTTGAACGCTTTTACCGGGTGGACGACAGCCGCTGTCGCACGACGGGCGGCACGGGCCTCGGCCTGTCGATCGTGAAAACCCTGGTGGACGGCATGGGGGGCCGGGTGAGTGTACGATCGCGCCCTGGCCACGGCAGCACCTTTATCATCACCCTACCCCTGGCGGCTGATCCCACCCACCCTCGGTGAGGCCGGAGGCCCTGGGCCCCCCCGGCCCAACCGGCTTAGTCTAGATAGTCCAGCACGGAGCCTTGGGTGATCCCGATCAGCCGCCGATAGATCGCGACGGCCTCGGCTTCACTGAGGCTGGCGATGAGATCGACCACGAGCCGCAGTTGCTCTTGTTCCACCGCTTCACCGACGGCCTGGCGATCGCGCAGCCGCTGCAACTCCCGCCCAAATCGTACCGGGATCAGACTCAGGTCCCCTCGCTCTACGGCGTCAACATAAATTTCAAAGAGGGTTTTGATAATGCGGCACTGGCCGTACTTCTGGGTGGCGAGGCTGGGATTGGCGATCACATAGGCCCAGACGATGCGCTGGAGCAACTTCAGCTCTGCCTCCCGGCCTGGATCGCGCTGCAAAAAGCCATCAGGACCGTAATCGGGCCGGAGCTTGACGGAGCCGATGTAGGTCTGGATCAACTGGGAACTGACCTGCTGAATGTGAGCCCGCTGCTCGACCGAGCCTGCTGGGTACTTGCCCCGCAGATTGTAGGTGCGGTCCAGGAAGTCTTGGAACTGGCGGCGATCGCCCGCCACCGCCTGGGCGGCTGGGTGCTCCGGGCGATCGCTCAACCAAGCCGCCACAAAGCGCTCAAACTCCTCACTGTCAACCGCGAGCAGGGCCAGAGGAATCAGGCCAGCCAGGTAAAAATCCTCCAGATCATGAACGCTGTAGGTGAGATCATCCGCAAAGTCCATCAGGCTCGCCTCGAGGGTCTGCCGCCGATCGTCCGCATCAGGCCGGGCGAACTGAAAGGCGAGCCAATCCTGGTCATAGACCGAGTATTTGCGCCAGCGCTTGCTGGGAGTGGCGGCCCCCGGACGATCATCCCTCCCGGACGCTTGGCGATCGCGCCGCCAGGGGTATTTCAGCAGCGCATTCAACGTTGCCCGCGTCAGATTGAGCCCAGGGTACTCGAGGCGGTGAATCGCCAACTTCGTAACGATGCGAAAGGATTGGGCATTGCCCTCAAAGCCATCGCTGAGCCCATGCTGGCGCGCACACTGATCCAGTTGGCGCTCGGCCATGTGGCCAAAAGGGGGATGGCCTAGATCATGAGCCAGAGCGGCGGCTTCGACCACATCCGGCTCCAGGCCACCCAGAGCCTCCACCCGCTCGGGCTGTTCTGCGCCCAACTTTTCCGCCAGCCGCCGCGCCACCTGGGCCACCTTGAGCGTATGGGTGAGCCGGTTGTGAAAAACGTGCCCCTCATGGGCGCTGGCCACCTGAGTCACCTGAGCCAGCCGCCGAAAGTCGCCGCAGTAGAGGAGGCGATCGCGGTCAATCTGAAATGGCTGGCGCTGGTCGCCGGGTTTAATGCCCGTAGGCGACAGAATCTGGTGCTGGCGGGCTTGGCGGTCAGCCCCGTCAGGGTTGAGCGGTAGACTCACGGCAGGCTGCTCCCCCAGCACTCAGGCATCACCAGCAGCCTCCTCCCCCTGCAACCGCGCCCGCAGTTCAGCCAAGGCTTGCTCCGCCTGCTCGGCCCGCTGGCGCTCCTGCTCGGCCCGCTGGCGCTCCTGCTCGGCCCGTTGGCGCTCCTGCTCGGCCCGCTGACGGGCCTGGGTTGCCTGGTGCGCCAGCTCCTCTTCGGGCAGGGCCACAAGGTCCCCGGTCGGTGTGAAGAAACGCAACTTGCGCTCATGGATTCCCAGAAATAGTTGTAAGGGCTCACTCCACAACCAGCCCCGGCTATTGGGTTCAATCGCTTCATAGACGCCACGCCGGAGCTGGAAGCCCTGAAACTCCAAGCTCACCGGATCAAACCAGACGTAGTTGGGGGTGCGGAAGGTGTCTTGATACAGCGCCTTCTTTTTGCCGCGATCCACCTTGGCCGTCGTTGGGGAGAGCAGCTCCACAATCACGTGGGGATAAGCGCCTCCCTCATGCCAGACCACCCAACTGAGGCGATCGCGCTTCTCAGCCCCCAGCACAACAAAGAAATCCGGCCCACGAAAATTACGCCGCTTGAGCTGCTGCTCGTCATAAACCGTCAGATTGCCAGAGATGTAGACATCCTGCCGCTCCCGCCACCACCAGCGCAGCAGACGAATGAGGAGGTCAATTTGATCGCGGTGAAAGTCACTTTCCAAGGGCGGCTCGTTGCTCTCGATCTCACTAGGGGGAAAGCGTAGGCCCTCAGCAGCAGGGTCAACGGCAAAGGCCATAGGATACACAGCCAGCAAGGGACATCCTCATTTTAGCGAGGGTGGGGCAGGGCGGAGAGCCGGCCCCAAAGCCTAAAACCCTTGACAATCCGCCGGCTGGGTTAACGCAGAGATACCGTTATTGCAGCCAAGAATGGGGCGGCGGGGCCCTCATCCCCCAGCCCCTTCTCCCAATCTTGGGAGAAGGGGAGCCGGAAGTCCCTCCCAACTTGGGAGGGATTTAGGGTGAGGGCTGCAACGGGTTGAGGTTCCCTCCCTTAACGCTGTTCTGGAGTGTCTCAAAATTGCTTGAAATAACCCTCTTAGGTCAGATCGGGGTGAAACGCTGATTTTCCGTCGGCTGTAATGGCGGAAATTCGTGGGAATTTCCCGGAATAACACAAGAGGGATATTTCAGCCAAGAATGGGACAGATGGGCGGCGGCCCCCTCTGCGAGCAGCCGCTGCGCGTCTACCTTCCCCGGCCCTTCTCCCCGGTAGGGCGCAGGGGGGTCTCCCAAGGGAGAGGCCCGCGGTGGGAAAGCCACAACTCCCGCTCAGCGCTGCTGGAGGAATTGGCCCTAGGGCGCGAGATGATCCTGGAACTTGGGGGTCAGGCGCTGCAAATGCTCCTGGTAGAAGCGGCCCAGGGTCGAAAGAGGTAGGTCTAAATTCGTTGCCAACTCTTGCCACTTGTCACCCGCGAGCCGGCGGCTGGCGAGGTATTGAAAATTGGCGTCCGGTCGTCCGGCGATGTGAGCTGCTCGCAAGATTCCCTCGGGGTCTGTCAAGATGTAGTGCTGCAACGCGGCAACTAAGCCCGGAGCGCCGCCGGCTGGCAGGAAATCCCAGGTCTCGAGATCATCAAGGCTGAGGCAGAAAGGGGGGTGATCCTCGCGGGGGAGCATGGGGAAGGAGTGGGGGAGTACGTCATCACAGGCTTCGACCCCAAAGCGGCGCTGCCGCTGGCGGTTTCTCCAAGGGAGGATGCCGCGCTCGCGTCGCGCCCCGGAGGGTATGGCTATCATACTAGCCACAAACACCCCCCTGAACGGGCTAACGGCCCCTTAGAGCAGGGGGGCGATCGCCGCTTCCCCGCTCAGGAGCAATTCGACAAAGGCCTCGGCGATCGCCTCCGCATCCCCGTCCCCGTCATCCCCGGCATTGATCAGCACCGCGATCGCCAGATCAAACTGGGGCAAATATAAGAGGGCACTCTGAAAGCCCTCCATACTGCCCGTGTGCCCCCAGGCTTCGCCCCACTCCGTATCCCAGCGCATGACCCCGAGACCGTACTCGGCCCCCTCGCTATCATCTACCAGGTCCGTTTGTAAGACTTCCAGGGTGGCAGCGTCCAGCACCGCGTCGGGGGTTAACAGGGCCCGCCCCCAGCGGGCCACATCCAGGGCTGTGGCGACCAGGCCCCCGTCCCCCAGGCCGAGGCCGTCGTCGTAATCGCGCGTGCCATCCAGCTCGCCATCGCCGTCGAGATCCTGGTAGCCTTCCGCCAGTTCCTCGGGCAGGGGCTCCCGGTGCTCCAGGAAGGTATCGTCCAGGCCCAGGGGCTCCAGGAGGCGCGATCGCACCGCCACGGCTAAGGAATCCCCCGTCACCGCTTCGATCACCAACTCCAGCAGTAGGTAATTCGTATTCGAGTAGTGGTGAGCAGCCCCCGGTTCATCCAGGGGCTCCAGATCATAGGCATAGACCAGGGCCTCGTCGGCCGTCCAGGGCTCTTCTGAGTTTCGTTCCTCCACGGCCGTGTAGAAGTCGTCAGTGATATAGTCCGCCAAGCCGCTGGTGTGGTTAAGCAGTTGGCGCAGGGTGATCGGCCCAGCCTGGGGAAACTCGTCGGCCAGCTCTGGCAGCCAGTCCGCCACGGTATCCTCCAGATCCAACTCCCCTTCCGCCCAGAGTTGCAACACCACCGCCGCCACATAGGTTTTGGTGATGCTGCCGATCCGGAGGCGATCGCCCGTCGCCATCGCCCGCTCCGCCGCCAGGTCCGCCCAGCCCGAGGCGAGGGTCCGCTCCCCTGGTCCCCCCACTAGGGCAACGACGGCCCCCGGAATGTCCTGGGCCGTGACTGCTGCATCCAGAATTTGTTGCAGGCGCTCGGCGGCCTGGGAGGGGGCTGTATCCGCTGCTGGGGCGGGGGCGACACGCTCCGCCTCCGGTGTCGCCGCTGGCAGCAGGGGGCAACCCCCGAGGAGCAAGGCTAGCAGACTGAAGGCAAGAGCAGGGTGGCGCATGGTGGGGTTAGGGGGAGAGAGCGTAAGTCGGGGCCGTAACCCGGAGGGAGAGCGGCCCCGGTCTGGCATTCCTGAGCGGGTCTATTGAGCTGCCAGGAGTGGGTAGGGGCTGGTGAGCAGATCCAACTGCTTCACGAGCAGGCTCAGGAAGAGGCCGACATCCGTGACGACGCCGACGGATTCCACCGAGCCGCGATCGCTCAGCTTGGTGACCACGGCCGGGTTGATATCCACGCAGACCATTTTCACCCCCGCCGGGGTCATATTGCCGACGCCGATGGAGTGCAGCATGGTAGACAGCATCAGGATCATGTCCACTCCCTTGAGGGCCGCCGCGTACTCTTCCTGGGCCTTGATCAGGTCCATCTGAGTATCGGGTAGGGGGCCGTCGTCGCGGATCGAGCCCGCGAGGCAGAAGGGGACGTTATTTTGCACGCATTCGTACATCACCCCCTTGGTAATCACCCCCTGGCGGACGGCGGCCGCGATACTGCCGTAGCGGCGCACCAGGTTGATGGTCTTGAGGTGGTGGCGGTGGCCGCCGCGTACCGGCAAGCCCTTGTTCATATCCACGCCGAGGGAGGTTCCCATCAGGGCCTGCTCGAGGTCGTGGACGGCGATCGCATTGCCCCCCAGCAACACCTGCACGTAGCCCTCCCGAATCAGTTGCGCCAGATGGTTGCCGCCGCCGGTGTGGATCACCACTGGGCCGGCCGTCACCGCCACCTTGCCACCCTGATCACGGATGCGGCGCAGTTCCCAGGCGATTTGTTCCACCACCAGTTCCACGCGGCGCTCGCTGGAGACCCCCGCCCCCATGAAGCTGAACTCTTCCGCTGAGCTGCGCTGCTCTCGGGATTCCGGGCTCCGCACCGTGCGGATGCCCTCGACGCCGACCACCACCTGTTCCCCCACCTGGAGGTCCCGGAGGAGCTTACAGGTGGCCCCAAGGCCGCTCGCGGACTGGGTGACGGCGATCGCCCCGTCCATACGCTGGTTTTGCAACCGCAGCCACTGGCCCTGAATCCGCACCTCCGTTGGGTAGATGGTGGTGACGTAGAAATCATCCGGGGCGACGCCGGGCTGAATAACCGGCTCGAGGTTGGCATCCCGAACATCCGCTGGCAGATCCACCGCTCCCAGGTCGATCAGTTGGCGCATGATGTCTTCCATCACCTCGCGCTCGGGAGCCGAGACCCGCACCTCGGCTTGGGAGGTGCTCTGGCGCTCCGTACCCAGCTCGAAGTTGAGCACCTTGAAGCTGCCGCCAGTCTCCACGATGGAATCGAGGGCGCGGTTCATCAAGCCAGAGTCGAGCAAATGACCCTGGAGCTGGATCGTGCGGCTCTCCACCGCCACGGCGGCCCGGTGGTCAGGGATCAGGGGCTCCGTCGTGCGGAGGGTCAGGCATTTGGCCGCGCCCCCGGCCTTGAGAAATTCCGTCAGCGGTGTTTCCCGCACCCGGAACCCGTGCTGGGCTAGGCGCTGCTTGAGGCTGTCACTGGCCTGGTTGAGAATGACCAGATCGCGGATGTTGACCGCATTGCAAGCAAAGGTCACGGCGTCGGGCTCGTCGAGGGCGATCCGTTTCTCGGCCGGGACGCGCCGCTCGATCAGGTGATTGGAATAGGCATCAAAGGCCGGTGGGTAGTAGAGCAGGTAGCCGCCGGTGAGGGGACAGAAGCAGGTATCGAGGTGATAGAAGCGGCTGTCAATCAGGCGCAGGGAGAGGACTTCCATATCCAGCCATTTGGCCACGAAGGGATGAGCGTCCAGCTCCGTGCGGAAGCCGTAGCCAGCCCAGAGCCAGCGGCCTTCGCGATCCAGCAGGGCATCGCCAGCGCCTTCAAAGGGGAGATCGGGGGGTAACTCGAAGACGGTGTAGCCGTTGTCAGCAAACCACTGTTTGAAATATGGCTCTTCACCTTGCCGCTCCTTGTGGAGAAAGCGGCTGAGCACTACGGTTTGGTCCAGCACTAGGCCGGCATTGGCCGTAAACACCATGTCCGGCCAGCCGGGAACTGGCTCGACTAAATCCACGATCGCTTCATCGTTAATAATTTTGTAAAGCTGCTGCCACTGCTCGGCAGCGCGATCGCGCGAAGAACGGTGAATGTTGCCCTCCATCCAGGGGTTGATGGCATAGTCCACGTCGTAGTGGTGGGGGGCGCACATGAGGAAGCGAATCGAATCAGTCATACGAGTTATGGTCAGGATAGAGACCCTGCGCGGCTACAAAATAATGGATGGCTACAAGTTTTCAGCGGCGATCGCACCGGCCGAGACCCCAGGGCTCTCCCAGATTCGCGGTGATTTCAGGGAGCCAAGCAACCGTTGCAACGGCAAAGGGGTGGTCTCCAATCCCTCGGTCGCTCTGAGCTGAGAGACGAAGCCCCGACTCGTGCGACTGGCTCTGATCACCAGCAATCCGGGAGAGCCGACAGAGCCAGCCTGCCGCCTGGCAAAAGCAACTCTTAACTATAGCGCCTGGAGGAGGGCACGAGCAACGCATCCGGGATACTCAGGTGGACGAAACAAAGCGCGGCTCCCCGGAATTTTGAGCGCTGGTTCAAGGAGCAGAGGGTAGCCCTCTATCGCGACGCGACGCTAGCGCGAACAGCGTTACCGGGCCCTCATCCCCCCCCGGCCCCTTCTCCCAAAGCTGGGAGCCGGGGAGTTAGAAGCCCCTCTCCCAACTTGGGAGAGGGGTTGGGGTGAGGGCTGAGCGAAGGAGTACCAACATCCCGCGTACAATTTCGTTCACCCGGGATACTCGGTATACTCCCGTCACGGAGTCCTCGGGGCTCCAGGAATGCGGCGTTCCCGTGCCATAGTTTGGTAAAACAGGATGAAAGCACCAACCCCGCGCTCGGGAAAGCAGCTCAGATTGGCCTCTCTCCCCCTGAATTCTTCCCCCAGCTTTGGGCGAGGGACTTCTGGCTCTCCTGCTCCCAGCTTTGGGAGACGCAGGGGTTGGGGGAGGAAAGCCTCCCAGAGGCTCGCGTAAGATGCACCCAAGCTCGGGACTGGTGGCTATGTGCTACCTGCCGTGAGGAGGTTCCCGATGACCGTTGCCCTCGATCCCCACCGTCTCGCCAGCGCGGCGATCGCCTCGCGCCGTACCGCCTACCAACCCCAGAACCAGCGGCGCGTCCTTTGCGTCTTTCCCCCCTACAGCCGCTCCTTTGGCACGTTTCACCACGCCTACCCCCTGATGGGACGGGTGCGAGCCTTCATGCCCCCCCAGGGCCTCCTCGTCACGGCGGCCTACCTGCCAGAGAGCTGGGAGGTGCGCTTTGTGGATGAAAATATTGCCCCGGCGACGGCCGCCGATTACCGCTGGGCCGATGTCGTCATGACGAGCGGGATGCACATCCAGCGCCCGCAGATCAACCGCATCAACGACCAGGCGCACCGAGCCGGGAAAGTGACCTGGATCGGCGGCCCCTCCGTGTCCGGCTGTCCTGAGTACTACCCCGACTTCGACCTCCTGCACCTAGGCGAACTGGGAGATGCGACCGACCGCTTGATCGAGCACCTCGACCACACGATTGAGCGGCCGCCGCAGCAACTCCGTTTCGAGACCCAGGAGCGCTTGCCCCTGAACGAGTTTCCGATCCCGGCCTACCATTTGCTCAACTTGAAGCAATATTTTCTTGCCAATGTCCAATTTTCGAGCGGCTGCCCCTACCGCTGCGAGTTTTGCGATATTCCTGAACTCTACGGCCGCAATCCCCGCCTGAAAGCACCGGAGCAGGTCTTAGCGGAACTGGATGCGATGCTGGCCTCGGGCAATCCCGGCGCGGTGTATTTTGTGGACGATAATTTCGTGGGCAACCGCCGCGCTCTGGCAGAATTATTGCCCCACCTCATCGACTGGCAACAGCGCCACGGCTACCCCATCCAGTTTGCCTGTGAGGCGACGCTGAACTTGGCTCAGAGTCCCAAGATTCTGGAAATGATGCGGGAGGCCTATTTCTGCACGGTGTTCTGTGGCATTGAGACCCCGGAACCAGAAGCCCTGCGCTCGATCGCCAAGGACCAGAACCTGAGCATCCCGATTTTAGACGCGATTCAGGCCCTTAACCGCTACGGCATGGAAGTGGTGTCGGGGATCATCCTCGGCTTGGATACGGATACACCGGAGACGGGCGATCGCCTGCTCGAGTTCATCCGCTGCTCCCAGATCCCCATGCTCACGATTAACCTGCTCTATGCCCTGCCCAAAACGCCCCTGTGGCGACGCCTCGAAAGCGAGGGCCGCTTGAACTTTGAGCCCGGGCGAGAGTCGAATGTGGAGTTTCTGCTGCCCTATGAACAAGTGGTGGCGATGTGGCGGCAGTGCATTACCACCGCCTATGCGCCGGACTTTCTCTACCAGCGCTTTGCCTACCAGTGTGAACACACCTATCCCAACCGCCTCAAGGTTCCCAATAGTCCCGCCCGAACTTCCCCCGAGAATATCAAGCGCGGCCTGACCATCTTGGCGAATATCCTGCTGCGTGTGGGCGTTTTCAGCCATTACCGCCGCACCTTTTGGCAGTTGGCTAAACCGGCCTTCCAGGCGGGGCGCATCGAGTCGGTGATTCATGTCGGCCTCGTGGCCCACCACCTAATCCAGTTTGCCCGGGAATGCGCCCAAGGGGATGAGGCGGCCTCGTTCTACTCCCAGCGCCTCCGTCCTCGCCCCCTCGCTTCGGGCCCGGCCTTGGTCAAAACGCGCTAGGGAGGGTCTAATGGGTCTAGGGTTCTGAAATGTGCGAGGGAAGGTGCGATGGCACGCTGCGCTCAGGGCGCTGCTCTCCAAGGCGAGCTGCACGGGTGCAGCTCCCGTTGCGACTCCCTTACCCCCCATCGCTCTCCCAGAACCGGAAGGCTCCGAGGAAGCCCTCCCATCCCTGAGATGCACCTAGTTCACAACCCTCTCCCCAAACCACGTTCCTAACCAGGGGGAAGGGACGGCAAGATTGGTCGCCCGCGCTTGCCATCTGCTGTAGCCCTCGCAGCCCTGTGTTAAAACGGCAACGGTTTGCATCTGCCCCCTAGGGCGCTCTTGGCATGAACTTCGTCGATCCGTTCTACGCTCTGTTTCTTTTGGTGCTGCTGCTGAGTTACTGGCACTACGGGCGCTGGCGGCCGGCTGAAATGCAGCCCGCCCAGCCGGCTATGGCTGGACCGCCCGAGGGAGATACTCTGGCGGGCTCAGGAGCTAGCGATGAGCTTGACCCGAGGATCTATCGCCGCCGCCATTGGATTTTGCTGGCGGCGAGCCTGGTTTTTTACGCCTTTTTTCAGATCCAATACATCCCCCTGCTGCTGGCGATCGCCCTGCTCAACTTTGCCTTGGGCAAAGCGATGGCCGCGCGATCGCGGGGCGGCTTCCAAAGCCGCTATGCCCGCCTTTCTAACCAGGATTGGGAAGAAGTCCAGCGCCTCTGGAATGCCCGCGCTACCCAGCTTCTGAGCCTTGGTCTCGCGCTTAATGTGCTGCTGCTCTTGGGGTTCAAATACATCCCCTTTTTCCTCAGAGTGATGGCGGACCTGCTGGGCCTGTTGCAGCTGGCCGGCCTGGCGGACTGGTTGCGCCAGCAGTGGGCTCTGCCTCTGAGCGAGAGTCTGGTGGCCCCGTTGGGGATCTCCTTTTTTACCTTTGAATGTGTTGCCTACTTGGTCGATGTCTATCGCGGCGCACCGCCGGCCCAAGACCTCCTCGAGTTCACTAGCTACAAGCTCTTTTTTCCCAAGCTGATCTCTGGTCCGATCACTCGTTATCATCAGTTTGCCGCCCAGTTTCAGGCGATTCGCCGCCCTCAAACGGAACCGTTTGCTGAGGGGGTGTGGCTATTAGCAGCCGGGGCCTTTAAGAAGGTCATCATTGCTGACTCCTTGGGCATCTTTGTCGATCTCTGCTTTGGGGCCGGGAACTTAGAGCGGGCTGGCAGTGGCGATCTCTGGCTGGCGGTGGTGGCCTACGGGCTACAACTCTTTTTTGACTTCAGTGGCTATGTCGATATGGCCCGGGGTACCGGGATGTTGTTGGGGTTCACGCTGCCCGCCAACTTCGACTTCCCCTACTTCACGACCAGCATTGCTGACTTTTGGCGGCGCTGGCACATGACCCTGGGGGACTGGTTGCGAAATTACCTTTACTTTCCCCTGGGGGGCTCGCGGCGGGGTTTGCCGCGGACTTGTGTGAACTTGGTCGTGATTATGGCGATCGCCGGTATCTGGCACGGGGCGGCCTGGGGTTTCTTGATCTGGGGACTGCTGCACGGGGCCGCCTTGGTCGCCCATCGGCTTACGGAACACCACAGCCAACAGGACCCCGTCTGGGCCGCTTGGTGGCAGAGCCGGCCGGGCACTGTGAGCGCCTGGCTCCTGACCCAGTTCTTCGTCTTCGTAGCCTGGATTTTCTTTCGCCTGCCGGATCTGAAGCAGGCCTGGTTAGTCTTGCGCCACAGCGTCGGCCACGCGGGCGATGTCCAGTTCACCGAAAAAGTCTATGTCGAGGCCCTGGGCCTCGGCCGGCCAGAATTGACCTGGCTGCTGCTGGGCCTGATCGGGGTCATGGGCCTGGGCTTCGGCCTCCAGCGGGGCCTGCGCCTGGAACTCGCTTGGCCCTTGAAGCTGATGCTCGTCCCCCTCTGCTTTTTGGCGGTTTGGCTGCTGGCCCCTGAGGGCGGCTTACGCTATATTTACTTCGATTTCTAGGGTCTATCCTACTTTGGCAGAGGTTCCTGGCAGTGCCATACTGGACGGTGAACGTTGCCTAAATGAAGCTATGACATCCCTGAGCATCATTACGTTTTCCACCGATGAAGACGAGCTGAACTCCGAACCCACCAACTGCACGGAGCTAATCGAGACCGTGATTGCCAGTCTGGATCAGAGTAGTAGTGCGATGGTAAACCACTCGGAGGTGGGGACCCTGTGGAAATTCCAGTACGGTACGGTGGAGGTATTTGTGCAACTGACGGGCGAGACTGATGAGGATCTGCTCACGGTCTGGTCGCCCGTGTTAACCTTGCCGGTTCAAGACGAACTGGGGCTCTACCAGCGACTGATGGCGATGAACTGGGCCGAGACCTTTGAAACCTGCTTTGGTACGGTGAACAATCAGGTGGTTGTGCTTTTGCAGCGGACTGTGGCTGACTTGGCTCCTGGAGAGGTCTCTCGCGCGATCACCCTCGTGGCGACGATCGCCGATGACCAAGACGAAACCTTACAAGCCGAATTTCCCTCGGCCTGATTCTTGGCGCTATCTGCCGCCCCTGGCCGCAGCGGGGGCGGAGCAGATGGCCATTGATCTTTGGCTCCTGGCCCAGCATTACCAGGGCCGGAGCGGCCCCGTGCTGCGTTGCTACACCTGGGAGCCAGCGGCGATCTCCCTCGGCTATCACCAACGTTACTACCCGGAGGCCTGGAATCAGTTGCGCTGGCGGGGGCAGCCGGTGGACTTGGTGCGTCGGCCCACGGGCGGCCGTGCGGTGGTTCACGATGGCGATCTCACCTATCTGCTCGCCCACGCCCATCTGCCCGGCTCCCGCCAGCAGGTCTATGAGCAACTCTGCGAGATCCTGATTCAGGGCTGGCGATCGCTCGGCTACGAGCTGCACTATGGCACGGCCGGCGGCCACTATGCCCGGCAGCCCAACTGTTTTGCCCTCGCCACGGCGGCGGATCTGGTGACGGCGGCGGGCCTCAAGGTGATTGGCAGCGCTCAGCGGCGCTGGGGAGCGGCGGTGCTCCAGCACGGGTCGATCCGTTTGGGGACGGGCCATGGTCTCTATGAACAGGCTTTTGGCCAGCCAGAACCACCCCGCTTGGCGATCGCCCCGGACCAAGCGATCCAAGCCCTCCGGCAAGCTTGTCAGGCCTGCTGGGGGGCGGCGGCGGTGGAGCAGCCCCTAGAGGCGGCGGAGTGGCGAGCGGTGCGGGCGATCGCCGCACAGATCCGAGCTGGCCAGCTCCCTACCTTAGGGGCGATTCTGGACCGGGTTTAGCCCTGAGCCATCGAACCCCTACCAGAGGCCTGGAATGGGCGCGGGCGGGAAGGCTGGGGCGGGAACCGGGGCGGTCAAGGCCGGTAGCACGGGACGGCGGGCTTGGGAGGCTTCATACTCAGCCCAGAGGGGGGCCGTGCGACCGAGCAGCTCGGAGTCGTACTCGGCCCCGTAGAGAGCGCCATAGCGCACCGGGTTGCCACATTCCGGGTTGGGATTGTTGACACAGACAAAGCCCCGGCGGCCGACATCGTAGCGTGGCTCAGGGATGTTAAAGCTGAAGGAGTCAGGAACCTCGGTTCCACATTCCGGGTTGGGGTTGTTGAGGCAGATGATCCCGCGACGGCTCAAGTTCCAGCACTCTAGGTTGTAGCCGATCAGGGGTTCAAAGGGCGTCGGCGTCTCGGGCACGTAGCCCGGGGGGCAGGCGGTGGGCACTTGAGCCAAGTGCAGCGGGGCGGCGGCGGGCGCGATGCGGGGCTCGGCCGTCGCCGCCGGGGCGATCGCCAGCGAGAGACCCACCACACTGGCACTAGCAAGCGTCATGGAGAGAGGTTTCATAAGCAAGGGCAAGTAACGGTGTGTAAAGCCAAACTCTAGACATTGACCGGCAGATCCCCTGGAATCTTGTCACAGACTGCCAAGCTGGGTCAAGCGCACCCAGGCGCAAACGGCAGGATTCTCCCCACAATAGCACGGGCTCCCTCAGGAGAGCTGGCAGGGGTCGTCAGCACCAAAGCGAGAAAATCGCGGTCGTTGCGCTTCGGCGCTCCCTCGAGGGGGCTGTAGAAGAGGGCTAAAGCCCAACTACAGCCATATTCAAGCGCGATCGTTGCGCTAGCAAGAGGGCCAAGGAAATTTCAGAAATTGGTAGCGCCCAAATTGGGTAATGATGCTTTGCCGATTCTTGTAGAGATAGCGGTTGGGGGTTGCCCGCCGACGACGGGTCCGGGCCCTGCGGGGTGGCAGGGGATGGGAAATCTTGAGAGGATAACGGGGTATACCGCTCACTGGGCCCGCCGTAGGCTACCAATTTTTGTGCTTGATCAACGATCCCTGCCCCTGCTAGCGACCCTGTTAGCCACAGCCCAGCGTCCCCATGCACCGTTCTATACTCCCGGTCACCGGCAGGGGCGTGGGGCCAGCGCTGCCCTGCGATCGCTCCTCGGGGAGCAGGCATTCCAGGTCGATCTGTCCGAGCTGCCGGGGTTGGATAACCTCTTTCGGCCGGAGGGAGTGATTCGGGAGGCCCAGGAGCTGGCCGCGGCTGCCTTTGGGGCGGATCAGACCTGGTTTTTGTCCAATGGCTCCAGTTGTGGGCTGATTGCTGCCATGCTGGCCACCTGTGGGCCCGGCGACCGGGTTATTCTGCCGCGCAATTGTCATCAATCCCTGATCGCGGGCTTGATTTTATCGGGGGCGCGTCCCGTCTTTGTCCAGCCCGACTATGATCCAGACCACGACTTGGCCTATGGGGTGACGCCGGCGGCGATCATCCGGGCCCTCCAGGCCTACCCCGAGGCCAAGGCTGTCTGGGTTATCTATCCGACCTACCACGGCATTGGGACGGATCTGGCGGCGATCGCCAGGATCGCCCACCGCCACGACTGCCCGCTGCTGGTCGATGAGGCCCACGGTCCTCACTTCGTGGCCCACCCAGACTTGCCGCCGCCAGCGCTGTACCTCGGGGCCGATCTCGTGGTGCAATCCAGCCATAAGCTCCTAGGGGCCCTGACCCAAGCGGCGATGTTGCACGTCAGCGGGTCGCGGCTGGATCGCGATCGCCTCCAGCGCAGCCTTCAGTTCACCCAGTCCACCAGCCCCAGCTACCTGCTGTTGGCCTCCCTGGATGCCGCCCGCCAGCAATTGGCCCTGGAGGGGCCGAGGCTCTGGGAGCAAACCTTGGCCTGGGCACGCACGGCGCGATCGCAGTTGCGGGCGTTGCCTGGCCTCGCCGTCCTCGAGGCACCCCCGCTCCAGCCCGGCTTCACCCACTTTGACCCCACCCGGTTGACGCTCCTGCTCCGGGAGCTCAACCTCACGGGCTTTGCGGCCGATGAGTACCTCTACCGCCAGCAGGGGGTGGTCTGTGAACTGCCCATGTTGCGGCACCTCACCTTTATCCTCACGCCAGGGAATCAGGCGGCCGATATGGAGCGCCTCGTGGCGGGCTGTGGGGCCTTGGCCACCGTAGCCGCTCCGGGGGCTCCCCAAGGGCCCCGGCTATCCTTGGCCGCCCTCCCCCCGGCTCCCCTTTCCCCCCGCGAGGCTACGTTTGCTGCTCAGGAGTCAGTGCCCCTAGACCAGGCGGCCGGCCGCATCAGTGCTACTTGGCTCTGTCCCTACCCGCCGGGGATTCCGGCGCTCATGCCGGGGGAGGTGATCACGCCCGCCGTGATCGACTACTTGCAACAGGTGCAACAGCAGGGGGGCACGATTGTGGGTCTGGGCGATCGCGGTCTCCAGGATTTCGCCGTTGTGCGCTGAGCCTGCGGCAAGGCTTGGCGCTACACTGAAAAGGCCTGGAAATGGTTCCATTCGGCGCAGCGCATGGCCCTTACTCCTGACCTCAACGCTCTCGCCCCCGAGCACTTACCCTTCAGCCTTGACCTGTTGCCCCAACCGGCCTACCTGGTGGGCGGGGCGGTGCGCGAT
This sequence comes from uncultured bacterium, assembly GCA_964397305.1. GTDB lineage: Bacteria > Cyanobacteriota > Cyanobacteriia > Cyanobacteriales > Spirulinaceae > JAAUTY01. The sequence continues at coordinate 25,199 of CAYNIP010000055.1, forward strand.
GCTCTCCTCGGCCGTCAGGTGGCGCGTTTCGACTTTGACATTGTGGTGGCGACGGAGGCGGTGGCGGCGGCCCGGGCGATCGCCAATCGCTACCAGGCGGGCTTTGTGGTGCTGGATGCAGCGCGCCAGATTGCCCGGGTGGTATTTCCCGGCGGCACGGTGGATGTGGCCCAGCAGGACGGCGAGAGCTTGGAGCAGGACTTGCGGCGGCGGGACTTTCGCACCAATGCGATCGCCTACGATCTCTACCATCAAACGCTGATCGATCCCCTCCAGGGCTGCCGTGATCTGGAGCGAAGACGGTTGCAAGCCATCGACCGCGCTAACCTCCAGGCTGATCCCCTGCGGCTGCTGCGGGCCTACCGTCAGGCCGCACAACTGGACTTTGCGATCGCCCCCAAGACCCGCGCCTGGCTCCGCAGCCTCGCGCCCCAACTCCGCACGGTGGCGGGGGAGCGAGTGCAGGCGGAGCTGAACTATTTGCTCAATGCGCCGAAGTGCAACCCCTGGCTCCAAGCGGCCTGGGACGATGGTGTTCTTTCAACCTGGCTGCCGCCGTTGACGGTCCAGCAGGTTCATCTGGTCGAGCACGTTGACCAGGCCGCCTGGTTGCTGGGACGGATCTGGGCCGATCTGGATACGCGCCTCCAAACCCCCGTCGGCAACAAAGATGTGACCTGGTTAACGGTGGCCAAGTTAGCGGCGCTCGCCTCCAGTGACCAGCCAACTCTCGCGGTCCTCAACCAGTTGAAGTACTCCCGCCAGGAGCAGCGGGTGGCGGCCCAGGCCTTGCGATCACTACCAAGGCTGCTGGCCGCCTCAGAAACGCCCTTGAGCTTGAGCCAGCAGTATTTCCTGTTTCAGGAAATGGGGGAGGTCTTCCCGGTGGTCGCCGTGCTGGCGGTGGCAACGGTGGCCTGCCAGGAGGCCCTGCGGGAAACTCGAGCCGTGGCGGCGATCGCCCCGCTGGTCAATCGCTACCTCGATCCCACCAGTCAAGTGGCCCACCCGACCCCCTTGGTCACGGGGGATGACCTCATGCGCGCCCTCTCCCTGAAGCCGTCGCCGCAACTGGGCCGCCTGTTGACGGAGATTCAGCTAGCTCGCATTGAAGGCCAAGTGACGACGGTGGAAGACGCTTTACAGTTTGCGGCGCTCCTCCTGGAGCAGGTTTGAGAGGGGGGCCAACCTTCAGAGGTGCTGGGCAAAACAGGGGTGGGGCGTGCTAGGTAATCCTAAGCCTTCAGGACTGGTGGCCAAGCAACTAGTACCGAATTTTTGCTCGCCTGCGTAAGAGCAGCTTGGGGATCGTGAGAGTAACCACAGAAGTCTCTCGCGCTCAACCGGATACTCATGCCTCCCACTCTAGCCCCTGCTGCGCCGACCTATTTGCTTTGCCCCAATATCTTTGGCTTCAAAGGGGGCCTTCAGGTCTACTCCCGCTTTCTCCTGGAAGCCCTTCAGAACCTCTCGCCTCAGACGGAGCGCCACGTTTTTCTCAAGTATGATCGGCAGGTTCCGGAGGCGATCGCCCGTTGTCCCCAGACGCATTTCCACTGCTTTGGCCGCTGGTCACGCCGAACGCAGAGCGCGCTGCTGGGCGCAAGTGTGCTCCTGCGCGGGCTCGGGCAGCCGCCCCAGCGACTGATCGCGACGCACCTCAACTATGGCCCCGTCTGCCAGGGCCTCAAGCGCCTCACGGGTAGCCCCTACTGGCTGGTGGTTCACGGCCTCGAGGGCTGGGCCCTGGACCACCCCCAACGGCAGGCCGCCCTCCGAGAGGCGGAGCGAGTCTTGGCTGTGAGCCACTACACACGCGATCTCCTCCTGGCGGAGCAAGACCTCGACCCAGAGCAGGTGATCGTCCTGCCCAACACCTTCGAGGCCTCCCGGTTTACCTTGGGTCCAAAACCGGCTCATCTGCTCCAGCGCTACGGCCTCCGCCCAGAGCAACCGGTGATCCTCACAGTCAGCCGCCTGGGCCGCACGACTGCCCACCAGAAGGGCTACCGCCAAGTGCTCCAGGCCCTGGTGCAGGTGCGCCAGCAGATTCCGGATCTGCATTACTTCCTCGTGGGCAAGGGGGATGACCAGCCCGCTGTCCAGGCGCTGGTGCATCGGCTGGGCCTTCAAGACTGCGTGACCCTGACTGGCTTCGTCCCCGAGGAGGAACTACCGGCCTACTACCAGCTCTGCGATCTGTTCGCCCTGCCCAGTTGCATCGAAGGCTTTGGGATCGTCTATTTGGAAGCTCTGGCCTCGGGAAAACCGGTGCTGGCGGGCGATCACGATGGCGCTGCCGAGCCGCTTCAGCAGGGGCGGCTGGGTTGCTTGGTGAATCCGGAGGATCGGAGGGCGATCGCCCAGGGCCTCCGCCAACTGCTCCAGAAAACCTACCCCAACCCGCTGGTGTACCAGCCCCAGGTTTTGCGGCAGCAGGCGATCGCGCGCTTCGAGTTCACGCGCTTCCAGCAGCGCTTGGGCCAATTGCTAACAGCGCCCGCCCCCCAAACGAACGGCGGGCTCAATCATGTAACAAAATGTGTAGAATTATAAACGTAGTGAGTCTCCCTCTGGGGTCAACTTGACGGCCTGCACGGCTTGCGAGAAACTTAACAAAAAGTTAGCGACTACCGACTGCCTCCGTTAACTTGCGTTAACTTAACGGGGAGTTACGTTGAGATCCCTCGTTGATTTGCTTCCTGGGTTCCCTGAAAGCTCGCCTAGTTGGTTGTCGATTTCGTTTATGAGCATGGAGACATTAGAGTTTGTCATCTTCCCCGATGGGCGGGTGCAGGAAAAAGTAACCGGCATCGTCGGGGCTTCCTGTGCAGAGGTGACGGCTGCGATCGAGGCTCAGCTTGGGCAGGTCCTCTCTACGGAGAAGACCTCGGAGTATTTTGAGCCCTTGTCCGTTCCAGCGACGACGGTTCCCAATCAGCAGCTTGCTGCTCGGGGTTGGTGAGACCGTCCTTGGCCTTGTTGCTTTAACCCATTTTTTAGAATCGAGTAAGGTTCCCTGCCATGTCCCATTTCAGCAATATCAAAACCCAAATTCGCAATCTCGAGTCTCTGCAAGCAGCCCTGACGGACCTCGGCCTGGAGTGGAAGTCCGGCCCGACGCCTGTACGCGGCTACCAAGGTCAGACCCAAACAGCCGCCGTCGTGGTGGAGCAAGCCAACCACTACGACCTCGGCTTTAGCTGGAACGGTCAAGAGTATGAAATGGTTGCAGACTTGCAGTACTGGCAGCAGCCCCTGTCGGTTGAAGGGTTTTTGAAACAGTTGACTCAGCGCTATGCCTACCATACGGTGCTCAGTGAAACCTCGAGGCAAGGGTTTCAAGTGGCGGAGCAACAGACTCAAGAGGACGGCTCGATCCGTTTGGTGGTGCAGCGTTGGGGCAGCTAAATGACAGCGTTTGAGCCAGCAACAGAACGATCAGGGCTGGAGCCAGAGCTAGGGGGTGTTTTTCGGAATGCTCCCGAGCGCTCCGGCTATGAACCTGAACTCGGCGGTGAGCTGCGCCAGAAAGGGGTCTATGTCGATGAGATCACCTGCATTGGCTGCAAGCACTGTGCTCATGTGGCGGCTAATACGTTCTACATTGAGCCGGACTACGGGCGATCGCGCGCCATTCGCCAAGATGGCGACTCCGAGGAGCTAGTCCAAGTCGCCATCGACACTTGCCCCGTAGACTGCATTCACTGGGTTGACTACACCGAGCTGAAGCAGCTCGAAGCCGAGCGCCAATACCAAACGATCCCCATCGTCGGCTTTCCCGCCAATGGCTCCATGCGAGCGGTGCAAAACCGCCGCAAGCGCCAGCAAGAACGCCGCCCCCCATCCCATTCGTAGCGTGAAACCTTCAGACGCACCCGCCGCCGCCCTAGCTCCTGCTAGCGGCGGCGGCGGGCTTTGGGGCAAACTCCAGGACCCTAGCAACCGTCGCTGGTATGAATGGCCGTAGAATGGCCGTAGCCCTTCGGTAACATTTCGTGTCGCTTGCATAAGGCGAGGGTCAGGCGATGTAGAGTCCCGGGGAACGGCTCCTAATGAGACTCTCTCAGGAGCCGAGCCGTGGAAGCTCTGCTAGCCCACAATTCTGGGATGTTTGATCCCAAGGGACTTGACCATGAATCATGCTCTTGCCTTGCTGGGCTCGACGGCCGCTCTGATGACTACCACTGCCCTGAGTACGGCCCTGCTGACGGCAGCTCCGGCCGGGGCCGCTACCCTGGTTAGCACGGAACTGGTGCTGTCGGTTGACGTGTCGGGCAGCATCAACGCCATGGAGTTCAATCTCCAGCGCCAGGGCTATGCCAACGCCTTTCGAGATGCCGGGATCATCGACACCATCAGCAACCTGAAGGGAGGCATTGCTGTCACGTTGCAGTACTGGGCCTCGCAAACGGCCGCGTCGATCGGCTGGTTCCACGTCACCGATGCCGCTAGCTCCTTCGCCTTTGCCGACGCGATTGAAGCAGCGAGCCGCCCCACGTCAGCGTCGATTGGCTCCGCGACCAATGTGGCGGCGGGGATTCGGTCCGCGACGGCACTGCTACTGACGAATGACTTCCAAGGCGATCACCTAGTGATCGACGTCTCCGGTGATGGTACTCAGAATACTGGCTGCTCTTCGGGCAACTGTATCGGGACGCTGCAAGCAGCGCGGGACGAGGCGATCGCCGCCGGGATCACGATCAACGGCCTGCCCATTCTGAACGATGTGGCCAACTTGGACGAGTACTTCGCTCAGAACGTCATCGGCGGCCCCAAGGCCTTTTTGCAGGCGGCGGCTGACTTCAGCGATTTTGAGCAAGCTGTCAAGGCCAAGATCCAGCGGGAGATCACCCCACCATCGCCTAAAGGTACGCCAGAACCCTCGGCTCTGGCGGGTTTTGTTGCCCTGGGCCTGGCCGGCTGGCGGGCTGTTGGCCGTCGCTGCCACCTCAGCTAGATTCCCAGCGGAGAGCTGTTAACCCCTGGGGGCAGCCTGAATTCTCACGGAGCCCATCTGCCCAAAACTCAGTAACCCCGAGAGCCCTCGGTGTTACTGAGTCTTGAGGGCTTCACTCTCCTCCAGCGCGACCCTAGCGCAACTGAAGGTAACTGGCTTCGGCTTCGAGCTGGCGGACGAGATTCTCATTGCCAGCGGTGCGGGCAGCCTCCAAGCGGCGTTGCAGGCTGCGTTGCAGGTTCGCACGGTGATTGGCGGCTGCGTTCTTGAGGATTTCCTTGCGATTGCCGTTCAACATGATTTTTGTAGCTGAAGATACAAAGTGGTGTTACTTCCACAGTAGCGCCTAGGGCAGCTAACGTATTATTTGTTACAGAAAATTCACGGCCGCAGCCTCAGGTTTGCCCTCCACTACTCCTGAAACTCTGACCCGGGCTAGAGTTTAGCCCTGAGCCCAGCGGAATCACGGACGGCTGCAATTGAGACCCTGACTGAACTCCTGCCTTAACTCACGACACTTCCTAGATCTCACGAGTACGAGTCATAACATATTAGTTTTTCTTAAGACTTCCTCGGATATTCATAAAAACAAACAATAGCTAAAACCGTGAAATCCCGGAAGCCCTAAGCAGGCAAGCTTAGGGCATATCACCCATGACTCAAGCAGCTCTAGCCAGCAGCAGCTTCTAGGCCGTGAGACCAACAGGGCTCGCTAGGGCTGAAATGTATTTCCTGATTGGATTCTGGCTTTCAATGGCCGCAGAGCCTCGGGGCAATCCAAACAAACCTTGACAATACTTAAATAGCTCTTGACATTTCCAAAAACTGGCTGCACCCTAGTACTATCACTTACGTGAAAACCAGATGCCTCCACGCCATTGCTTGTAGCTTGTTTCGGCTGGAGCTGACGGCTGTTCAGAATTCATGGTGGGAGCTGTTCCCGGCCTTGCTAGGCCTCCCGCTCCCTAGCTCTGCACAATTCAGGTTTGCGGTTCCTCGCTCAGTACGACCCCGGTGCATCGATCCAGCGAATTCCGGTTCCTGCGGGTCTAGTTTAGAGCCTCCCCTAGCACGACTGCACAGGTTGAACAAGCTTGCCCTTGGATGGGTCACGCAGGGATTTCAGTGGTTTGAGTCTGGGACTTGCATTGATCCCTCAGCGCTCAGACCTACCTCACTTTGTTCCTGCTTCACGGCTGAGCTGGCTCTCCCTAGCAAGCGGGGCACGCCCTCGCCGAGTAGGCTATTGACCGCTCTCACAACTCAGGATTCCAGAACCATGCGACTTTCAGCCTTAGGATCGCCTTACGAGCGCCGTCATCAAGCCGCTGGGTTTGGGTTGGAGTACTACTCAACGTTTACGGTGGGTCAACTAACGATTCCCATATCCCTAACGGTGGCACTACTGTTTGGCTTTGCGGTCCTGCTCTTGATCCCGATCGCTGACATCTTTCTTTACAACTTCGACGAGGGGTTTGAAGTTACGCGCGCAACGCTACAAAACCAGGGCTATGTTCTCTACAAAGAGATTTGGAGCGATCAGCCACCCCTGTTCTCGCTCCTTCGGCACTGGTTTCTTAAGAGGTGATAGAGTCCAACCCCCGTGTGGTCAGGATT
>CAYNIP010000056.1:0-31727 GCA_964397305.1 uncultured bacterium
GGAGCGGGGGAGGGCGGCGCGGGCTGGGGCTGGGCCACCGGAGCGGGGGGAGCGTCGGTCGGTGCCTTCTCGGGCTTGGCGACGGCCACGGTTACAGGGGGAGTGGCCGGGGCGGCGGCGGGTACGGCGGCCGTGGTCGCGGGCGGGGGCGCGCTACCGAGGTTGTCCACAAAGGCATCGGTCTGGGCCCAGGCCGGATGACTGCTGAGCAGGGCAAAGCCCCCCAGCCAGCCCAGACTGCGGCTCAGCAGCAGGGCCCGCCAGACTAGGGGCAGGGGTGTTGGGGGGGGTGCAGTGCGGTTAACCATGGGCTGTCGTCCTCGCTCCTCACGGCGGATGAAATAAATGGTCGGGGAATTTGGCACGCTTAGGGATTCTGGTGATGCGTCGTGCCCGGGTCCTGGGGCCGGCTGAAACTCAGAACTAGCTATCAGCATACTCTGCCCTTGGTAGCAGGTTTGCGGCCCCGGGGGCAAGGGGGTTATGCGGGTTTGGAACCTGGGGCCAAGCCCATTGCTGCCTTGGCGGTCGGGGAAACCCTTTGCTAGGCTGAAGTCACTTGTATTTTCGACTCGTTGCAAACCCATGAGCCCTCAGTCCTCGGCCGAGCAACAGCGTATTCTTCAGTTGGCGCGAGCGGGCGACCCGGCCACCCTGGCGGCCCTCCTCAATCACCGCCTGCAAGCCCAGGGCGTTACCGCGAGTGCGGCCTGGCGGGAGGGGGAGTTGCGGATTACCCTGGTCGCGCAGCCGGCCCCGGAACCGGCGACGGCTCAGCTCATTGAGCAGGCGATCGCCAAGCTGAATATTCCCACCCTCACGACCCTGACGATCGCGGGCTGTCTGCCCACCCAGACGGCTCCCGTCTGGCAGCAACGCCGCCCTTTGGGGGCTACGTCCCTCGCCACGGACCTGCTGGCCTGGATCGATGCGGGAACCTCGGAGCCCGGCCTCCCAGCGCCGACTCCCTCAGCCTCAGAGCCGTTCTTGGCGACGGTCGCCCCGGAGCGAAAGTTTCTGCGCTTTCAGCTTCAGCTCGAACACCGTTTACTCCTGGCCGTGGAGGCGATTCAGGAAATTCTGCGCCTGGCGATCGCTGAGATCCTGCCGGTTCCCGATATGCCCGAGGCGGTTCTGGGCATCTACAACTGGCGGGGGGAAATGCTCTGGCTGGTGGATCTCGGAGCCCTTTTAGGCCTGCCCCCCGTTTGGCAGTTGGCCGACACGTCCCTGGCAACGCTGAATGCGATCGTGCTGCGGGTGGAGGAACAACGCCTCGGCCTTGTGGTGCAGCAGGTGGATGGCATCGAAGCCTATGCGCCTCAGGCCCTCCAGACCCCTCAGGGCCTCTTTTCCGCTCAGCTCGCGCCGTTTGTCGAGGGCTACCTGCGGGAGACGGGGAGCATCGCCCTCAATGCCCGGGCGATCGCCCAGACGCCGCACTTGCAGACGACCCAGGCCCTCTAGCCCAGCGCGACTCGGTGGATTCTCTGGTATCGTAAAAGCACTTTACTTGCCCAACCCGCTGCCCGCCGTGAATCAGCCGCCCCAGAAGTGGGAATACGTCACCATTCAAGAGACGATCTTCCCTCTCAATCCGCTGCGTATCACTGTAGAATCTGAGGATCGAGCACTGGCGAACGCGCTTCAGGGTAAAACGGTCGCGGAAACGCTCAACTACATGGGCGATCGCGGTTGGGAGCTCGTGACGGTGGGCATGGGCTTGGAGAAAAACGCCCAAGTCTTCTACTTTAAGCGCCCTAAGCAGTAGTTCAGTGTAGCCCAGACAGCAGCAATTTTCGAGCCAAGTCTGCTTTAATGGGAGGCAGTTGGCTGCCCTGCCGCAAATTCCACGGTTGCGCTGGTGGCCCTGTCCGCTCAACCGTACTTTGTAGCAGACCAAAATTCGGCCTTGGCACGAGCTGCCTTGGCGAGGAGTTTGTGTGCATCTCATTTCCTCCCCTCCGTGCGATAGTATGAGCGCCACGCCGGTTGTGACTGCCACCGACGTGATCTTGGTCGTTGACGACAATCCAGCCAATATCAAAGTACTCTTTGACTGCCTGCGCCGGGCTGGGTTCAAGGTCCTGGTCGCCCGCGATGGCTTGAGCGCCCTCGAGAAACTCCGTGAGACCTCGACTAGCCTCGTTCTATTGGATGTGATGATGCCAGGGCTCGATGGCTTTGCTACCTGCCGCCAGATGCGGGCTGATTCCCGCATCAGTGAGGTTCCGGTCATCTTTCTCACCGCCCTTAATGATACGGATAGCAAAGTCCGGGGGCTAGAGCTGGGAGCTGTTGACTACATCACCAAGCCCTTCCACCACGAAGAGGTGCTGAGTCGGGTGCGCCTCCACTTGAAGCTCCGCTCCCTTTCCCTACGCCTCCAGCAGCAAAACCAAGCCCTCAGCCAGGAGGTCTCGGCCCGCAAGGCGGCTGAAACCAGTCTGCGCCAACTCAACCAGAACCTAGAGGCCGTGATCCAGGCTCGTACCCAGGATCTGGCGATCGCTCTGCAAGACCTGCGGGAGCGTGAAGAGGAACTCCACTTCGCGGCCTACCATGATGCTCTGACCCAACTGCCCAATCGCGCTTGGGTGATGAGCCAACTGGAGACTTTCGTGCGGGGCGAGGAACCCTATAGCGTCTTCTTCATCGACCTGGACTATTTCAAAAATGTGAATGATCGCGCCGGCCATGTCGTGGGCGATCGCCTCCTCCAAAGTGTCGCCAAACGCCTCAGCCAACAGCTCAATGCCACGGTTGGCGCCTCTAGGGCCGTCCTTGCCCGCCTCGGCGGGGACGAGTTTATCGCCCTTGTGCAGGGCCTTATCACCCCCGAACAACTCACGGCGATCGCCGGTGAACTGATCGAGCAATTGCGCCGCCCCTTTCAACTCGAACGCCACCACCTCTTGATCGGCGGTAGCATCGGGATTATTTCCAGCGACATGGGCTACCAAATCGCCGCCGACATTCTCCGCGATGTCGATGTCGCCATGTACGAAGCGAAACGCCTCGGACGCGGCTGCTACGTCCTATTGACTCCGGAACTACGAGACCGAGCCCTCGAGCGACTCGACCTCGAGAGCGACCTCCAGCAAGGCATCGCCCAACAAGAATTTAGCCTCGCCTATCAGCCCATCGTCCGCCTCAGCACTCAGTGTATCGCTGGCTTCGAGGCCCTGTTGCGCTGGCACTCCCCTCGGCGCGGCCTCGTTTCCCCCAGTCAGTTCATTCCCCTCGCGGAGGAGACCGGCTGGATCGATAACCTCGACCGCTGGGCCCTGGAAACCGCCTGCCGCCAACTCGGACACTGGCAGCAACACTTCGGCCCACAACTGGCTCTGGACATGAATGTGAACCTCTCAGTGGTGCGCCTGCAACGCCACAACCTCCTAGACCATGTGGAAGCGCTCCTCGGTGAGGTGGCGGGAGCCCGCTCGGCCCTGAAGCTGGAAATCACCGAAAGCTGCCTGCTGGACAGTGATGCCAACTCCCTCGCCACCTTAGAATCCCTCAGTGCCGCTGGGATTCGCCTCTGCATCGACGACTTCGGCACCGGCTACTCCTCCCTGAGCCGCCTGTACTCCTTCCCGGTTCACACCCTCAAGATCGACCGTGCCTTCATCTCCCGATTGGACTACGATCGCGGCGGCCGCAAAATCGTGGAAACGATTGTCGCCTTGGCCGATACCCTCGGCCTCGAGGTCGTCGCCGAAGGCATCGAAACCCCCGAACAATTGCGCGAACTCCAAGCCCTAGGCTGCGATTTAGTCCAGGGTTTCCTGTTCTCGCCCCCCCTCACGGCCGCCGCCGCCACGGAACTCCTCCGCCAACAAGCGGCCGGCCAAGGGCATGAGATGGCGGCAGTCTTGGAACCCTTGCGGCAAGGGCGCGACAGCGCCTAGTAGGGCCTGCCAGCAATTACTCACGAAACCCTTGCTAGTGCTGGCTTTCAAACCGCGAGATTGGCCGGACTCCCTAAGGCTGAAAGGTTCTCGTTACCCTAAATCATCCATCGCCCCCTAGAAGCCTCATCGCTAGGGCAGCCCAAACAACCGTGTGTTTTTTGAACCGATCGCTATCGTTGTTTCAAACAATTTTGAAACCCTCTGCAATGGCTGTAATTCTTGCTTGGCAAGGATTTCGTGGTTGACCCGTCTCATCCTTAACGGAAACGACTATAACCGTAGTTGCGCTTCAGCGCTCCGATAAGCGTGCTAATGAGGGGCTAAAGCCCAACTACGTCGAATATTTTTTATCGTTGTCTCAAACAATTTTGAGACCCTCTGAAAGGGCTGTAATTTTGCTTGGCAAGGATTTCGTGGTTGACCCGTCTCATCCTTAACGGAAACGACTACAGCCCTCTTGTGTTATTCCGAGCAATTCCCACGAATGTCTGCCATTACAGCCGACGAAAAATCAACGTTTCACCCCGATCTGACATAAGAGGGATAAGCCTACTGTCCTGAAAGGCTTTCAGAGATTTCCCAAAATCGTTGCCAATCATTCAGGTTAGCTGAATTCGGGCTTGAACGGATGGCAGAATCTAGGGCTCAACCCTCCCGAGCCTGCTGCTCCAGGTAGGCAAACACCGATTTGTCGCCGATGTCGTCGGGAACTGCTTGAAACGTCTTGCGGAGGGCAAAGACCAGGAACAGGCCGCTCCAAGCCAGCAGCAAGCCCTTTTCGGCCGCGAGGGGGAGCCAGCCCGCTAAGTGCCCCAACAACAGTGCTGGCACGAGGGGCGTTAGCACCTTGGTTTCCAGCCGGTTGAAGCAAAAGGCTTCCTTGAAAAAGATGCCGGTCAAGGCGGCAAAGGTAAAGCCCAAGACCAACAAGCTGAGGGGCTGGGCATAGACCACCTGCGCCAGGGGGGCAGCCCGGTGCCAAGCCACACTCGCGGCGGCTACCGTGCCCACGAGCCAAAAGATTTGCAGGAGGCGATGCAGGGGCCGCAGGTAGATATGAATGGTCAACAAACTGAGACCTAGCCCGAGGGAGAAGAGGGCATAGAGGCCCGTGACAAGCTGGAGAATAACCCGCTCATCCCCGCGCCAAAGCACCAGACCCGTGCCGAGAGCAAAGCTGAGGGCACTGAGGACGAGTCCAGACCGGTAGAGGATCACGCCCTGGCGATCGCCCGGCGTGATCGTAAATTCACCAAACTGCCCTTGGTAGACGGGCTGATCGCTTGCCCCAGGAGAATTTGCCATGGGTTTCTGAGCGCAGGATTGCATACAACTACTGCTATTGTACGCAAGACAGCTCGCTCCTCTAAGCTTGACTGACCGACAGATCTCAGGAACCGTCAGGCTGTGGGAGCATCTCAGTTTGGCAGCCCTACGTTGCTACGAAACGGGAGCATCTCACTTTAGAGACTCCCCAGAGACTCCCCTTCGCCCTACTTGGGAGAAGGGGCCGGGGGACGTAGACGCGCAGCGGCTTCTCGCAGAGTGGGCAAACTTGCCTAACTGAGATGCACCCCTACGAAACGGACTGATGTCTCCGATTTTCGCCCCTAGGACTTTGGGGGGGTCAACCCCGCACCACGGTAATGTTTCGCCCCGTAGCCGTAACCGCCGCCTCGCAGGTGGTGCGCTCCTCAATATCGGGCAACCCGGAGCGGCGATCGAAAATGACTAGCCATCCCGAATCTAAGCCTAACCCGGCTAAATAATCATCAATTTGCTCTAACCCTTCTGGTAAAGGGTCGCGTCGTCCATCTCGCCAGACTTTTAATTCGATGGCGATCGCCACCTCGCCATACCGCAGATATAAATCCATACGGCGAGAGGCGATGGCATATTCCCGCTCCAACGTTCCCCCCCCATTCACCACCCGATGGAGAAAAGCCATCATCACCAAATGGGGGGCAATTTCATGATAGGGCGCAGTTCTCAGTAAGGGCTGGCCATGTTGTCGCCAGAATTTTAAAAATGCCGTTAATAATGCTTCTGGGATTAACCGACCTTTTTCATCTAACCAGGTGGGGGCGATCAAGGGCAAACTATCCCTAGGGCCTCCGGCTAGCATCCGGGGCATCACTTCTCGATAGATGGGATTCGCAATCACCAATCCCCCGGCGGGATGGCGACGGACTAACCCTAAATCCACTGCAAATTGACGATCATTCGCAGAAATCTCCCCCAAATCTTCCCCGGCTAACATCGGCTCTAAAATGCGGCGAATCCGATTTTCTTTTAGACGTTCAGCTAAACTATCGAGGTGGGTATTATTACGCTCAATGAGGATTTCTTTAGCTTGATGAAAATGTTCAACAGTAATGGTTTCAATAACTTTTATATCTTCGATAATCACCTTAACCAAGGCATTCACAAGCCAGGGCTGTCCATTGGTTAACTCATAAGCATAATCGAGGGCTTCTGGTGTAAATTGTTGCCCGGTATAATCCTGATGTTGTTGATAGAGTTCCACCATTTCCTCGAAGGTAAAATCTCGCATCGTGATGGAGCGCACTTTGATATTAAAAGGGCTAGAGGTTCCCAGTTTTTCACTGCCCCCAGCGGCAACTTTATAATCGCGCACATCCCGCAAACCGATCAGGGCGATGGATTGGGGGAACTCCTGGGGACGTTTGGGATAGCCATCGCGGATCTGGCGTAACACACCAATTAAGACCTCATTTTGCAGAGCATCAATTTCATCAATGAACAATACAACGGGTCGGGGGGATGCAGCAGCCCAAGCTTCTAATGCTGCGCCAATTTGTGCCCCAGGTTGGGCGGTGGGCCAAGGGGGGGGTTGGAGGTCGGCGGGGAGCCAAGCGCGACAGGAACGCCGCCAGGCTTCGAGCATGGCAGCTTCTGCCATACCGATATCCTTGGGGAAGGCGGCCCTCACTTCGGCGGATACCATGACGGCGTTATAGTTGCCGCTGGCGGTGAGTTCTTGGCCGAGGGCGATCATGGCGGTGGTTTTGCCTACTTGCCGGGGGGCATGGAGGACGAAGTAGCTTCGTTGCTCAATCATTTGCGTGACTTCAGGGAGTCGCGCTGTGGGGGAGAGCATATAATGAATGTCACTTTGACAGGGGCCGGCGGTGTTGAACCATTTGGGCATGGTGAAGCTGGGAAGTGAAAACAGTTCTACGATAGAGGGTTTTTGGGCTCCGTTTACACAGCCAGTAGGGGCGAAAGATTTTTCGCCCCTACGGTGTGATTGGGTTTATTCCCTGGTTTGCATGGAGTTCTTGGCAGAGGGAGAGGGTGGCGGTGCATCTCACTTGGGAGACTCCCCTGCGCCCTCCTGGGAAGAAGGGGCCGGGGGATGTAGACGCGCAGCGGCCTCTCGCAGGGTGGGCAAACTTTCCTAACGGAGATGCACTGCCATTTCTCTCGCTTTTGCCCCCTAAATTTCCCAATTCTGGGAGACTTTGAGTTCCCGATTCCCCTCGAAATCGGGGGGCTGGGGGCTACAAACGGTCAGTTGGGGCTGCTACAAGATGTGTGTATTTAGAGTAGCCAATCTTGGGAGAGGGATTTAGGGTGAGGGCTGCCCTGGTTAGAGAAATGGGGCGCATCTCACTTGGCAGACTCCTCTTCGCCCTACTGGGAAGAAGGGGCCGGGGGATGAGTCCGACTTGCCTAACTGAGATGCACCCGGGAAATGGGATTCAGCAGAAGGTTATCGCGTTGGGTCGAGAACTTGGCCTTACTCCCGCAGGACGAGGTAGTATAACTCGCCACGATAGCCCATGACGCCGGCCCGTTGGCCGGCCACATCGCCCGTGCCCATGAAGACATCGACGCGACCGGGGCCTTTGATGGCGCTGCCGGTGTCTTGGTCGAGGACGAAACGGTTAGCGCGGGCGGGGGTGACGCGGCCGCTGCGATCGACTTGAGGGATCTGAGTGTCGATCAGGGCTAGGGCTCCTGGAGGCATGAGATCCTTGTCCGTGGCGATCGAGCGATCCGCTATTACGGGAACACTGATGCTGCCCGTCGCTGGAGCGCCATAGGTTTCCCGGAAGAAGATAAAGCGGTTGTTGCGGGGAATGTAGACGTTGAGCAGCTCCGGGCGCTGGCGGAAGATGCCGATCATCTTCGGCAAGGTGAAGCCATCGGCTGGGTGGAGACCGTCGCGGATCATCTCGCGGCCGATGCTGGTGTAGGGGTAGTCGGTGCTACCGTGGAAGCCAACGCTCATGATCTCGCCGTTGGGCATTTTCAAGCGGGCGGAGCCTTGGATGTGAACCAGGAAGGCTTCGAGGCGATCGCGCAGCCAGACCAGTTCTCCGCCTGCCAGCAAGGCTCCTTGCCCTTCGCCATTGTTGCCTTCTAGTTGGGCGCGGCTGGGGTGGGGACGCTGCCAGCTCTCCAGATTACCCGGCCGACGGTAGAGGGGAAAGCGGTACTCAGCGGTGCGGGTGCGGCTGGCGGCGTAGATCGGTTCGTAGTAGCCGGTGAAGTAGGTTTGGTTGCCGTAGCGGGAGTCGCCGATGGCGCGGTAAAAGACGAACTCGCGCTGGACGGCGGCCTGGAGTTCTTCGGGCGATCGCGCGGATTGCACCAGTTGCCGGAAGCGAACGAGGGAACGGCGCACGCGATCGCGGGTAATCCAGCGGATGGAAAAGTTGCGGTAGGCGTTGGCCGCGGCTGGGGTGTCGAGGTAGCGCAGGCTGTGGTCGATGGACTGCAAGAGGGCAGCGCGATCGCCCGGCTGGCCGTTGAGAAATTGGAATAGTTGCTGGTCATAGCCGAGAGCGGCCTGGCGCTGGGGGTTAAACCATTCCAGCGGCGCGCGTCCGTGGGCTACGAGGGCCGGTGCGCCGAGGGTGAGGCCGAGGCTGAGAGCAAAGATGGCTAAGGGTTTACGCATACCTTATGAGAGTAACAGTGGGTGAGACTAGGTTGAGGGTTATTCAAAGTCGCGCTCAACGCTGCCAGCGAAGATCGGCTCGACCCGGATCGCTGAGATGGCGCTGGGTCGCACTACCATGTATTCGCCTTGGACGTTTTTGATCGGGACGTTGATGAAGTTGGCATCATTGGCCTTGGGCAAGAGTTCGGCGCTGTACCATTTCTGAAAATCTTGGATTGTGGTAAAGCGCACTTCCTCGCGGTGGCCGCCGACCAGCATGATGAACACAGCAAATTCGTCCGGCTTCCTGGGCATAGCAACGCCTCCTAAAAATGCTTGCCAATCTGAGCGGCAAGTCTGAGTTGCGTACAGAACTCTATTAGCAGCGCCGCCCCCCTTTTGGCAAGCCATGACGGTGATTCTGCCCAGCTCAGGCCAGGAGGTTGAACCGCTGGAGGAGGGTCTCTAACAGGGGCGGCAACACCTTGGGCAAATCAGCCGGGGTGTTGAACAGCAATTGCTGGTGGGAGGGGAGGTCAAAGGGCAAGATCCCGTCAAGGCGTTCCTGTTGAACCAGCAAAATGTGCTGATTCTGTTTGCATTGGAGCGCGTAGCCAAGCTCAATGCAAACACTAGGACTGAGGAGCAGGCGGTCGGTTCCGCTGGCTAGGCCAATTGGCGTACCGTCCGCGATGAAGAGTAAGCTTTTGCGGATCGCGCGCAGTTGGTTGCTGCTCAGGCGCAGGGGGGCGGCTTCGGGGCGATCGCCCAGAACCAGGGTCAGGGGCAGGCGCGATCGCCGGTTCAACGTCGCGATCACCCCTTGTAGGCTCGCTGCCAGGGCCTCACTGCTGGGGGCATACTCCACCTGCTGGCTAAAAAAGATCGTCGGCTCCAGGCCGGCGCTGCTCTCTTGCTTGGTGAAGTAGACTTCGTGGGATACGAGGTCGAGGTTGGCGATCGCATAGCTGCCGCTGCCCTCGAGGTAGAACTCGATGGTCTCGCCCTCCAAGTAGCGCTGAAACCAGGGGGCGGCCGCCACAACTTGGCGATCATCCAAGAAGTCGGCCCGCAGGCCCGACTTGAGCAAGCTACTGCGGCTCAAGCGTAGGTCATGCGGGCGCTGCACCACCTCGCGGAGCGGCTCATAATGCTCCAGATACCAAGCCCGCAGTTCGATGATAGCCATGCAACCCCCGGTAACGCGGTGTTGATGGCAATCTTAGCAGTAGGGGCTAATGTCTTCGCCACACTCATCCGCCAGATAGCTGAGGGCGCGGAAGCGCAGCAGCATCAGCTCGTCGTAAAGGGGATTGAGCTTGCACAGGGGTGGAATGCGGAGCAGGGTGCGGCCGAACAGGGTCAACTCCCGGGCAAAGGGGCACTGGGCCGGGATCAAGCGGCAGAGGCGGCGAGCCGTTTGTGGGGTGCGAATCTCAAGGCCTTGGAGCCAGTGGCGCAAGGGGCGCAGAGGGGCCCAGGTGAAGCGCGATCGCGGCTGGTTTCGCAACTTTTCTGTTGTCGAATTAGCCTCTGCTGAGATGTTATGGACCCAGCGGCTGAGGATAATTTGCTTAACGGTATAATCCGTAACACTCACGATCATTCACCTTTTTTCTAGCTGGTCAAAATCACCCAAAACAACGGAATAAAACAACCTAAAGGTTGTTGATGAGTTGACGCAATGAAGCGTTAACTCAAGGGGGAAATACCCTCAGGGCAAGGGTTTTGGGGATCTGTTAAGGGTTATTACGCAGTGTGGTGAGTGTTTAGATCACTCCTTGAAACATTCGGTTTCAACGTTCACTAGCGTCATCAATGGCAGGATCACCGATCACTATTTTCCCGTAAGCTGGGGCAAGTTGACGCGATCTAACTCCCAAGGTTTCCTCATTCTATTGTTAGCAGCCCGGCTAAGTTGTGCTGTGCATGACATCACAGCCCCTTGGCGATCGCCGCCGCACCCACAGCAGGAACTTGACGCCAGCGATCACTGTCATTAACACTTAGTTTCAGTTGCTTCCCCCCCCCATGATCATGGCTCCCCGCCGCTTCCGCCCCCTCTCAGCTCTCCTCCTCGGCAGCCTGCTGGTGGCGATCGCCCTGCCTAGCCACGCCGCCGAGCGCGTCACCCTCCGCTACAGCGGTATTGAAGGAAGTGTCGCCGTAGCCGATCTCGCTCGCCTTGCCGAGACCGGGCAACCCTCACCGGATCTCGCCCTCTACCTCGCCCTCGCAAACCGCCGCCCGGAGGATCTCCAAGACATCCTGACGCGGGGTGTGCCGATGGATGGCGGCCTGCTGGCGGGAGCCCTCAACAGCTTTGTGGGTAACTTATTGCTCGATCGGGTCGATGGGGTGGTCCTGACCCCCGAGGGCAATAGCCGCGAGGACCTCCGCACGGCCCTGATCGACTCCGCCGCCCAGCACAACCGCTTGACCTTGATCGAGGTGTTGCAGCACCACCCGGCTGAGGAAGTGCAGATCGATGGCGATCGCCTCGTCCAGTTCGTCAACCAGTTGCAGGCCCTCCGCCAGCAGTTGTCAAACTTCGGCCTCTAGGGTTCCAAAACCCGGAGTCAAGGATATATCGTTGTTTCAAGAAATTTTGAGACACCTCGGAACAGGGTCAAGGCCAGAAACAATGGCGGGGGAGCGAAATTTTACGGGGGATGTTTGTACTCCTTTGCTCAGCCCTCACCCCAACCCTCTCCCAACTTGGGAGAGAGGTTTTTAGCTTCCCTTCTCCCAGCTTTGGGAGAAGGTTGTAATCTTGAGCAATCACCAGCCAGACCGCTTCGTTCCTAGCTCCCCTTGGGTGCATCTCACTTTGGAGACTCCCCTTGGCCCTACTGGGGAGAAGGGGCTGGGGGATGTAGTAGACGCGCAGCGGCTTCTCGCAGAGTGGGCAAACTTGCCTAACTGAAATGCACCCGATCGCCTCAATCCGTCCTTCTCTCATTAGAAGAGGAGCTTTTAGCTAGATCGCCCCCGCTCAGGAAAAGGGTGCATCTTGCTTTTTGGCAACATTAGATGACAGGTTGAAAGCTGCCGAGGCGAGTATGGCGGATCGCTCTCCAGGCTAATGAAGACTCGGCTGGCAGCCTCCTGCTCGACTTCTGAGCACGAGCGCGAGCGCGGCCGGCCCAGAATGCGATCGCCCCAGGCCGTGGCGTCCGTAGCTCCGCTCGGTACAATCAGAACATCGCGGACCCGTCATCAACGGGTATCCCCAGCCAGGATCAAGGCAACCTTGATTCTGCTCGGTACAATCAGGGCATCATCACTCCGCCCTTACTGCTCCCCTTCCTGGCTGCGCCCTCATGCAAGAGCCTGACTATTCAGATCTCCTCGGAAAAATTCCGGCTGTCGATTGGCAGCGCACTCCCGCTTCAGTGCAGCGTTATCTGCTCTCGCTGCTCCCGACGGCCGCCTCCACCAACGCGCCGCCCTTGTGGCAGCAGCGCCTCGAGTCCAGCCCCCAAGCCAGCGAACTCTGCTATCGCCACCTCATCCAAACCCAAACTGATCTGCTGCTGCGCTCTGCTCCTGACACCACGATCACCTTCGCAAATCGAGCCCTCTGCGAAGCCCTCGGTCTCCCCTTCGCACAAGTCCTAGGCCTCCAGTGGGCGAGCTTTGTCCCGGCTGAAGATCTGCCCGAAATTCACCGTAAAATTGCCAACCTCAGTCCCAAAAATCCGACTTTTGAAAATATCAACCGGGACTATCGAGCCGGCAAACAAGTGGGCTGGACTCAATGGGTCAGCCGGGGCATTTTTGATCAATATGGTCAACTCCTAGAGATCCAATCTGTGGGCCGAGATGTCACCGTGCTGCTACAACAGTTTCAGCGGGAGCAGGCCCTCAATCGCGTGCTCAAAGCCATCCATGCCTCCCTTGACCTAGAGACTATCTTTGCCACCGCCACCGAAGAGACTGCCAATTTTTTAGCGCCCCTGAATTGCTGCGTCGTGCAGTATTTGCCAGAGCGGCGAGTTTGGAAAACCGTCGCTGAGTTTTACCACAACAGCACCCCAAAATCCAACTTAGAGATCCCCGATCAGGACAATCCCTTTTCTCAACAACTTAAGCAACTGCAAGTGGTGCAGGTGGTCAGTACGGATCAGATTACGGATGCGGTGAATCAGGCTATCTCGCAACAAGCGCCCGGGGCCTGGCTCTTGATTCCCTTGGCGGTCGGGGGGGACATCTGGGGGAGCTTGACCTTGAACACTGTTGAGCAACCGTTTGTCTGGCAGGAGGAGCAAATACGGCTGGCTAGAGCTGTCGCGGATCGCCTCGAGATTGCGATCCAGCAAGCGAATCTCTACCAGCAAGCCCAGCGGGAACTGGCCGAGCGGCGGCGCACCGAGGCGGCCCTGCGCGACAGTGAGACCCGCTTCCGCAACCTAGCCGCGAATATCCCCGGCGCGATTTTTCGCTACTTGCTGCGAACGGATGGCAGTGATGCAGTGCTCTACATGAGCCCTGGTTGCTTGCAAATCTGGGAGTTGGAGCCCGCCGTTGTGGAGGGAGATGCTAGCCCCTTGTGGCAGATGGTCTACCCGGAGGATCGGCCGGCGATGGTGGAGTCCGTCTTGACTTCGGCGCAGACCTTGCAGCCTTGGCATTGGGAGTGGCGGATCATCACGCCCTCGGGGCAGCTCAAATGGCTGGAGGCGGCGGGGCAACCGCAGCGCTTGGAGAATGGGGATGTCCTCTGGGACTCGATGATTCTGGATATTAGCGATCGCAAGCAAGTTGAACAGGTCTTGATCCAGAGCGAGCAGCGCTTCCGCAGTCTGTTTGAATCCACCAGCAAAATTGCTGTTCAGGGCTACAATCGCCAGCGGCAAGTAATTTATTGGAATATGGCCAGTGAGGAAATGTACGGCTACTCCCAGGCCGAGGCCCTGGGCCGTCAACTGGAGGACTTGATCATTCCGCCGGCCTTACGCTCTCAGGTCATTACTGATATTGAGCGCTGGTTGAGCGATGGTATTCCGATTCCCTCGGGAGAGTTAACCTTGCTCTGTAAAGATGGCTCATCGGTCACGGTTTATTCGAGTCATCTATTGCTTAACAATATCCAGGGGGAGCCGGAACTGTATTGTGTGGATATTGACCTGACGGATCGCCACCAAGCCGAGGCTGATCTCCGCCGGGCTCTGGCCGTCAACCAGGCCCTGATCGATGCAATTCCAGATTTTATCCTACGCCTCAACCGGGCAGGAGTTTATCTGGATGCCATTCCCACGGAGTTTGTGAAGCCTGCTATGCCACCGGTGGAACTAATCGGTCGGCGGCTCACGGATGTTCTAGAACCAGCCCTGGCCCAGCAATGGCTCACCCGGATTGAACAGGCCTTTGTGACTGGTGAGATTCAAGTCCATGAATACGAGCTTCATATTGAGGGTCAGTGGTACGACGAAGAGGCGCGGATCGTTGTCAGTGGGCCGGATGAGGTGACGGTGCTGATTCGGAATATTAGCGATCGCAAACAGGCCGAGCGAGCCCTCCGAGACAGCGAAGCCCGTTACCGCTTATTGGCCCAAAACACCAATGATCTTGTCTGCCTCCACGCCGCCGATGGTCACTATCTCTACGTCAGCCCTTCTTGCGAGCCCCTCCTGGGCTATCGCTACGAGGAGCTGCTGGGACAGCATCCAGCCGATTTTTGCCATCCGGAGGATCAGGAGCCCTTGCGGCTGGCCTTGGACCAGGCCCGCACGACCCACAAGTCGGTGATGATCACGTACCGAATGCGGCAACCTTCGGGGTCGCTGCGGTGGCTCGAAATGATTGCGAAGCCGCTGGAGTCGGGAGCGGCGGCGGCAGCTCGGCTCCAGAGCACCTCCCGGGATGTCACGGAGCGGGTGCAGGTGCAGGAGCGGTTGCAGTATGAGGCCGTTCATGATCGTCTGACGGGCCTGCCCAACCGCGCCCTGTTGCTGGAGCGGATCGGCTGCGCCTTGCAGCGGATTCAGCAGCAGGACGATTACCACTTTGCGGTGCTTTTTCTCGATCTGGACCGGTTTAAGGTGATCAATGACAGCTTGGGGCATTTGGTGGGCGACCAGTTGCTGGTTCAGATTGCCCAAGCGATCGCCGCGACTCTGGACGGTCGGCACTTGGCCGCCCGCTTTGGGGGGGATGAATTTGTGCTGCTGCTAGAAGAGATCGTGAACAGCCAGGAAGCGGTGGCCATCACTGAGCAGGTGCTAGCAGCTTTATCGGTTCCCGTCACGATCGGCGGTCACACGGTGCAGACGACGGCCAGCGTCGGGCTGGTGTGGGGCGATCGCCACTATACCGCCGCCGACCAACTGCTCCGCGATGCCGACATTGCCATGTACCGCGCCAAACAGCAGGGACGCGCCACCTATGCCCAGTTTGACCCGGCCATGTATGCGGACGCCCTGCGGCAATTGCACCTAGAGAATGACCTCCACCGGGCTCTAGAGCGTCAGGAATTGTTGCTGGAATACCAGCCGATTGCCAACTTGCAGACGGGGCATCTGGAAGGGTTTGAAGCCCTGATCCGTTGGCAACATCCAACCCAGGGGCGCAAGTCGCCAGGGGAGTTTATGGCGATCGCCGAAGAAACAGGCCTTGTGACGGCCCTGGATCGCTGGGTGCTCCAGAGGGCCTGCCAGCAGTTGGCGACCTGGCGACGGGACTTTCCCCAGCTTCCCCAGTTAAAAATCCACGTCAACCTCTCGGCCAAGGACCTTCAGCACGCAAACCTCATCGCCACCGTGGATCGCATCCTGGCAACTACCCAGGTCGCGAGCCGCTACCTGGTGTTGGAGATAACCGAGAGTATGCTGATCTACGATGTCGAAGCAACAATTGCC
Organism: uncultured bacterium; assembly: GCA_964397305.1. Classification (GTDB taxonomy): domain Bacteria; phylum Cyanobacteriota; class Cyanobacteriia; order Cyanobacteriales; family Spirulinaceae; genus JAAUTY01. Next base: position 15,687 of record CAYNIP010000056.1, read on the forward strand.
ATCCTGGAGCAGCTCAAGGCCCGGGGCCTGCAACTCAGCATCGACGACTTCGGCACGGGCTATTCCTCCCTGAGCTACTTGCACCGACTGCCTCTGGATAACCTGAAAGTCGATCGCTCCTTTGTAAACCAGATGCAAGCCGGCACACGCAACTACCGAATCATTGAAACCATCGCCACCCTCAGCCGCCAATTGGGTCTCCAGGCCGTCGCGGAGGGGATCGAAACGCCGGCGCAACTGGTAGGCCTGCGGCAGTTGGGCTACCAGTTCGGCCAGGGGTATTTGATGGCGCGGCCCCTCGGGGTGCAAGCGGCCACGGCGCTCCTGGCCCAACAGCCCACCTCGCTGTTGCCGTCTCCCTGACTAGGGATCGCGATTGAGGGCAAAGGCCACGGCCTGCTCGCTGGCACTACGATAGGCCTGATCGAGGAACTGGCGCGCCGTTTGGGCTTCACTGGTGGGCAGGGGCGGATTGCCGAGGCGGTCGAGGGGAGTTTGGCCCGAAGCTGCCGGGGTGATGACGACGAGGCCTGGATCGAGGGGCTCCACATATTCCCAGAAGTGAGCGATGTCAAGGGGGGTGCCCGCTTGGGCGGGATGGGCGGGGCGCTTGCGGGCTGCCTTAGACCCCCGGCGGCCCCCGGCCTTCTTCCCTTTAGCCCGCAATTGCCGCAGGTTGTCGAGGATATCGCTCTTGGTGCGGCCGCGAAGCTGGAAGATGACAAACGGATCTTCACTAAAGCGGTCAGCGAGATCGTAGTAGACGGCGATGATGTGTTTGCAGGGGTTGGCCTTGTCAGGACAAGTGCAGTGGGAGTGAATTTCGTTGAGGGTGAAGGGGAAGAGGTTGAGACCGCTGGCTGTGAAGACTTCTTCAATATCAGCGGGCATTTCCCCGGCCAGAAGCTGGGCTGAGTAGAGGGCCTTGCTGGACAGCTTTTCAATCACAAAGCGCCAGTCTTCGTTGCTAAAGGGGTTGAGGGAGAGAGTGACGCGATAGGGCTCAGGATCGCTGCCTTCCACTTCGGCGATCACTTTGGCGTCGCGGAAGCGAATCTCACGCACGTTGCCTTCTCGAGCGTAGCGCTGACCTCGTTCCAGGCGTTTTTTGAATCGATAAGAGTCCAGAAGTTCTAGCCAGCGTTCGACCCACCACTCGCGGGCGATCGCCTGATATTGATTAGCTTGCATAATAGCGTCTCTTAAAATCGGGATCAAACCCCAGTTTCTCGAGGAAACCGGAGTTTTTGGAGCACGACACATCGACCGCACAAAGCGCTGCCCTCTCTCAAAACCCCTCGCCTACCGGGAGCAGAATCTCCTCGGCCCCCTTGGAAAGGGGGTGATTCTTTAAGTCTCCCTGGCCCAGGGAGATTTAGAGGGATTCTTGCTCCGGGAGCGGAATCAGAGGGTGAGGGCCATCTGTAAGCGCGAACCCGATCATGGGACTCAAGCCCCGCTGCGGGGTTCCGATATTCCACTATAGCAGCCGGGGGGCGGTGCGGCCGGGAACCCGTCTCCCGAGGGGCCGGGAGGGGTCGGCTGCCGGCCCCCCGCCGCTGTCCTTAGCTTGGTGGGTTACGCCCGTTATGTCACCGACTCGACCGACTGGCGGCTGGTGAAAGGGGCGATCAGAGTCATGACATCGCTGCGGCTCAGCTTGTCCTTGCCTAAGGCCAGGGTGTCCAGGGTTCCCCAAGCTAAAACCAGGGGAATCTGGCAGAAGGTCTTGGCCGGGCCCTTGGGCAGGGAGTTGGTATACAAATCGGCCAGGAGCAGGTTGCGGCGGGCATAGCTTTGTAAGTCGCTTGCCTCCCAGCCTTGGGGCAAGAAGCTGACACCGCGATCGCCATCTTCCTTCGAGTTCCGCAGGATGTTGACCGCCTGCAAGCCCCGGCCAAAGCCGATGGCCTGGGCGCGATTGGTAGTCGTGCCATCATACCAGGCCCAGAGATCCGAGAGCAGCAGCCCCACCGCCCCGGCGACGCTGAAGGTGTAGCAGTCTAGGTCCCGTTCCGTCTCGACCCGCCAATTGGTCAGGGCCCAATGGGCCATACGGTCCGCCATCGCCGCCGTCGCATCCCAGATCCGGGGCGCGATCGCCTCGGGGGCTAAGGCAGCCCACTCCCCAAAGCGAAGCGTTACCTCCGGGAGGACGGCCATAGAGTCACCCCAGTCCATGGAGAAGCGATCGCGGGTCGTCCGGCCGCCCCCCGCTTGCAAGCTGAGGCTCATCTGTTGCAGGAGCCGAGCCTTCACCGCGTTCTCGAGGTGGGGGTGATCCTCAACCTCATCGATCGCCCGCATACAGAGGTAGGCTGAGGCGACTGCCTCCTTGAGGCCGACCGGCAAGCAGCGGATCGGGATAAAGAACGTGCGGCTCGTTGCCTTGAGCACCTCGAGAGCATCTTTAGACCCATTCATCAATTTCTGACTCCTCACAATCGAATTCTGAAGGTAGCTGGGTGAGTTAGGGGGGACCTGAGCCGCAGACCGGCCACCGGTGTGCCTGGCCAGAGCTAGACTGAGCCTTGGCGATCACGAGTCTTGGGGCGATGAGCCAATCTGAGCCCACTGGAGTTGGGTAGTTGGCCTCAGCAATTACTGCAATCGCCACCATACACTATCTAGAACGTCCGTTAGTTGGGTATTGTGTGTCCGAGCTGAGGGGAACATTATTGGGTGCATTCCGCTTTGGCGTTACGTTGGGCCACTCTGCGAGAAGCCGCTGCGCGTCTACATTTCCCAGCCCCTTCTCCCAAGGTTGGGAGCGGAATTTAGGGTGAGGGCTGCCACACTGAGGGGCTCCCAGCATTACTTGCCAGACCTTACAGGCGTCTTCAGCCATTTCCCGGACTCAGTGAGCCAATCTTGCCAGTAATCGACGCTCACGGTGTATTCAGGGCTACGGAGCCCTAGGCATTACTGTTTGCCTCCGGCTCCGGAGCCCCGGCGATCGCATCTCTGTACTGCTTGAGGGCGGTGAGATGCTGCTTGATGAGGTTCAAGGCAGCGCGATCGCCTGTTGCCCCGTAGCGCTCGCTGGCCTGGAGCAAGTAAGCGACTGCCTCATCCATCTGGCGCAGATTGGCGAGGGCGAGGGCGAGGTTGTGGTAAGCCGCGCCGCAGTCGGGCTGCGATCGCGTCACGGCGCTGAAGCGATCGCGGGCCCGGCGATAGTCTCCCTGAGCAAAGGCCTCGAGACCCTGCTGCCAACGGGGGGCGGCGGCGACACTGGGCTCCGCCGTCACGGCCTGGGTGAACAGGACTGCCAAGCTACCGCGACCGCGATAGGCCCAGAGCATCACCCCCAGGCCCAGGCCCACAATTCCCCCTACCGTGCCCAGCCACGTCGCGAAGTCGAACAGTTCCATACCAGCCTCGTCGGCAAATGTCCCTCGATTGTGACATATCTCCCGAGCTGACCGAGTTATGTGCAAGCCGCCTCACACGCCAATCGTGAACAGCCAACCCCGCAGGAAGTAGTAGAGCGACAGCCAGAACTCGTGGACAATCGTGGTGGTAATTTCCAAGGCCTGGACCGAGGGCAAGAAATCCGCCGGTTGCCAGCGCCGCTTGGGGGTGGCATCCCGGTCAAAGGTGTAAAAGGCCGTAGGGCGGGGCACCACCCGCAGACCGACCCGCCGGAAGGTCTGGGTGGCGCGGCGGCTCTCAATCCCCGTCGTGACCAGCATAATCGGCTCCTGGACGACGACTTCTTCCGGGTTGGTGTTAGTCAACTGGTTCAGCAGTTGGCGTACTTGCAGGGCATGGCTCCGCAGATCGACGCCCTGCTGCTCGGGCTGGATCTGGGTCTGGGGCACGCCGAGCCGTTGTAGGGCGCGGCGAATGTCCTCGATTTCATTGATCTGGCTCTCGTCGCCGCGCAGTTCTGGACGCAGGCCAGCACAGATAATGACTCGGGGCGTGTTGCCGAGGCCCAGTTGCTGGTCGTAGAGGGTGGCCCCATAGATGAGAATATTACCCCGCCGAGTCAGTTGCACGGGGGAGCGGTAGGGGATCGGGGCTTCGGTGGTGTTGGCAGCCAGGAGCACGATCGCGGCCACCGTCTGCTGAGAGGGGGGCGTGAGCAGTAGCGGGCAGTCCTGCTGGCAGAGATCCCGGAGACGCTGCTCGACGGCGATCGCCTCTTGCTCAACCCAGCGGGCCATTTGAAACGTGAGGAAGGGGTTACTGGCGATCGCCAAAATAATCAGGCTAGACCAGATCAAGCTAGGGGCCGGTTTCTTGGCCGTCTTGGACACCACCCGCGCCCCAAAGAAGAGGAGCAACACCGCCAGGCCCAGGGGCTCTAGGGGCGTGGCCACCACATTCCACAGCATCGCCGTGGGGCGATAATTGGGGTTAAAAAACGTGATCCCTAGGAGGGTTAGGATAAACACCCCCCCGACGATCGCCAGCGCCGCCTTGGGGATCAGCTTGACGAGCAGCCAGTAGATGAACAGCCCGAGAATCAGCAACAGTAAGGCCAGCGTCAGCAGTTCAAACATGGGGAGCTGGGGAGCTTAGCAACCCTTTAGTTTAGCTTCAATAGCCTGAATCGTTGCTTCCAGGACAAAGACGCGAGCAAAGTACTTGTCATCCCCCGGCACAATTGTCCAGGGGGCGGCGGGGGTGCTAGTGCGGGCGATCGCCTGGTTCACCGCCACTGCATACAACGGCCAACGCTCCCGGTTGCGCCAGTCCTCCTCCGTCAGCTTGTGCTGCTTAAAGGGGTCCTGCTGACGCTGCTCAAAGCGGCGCAACTGCTCCTCCGGGCTGATGTGCAGCCAGAACTTAACCAGCACAAAGTTATCAGCCACCAACTGAGCCTCAAACTCGTTGATCTCCCGGTAGGCTCGCCGCCACTCGATCCCACTGGCGAACCCCTCCACCCGCTCCACCAGCACCCGCCCGTACCAGGTGCGGTCGAAGATGCCGATCTCCCCAGCCGGGGGCAACCGCCGCCAGAATCGCCAGAGGTAATGGTGCTGCTTCTCCTCATCCGTGGGAGCCGCATAGGCCTGCACCTTGTAACTGCGGGGATCTAGGCAGTCCGTGAGGCGCTTGATCGCGCCGCCCTTGCCGGCCGCATCCCAGCCCTCGAACAGCAGCAGCACCGAGATTCGCTGCTCGTGGATGCTGCGCTGGAGCTTCAGCAAGGCAATCTGGGCGGCTCGGAGGCGCTCCTTATACTCCGAGCGCGCCAATTGGGCCCCGAGATCGACTCGGGCTAAATAGTCCGGCTCCGTGGGCAGCAACTGCGCCTGGGGGGGCAACACGGGAGCTGGCTGCTGCACCGCCCGACGATCCAGAGTCTCCGTCAGCCGGGCCACCAACTGGCTCAGGACCTTCAACTGCGCCCAGCGCTGGCAATCCCCTTCGACCAGTACCCAGGGGGCAACGCCCGTGCTGGTGTGCAGGAGCATCTCCTCCGCCAGGGCTGTATAGCGCTTGTAGTTTTGGTGCTGCTGCCAGTCCTCGGGGCGCACCCGCCAGGCCGTGAGTTCGTCCGCTGCTGCCTGCTTCAGCCGCTTTTTCAATTCCTTGCGGCTGAGGTGGAGGTAGAACTTGGCGATCGCCAAACCATCATCCCCCAACTGCCGTTCAAACGCATTGATCTGAGCCATCGCCTCGGGCCCCTGGGCCGGGGGCAAACGCCCAAAGAGGCGATCTTCGAGGACATGGGTATACCAACTATGATAGAAGATACCAAAACTACCCTGGGGAGGCAGCCGCAGCCAGAAGCGCCGCAGCCAGGGATATTGTTGTTCCTGGGGATTGGGAGCCAGAATCGGGTGGACCACAAAGCCCCGGGGGTCCATGTAGTTCACCATCTTCTGCACCAAGGCCCCCTTCCCCGCCGCCGCCCAGCCTTCCAGGACAATGATGAAGGGTTGCCGCTGCTCCCAGCAAGCTTGTTGCAGGGCCCGCAGTTGGCGCATCAAGTCTTCAATTTGGTCGCGGTAATCCTCTTTGCTGAGGGAGCGAGTCAGATCAAGGGTATCAAGCATTGGCAGGCGCTAGCGGCAACGGCGGCGAACTCTACCCAGGCCGGGGGCCTCAGGAAAAGTCTCAGGGTACATCTCAGTTAGGCGAGCTGGCCCTCATCCCCCGGCCCCTTCTCCCAGGGGGGGCGAAGGGGGGTCTCCAATCGGCAAGTTGGCCCTCATCCCCCGGCCCCTTCTCCCCAGGGGGGCGAAGGGGGGTCTCCAATCGGCAAGCTTGCCCTCATCCCCCGGCCCCTTCTCCCCAGGGGGGCGAAGGGGGGTCTCCAATTGGCAAGCTTGCCCTCGTCCCCCGGCCCCTTCTCCCAGGGGGGGCGAAGGGGGGTCTCCTAAGTGAGATGCACCCGAATAGCTGTTCGTAGGGGTACACCACAGCATACCCCTAGAACTAGACCCTTCAGGTTCCTCTCCTGACCTTGAGAGGGGGACTGGGAGGTGAGGGTTGCCAATCTGGGCTGCTCCCTCGGGACCTACTTCGCCGCTTCGCGGGCCTTGACTTCCGCGATCACCTCGTCCGCGACATTCTTAGGACAGGGGGAGTAGTGGGAGAACTCCATCGAGAACTGGCCTCGGCCGGAGGTCATGGTGCGGAGGTCGCCGATGTAGCCGAACATCTCGCTCAGGGGGACTTCTGCCTTGATCCGGACCCCCGTGGGGCCGCTTTCCTGGGCATTGACCATGCCCCGACGGCGGTTGAGGTCGCCGATCACATCGCCCATGTAGTCATCGGGGGTGAAGACATCCACTTTCATGATCGGCTCGAGCAGTTCTGGCTTCGCCTTGGGGATCGATTGGCGGTAGGCCGCCTTCGCCGCAATCTCGAAGGCGATCGCCGAGGAGTCCACCGGGTGGAAGCCGCCATCGGTCAGGGTGAACTTCAGATCTACACAGGGGAAGCCCGCGAGAACCCCGCGCTCAATGCTGGACTCTACTCCCTTATTCACCGCCGGCCAGAATTCGCGGGGCACGTTGCCGCCCGTCACCTTGGACGCGAACTGGAAGCCGCTGCCCGGTTCGCCGGGCTCGATGGTGTAGTCGATCTTGGCGTATTGACCCGAACCGCCGGACTGCTTCTTGTGAACATAGCTGTCGGCGACCAGCTTCGTGATCGACTCGCGGTAGGCCACTTGCGGCTTGCCAACTTCGACCTCAATGCCGTGGGTGCGCTTGAGGATGTCGATCTTGATGTCTAGGTGCAGCTCACCCATCCCCTTGATGATCATCTCGCCGCTCTCTTGGTCCGTTTCCACGGCAAAGGAGGGATCTTCCTGGACCATCTTGCTCAGGATCAGGCCGAGCTTCTCTTGGGTTCCTTTCTTCTTGGGGGCGATCGCGATCGAGATCACGGGCTCCGGGAAGACCATCGGTTCCAGGGTCGCGGGGTCCTTGGGATCGCAGAGCGTGTGCCCGGTCTGCACATTTTTCAAACCAATCAGGGCGACAATATCCCCCGCCTGGGCTGTCTCGACCTCTTCGCGGTCATTGGCGTGCATTTCCACTAGGCGGCCGATGCGCTCAGTCTTGCCCGTAGCCGTATTGAGCACGGTATCGCCCTTGGAGATGCGGCCGGAATAAATGCGGGTGAAGGTCAAGGCCCCATAGCGGTCATCCATGATCTTGAAGGCCAGGGCCCGCAGGGGTCGCTCGGGATCAACCAGGGCAAAGTTGCCGGTTTCATTGCCTTCTAGATCCACTTCAGGCTGGGGCTTCACTTCCGTCGGGTTGGGCAGGTAATCCACCACCGCATCCAACACCAGTTGCACCCCCTTGTTCTTAAACGAGGAACCGCAGTAGGTAGGGAAGAAGGCTAGGTTCAAGGTGCCTTGATGGATGCAGTGCTTGAGTTCCTCGATCGTGGGCTCTTCGCCCTCGAGGTACTTCTCCATCACCGCATCGTCCTGATCCACCACGGTTTCGATCAGGGCCTCGCGGTATTTTTCCACCTCGTCCACCATGTCGGCCGGGACTTCTTGGATGGTGTAGTTCATCGGGTCGCCGGAATCGTCCCAGATCCAAGCCTTGCGGGTGAGCAGATCGACCACGCCGACAAATTCGCTCTCCCGGCCAATCGGCAGCACCATGACCAAGGGCTTGGCCGCTAGGACCTCTTCAACCTGCTTAACAACGCGGAAGAAGTCAGCGCCGATGCGATCTAGTTTATTCACATAGATGATCCGGGCCACTTTTGAGTCGTTGGCATAGCGCCAGTTGGTCTCGGACTGGGGCTCAACACCACCGGAGCCACAAAAGACGCCGATGCCGCCGTCCAAGACCTTCAGGGAGCGATAGACCTCGATCGTGAAATCGACGTGGCCGGGGGTGTCGATGATGTTGAGCTGACAGTCTTGCCAGAAGCAGGAGGTGGCAGCGGACTGGATGGTAATGCCGCGCTCCTGCTCTTGCTCCATGAAGTCGGTGGTGGCTGCACCTTCGTGGACTTCGCCAATTTTGTGGATCTTCCCAGTCAGCTTGAGGATTCGTTCAGTGGTGGTGGTTTTACCGGCATCCACGTGGGCAAAGATGCCGATATTCCGATAGCGGGTGAGGTCCTTTTGCATAATGGTTCGCAGGTTAACGTGGTATCCAGAGCCAGCATCGCCGCCAGTCTTCCGGGGAAGACAGGGTAGCACCGAGGTGAGAGAGGGACGCCAGCAGGCTAAGGGCCTGGAGTGGTTGACTGTAACTTGAAGTAACTTGTTGATCGTAAAGTATTTTGAACAAGGACGACACGACGGCCGTGAGTTTAGGCTGGCGGAATTTTACCTGGGGCTAGGGCCAGACGGTGAGCCGAGGCGAGGTTGTTTTCCTCGTCCCGGCTCCAAAGCGTTACCCGCCCTCGGGCTGAGGGCCCTAGGCGAGATGGCGGCTGGCGATCGCCGCCATCTCCTCCGTCCAGTGGGCCGTGGCCTCAGGGCAGGCGGCTTCGACCATGATCCGCAGGAGGGGTTCCGTGCCGGAAGCCCTTACCAGCACCCGGCCCTGAGCGCCCAAGTCCGCCTCGGCCCGGGCGATCGCCTGTTGCAGGGGCTCACAGTCTTGCCAGTGGCGACGGCGATCGCGGTCTTCCACGCGCACATTGCGGAGGATTTGCGGGTAGGTCTGGAAGCTGTCATCAACCAGGGCGGCGAGGGAGCGGCCCGAAGCCTGGACCAGAGCCGTTAAATGCAAGGCCGTTTGCAAACCGTCTCCGGAGAAGCTGTGGTGATGGCAGAGGATATGCCCGGACTGTTCCCCGCCCAGCATCGCCCCGTGATGGAACATGGCGGCCTGAACGTGCTGATCCCCCACGGGGGTGCGGTGGAAGTCGCCGCCCAAGGCCTGCCAGGCCCGTTCAAAACCGAGATTGGCCATGACCGTGGCCACAAGCAAGTTCTGGGGTAACTGGCCCGCCGCCCGCAGGTGCTGCCCCCAGAGGTAGAGGATATAGTCCCCGTCTACGGTGCGGCCCTGGGCCTCCACGGCCATAACTCGATCCGCGTCACCATCGAAGGCAAAGCCGAGGTCAGCCTCATGGTTTTGCACCGCCGCCTTGAGGGGGTCCAGGTGGGTGGAGCCACAGTTGACATTGATGCGATCGCCATCCGGCCGCTCGTGCAGACAAATCACCTCCGCCCCCAGAGCGGTAAACACTTGGGGCGCGAGCAGAGCCGAAGCCCCCCAGGCGAGGTCCAGCACAATGCGGAGGTTGCTAAAATCACTGCCCACCGGCAGCGTCGCCTGCAAGGCCTGGGCGTAGCGCTGCACCAGCTCGGGGCGGTAGTGGTATTTCCCCCAGTTGGGAACCGCCGGGGCCGCGGGGATCTCGCCCCGGAGACCGGCTTCAATGCGGTTGGCGATCGCCTGATTCAGCTTTGTGCCTTGGCTGCCAAACAGTTTGATGCCATTGTCGCCCGGCGGGTTGTGGCTGGCGGAGATCATCACTCCCCCCAGGGCCTCGGTGTGGTGGGCCAAGTAGGAGACACAGGGAGTCGGGCAGAGACCCAAATGCCAAACCTCAATCCCGGCCGAAACCAACCCCGCCCCGAGGGCCATCGCCAGCATATCGCTGGAGTTGCGAGAATCTTGGCCGACGATCGCCGGACCAGGCTGAGCCAGTTGCTCCTGCAACACCTGACCGGCCCAGAAGCCAACCTGTAGCGCGAGGGCGGGATTCAACAACTCGCCCACCGGGCCCCGAATGCCATCCGTACCGAACAAGGGGGATGCGGGCAGGGGCGGCAGGTTGCCCAGTAGCTGGGTCAGGGGGGCGATCGCCCTCGAACTCATTTCAACAGCCCGGCTGGGCCCCGGGATCGGAGACAGTACCATAAAATTTACCTTCCTCACACTCCTACCATGGAGAATACCATCTTCAACGCGGCGGCGTTGGCGTCAGCCCAGAGCGGGCCAATTTCTGACGTGGGCGCCTGAGGAGGTGAGCAATGGGGGGCCAGCCCTAGAGGGCCCCAAGGCCTGGCCCAGGCCTCAGAGCGTGCCTGAAAAGCTTCCCAGAATCGAGAGCTGATTAGCGTTTCAGCCCTCGGTTTGCAATTCTCTGAAAGCCAACCCTCCCAAGGGCTTCAGCCGACTTTTCAAACATACGCTCAGGTCGGCGGCGGGGTGTAGAGCCCGATCTCGAACAGGTCCCGGGCTCCCGTCAAGCCTTGGCCGAAAAAGAGCAACAGAGCCACTGTGTTCAGAAAAATGTGGGCCCGTCGCCACGCAAGGGAGCGGTCTTTGTAAATTTCCGGCACGATCGCCAGGGAAACAACCATCAGCACTGAGGCCGTGATCCCAAAATAGTAGTGGGAGGTGAACCACTCATGGCTGCGCCGGAAGACGCCCTCCTGACAGCCCAAGACAATCAGCCCCATGCTGCTGAGGGCCGCAAAAAGGCCTCGCCAAGAGGCAGCCTGGGCTCGGTAGAGAAAGACCAGGGAGGCGATGGTGAAGGCGAACATGAGCAGGACGAAGATACGTTGACTGGGGGCCTCGGGCCAGCCTTTGAAGGCGATCGAATAAGCGATGGCCAGCAGCGACACGCCCACAACGCTCCCCGTGAGCCAGCGGCCGAGACGGACGTGCTCGCGTCCTGCGGTGGGGGGGATGGGGCTTTTTTTATTCCCAGCCGCGACTTGCAGGCGGCGCTGGCGGGTTTGCCACGCATAGTTCGTGACAATGCCGATGAGGGGAAAGACGAAGACAACGGCGATCGCCGGATGGATCAATCCAGCCCAAGCTTTAGCGTCCATAGCACGTAGGTTCAGAAGAGGGAAGGTTGAGAACGTTCAGCACTCAGGGTCTCAATACGGATTAGCCCGAGCCAAACCATGCCCAAAGTCTAGCGCCCCATGGGCCTGGGGATGGCAGGTCACTGCCAGTCTCCAGCCGTCCCTTGAGTTAAGATTGGTAACGCAAGCACTCCGCCCATCCGATTTTTCAGGAGCGATGTCATGGACGACCAAACCCTACGCGATCGCATCGATACCGCGGCCAGCAAGCGGGATTTCCTCGTGCAACTACTGGAGCGCCCCAACCTGGGGACCCTACGGGTCGATGTAAACCAGGCCTTGGAAGAACTGGATGAATTGCTCGAAGAGTACGAACGCGCGTTCCCGCAACGCTCCTAGCCGTGGAGTTTAGCGGGCTGCGGAGTTGGCTAGGACCTTGGAGCTGGGGCCTGCTTCTGGTTGGCCTGGTGGCGATCACCACCACCGCTTGCCAAGGGCCGGCAACCAACGCGGGTGGCCCCTTGCACCTGACCCTTTGGCATGGCATCAATCCCCCCGCGAATCGGGATGTGTTTCAGGAACTGGTCCACGAGTTCAACCGCCAGCACCCGGAGATCGTGGTAGAACCCCGCTACGTTGGCCAGTCGGACCAGCAAATGCCCAAGATTTTGGCGGCCGTCGTCGGCGGCGCGCCCCCGGACCTGCTCTGGTTTTCCCCCACCGCGACGGGCCAATTTGTCGAACTCCAAGCGATCCAGCCCTTAGATGACTGGTTTGCGACCCTGCCGACTCGCGGGCAACTCGACCCAGCCTTGCTCGCGTCGATGCGGTTTGAAGACCGGCTCTGGTCCGTGCCCATGGCTACGAATAATGTGGGCCTCTTCTATCGTCCCAGCCTCTTTGCCGCCGCCGGCATCCAAACCCTCCCCCGCACCTGGGAGGAGTTGCGCCAAGTCGCTCGCCAGTTGACCCGGGATGACGATGGCGACGGCCGGCCAGAGCAGTACGGACTGCTGCTCCCCTTAGGGAAAGGCGAGTGGACCGTCTTCACCTGGTTGCCCTTTCTCTACAGCACGGGAGGAACGCTGGTTCACAACGACCGACCTAACCTGGCGAGCCCAGCGGCCAGCGCCGCCCTGCAATGCTGGGCTGACCTGCTGGCCGATGGCTCGGCCCTGCTCTCCCAGCCCGAGCGGGGCTATGAGCAAGAGGATTTCATCCAGGGCCGCGTTGCGATGCAACTGACGGGCCCTTGGACTCTGGGCTTCTTGCCAGGGACGACGGTGGGGGACGACTTTGACGTGATGCCGATCCCCTACCAGCAGCAGCCCGCTACGGTGCTCGGGGGGGAGAGCCTGTTTCTGCTACGGACGACACCGGCGCGGGAGCAGGCGGCGAAGACGTTTCTTGCCTATGTGCTCAGTGAGGACTTCCAAACCCGCTGGGCCTTGGGCACGGGCTATCTGCCCGTGAACTTGGCTGCCCGGGCGAGCCGAATTTACCAGGACTATGTGGCTCAACAGCCGGTGCTGCGGGTCTTTTTGGCGCAAATGGCCGTGGGGCGATCGCGCCCGCTGCTCCCCAGCTATCCCCGTCTCTCCGACAGCCTCGGCCGAGCGATCGAAGCGGTGCTCTTGGGGGATGAGCCCGAGGCGGCCCTGGCGCGATCGCAACAACGCCTCGAGCTGCTGGGGCTGGGGACTCCTCCCTCAAGCTGACCCGGCCAGATCCCGGTAGTCGATCTGGACTTGGCCCGGCTGGCAAGCCAGCTCGCGGCCCGAACTCTGGAGGCGGACGCGCAGGGCGCCGGTAGGCGTCAGGCCTAGGGCGATGCCAGGCTGTCCCTGCACCTGCACCGGTCCCTGGGGGTGCGCGACGAGCTGCCAGTAGTCCTCCAGCCAGGCGGGGCCGGCCTGGGCCTGGGCTGGGCCCGTCCAGAGGGCATAGCTGGCGATCGCCGCTAAGGTCTCGAGGTCAGGAAGGGCGGTGACTCCCGAGGCCTGCTGCCAGGTTTGCAGGCTGAGGCCTCGATCTGGCACGGGGTTGGCCCAGTTCAGGCCCAGGCCCGCGATCACCTGCACGGTTTCCCCCCGTGACCGGGCTTCGCAGAGCAGGCCCCCCAGCTTTCGCCCCTGCAAGATCAGGTCGTTGGGCCACTTGAGCTGAACGGGAATTCCCCGCTGGCGCAGAACCTGGGCCAGGCGGTGGGCGATCGCCAGGGTCAACAAGGGGCCGAGGCGGCCCCCGGCCGGCAGGGCGAGGGAGAGGTAGAGACCCCCGGGCAAGGATTGCCAGGGGCGGCCCCACTGACCCCGCCCCGCTCGCTGCTGACGGGCGATCGCCACGGCGGGAGGCTTTACTTGGTCTCGGGCCAGCCAGTCCCAGAGGGCCCGATTGGTCGAGTCCAGCTCCGCCTCGGCGGCCAAAGCTAGGGGCGGCACGGTCCCGGCCCAGGGCTGTTGGGCCCAGGCTGCAAAAAAGCGCGATGAGTCAAACCAGGAAGCAGGCGGGGCCATAGGAGCAGATTTTGGGAAGCCAGCTTCACGCCGTCCCGAGGAGCGGCGCGCGATGCCAGAAAAACCTGTTAGCGTTAAACCAAGTTTGAACCGATGCTAACCGAATTGACGGCAAGACTACCGTGATGTCACTTCCTACCCTAACCCCGGATTGGCGCTGGCAGGAGGCTGCGGGGCGGCCCTACTTGACCTGTACGTTGTTGGCGTCTTGGCCCCACGGCTTCTTCACCCAGCACTTCGCGGGCCAGTCCCCAGCGATCCTGACCCACTACCTGGCCCCGGAGGCTCAGGCCTACCGAGTCCGGCAGGTCCATGGCAATACGGTGCTGACGCCCACGGTCCCGGAGTCCCTGGCGGAGACCGCCGCGCAGGCGTGGCCGGAGGCCGATGGCCTGCTCACCGAGGCCCCCGGCCAAGCGGTCTGGGTGGCCAGTGCCGACTGCACCCCTGTCCTGATCGCTGACAGCGAGACGGGCCGGGTGGCGGCCCTCCATGCGGGCTGGCGGGGCACGGCCCAGCGAATTGTGCCGGTGGCGATCGCCAAGCTCCTGGCCCTGGGGAGCCGCCTCACCCATTTACGAGTGGCCCTGGGGCCGGCGATCGCGGGCGAAGTCTACCAAGTCTCAGAGGCCGTGGCGGCGGCGGTGGGAGCCAGTGTGGTTCCCCCGGAGCGAGTGACGGAGCCCGCTGCTATTTGCGCGGAGTTACAGGCCCAGGCCGCCTCCCCGATCCTCCCCGATCCCGAACCGGGGCGGCTGCGCCTCGATGTCCGCCGGATGATCCAGCTCCAGCTTCAGCAGCTCGGCTTCACGCCCGCTCAGGTGGCCCAGGCTCCTCTCTGCACCTATCAACAGCCGGAGCTATTTTTCTCCTATCGCCGCACCCAACAAAAACAAGTGCAGTGGTCGGGCATTGTCAGCCGCTAGGCGAGTCATGCTGGCGGTTTGGGGCGCGTCAGGGCGCAACCGTTAGACCAGCCAGCCCGTCTCGTCGCCCTCTCGCTGGGCCTGGCGCTGCTGGGCGGCGCGCTGCCGCTGCCGTTGTTCCTGCTGCTGACACCAGAGTTCTAGGGCGGCGGTGATAGCGCCCTCGCGATCGCCCCCACTCAGGCGCTCCAGCCGGGCCAGGAGGGCGCTGTCAATCGGAAGGGAGAGGGTTTGCCGGCCCAACGATAGGGGTCGCTCACGGCTCGAGGGCAAAATACTAGGCACAGTTGCTTGTCAACTCAACGAAATGCGTTAATAGAACCCGAAACGCACCGTGGGAGGTTCGCTGGTGTTCGAGCGCATTGTTCTGCCCAATCATACCCTGCCCCTGTTTGGCCCGTTTCCCCACGCGATTCGTGCCGGGGACTTCCTATTTGTCACCGGGCAGTTGGCGCAAAACCTGACCACCGGCGCGGTTGAACCAGGCCCGATCGAGCAGCAGGTGCGGCAGGTGATGGAGAATTTACAGCTTATTCTCGCCGAAGCGGGAACCAGCCTCGAGCAGGCGGTGATGGCCCGGGCTTTCATCACGGACTTGCGGGATTTTGACACGTTTAATCGTGTCTACACCTCCTATTTCCCGGCGGGGAAGTTGCCTTGCCGTACCACCGTTGGGGTGGTGGGTCTGGCGGGCCAGGGGGATGTTGAAATCGACCTGGTGGTTTATTGCGGTCCTCGATGAGTGACTTCACGATTGCGATCGCCACGACGACCGCTGAGATCGAACGGTGCTGGCCGGTGATGCGGGAGTTGCGCCCGGAGCTCGACCCAGATGCTTTTGTGCCCCAAGGGCAGCGCCTTCAGGGTCAGGGCTATACCTTGGCCTATCTGACCGTGGCTGCGGAGGTACGGGCGATCGCTGGCTTCCGCTGTGGGGAGTCGTTGTCCTGGGGACGCTTCCTCTATGTCGATGATCTGGTGACGCAGGGGGGCGATCGCAACCGGGGCTACGGGCAACACCTCTTGACCTGGCTGCGAGAGCAGGCCCAGCAGCGAGGCTGCCAGCACATTCACCTCGATTCTGGCCTTCAGCGAGCGGCTGCTCACCGCTTCTATCAACGACACGGTTTTGCGATCGCGGGCTACCACTTCCGGCAGTCTCTGGGAGCAGACAACCCAAAGCCCGAGCCCTACCAAGGCTAAAGCGGGATGCTCGTGGCGTGAGGGCCATCGGTTAGACGGAATCCGGTTTCCAGAAGCTTGATTGCCGCCCCCCCCCAAGTTGGGAGAGCCGCTTCCAACTCCCCTGCTCCCAGCCTTGGGAGAAGGGGCCGGGGGATGAGGGCCCCGTAACGTGCATCTGGTTAAGCCCTCACCCCAA
>CAYNIP010000057.1:0-31613 GCA_964397305.1 uncultured bacterium
GGGGGCTGCCGGCTTCGCCTTGGCGGCGGGGGGGGGCGGCGAGGTCTTGGCGGCCGATTGCACTGTAGCGGCCGCTGGGGGCGGGGTTATGGTTGCGGCCGGAGCCGCCTTGGCGGTGGGGGGGG
This sequence comes from uncultured bacterium, assembly GCA_964397305.1. Classification (GTDB taxonomy): domain Bacteria; phylum Cyanobacteriota; class Cyanobacteriia; order Cyanobacteriales; family Spirulinaceae; genus JAAUTY01. The sequence goes on from CAYNIP010000057.1 coordinate 126, forward strand.
GAGTACTGGGGCGGGGCTGCTTGGCCTTGGCGATCGCCTGCTTGATCGCGCGCTGAAACTGTTTGCGATCCCAGGGATAGGTAATAACTTCAAAATATTCAAACGGCTCAGGCAGCTTGCTCAGGATCGAATCTTGAGCCTGGACCGTGAGCAGAGCCGGAATCTCGCGCAAGTGGGGATGGGACTGCACCTGGCGCAGCACCTGCCAACCGGGTACTTTTGGCAGTTCAAACTTCAACACTAGCAGGCGCAAGTGTTCCCGCTCGGACTTGATCGCTTTCAGGGCAGCCATGCCGTCCGTGACGGCGACAGTTTCAAACTTCCCCCCCGGCATCATGCCCTCGATCTGCTCCCTCAGGGCGGGGTCATCTTCTGCTATCAGAACCACATTGCGGGCCATAGCACGTTCCCTGTTGCTGCTTGTTTCTCATAGTACCAACCCAAGGCCGGACTAGTTGCGGAAATTCCTAGCAAGGGACTCTGCAAAAATCAGCCCGAGGGTTGCTGTAATGCAGTACTAGGATAGAGGAAAGCCCGCCACGGAAGCCCAGCCATGCCCGATTCCCTGATGTACCAGGAGGATGTCTATGTCGTCCTCGAAACCGACCAGCCCGAGGTCTTCTTGACCCCGGAGGAACTGTTGCTCAAGCTGCAAGCCGTCCTGCAAGCGACGCCCCCCGAGGACTTGCCTCAGGAGTTGCAGCGGCTGGAGACCCTGGAGGAGCAAGCGCGCCGCCTCGTGGAGACGGGCTGTGAGTGGGCGATCGCGCCGGGACACTATTTGCAGTGGTACGCAACCCGGCTGGAGAAGTAGCTTGGTCACTCCTGGCAACGGTGGGGCGATCGCCAACGGGGGCCTAGCGTCCATGGGCTAGAGTCTGTCGTCGGTTCCAGCCAGGAGCCCCCCAGCCCGAGGAAATTCTGTCCATCTCATCGCCCAGAAGCCAAAGCTGGCAAGGGTTTTGCCCGTCATAGACGCCAGGCCCTCGGACCAACCCAGCCAACCCTCCAACGGGGGCCGGCAGTCCGGGAGCTGGATCGCCAAGCCCAGCATTGCCGCCGATTTGGCCGCCAAACCCCTCGGCTGCCCGGGTTGCTGGGGGAACTGGACCTCCCCGGGAATCCTGGCGCGCCCGAGGGTCGGGCGATCGCCCCAACTGTTACAGTTCTTGACAAATCTGTGAAGGGGTTCAGATGCAGTGATAGCATTCCGAAAACACGGTTTTAGAGAGACAGCTATGGTAGACACACTTTCTGGACAACCCCCCAAGTTCGGTGGCAGCACCGGCGGCCTGCTGACCAAGGCTGATGTTGAAGAAAAGTACGCGATTACCTGGACGAGCAGCAAAGAGCAGGTCTTTGAAATGCCGACCGGCGGCGCTGCGATCATGAACGAGGGCGAGAACCTGCTGTACCTGGCTCGCAAGGAACAGTGCTTGGCCCTCGGGACGCAACTGCGGACGAAGTTCAAGCCGAAGATTGAAGATTACAAGATTTATCGGATCTACCCCAATGGCGAGATCCAGTACCTGCACCCGGCCGATGGCGTCTTCCCTGAGAAGGTGAACGAAGGTCGTCCTTTTGTCGGCAAGATCGACCGCAATATCGGCAGCAACCCCGAGCCGGCTACGGTCAAGTTCTCGGGCAAGGCTCCTTACGAAGTCTAGTCGCGAAGTCTAGGGCTCCCGTTCGCCGCCCTAGAACAGCCTCGGCTTGCTAACCAGTCCGATTCAGGACCCGGAAGGGAAGTGTGTGTGAGAGCCCTCCCTTCCGGGTCCTAACCTTTGGCCAAAAAAGCCGCAAGCACCTTGGCGTTATAGCGGCTGCTTCGGCCAGCAGCCTGCGCGTCCGCCTCCCCTCAGCCCCTGCTGCCGCCGGGAGCCGAGGAGCAAAAGTTGGCCCTGTCCCAGACGGCATTGATTTATTCCGCAAGAACGTAGGGCAGTCAAAGCGCAAGACTCCCAGGGGTCTCGGTGATTTTCGCTCGTGAAATCAAGACAACACTCCCAGCCCGGAGCTAACCCCTTTTAGTCCGTCTCACCGTCCTGGAAGCGCTGCACCAGAAAACCCATGTGCTTCCAGGGGGCCAGTCCCCCCAGCCAGCGCCGTGATGGCAGGTGGCCCCGGGGAGCGCGGCGGAGGTTGAATTGCAGATAGTGGTGATGGCGGGGAGAATGGACAGGCCAGCCGACGCGATCGCAAAACAGCGGATACTGCTCCCCACACTGCTGATAAAGCTGCACCTGCACACTGAAGCCAAACTTGCCCCGACTGTACTGGACCCAAAGCTGATCGAGGCGCTTCAAGGCCTTCCAAGGCAACTTCACAATCTCGCCGTTCGGCAAATAGTCCCCGGTCGGTCGGCCAGCCCAAGCACAGAGCCAAGCCCCCGTCAGCTCGTCAGCCCTCTGCCAGTCCTGGCCGCTAAGGGTCGCTTGCAGCGGCTGCCAATCCCAGCTCGACTCCTGGGCCGCCGCTGGCTCAGCCGTAAGGGAGGGAGGAGTTGCCGGGGTCGTTGCGGCGATCGGAGTCGTCGGGGCCAGCGGGGGGGAGGGTGGCGAGGCGGCTCGCAGCATCTGTGTGGGCTCGGTTGCGGGGCTTCGGTTGACCGGAGCGGGAAAAGCCTGAGACGGACTCGGCCCTGAGGCCGGTGGCGCACTGCCCAAGTCCCGCAGCACCGCCCTGGCTGACTGGGCACGGTAGCGCAGCGAGGGAGCCACTAATTGATTCAAAATCGCCACGGCCTTCGGGCTCAGGGTCATGCCTGAGGGCAAGTACTCGCGCCACTGCCAGCGCTCAGTGACCACATCAAACAGATCATCCGGGTTCACCCCCGTCAGCAAGCTCAGACAGGTGGCTCCCAGACTGTAGAGATCCGAGGCCGGCAACACTTTCCCCCGCATCTGCTCAGGAGCCATAAAGCCCGGTGTGCCGACAATCGTGGCATTGCCCACCAAGGCAGTCTGAGTCAACACCCGAGCAATACCAAAGTCAATCAACACCAGCCGGCCCTCTGGCTGTCGCCGCATGATGTTCTCGGGCTTGATATCCCGATGAACAACCTGCTGGGAGTGAACGTAGTCGAGCACCGGCAAGAGGTCTCGCCAAAATTGCCACAGGTGCGTCTCGGGGTCGGCCACTCCTGTCCAAGCTCCTGCCATCAGGGCTTCCCCCGCGATGAACTCCTGCACCAGATAGAATTGTTCATCCTGCTCAAAATAGGCCAGCAGTTCCGGGATCTGCGGATGCTTACCGAGTTCACTCAGTCGTACCGCCTCTTGGGCAAAGAGGGATTGGGCTTTGGCGAGGGCACTGCTAGGAATCTGGGCACAGTAAAGCTGCTTGATCACACAGGCCGGCTGACCGGGAAAGTGTTCGTCCCGGCCGAGAAAGGTGCGGCCGAAGCCCCCCTGCCCGAGGGGTTTCAGAGCCCGATAGCGCTCCTTGAGTCGCAGGGCTGCACCGCACGCTTGGCAGCGATGGGCGTCGTCAGGGTTCTGCGGGTTGCCACAGACAGGGTTGAGGCAGTAGGTCACGGGCGCTTGGGGAGAAATGGGTTAGCCAGCGGGGGGATCACCCCCGGTCCCTGCCTCCATCTTAAGAGCTGGGAGCCCTGGCCCCCACCACCGTCTTTCCCGTCTTCCTCACAACCTCCCTGGGCTCCGCCCGGCTACCCAACGCACCCCAACCCAAGGCGCGCGCTAAAATGCAGCCTGAGGCTTCCATCCTGCCGCTGAATTTCCCCCTATGGCCAACCCCTTTCTCACCCTTCCCTACGAGCCGGCCCTAGAATCGCTCGGCCCCGACTACTACGATCCTGTCACGGCTGCCACCTTTCCCCAGCACCAGTTGCGCTTCCGCAACGATCACCTGCTGCCCCGGCTCGGACTTGACCCTGCCACCGTCCAGGACAGTGACTTTATTGAAGCCTTCGGCCTCTTCCAAGGGGTGCGTCCCTTTTTGGCTCTCCGCTACCACGGCTACCAGTTCGGGGAATACAATCCGCAACTGGGTGACGGACGCGGCTTCCTCTACGGGCAAGTGCGCGGCCGCGATGGAACCCTCTACGACTTCGGCACGAAGGGTTCTGGCCAGACCCCCTACTCGCGCACGGCGGACGGTCGGCTCACCCTGAAAGGGGGAGTGCGAGAAGTGCTGGCGGCGGAAGCCTTGGAGCAGCTTGGAGTCTATACCTCTCGCTGCTTGAGTTTGATTGAAACGGGGGAATCCCTCTGGCGCGGCGATGAGCCTTCCCCCACTCGTGCCTGTGTCATGGTGCGCTTGAACCGCTCCCACATTCGGTTCGGCACGTTTGAGCGTCTGCACTACCTCCAGCGGCCGGATCTGATTCGCAAGCTGCTCGACCATGTGATTGAGGTTTACTACCCTCACCTGGCAGGGGCTGATCGCGATGCCCAATTCTACGCGGAATTGGTGCGGCGGGTCGCGGCCCTCGCGGCCCAGTGGACGGCGGCCGGCTTCTGTCACGCGGTGCTCAACACTGACAATATGTCGATCACGGGAGAAAGCTTTGACTACGGCCCTTATGCCTTCATTCCCACCTACGATCCTCGCTTCACAGCGGCTTACTTTGACTATGCCGGTCGCTACTGCTATGGCAATCAGCCGGGGATCTGCCGCCTGAACTTGGAAATGCTGCAAACTCCCTTGCGCCTCGTGATGGCCAAGGCGGATTTAGAGGCAGGGATTACTGAGTTTGATGAGGCCTACTTCACCACCTACCGACAACTCATGCTCGCCAAGTTAGGGTTGACTGACGTGGCTCCTGAAGCGGGTCAGGAGTTGGTGCGGTTGACGACGGCGCTGCTGCATGAGACTCAGGTAGGCTATCATGCTTTCTTTGCCGGACTGGCACGGGACTTCACCTCCTACTGGCGCAAGGATTGGACCGAGATATTGCGTGGTGCGGATTTCAGTCTTACCCCCTGGGAGCCTTGGCGCAAGCTGTATTACCAGGTGTTGAATGATTTGCCCCTGGAGGCGATGGACGCGGTGGCGGCGCGGTTGCGCGATCGCAATCCCCCAACAGCCTTGCTCCGTCCTGTGATTGAGTCAGTCTGGGAGCCGATTGCGGCGGCTGATGATTGGGGACCCTTTTATGACCTGTTAGCAACGATCTGGGCTAAGGGCTAGCCATCCCTTCAGGGGAGCATTCTCCGGGAGCGCTTCTGTCTTCCGGGGGAGCAAGCTACGCCCTCACCCTAGGCCGCCGGGATGGTAATGTCCAGCGTTTGCACCGTGTTGCTCAAGTCTGCGAGGGGGGGCTGAATCTGTGCCCCACTGCCCACGACGAGCGTCGTCATTTGCTCCGGCTGAAGGTACTGACGGGCTGCCCGCAGGATATCAGCCGCCGTGGTGGTTTTAACCTGACGCTGGTACTGGAAGATGAAGTCTGCCGGGTAGCCGTAGTACTCGTAGCGCATCAAGCGGGAGAGGGTTTGCTCCGGGGATTGGAAATTGAAGACGAAGGAGTTTAGGATCGACTCCTTAGCGTAGTCTAATTCCTCGGCGCTGAGCGGCTCGCGGCGCAGCCGCTCCAGTTCCGCCAGCACCGAGCGGACAAACGGAACCGTCGCCTCTGAGCGCGTCTGGCCGCCGGCGATAAAGAGGCCGGGATAGTCAAAACGAGGACTCCAGAACCCATAGACGGAGTAGGCGAGCCCTTGGCGCGATCGCACCGTATTGAACAAGCGACCGCCGAAGCCATTGAGCACCCCGTTGAGCAAACTCAGGGCCGGGTAGTCGGGACTGTCAAGCTGTCCCCCCAAGTGCCCGACCTGGATATAGCTCTGGGTCAACTGGGGTTGCTCCACAAAGAAGACACCGCCCTGAGGAGCCGTTGAAACGGTTGGCAGCGGCGGTAAGGGGGGCGCAGCAGCCCCTTGCCAAGCGCCAAAATATTCCTCAATCAACGCCTTCACCTCCGCCTTGCGGAAGTCGCCCGTCAGCCCCAGAATCAGGTTCTCTGGCCGCACGGACTGTTCGTAGAAGCGCACCAGATCGGCGCGCTCAATGTTCGCAAGGGTTGCATACTCCACCGTGCGGGCGTAGGGACTGCGATCGCCATAGAGCAGCTTCCTAAACTCCCGGGAGGCAATCTCGTCGGGGTCATCGTTGCGCCGTTCGATGCCGCCAGCGATTTGTTGCTTCGCCAGCTCCAGCTTGTCGTCTGCAAAGGCAGGCGCTTGGAGTACCTCCGCAAAGAGTTTTAGCACCAGGGGCAGATCTTCACTCAGGGCATCAAAGCTCGCATACCCGGAGGCCGTGTCGATGCCCGTCTCGATGGAGGCAGCGCGATCTTCGAGGAGCTGGTTCAAGGTGTCCGCTGGGTGGTTCTGCGTCCCACCGCTCCGCAGCACGCTCCCGGTCAAGTCGGCTAAGCCCACTTGCTCAGCCGGCTCCAGCCGCGAGCCCGTGCGGATGAGAGCCATCCCGTTCACCAAGGGTAGCTCTCGGTCTTCCGCCAGATACACGGTTAGCCCGTTGGCGAGCTGGTAGCGCTCATAGTCTGGTAGCTGCACTTCCGGCAGCGGTGGGAAGTCTAACTCATCGTAGTGGCGGGGGGTGGCGGCGATCGCCTGGCCTGCGGTCAGCGCCAGCAGCAGAGCAGCCACAAAACCCACAGCGAGACGCCACAGACGCCGCCGAGGAACAGGACGAAGACAAGGCAGCATGATCATGGCACAAGCGTAATACGGGACTCAGCGCGGCAACAGCCCCACCCTAACGCACAGGGCTGGGCGTGACCCGTTCGATCCGGGCCCCCAACTGGGCGAGCTTATGATCCAGTTTGTCATAACCGCGATCCAGGTGGTGGAGACCCTGCATCACCGTCATGCCATCAGCGGCTAAACCAGCGAGGACTAGGGCTGCCGACGCCCGCAGGTCCGTGGCCAACACCGGGGCTCCCGAGAGCCTCGGCACACCGCGCACGATCGCGTTTTGGCCCTTGAGGCGAATATCGGCCCCCATGCGCGTCAGTTCCGCCACATGGCGCATCCGGTTCTCAAACACGGTTTCAGCGATCGTGCCCACCCCATCGCTGATCGCCATCAGGGCCATAAATTGCGCCTGCATATCCGTAGGAAAGCCAGGATAGGGCAGGGTTTCAATATCCGTCGCCTGGAGGGAGCCCGGCCGCACCCGCAGCCGTTGCATCCCCTCCTCGGTAATCTCCACCCCCATTTCCTGCAACTTGGCGATGACCGGGGTCAGGTGCTCCGGGATCACCGGCGAGAGCAGCAATTCCGAGTGGGTGATCGCGCCGGCCACCAGGAAGGTTCCCGCTTCAATGCGGTCGGGGATAATCCGGTAGTCCGTGGCGTGGAGGTTCGGAACCCCGACGATCACAATCGAGTTGGTGCCCGCACCGCGAATCTTGGCCCCCATAGCGCGGCAAAAGTTGGCCAAGTCGGCGACTTCGGGCTCTTGGGCCGCATTTTCAATCACCGTCTCCCCCGTCGCCAGGGTGGCCGCCATCATCAGGGTTTCCGTGGCCCCCACACTGGGGTAGTCCAGGTAAATCTTGGCCCCCCGGAGCCGACCATCACGCCCTTTGATATCCGCTTGCACGATCCCGTGCTCAATGCGAACCTCAGCCCCGAGGGCTTGCAGGCCGCGCACATGGAGATCCACCGGCCGCGCCCCGATAGCACAGCCCCCGGGCAGGGGCACACGGGCCACCCCCAAGCGGGCCAAGAGGGGGCCGATGACGAAGAAGCTCGCCCGCAGTTGTGAAACCAAATCGTAGGGAGCCTTCGAGGTACTCAGGCTGCTGGCATCTAGGGTGAGGGCTCCATCCTGGCGCTCGATCTGAACCCCCAGGGCCGTGAGCACATCGCTCATGCGCTGGATGTCTACGAGGTCGGGGATATTTCGCAGGCGGCACTGGTCGGGGCAGAGCAGCGCTCCGGCCATCAGCACGAGGGCTGAGTTTTTGGCACCGCTGATCGTAACTTCGCCACTCAGGGGATGACCGCCCCAGATCTGCAAAGCTGGCAATTCATCATCAGCCGGTGATTGAGCATTCAGGGCAGAGACTGGGAGGTTAATGGCGGTATCTTTCACAATCGGCAAGCGCTACGTTAGCGGATTGAGTGGGGTGAATTTTTGGTCTTTATCTTACCGGAAAGATTGCCCTTGTCCAGCGAGAGGGATGGGCCAACGCTTCTGGGCCGATTCACGGTTGACCGTGTTTCTCCGCTGGGCTTGGGGTCATCCGGAGGAAAACTGCGGTAAAATCAGAGCCGCAACCGCTCCTCGCAGCACTGACCCTGAACCGTACCGATGACCTCAACGAATCTTGATTTTCTAGAAAAAGCCGATCCCGCGATCGCCGCGCTGATGAACCGCGAATTGCAGCGCCAGCGCGATCATCTGGAGCTGATTGCCAGCGAAAACTTCACTTCGCCGGCGGTGCTGGCGGCCCAGGGCTCCGTGCTGACCAACAAGTACGCGGAGGGCCTGCCCGGCAAACGCTACTACGGCGGCTGTGAGTTTGTCGATGAGATTGAGCAATTGGCGATCGACCGGGCGAAGCAATTGTTTGGGGCTGCCAGCGCCAATGTCCAGCCCCACTCGGGGGCCCAGGCCAACTTTGCGGTCTTCCTCACCCTGCTCGAGCCCGGGGACACGATCATGGGCATGGATCTGTCCCACGGCGGCCATCTCACCCACGGCTCGCCCGTGAATGTTTCGGGCAAGTGGTTTCGGGTGGTTCAGTACGGCGTCCACCGGGAGACCCAGCGCCTTGACTTTGACCAGATTCGCACGATCGCGCAGCGGGAACGGCCGAAGCTGATCATCTGTGGCTATTCGGCCTACCCCCGCCAGATTGACTTTGCCCAGTTCCGGGCGATCGCCGATGAAGTGGGGGCTTACCTTCTGGCTGACATGGCCCACATTGCCGGCCTCGTCGCCAGTGGTCATCACCCCAACCCCGTCCCCGTCTGCGATGTGGTGACGACCACAACGCACAAAACCCTGCGGGGGCCCCGGGGCGGCCTGATCCTCTGCCGGGATGCCGAGCTGGGCAAGGCTCTCAACAAGGCCGTGTTTCCAGGAACCCAAGGCGGCCCCCTCGAGCACGTCATTGCCGGGAAAGCCGTGGCCTTTGGCGAAGCCCTAAGCCCCGAATTCAAAACCTACTCCGCTCAGGTCATCGCCAATGCCCAGGCCCTGGCGGCGGGTCTCCAGGCTCGGGGCATCGACATCGTTTCGGGGGGCACGGACAATCACTTGCTGCTCGCGGACTTGCGCTCCATCGGCCTGACCGGCAAGCAGGCGGATCGTCTGGTGAGCGCTATCCGCGTGACGGCGAACAAAAACACCATCCCCTTTGATCCGGAGTCTCCCTTTGTGACCAGCGGCCTGCGGCTGGGCTCCCCGGCCATGACCACCCGCGGCCTTGGGGTGGAGGAATTTGGAGAGATTGCAGCGATCATTGCGGATCGCCTCCTCAATCCGGAGAATGAGGCGGTAGCCGCTGACTGTCGCCAGCGGGTGGCAGCCCTTTGCGATCGCTTCCCCCTCTACCCTCACCTGCGCCAGCCGGTGCCGGTCTTAGCTTAGGATAGGCGGCAGGCAGTCTAGCCGTTCTTGCGACTCCCCAGGGACAGCCGGGGCGGCTAGCCCCCGAGGGGCACAGAAATTGAGGGCGTTCCCCCAAGATTCCCAAGGATTCATCTTTGGTTCTGGGCCCTAGGCTCGGGCGAGGATTTAGTGTAGACTTTGCCTGTTCTCCCAGGAGTAACCGCCGATGCCCGCTCACCTGTACCACATCATTGCCTTTCTCGTGTCAGCGGTTGTCGTTCTCTGGATGACCCCAGTGGTCAAAACTCTTGGCCTCAAGAGTGGCCGCGTTGATCAGCCGAACGAACGCAAGATTCACGCGCGGCCGATGGTACGCCTCGGCGGGATTTCCATTTTTGTGGGAACCTTGACCGCGATGCTGATCCTCTGGTTCATTGGCGGCTTCGGCGACCTGCCACCTCAGCAGCAGGATGGTATCTGGGGAGTTGTCCTTGGCGGCATGGGCTTCTTTGCCATTGGTCTCGCCGATGACCTCTTCAGCCTCAGCCCCTTCGTGCGGCTGGCGATGCAGGTGGCGATCGCCATTGGCGCTTGGTCGATGGGAGTTCGCATCGATTTTCTCTCGGTGCCCTTTGACGGCCTCGTTCACCTAGGCTGGTTCAGTCTGCCGATTACGGTCCTCTGGCTGGTGGGCCTCGCCAATGCCATTAACTGGATCGATGGCTTGGATGGTCTGGCGGCGGGGGTTTCCGGGATCGCGGCCGGGGTAATGCTGGTGGTGACGCTGTTTATGGATCGGCCGGCGGCGGCTCTGGTGGCGGCGGCCCTGGCGGGAGGGGTCCTGGGATTTCTGCGCTACAACTTCAACCCGGCACAGATTTTTATGGGCGATGGGGGCTCCTATTTCATCGGCTTCACCCTGGCGGGTATCGGGGCGATTGGTCTAGTGAAAACCACAGCCGTGACGGCGGTGGTGTTGCCGTACTTAATCCTGGCAGTACCGATTCTGGATATGTCGGCGGTCATCCTCTCTCGCCTCAGTCACGGCAAGTCTCCCTTCCTCGCCGACCAACGCCACCTCCACCACCGCCTGCTCAATGCTGGTATTCCCCAGCGGCTGGCGGTGTTGTTTATCTATGCCCTCACCTTCTGGGTGGGGAGTCTCGCGCTGGCCTTTTCTGGGATTCCCAGCGGCGCGGCCTACGCGGTGGGGGCGACGATGCTGCTGGCCTATACCAGTTGGCAGGTCTGGCGCCGGACGCAAAAGGTGCGGGGTTAATCGATTCACACGAGGAGCGCCAACCCCGCTAGCTTCCGAGTGGTCAGGGTTGCAGCTAGGTCAAACAGATGGGAGACTGCCAACAAGAGGGCGAGCGAGGCGAGTTGCCGGCTGTGAGGATGGGCTCATGAGTGCTGAAATCGTCTGCGTGGGCACGGAACTATTGTTGGGGAATATCCTCAACGGCAACGCGCAGTTTCTCGCGCAAGAATTGGCGCGGCTGGGAATTCCCCATTATTACCAAACGGTGGTCGGGGATAATCCGGAGCGCTTGAAGCAGGCGATCGCCATTGCCGGCGATCGCGCTCAGATCCTCCTCTTTACCGGCGGCCTCGGCCCCACGCCCGATGACCTGACCACCGAGACCCTGGCGGACTTTTTTCAAGTTCCCTTAGTGGAACACCCCGAGATCCTCCAGGACATCGCCGAAAAGTTCAAAATGCGGCGGCGGCAGATGACTCCCAACAACCGCAAGCAGGCCCTGCTCCCGGAAGGAGCCCAGGTGCTCCCCAACCGCAGCGGCACGGCTCCGGGGATCATTTGGCAGCCCCGCCCCGGCCTGACGATTCTCACCTTTCCGGGTGTCCCCTCGGAGATGCAGCGCATGTGGCAGGAGACGGCAGTACCGTTTCTCAAGCAGCAGGGCTGGGGACAGCAGGTGATTCACAGCCGCCTCTTGCGCTTCTGGGGCATTGGCGAATCGGCCCTGGCCACGAAGATTCCTCAGTTTTTTGACCTCACAAACCCTACGGTGGCCCCCTATGCCCTGGATGGGGAGGTGCGGCTCCGTCTGTCAGCCCGGGCCGAGTCGGAGGCGGAAGCCCTGAAGTTGATCGCCCCCGTGGAGGCGGAGCTACGCGCTCTGACGGGCTTGGATTGCTTCGGGGCGGATGGCGATACCCTCGCCTCGGTGGTCGGGGTGCTGTTGCGCGATCGCGGTCAGACCCTGGCCGTGGCTGAGTCCTGCACGGGCGGCGGCCTCGGGGCCATGCTGACCCAGCGCCCTGGCAGCTCGGCCTACTTCCTCGGCGGCTTGGTCAGCTACGCCAATGCTGTGAAGATGAACCTGCTGGGGGTGAGCCGGGAGCTACTGTTACAACTGGGAGCTGTCAGTGAGCCTGTGGCGAAGCAGATGGCCCTGGGGGTGCAGCAGCAACTTCAGGCCGACTGGAGCCTGAGCATTACGGGCATCGCCGGACCCGACGGGGGCAGCGAGCAGAAGCCCGTGGGCCTGGTGTATATCGGCCTCGCGAGCCCCGATCGGCGGGTGGAGATTTTTGAATACCGCTTTGGACAGGAGCGCGATCGCGAAGCGATCCGCTACCTCAGTGCCTGCCATGCCCTGGATCGCCTCCGCCGTCGCCTCCTGGCCGGTTGAGGCCGCTCGGCCCGCCACGCCTCCGCCTGGGCCTGTCCCCAACCAAGATCGTCCGACAAGCTGCAAACTCCACCCCTGGGTCGCGATAGTTGCGGAAGTCGCGCCGGTGCAGCCGTTGAAGATTCATTAGGACACGGGGTCTCCTGATACCCAGGCCCAAAAGGCCGATGTCGGGCGATCGCCAACTCGTTGGTCACGGCGCTTCCTGAACACGCTGACCGTAACCGCAGGATCTCGAAGCCCTGAAGTCCCTTGAATTCTAAGCTGGCGGCTCCCGGTCGTGCAAGGGGTGCTCTAGCCTCCCAGCAATTTTTCTCCAGCCGGCAGCTAGGAGAGCGATCGCTAGGGCATTGCCTTGCCCCGAAACGGCGTTTGGGTCACTTCCTGGCATTGAAAAAGTGAACTGAAGCAATCGAGGGATCTGAGCCGTTTTGTACCTGCTCAACTTGGCCGGACTATAAACTGTGTGTGACACAAAAATAGGCCCAGTGAAAAGAGTGACAGGAAGAGAGGTAGACCATGAAAACCACGACCCTTTATGACCAAGACTTCTATGCCTGGACTCAGCGCCAAATCGAGTTGCTTCAAGCCCAGCAGTGGAACCAGGTGGATATTGAAAACTTAATCGAGGAGCTGGATTCGTTGGGCAAGCAGCAGCGCCAAGAGTTACGCAACCGCCTGGGAGTGTTGCTGGGGCATCTTCTCAAGTGGCGCTATCAACCGGAAGGGCGATCGCGTTCTTGGACTGGGACAATCCGAGAGCAGCGGCGGCGCATTAAAGAACATCTGGCCGACAACCCCAGCCTCAAGTCCTATCTCTCTGAAGCCATTGAGCGGGGCTATCAGGATGGTCTAGACCTGATGGAGAAAGAAACTCCCGTTAACCCCAAGCATCTGCCTCAATCCTGTCCTTTCTCCGAAGCTGAGATTTTTGATGAGCCGGTGGAACTGGAGGAATAGTCGACGCTGCTGAATAGCATAGCGCCATCGTAACCGGTATCTATCCTTACACTGGAAAGTATTCTCTCACCCTCAACAGCCCTAACTCTGTCATGACTCTCGCCTCTAGCCCACCCAAAACCTACACCGCAGACGAGTATCTGGCTTTAGAAGTAGAATCTGACACCCGCCATGAATATCGCCACGGAGAAATCCTACCGATGACTGGGGGAACCCCTGATCACAACAAAGTTGTCAGTGCGCTCAACGCCTTGCTCTGGTTTGCCCTGCGGGAAAAACCCTACAGTCTGTTTGTTACCGACCAACGCCTCTGGATTCCAGCCACGAATGTCTACACCTATCCCGACGGGATGGTAATCGCTGACCCCGTAGAACTCAAACCGGGGAGAAAAGATACCGTCACCAATCCGTTATTGCTGGCTGAGGTTTTGTCAGACTCGACCAAAAACTATGACCGAGGCGACAAATTTGAAGCCTATCGTACCCTTGGTTCACTGCAAGAGTATCTGTTGATTGACCAATACCGGCCCCACGTAGAGCAGTATGTCAAGCAATCTGAGCATCAGTGGCTGTTTACCGAATACACCGGCCTAGAGGCTCGCGTGCAACTGGCTTCCCTGCCCGTTGAGCTAGCGCTCCAAGACCTCTACCAGGGGGTCATCAGCACCGAACCCCGCTGAATGGCTGTTTCTGCTCAGTATGCCCAGTAAGCGTATTCCCACCAAGCTAGCTCCCCCCCCTTAGAGCCATGCCACCACGCCTTAAACCGATATCTAAGCCCCCCGGTCGCCCCCCCGCCAAAGACATGGTGTGGATACCGGGCGGCCCCTTCACCATGGGTTCCGACCACCACTACGCCGAAGAAGCCCCGGCCCACCCGGTCACCCTAGACGGCTTTTGGATGGATCAATACCTGGTCACCAACGCCCAGTTTCAGAAGTTTGTCAAAGCCCCGGGCTACGTCACCGTGGCCGAGCGCCCCGCCAACCCCAACGACTACCCCGGTGCCCAACCGGAGCTGCTGGAGCCCTCCTCCTGCGTGTTTGTGAAGCCCGATCGCCCCGTAGACAAGGGCAGCCACTACACCTGGTGGGCCTACGTTGCCGGGGCCAACTGGCGACACCCCGAAGGTCCCGGCAGCACCATCAAAAGGCGCGAAAATCACCCCGTGGTGCATGTCGCCTACGAAGATGTCGAAGCCTACGCTCAGTGGATCGGCAAAGCCATCCCCACCGAAGCAGAGTGGGAGTTTGCCGCCTGGGGCGGGCTAGAAAATGCTGAGTTTGCCTGGGGCAATGAGCTGCACCCCAACGGCAAAATGATGGCCAACACCTGGCAAGGCGAATTTCCTTGGCAAAATCTGAAGACCGACGGCTACGATCGCACCTCCCCCGTGGGCAGCTTTCCACCCAACGGCTACGGCCTTTACGACATCATCGGCAACACCTGGGAGTGGACTACCGACTGGTACCAGGAGCACAGCCAAATCAAGCAAGACTCTTGCTGCGGCAAATTGGTTAATCCTCGCGGGGGCGACCTTGAGGCCAGCTACGACCCCCAAACCCCAACGGTCAAAATTCCCCGCCGGGTGATTAAGGGCGGCTCGTTTTTGTGCGCCCCCAGCTACTGCCGCCGCTATCGGCCCCCCGCTCGCATGGCCGAGCCGGTAGACACCTCCACCTGCCACCTCAGCTTTCGACTAATCGTACGACGGAGCACGCTATGACCCCAGACACCCCCCTGTCCCGCCGCACCCGACTCACCGCCCCGAAGGCTGCCGCCATTGCGGGCATTGTGTTTTCAGGGCTATTCATCACCAGTTTGGTGCTCTTTTTGGTGGTCCTACCCACCACCCTGGATACCGTAACGGCGTTTGAGGCCCATCGGCAAACGCTGACCGTGGGGCTGAACCTGATCCCCTTTGCGGGCATTGCCTTTCTGTGGTTTATGGGGGTGGTGCGCGATCGCCTGGGCAGCAGCGAAGACCAGTTCTTTTCAACGGTGTTTCTGGGCAGCGGGCTGCTGTTTATCGCCATGCTGTTTACCGGCACGGCGGTGATCGGCAGCCTGCTGACGCTCTACGCCAACGAGCCTAACCCGCAGATTTCCGCCAGCTACTATGCGATTGGTACCGTCTTTGCCCGTGAGATCGTGATCAACTACGCCATTCGGGTGGCCGGGGTGTTTATGATTTCCACCGCCACTCTGTTTTTACGCACCGGGGTGCTGCCCCGCTGGCTATCGTTTTTGGGCTATGGTCTGGCTTTGGTCATGCTGTTTCGGGTCGGCAGCATCGATCGCCTGGGCTGGGTAGTGTTATTTTTGCCCCTGTGGATCCTGCTGATCAGTGTCTATGTGTTGATCGACAACTATCGCCGCAAGGCAAAGGCTGCGCTCTGAGCGCGGCCCCGGCCCACCGTTCTAGTGCTAGCAGAGGAATAGATCAATGCTGGAATCGTTGGAGTACCTCATTGACCGTGTGGCGGGGTCGTTGACGCTGATTCTAGAGGGCATTTTGATATTCTGCATTTTGGTAGGGCTGCTGACCACGCTGCAGCTGGTGGCCAAGCAGCGGTGGGGACGCTATTTTCGCAAACAGCCCACCGCCTACGATCCAGAACTCTCCCTAGCCAGAGTCAGGCTCAAATTTGGCCTGTGGCTCTCGTTGTCCCTAGAGTTTCAGCTGGGGGCTGACATTGCCAGCACCACCGTTGCCCCCTCCCTAGAAGCCTTGGGCAAGCTGGCCCTGCTGGCGGTGATCCGCACTTTCCTCAATGTATTTTTGGCGCGGGAGCTAGAAGCCGAAAAAACCGCCATTCACCGCGCCCAACAGCCCTCAACGATCCCAGATTTATCCTCCTAGCGTCTAGAGCTATGCCGCCTTTTCCCCCGCCGCCAGAGCCCCGCCCCTACAACCTCAACCACGAACTGGCCAAGGAACGCAACCGCGCCGCCGCCGAGCGCACTCTGATGGCCTGGATCCGCACGGCGCTATCCCTGATTGGCTTTGGCTTTGGTGTCGATCGCCTGGTGGCGGCGGTGCAGAGCAGTCGGCTGGCGGGCAGCGATCGCATTGATGTGAGCGTGCGCCTGCTGTCCATTGGGTTCATTGCGATCGGCAATCTCGCCCTAGTGATGGCGGTGCTTCAGCATCAGCAGGTCTTAAAGCGCCTGCGCCGCAACGATTTTCGCTACAACCCGCCGATTCCCATCGCCACCACCGCCGCCATTAGTCTGTTGATCATTGGCACCCTGGCGCTGCTGACCCTGATTTCGGGGTAGGCTAGAGCACCTAGTGGTGAGGCAGGGGGATATTCTTTGATCGAGACTGGGTGGCACGTATCTCGCGCGCTTCCAAGGGTGACAAGGTAGCCGAAAGCCAGATTAGGAGGGGAAGAAAGGCAAAAGAGAGCGACGAAGAAGTAGGGTTGTCATGACAACCCCACAGAAGAATGCTGCCCCAATCTTACCAGAAGTGTCTGCAAGGCCTATTGACCCCAAAGCAGTATGGGATGGGGGAAATCCTGCTGACCCTCCGGCAAAGTCTGCGCGACGTCCGCCTAGAGTGGGCCAGGCACTAGACCCAGCCGATTCAGTACGACCGTCGGCGACGAGCGCTCCAACGCTTCCTGTTGCCGCCACAGTTGCACGGGAAGTTCTTGTGGTTTCCCCTAGTCAAAGCGGCTCTTCGGCACTTGGTGTGTAAACTCAATCAAAACTCAAGCCCAAAATGCTTGCTGTGTAAGGATTTTGGGTTTCTAAACACTTGATTAGGGCGCAAAATCGCTGGAAACCATGCCGGAAGCAGGATTCAGTGATTTTTACCACACTCAGTACTGAAGAACCGAAAATCCCGACTTTCCCATTTATGTGGAGAGTGGCGCTACGGGTCATGGCTATGAACAGCCCATTGCATACTATGGGCCCGTGGCCTCACTCATGATTTGGTTTCGTTAGCAAGGTATTGAAAATCCAGTCTTCCTACGAGTCGCGGTTGATCCAGATTTAGCGAGTTTGCCAGCATTTGACCGCAGCTTACTAGCCGATGTACAGCGTTGGTCTGTGCAAGGTGATCAGGGCTATCAGCCCATGGCCAATCTAGATCCAGCTCAGGAATTGCAAGGACAATGTTACAGCCTGAGCTACCTAGCACCCGCTAGTACTCAGTGCGAGGTGCTGCATCTGCGATGGCGCTATTGAGGAAGATATATCCTACCTTGATATTTCAGAGGCTTACAGTTTGTTCAGTAATCGTTTCAGATGGGCCCTCACCCTAAATCCCTCTTCTAGAGGGAGAGGGACTTTGCGATCGTTTTGTATGATGGGTAGAAGGGCTATACGCTGCGAGCAGTCCCTGCGCGGCTAATCCGCCAGCTCCTTTTCCCCAGGCTGAGTGCGGGGCTCTAGCCTGAGAGCTGCCAAGCCCCCGCTGGATTGGGCGCGGCCGAGCCAGTCCTTTGGGGAAGCCTCAGGGCCCACCTCAGAAATTGCGCTGATGCTGGGAGCCGGGCCCTCGCAAAATTTCCCGGCTGCCTTGCGTAAAATTGACCCCGTATGGCTGAGTAGCCGGTAGTGGCGATCGCCCCTGCGTGATCGCCCCCACTGCGTTCTGGTGAACTTATGCGTGCGATCGCCCACCTCACAGCTATCACAGCCACCGCCTCCCTGCTCACCCTCACCACCCCACCCGCCACCACTGCTCAACTCATCCCCGATACCACCCTCGGCTCCGAAAACAGCCAAGTCACCCCCGGTGCTCTCATCCACGGCCTACCCGCCGACCTGATCGAAGGCGGCGCGCCTCGGGGCTCCAACCTTTTCCACAGCTTTCAGGAATTCAACGTCGGCGACCTTCAGCGCGTCTACTTTGATAACCCAGCCGGCATCACCAACATCTTCAGCCGCGTCACCGGCGGCAACCCCTCCCAAATTCTCGGTACCCTCGGCGTCGCCGGCAGTGCCAATCTGTTTTTTCTGAACCCCAACGGCCTCCTCTTCGGGCCCAATGCTCAACTCGATATAGCCGGCTCGTTCTTTGCCTCCACGGCGGATCGCTGGCTCTTTGACAATGGCCTAGAATTTAGCGCCACCAATCCAGCCGCACCATCCCCCTTGCTGACAATCAGCATTACCCCCGGCCTGCAATACGGCACGGCTCACCACGCGGGGATCTCCAGCCAAGGAAACCTGGTGACAGGCGGCGACCTGACTCTCCACGGGGGCTGGCTCGATCTCCAAGGGACACTCCAAGCCGGCGGAGACTTGACGCTGCACGCAACGGACACTCTCCGCCTCCGCGACACCGCCACCACCCCCTTCATCGCCGCCGCACAGGGTAACTTATTGGTCCAAGGAAACAATCAGGTCGATATTTTCACGCTCAACCACCCCGACAGCGGCTTCTATGCGGGCGGCGATTTGGTGCTACGCAGCAGCAATGCCGTAGGCGGTGACGCCCATTTCTGGAGCGGCGGCAGCTTCCGGGTGGAGCAGTTGGATGGCTCTTCAGGAGATTTATTCAGTCCGCACGATCCGATTATCCGGTCCTATGGGGATGTCATGCTTGGCAATTATGAAGGAGCCTCACTACATATTCTTGCAGCCGGCCGAGTCAGCGCTGGTCGCATTAGAATTGTCGGACCTGACGGGACAGGAAACGCCATTAACCCAGTTGATTTTCCAGATCTAGCAACAGTTACACTCTCCAACGGAGCAACGCAAGTCATTGATGGTACGGCTGTTGCCACTCTGGATATTCGCGCTGGTATGAATATCAGTCTAATTGGTTTTCCTGTAGGTCGAGTTGGGCCCGTTATCGATATTTCTGGACTTGCTCTACCTACACCAGCAACAGATGGCACTATTAATGTTGCAGAAATCTACAACGATTTTGCTGATGGCTTGATTTTGTTGACCAATAACTTTGATCCAAATCCATCTCTCGCTGCCGCAGATATTAATTTGTTCGGCGGTGGACAAATTACAGGCAATAGTAGCCAGATTATTATCGATGCTCGTGGTGATCTCAACTTGAGAGCACCGGTGCTTTCAGAATCTGTTACAGGAGATTCTGGAAGTATTCACTTGATGTCTACAACTGGAAACATCAGTATTGCCGATAATCTCTCAACCAGTAATTCTGGATCTGGAAGTGCTGGTGACATCACCATACGTGCATTTAATGGCACTGTAAAGATTGAAGAAGAGGCAAAAATTTCGGCTCGATCAGATACAAGTTCTGGCAATATTCGCCTGACAACCAACAACGGTAACGTTGAGATTCGAGGTGATATTCTAGCAGATACCCTAGGAGCAGGTAATGCAGGCGAGATCACTGCTAACACTCTGAATGGCAACGTGATCTTAGGCGAAGGGGCTATACTTTCAGCTCGAACTCAGTCAACAGGTAATGCTGGCGTGATTTCTTTGATCGCCCCTAACGGTAATGTTGAGATTAGTGGTAATGCTTTAGTTGATACGGCTGGGCTTGGCCGTGCGGGTCAAGTTAATGTTTTTGCGCCGAATGGAGTGGTAAGCCTGAGAAATCGAGCAGAACTTTCGGCGCGATCGCAAGCCAGTAGTGGCGGTGGTGGAAATGCAGGAGCAATTACTGTTAACACTCGCTACCTCAATCTTAATGATGGTGCTGGACTTTATGCGAATACCAATACGGCTGGTCATGCCGGAAGAATTAACTTAAACATTGCAGAAAAAGTCAATCTCAGTCAAGGCTTTATTTTCGTCAACACCTTTGGCGGAACTGGTGATGCTGGCCAGGTATCGATTCAAGCACGGCAGATGAATGCTGTGAATGGTTCGCTGATCTCTGCCTTTAGCCAGGGCTCTGGTCAAGGTGGCAATATTAATATCAATGCCTTTGATTCTCTTGAACTGATCGGTAACAATGGCGCTTCTACTGGTATTTTTTTGGGTGCCACTAGTACTGGCAACGCTGGCAACTTGAATGTAATGACTAATCGTTTGACACTACGAGAAGGTGCAAGTATTTTTGCATCCACTTCAGGGGTTGGTCAGGCTGGCGAAGTTCGCATTACTGCTCATGAGGCTCTATCAATTACTGGCACGAGTCCGAATGGCCAAATTCGTAGTGGTTTATCTGCCGACACCTTTGGAGGTGGTAATGCTGGAAATTTCACGATCAGCACTGCTCGATTAAGTGTGAGTAATGGCGGTGAAATTTCTGCATCAACGACCAGCTCTGGGCAAGCTGGTCAACTCCAGATCAACGCGAAAGAGCGCTTAGAGGTAATTGGCACTAGCGCGATGGGTGCTGAGAGTCGGATCATTTTCGAGTCTTCTGGCTTCGGTCAAGCAGGAGGAATTCAAATTAATACAGGTGAATTACTGGTTCGCGATCGCGGCCAAATTACCGTTAGTGGCAGTGGCTCGGGAGTCTCTGGCGATCTAGAGGTCAATGCTCGCTCCATTGACCTAATCAACCAAGGTCGCCTGCGAGCAGTCACAGAAGCCTCGCAAGGTGGCAACATTATTTTGCGTGTTGCAGAATCCATTAACCTCCGCTACAACAGCGAGATTACTGCCGAAGCCTTCGGTTTCAGTAATGGTGGCAATATGTGGTTGGATGTTGGTGGGTTTATTGTTGCAGTTTTATCAGAGAACAGTGATGTTGTTGCCAGCGCTGTGGGGGGTCGCGGGGGGTTCATTTTCGTTCGTGCTGCTGGCATCCTTGGCTTTCGTAATTTTCAAGGTCGCCGAACCTCAGAAAGTGACTTTACAGCATCCTCAGAGTTTGGAATTGATGGTGCTCTTTTAGCACTAACTAATAGCCTTCAGTTAACGGAGATTCAATTGATAGATCCAAGTGAGACTCAGGTTGTGGTTGATTGTCAATCCCATTCGATAGCTAATGGATCGCCTGAAGGTGGTAATCGACTTTATTTATGGGGTCAAGGCGGCTTTGCGGCAAATCCCGAGGAGCCAGGGGCGAACTCAGTATCGGTTCCTTGGTTGGATTTAGATGAGTTTAGTGATAATGCCGTTGTTACAAGTCAAAATTATTCAGAGCATTTACCAAGCGATGCAGTGATCAACTATTTTTCCTGCGCGCTTAGGTAGTCTTTGTGGTATCAAGGCTGTTCATCTTAAGAGATGCCATCGCAATTCTAGGGTTGGGGTGCATCTCAGTTAGGCAAGTTTACCCACTCTGCGAGAAGCCGCTGCGCGTCTACATCCCCCGTCTCCCACGGTCCCTTCTCCCAAGTAGGGCAAAGGGGAGTCTCCAAAGTGAGATGCCCCCTAGGGTTGATTCGGTATAAATCAAAAACCCGATCTCTCTTAGAAATCGGGTTTTTGATTGCTGTGATATCTGGATTATCGATTTTAGAGAGCTAAACAGTTAGCTCTATCCATCATGGGCTCTAGAACTTCATCCATCGAAGGCGCACCATCATGCCGCCAACTCCTAGAAGGATTAAACTCATGATTGACCTTGGTTCCGGTGCTGATTTGCTAGGTATTGGACAATCTTCATCGAAATAGCACAAGTGAAGATCAAGCGCTTCTACAGGGCGAATCCTGAGGCTGCCAATCTCGCGATCCATTCTCACTTGCAGTGCGAACTCTCGAGGACAATTTGGATCTAGATGAGGACTTGATTGATCACAATCAAGAAGAATCGATCCAAACACACGAAACCGTTCAATAGATCCACCGAAAATTGATTCAAAATCAAGATTGTCTCCAGGTTTAATGCCTGAAAATAGATGAGGCTTATTGTCTGTATCATAAGCAATAACAGTAAACTCATCATCTGTGTAGATACCGCAAGGGAAGTCGAGCAACTGCTTAAATTTTGAGCCGCCAATTGACTCAAACTCGAATCCCATGTGAACTGGCGGATCATACCACTGGTTGCTGAGGGTGTCGTAGAAGATTTTCCACTCGCCATCCACGTAATCAGGGGCTAGCGCCTTGAGTTGTGAGAAGGTGACGGCACAAGCATCTACAGGATCGGGGTCGGGGTCGGGGTCGGGGTCGGGGTCGGGGTCAGGATCGGGATCGGGGGTGTATTGGGGGGCGGGGGGGAAGCTGCCGAGGAGGGACAGGCCATCATTGAGGCATTCTTGGAGGATGGTGGCGACGAAGTTGCCGATGAAGCCAGCCGGTTTGGCGAAGCTGAAGGCAATGATGTCAGAGGCTACCTCAAAGAAAAGCTCAGTGCTGAACCCTTGAGCATCTAGCTCATCCCGTGTCCGTATGGTGACATCGCCGATGCGCTGACCCGACTCGATGACATTGGGCATTTTGTCATCGGCCGAGGTAGGAGCTGTGTAGGGATCGAAGTAGGGATCGTTCCAGCGTAGATCGCCCATCCAGGTCTCAAGGCCCCAAGTGTCATAGACCCTCTGATTGTGAGCGTGTAAGTTCCAGTAGCCGGCATTGTCATGCGCTACACTCATGCCTGTAACGCTCTGGTACACGCCAGCTCCAACGCCGGAGCCATTGTTGGGGGAGAAGCGCACGCCATACATCAAGCCGGCATTAAAGGCAGATTTGAAGTTACCCAAGCCAGAAAAATCAAGCCAGAGATCGCCCCAGCCGATGTTCCCATCAGGAACTGACATACCGTTAAGTGTGGTTGGTACATCATTGCCCGTCAGGGGTAAGTTGCTGTTAATAGCGACCCAGATTTCACCGGTTTCTGGGTTTTCCTTAATCGCCATACCGTAGATTTCGTAGATGTTGTTGCCAACAATCACTTCATTCCGGTCAACATCGAATCCTACGCCTTCATAGCTGGGGTCGATGGAGTAGTACCAGCCGTTGCGGAAGACGCTGGCGAGGGCTGGGGTGGGGAGCAGGAGGCAGGCAGAGGCGATCGCCCCGGCTGCGGCACAAGTCAGGCGCTGGATGTCGTTCATGGTTGAAGATACGGTGGTGAGATGCCTAGATGATTTGTGGTCGCGATCGCCCAGAGCAGCAGAGACATGGCGATCGCCCTCAATTTCCCTGAATTCACTCAAGCCAATTGTTAGATCTTTCAAGTATCACTTCGGTTCAGATCCTGGCACATACTGAGGCTCCATGGGCTTGCTTCATCGAATCTTCAAGAAAGTGCAAATCCTTAAGAATTTTGCGACAAGCCAACAGGAAATGGCACGTATTTTTGAGTGTGAAATACGTGCGCTTAGGCAAGGAATTGACAATCGGGCTATCAGGCTGTAATTACAGGAAGGAGCAACCTCTCAAACGGCTAGGGGATTCATCGATTCGGTAGCTGGTGAGCTGAGCCCACCGCCATCTACCGCGATCTCGCTGAATTAGTCTGCGTTTTACGCAGCCCGAGGGAATCTCAACGAAACCCTAAAGCGCTGCGCCCTGCGTAAACGAGACCCCTAACGGCTGAGATCCGACTAGCGGCTGCATCCCTTGCCGTTAAGGCCCTGGGCGCGATTTGGAGTGATTTTGTTATGGGCAAACTCGTCATCTTGGAGCTGGACGGCGATCTGCGCGGCGGCCTGCGCGTCACCCTGGACTGGGGAGATGATGGGGACAACCCCGCGCATTTTCTGCGGCTGAAAGGCAGCCTGCCGGCTAATCCTGGCCTGGCCGAGGCTCTGCAAACCCATTGGGTCGAGAACTACCGCAACCTCAGCGCTCCCTACCGGATTAAACCCACACGCATCAAGCGCCATGTTTCCGTAGAAGCCTGCCGCGCGTCGGCGCGGGCCCTCAGCCAGCAGTTCAATGCTTGGCTGGATAGCCCGGACTTCCGGCCCTTGGACAAGCGCCTGCGCCAAGAGCTGGCCCCTACCGAGGACATCCGGCTGCTGGTGCGAACCAGTGATCTAGCACTCCAGAAGCTGCCCTGGCCTGATTGGGAGTTGGTACAGGGCTACCCCCGTGCGGAGCCGGCGATCGCCCCCCTAGAGGCCAAAACTCGCCGGCTGACCAGCTCCCTCCCCCGCTCCACCCGGGTGTGGATTCTCGCGGTGCTCGGCCACGCTGAGGGAATTGATGTGGAGGGCGATCGCCATTTCCTCGAGACCCTGCCGGCGGCGGCCCCCCGCTTCCTAGTCCAGCCCAGCCACGCGGAGGTGATCGAGGCACTCCAGGGCGGCCCCTGGGACATCATCTTCTTCGCCGGCCATAGTGAGACCGAGGGCGATACCGGCCGGATTCATCTCAACGCGGCGGAAAGTCTGACGGTGGATGAACTCTGGTACAGTCTGCGGAAGGCAGTGGATCGGGGCTTGCACCTGGCGATTTTTAACTCCTGTGATGGTCTCGGCCTAGCGCAACGGCTGGATGAGCTGGCGATCCCGCAAATGATCGTGATGCGTGAGCTCGTGCCCGATCAGGTGGCCCAGCGGTTTCTGACCCGCTTCTTGGGCAACTTTGCGGCTGGTTTGCCCCTCTACACAGCGGTGCGGGAGGCCCGCCAATGCTTGCATGATCACTATGAACGAGAGTTTCCGGGGGCGGGTTGGTTGCCCGTGATCTGCCAAGGAGTGGGCATGATGCCGCTGACTTGGGAAGAGCTGTACACGCGGGTTGAGCCAGCCCCTGAGCCAGTGCTCGCCACAGTAGCACCGCCATCCGCCCCAGCACTGCTAGCGTCTAGGCGCGATCGCTGGCAGTCCCTGCTCCTAGCCACGGCCCTGACCACAGGATTAGTAACGGGCACTCGCCTCCTAGGCCTCTGGCAGGCAGTCGAGCTGTATGCGTTTGATCACCTGACGACAGGACAACCGGCCGCCAAAATGGATGACCGTTTTTTGCTGATTACGATTGGCGAAGCTGACATCCAGTACCAGTTGCACCAGGGCATGGCGTTACGCCATTCGCTCTCCCCTGAGGCTCTGGAACTTCTCTGGCAAAAGCTGGCTCCCTATCAGCCACGCTTGGTCAGTTTTAGCATTTTAGACTTCAAGTATGACTCCCAGCGCAATGTGGAGTTGCTAAGCTCACCCCAGGTTCTAATCGCCTGCCAACATGCGAGCCCCGATGATGACCTAGAGGCAGTGGTGGCTCCGGCGGGTTTGGCGGGCGATCGCCTCGGATTTATCAATCGTGTTCTCGATCCAGATGGCCTCCTGCGTCGTCAACTGCTCGGCCTAGGTTTTGAAACCGAGCAACCCTGCAAAACCAACCACGCCCTGAGTTTGCGAGTTGCAGAACACTATCTCCAAGCTCGAGCGGAACGGGTTTCTCCCACGGAGCTCAAGCTTGGTCAGGCTACCCTACACAAGCTCTCGACCCGTTCCGGCGGCTACGCCCTCAGACCGAGCCACGCTGAAGGTTTCCAAATCCCGCTGTGGTATCGCCACAGCAGCCCGCCGACTGTGAGCTTGGCCGACCTGATCAGTGGAGCGAAAGATCCCCTGCTTGAGCAACTGGTGCGGGACAAGATGGTGTTGGTAGGGCGCGATCGCCATGGGGAGGATGCCACCGCCATTCCCGCCCGCCGGGGACGCCACACCGTGCCCCATATCGAAGTTCAAGCCAACGCCATCGGGCAGCTCATCGACGCCGCCCAGGGGAAACAAGCAACCTGGCGCTACCTTTCAGAAGTGGGTGAAACTATCCTGATCACGGCCTTAGCGCTCGTTGCCAGTGCCAGTGTATTCTTAAAACCATCGTGGCAACGCTTCCTAGCCAGCTTCCTGCTCACAAGTCTAGGGCTGGCGGCCTGCTTCTTTGCCAGCCAACAACTGGTTTGGTTGCCCACTGCTGCCTTGCTAGCGACGATTCCGCTCGCGAGTGGTCTAGCGAGTTACTGTTTGTATTGGTTGCCCCGCTCTCAGTCTAAGGTTCATGCGACACCACCCTCTTCTCCCTAATCGCACCCTGTCTCAGGCCTTGGGGCTAGTCCTGCTCTGGACCCTCTGGCCGCTGGACTGGCCGTTTTCCCCCACGATCATGGCCAACCGAGCACCGACGCCAACGCCATCCCCGTCACCGTTTCCCCCTAGTGATCGGAGCCCTACCGGTCAAGGCGGCGGCCCGCGCAACCCTTGTAATCCGGGCGAACAGGGCGTGACACCCCTGGCCTTGACTCAAGCTGGACCCAGTGGCAGCCTCACCTACTGGGGCTACACTGAGCAAGCCCGGCCAACCCTCTGGGTCTACCTCCCCTACGAGCGCATTGCCCGCCTGCGGATTTCTCTACGTCCTGAGGCGGAGGCGCCGCCGCTTTATGAGGCACGCTTAGAAGCGCCCCCGGGAGCGGGGATTATTGCGATTCCCCTGACGGCAGCCCCGGAGCTGACCCCCGGTGAGGCCTATCAGTGGCACGTCCTGGCGGATGTCTACTGTGGTGATAACCCGAATCCCAAGCCGGATCGGGCGATCGCCTGGATTCAGCGACGCCCTGTAGAAGCAGCCAACGCGACAGACTGGATCTACGACCGCCTCCAAACGGCCGCCACGGAGCCCCTGGCTTGGCAGCAGCTGTTGCGGAGCCTGGGCCAGGGGGCGATCGCCGATCGTCCCCGGTTGGACTGCTGCCAGCCGCGCCCCTAGTGCCAGTTCCCGATCAGCAGATAGGGAGCCCAGAAGTAAGGCGTGGGGTGAGTTTGCAAGAGCGCCAGTTGTGCCTGTTGCAGGGCGGCCGCCTTGTCAACCCCTGGTTGTGCCAGGGCCTGGTAGAAGTTCGCCATGAGGTCAGCGGTGGCTCGGTCATCCACACTAAACAGGGAGGCTAGGGTGCTGCTAGCTCCTGACTGGATCGCCACTCCCGCTAGGCCCAGGGCCGCGCGGCGATCGCCCACCGCCGTTTCACAGGCACTGAGCACCAGCAGTTCAATCGGCTGGGGTTGTCGGTCGCCTTGTTCCTGGAGCAGTTGGCTCAGTTCCTGGAGATTCAGCGCTTCTTGGTAGGGAAAGAGTTGCGTTTTCTGGGGATCAGATGAAAAGGTGCCATGGGTGGCGAGATGAACCACCGGAAATGGCTGCTGCTGGAGAAATTTCCTCAAAGTTTCGCGAGTAAAGTCCTGCTCAGCCAGAATGATCGCTTGAGGCAATTGTTGACGAATAGCGTCTAGCTCTGTTTCCACATGGGGTAAGGGAGTTTGGCAAGCCTGAGGGGTACAGTTTTCAACACTGACCCCAGCCGCTAAAATAGCCGCCTTAGCGACATTGAGGGGCGGCCGCTGGGGCACCTCGAGGCCGAGATTCAGCACCAGCTTGTAGCGTTCGATCAAATATTGCTCCGTTTTGGCGTTGTACAAGGCGGCGAGGGGAATGTTGCGGAGGTTGCTGTCGAGGACAAACACCAGCGTATCCACGTCCTGGGCCGCCAAGGAGGCCTCGAGGGGCGCGATCAAGTAGTCGTACCCTTGCCTAAACGCCTGGGGAGCGCTTGCGGCCGTTTTTCGGTCTTCAATGGCTTGGCGCAACTCGAGGATCGCTTGCTCAAGCTCCTGAGCCGCGTGCGCGTGGGGGGAAGGGCGATAAACGAGGGCTTCCTGGTGTGGCAACTTGGCAATCAAGGCAAGGCGATCGCCCAGGACCAGAGGATAGAGAATGGCCGCTTTTGCCTCTCCCTGATCACTGTAGCGATCCAGGGCGATAGGATTCTGAACTCGCAACTGACAGCGCAAAAAGTCTTCTAACTCCGCCACTTGCAAAGCCTCCACCACCTCCCGCGCCCGTTGCAAGCGCTGCTGAGCAGGTGGCGCCGCTACCTCGCCCTCTCCCAGCTCTTTCCCAAGAGGAGGGTCTGCTGCTCCGGCCGGTAACAGCAGCGCCAGCAATTCCCGGTAGACCGGCTCAACGCGATCGCGAAACAGAAACTGCAAATCCGGATTGCCCGACCCCAGCAATTGTGCCCGGAGAGTATCCAGGTGCTTAATGGCCGCCTCATAGGCGGCGATCGCCCCCTGGTCTTGACCCTGAGCAGCGAGAATCCGCCCCAACTGCCAGGCCCACTCGTAGCTCAGTTCCGGGGCCTTGAGCTCCTCCGCCGTCAAACTCGCGGCCGCCGTCCACGGCTGTGCCTGGGGCCAATCCCCTTGCCGCTCGTACCAGCGACCCCGATAGCCCTGGGCATAGGCGATCGCCCGGCGATCGCCCAACTCCTCCGCCTGGGCCAGAGTCGTCACCAAGGTATCCAGGATGGCGGCGTCCTGAGCTTCTCCACTCTCTAGCCACTGCCGGACCCACTTCAGCCGCGCAAAAAGTGCCGGACGGCTGAGGGGCAACGAGGCCAACTCCGCCTGCACCGCCGCTACCGGCAACGGCTGGGAAGCCGCGGCTAACAGTTGCGCCGCTGCCAGCGTCGGGGGGTGCGCGAGAGGCTCATCCCGGCGCTGACGGACTGCCAGCACAACATCCAGAGCCTTGAGGCGGGCTTGCAGGCGGATCAAGGGCTCGGGCGCTTGCGCTTGCACGAGTTGATATTGTTGCCAAGCCGCTGCGAGCAGAGTCAACTGCTCCGGCCAGCCACCGTCCTGATTCTCTGGATCATCTAGGCCATAGGTAGCACGCTCGGCAAAATCCTTCTGCTGGTAGTACTGGGTTTCCTGAACCACCGCCTGATCAAAGACCACGGCCCAACGAGACGCCGGGTGCAGCGAGCCCCAAAGCCGCTCACTCTCAGCCAAAAAGCGCGCGGCCTTGTCTAAATAATTGCCCGCATCTTGGAGCAAGGCCGACCACCGCTGCCAGTAAGCCGGAGGTCCTTGCTCATCTCCCATCACCCGCACCACGCGCCCCAACTGGTGTAGACCCGCTGCTTTGAGGGCCGGGTCGGGCTGGGCATAGAGGGGCGGATTCAAAGCGACCAACTGCTGGAGAGCCTCACGGTAGTGGCCCAGGGATTGCAAGGCCTCCACTTGCTGCAACTCGCTGCGGTAGCGATCGCCCGCCCGCCCCGCCTGCTCATAGGCCTGACTGGCTTGCCGCCAGGCCCGGAGCGCGGCTTGCTCCTGTCCCTTGGCCAAATCCAGTTGTCCCTGCACCTCATGCAGTCGTCCCTGCAAGGCGGCCGCTTGGGGGAGCAAGCCCGCCGCGAGGCGTTGCCGGGCCTGGTCTAAGCTGGCCGCCGCCGCCGGCCACTGGCCCAGATGGTGGTAAGTGAGGGCTAGATTGAGGGCGATCGCCACCTGCTGCGCGGGCTCCGTCGCCACCGCCTGAGCTTGGTGCAAAGCCGCCGCCGCCGCCGCATAGTCCCCAGCCTCATAGCGTTGCTGCCCCTGCTGGAGCCAAGTCTGCGACTCCACCCCCTGGGCCCCCAAGGGACTCGGCCAAGCCAACACCCAAGCCAGTAACAGTCCCAGCGCAACCCCCGCCCAGCGTCGCAGCCATCGCCCTCCCCCGGCTGCTCGCCCAATTCTGCGCCCCATGATTTCCCCTCCCGCGTAGGTCGAATTGATCAGCCAGTCAAATCGTGAACGTCTCCGTGACCGCCACCTCTCCCAGTTGTAACCGCACCTGGAACACCTCCTCGGCCTCCCCCGTGAACTCGAGACTCACGGCCGGCGACCCCTGAGCGCTGGCGTGCATCACTAGCTTATCGACCGCATCCAGGACCTGGATCTGAAGATCAGCCGGCAGATGGGCACTCGCCGCTAAGGGGCAGACATCAACACTGATCTCAAACTGCTCATCTCCAGTCTGGACACGCCCATTCTGGGCTGGCGGCGTGATGCCCACGACCAGGGCCATCTGTTCCTCGGCGCGGCTCAGGTGGAGCACCTTGGCACAGCGCACTCGGGTGGGCTTGGCAGAGGCTGTGGTGGCACCGCGAAAACTGATGGCCGGCTCTAGGGCTGGCAGCGCTAAGTCTTCTAGGGACTGCCAACCCTCCGTGATCGCCCCCTGCAACCAAGTGCGGAGGCGCGCCACCGGGAGGGGCTGGCTCAGGTAGTCGAGCAGTTCCTCCAGGGAGCGGAGGTCCCGGAGCGCGATCGCCCCTTGGGAGGGTCGCAGCCCAAAGCCCAGCAGGGTAGCCGTCCGCAGGTCGCGGTCAAACTGCACCGCCACATAGCCCGCGCGATCGCCCTGCACCTCCGGCGGAATCTGGAGCTGGGTGGCCCCAGGCAGCACCGGCCGACATTCCAAGACCCCCCAGCCCCGCACCCGCAGATCAGCCACATCTGCCAAGGCCTGGAGCGGTGGCTGCCAGCTATCCCCAGCGGTCAGATCGAGGGGAAAGCCAAAGTAGGTCAGGTAGCTCGCCACCGCCTGGACAGCGAGGGTGTTGAGATAGACTTGCCGCACCTTCGCCGGGTTCACGTGCAGGGTGGCAAATTGCTGCGCCTGCTGCCGTGCCCGGAGCGTAATCGGCTGGCGAAAAGTCATGTTTTGTGTGTCTTGCATGGTTGCCATGATGCTCTCCAAAAGATTCATGAGATACGCCTAAAAAATGGGTGATTACCCTGAAGTTGACACCCCAAACTTGGGATTTTTAGGCAGGTCTAGGGGCTGAGATCAGTGCGAATCTTCGCCGCAAAACGCTTCAGATTGCGCTGGTAAAAACTACTGAGAGTGGGAATCGGGAGCCCCAACTCAGCCGATAGCTCCCGCCACTTGTAGCCCGCCAAGTATTGACAGGCCAAGTACTGAAAGCTAACGTCAGGACGGTCAGTGATGTGTGTGCTTGAAAACACTCCTTCAGGATCATCCTGGAGATACTCTCGCAGGTCATCGATCAGGCTAGGTAGCACGGGGCTCAAGGCCGGGTGCAATTGACTATCCGTAAGGTCGTCCAGGCTGAGAATCGCCCCGGACATCACGTCCAGTCCCTGTGCCTTGGCCTGGTAGTGAGCGAAAACCTCGCGACAGGCCTCCACAAAAAACCGTTTCCGGAGCAGAAAATTGACCCATTGCAGCACTTCGCGGGTGGGATCATACTGCTCAATTCGTTCGCAGACATAAGCGAACAGGCGCTGGCGGGCTTCAGCATAGATGTCTTCGTAGTAGCCACGAAACATCCCTCGGAAGGGGCGCACGAGCTTCCCACAATCGCTGAGTCGCTTGAGCAGTCTCGATAGCGCCCGGCGTCGTGCCGGTGACTGCGCGGGCTGCTGCTGAGCCTTGAGGGCTAGATCTTTTAACTCACGGTCAAGGTCCGACATAGTGGCACGGGTGAATCACATGTCGAGGCCGACAAGGCGCTCTAAATTTCTCTCGCCTTGAGCCAGGAGTTTTTATGCAGGGGGCTGGCGGACGGTGCTGGCGGATGCCCCTCGCGAGCCCGGAGTCCTCACGCTAGCACTTTTCTACAGAGGCTACTCTAGATAAGGGGTGCTACGTTGCGGCCCTCGTTCTCCCCCCTGCTACTCCCCTAGGGGCTCCAAGAGTCGGGTCCAGCGGCTTGTTTCTCCTCCTAACC
>CAYNIP010000058.1:0-29166 GCA_964397305.1 uncultured bacterium
CTATCCGCGAACTGCCCCAACTCATCGCGACCCACCGCCAAGCGGGGCGGCGGGCGCTACGGCGGGCGGTACGGGCTTGGGTGCGGGCGCAGGTGGGGTTGTAAGAGGTCTGGGTGCGGCCAATTCCAGCTTTGCTCCAGAGGCTGGGAGGGGAAGGTTGAGTTTCCAGGCTCAGCCCGAGCTACCTGCTGCTAGAACGTGAAAAACCGCTTGCCTTCTTTCTCGATCTCGATGCGCTGGATCGACGGTTGGACACAGGCGATCGCCTGCCACAGGCGCACTTGACCGTCATCAAAGCGCCAAGTCGTTTCACAATTCCGGCAGTTGATCAGCAAGACTTCCGGTGTGGCGAAGGTAAACAGAACGTCGCGATCGCCCAAGTCACTAAACTCGAGAATTGCCCGACCTAAGCGTTGAGCCTTGCGAAGGCTATGGAGCAAGCGAGCGACAGTTGTATTCATGGTGTTAAACCTGCCTTCTATAAATGTCCGAACCAGGGAACGGTTGGGTTATCCCAGGGCCTGCGGCTTGTGCAGGCGATGGCCAGAACCCGCGATCGCCGGCCGGGGGCAAGCCTGGGGGCCGGGCGATCGCGCTCGCTGGAGGCTGTAAATCTGGGCGCATCTCCGAGAGACAACGCCTGAAATAGCAAAAAGAGGACTCTTTCTGTATATTAAGCTACCTTTTCTGAGGTATCCGCTCCATTGACAAAACGTAACTGCCCCACCAAACGCCTGCCAACCAAGGCCAAGCCCAGGGCGTGGGGTAGCATGACCGCTGGCGACGTGGTCTGCAATCACCTGCCGCACCCGCTTCACCGTCGTGTAGAGTTGACAATGACGGCGGTGAAGCAGCGAGAGACTTTCTGAGGGCTCGCCCTACCACTCCAGTCGTCCCTGTCGGGATGCAACCATAACGGTAAGCAACGGGATGCTGACGGATCTCCAAACCCACTGGGCTGGTTCCTTGATCACCGCCTTAGTCAACCTCGGGATCTTCTCCGGATTTCCAGATCGCACCTTTCGGCCTGAGCAATCCATGACCCGCGCCGAGTTTGCGGCCACCCTCCACCAGGCCTTTAGCCAACCCCGCCGCCGCACCTATACTCCCTTTAGCGATGTCCCCGCGAGCCACTGGGCCGCCCCCGCCATTCGCACCGCCTTTGAAATGCAGTTCCTCTCGGGCTATCCCGGCAATATCTTTCGTCCCCAGGGACCGATTACCCGGCTGGAGGTGCTGCTTTCCCTAGTGAGCGGCCTGGCCTTAGGGGAAAACCTGACGCCGCACCTCAACTTAGAACAGGTCTACAACGACGCCAGCCTGATCCCGACTTGGGCGCGCCCGGCAGTCAGGCTCGCGACCCAAGCGGAGTTGGTGGTCAATTATCCGGACTTGCAACGATTCACCCCGCACCGTAGCGCCACGCGGGGGGAAGTAGGGGCGATTATCCATCAGGCCCTGGTCTACTTGGGGCGAAGGCCGCGCCAGGATTTTCCCTACCTGGTGGCCCTGGAGCGCCAGATCGGCCCGACGGTGCAGGTCAACCACCGTCGCGAGTTTCGGGGCGCTTGGGTGGCCTCGGTGTGGAATATTGACTTCCCCAGCAGCGCCCACCTCCCCACCTCCCAACAACAGGCCGAACTCATCGCCTTGCTGGAGCGCTTGCAAGCCCTGAATTTCAATGCCGTGATCTTGCAAGTCCGGCCCGAGGGCGATGCCCTCTATGCCTCCAGTCTGGAGCCCTGGAGCGCTTGGCTGACGGGGGTTCAAGGCCGCGCCCCCGAGCCGTTTTATGACCCGCTGGAGTTGGCGATCGCCGCCGGCCACCAGCGCGGCCTCGAGGTTCACGCCTGGTTCAATCCCTATCGCGCCCGCAGCCGGGGCACGGCGATCGCCCAAGCCCCCTCCCACATCACCAACACCCACCCCCAGGCCGTCTACCGCTACGGAACCCAACTTTGGATGGACCCAGGACTGCCCATCGTGCAAGAGCGCACCGTGAATGCCATTCTGGATGTGGTGCGCCGCTACGACATCGATGGCGTTCACCTAGATGATTACTTCTATCCCTACCCGATTGCTGACCAGCCTTTCCCCGACCAAGCCACCTACAACGCCTATCGCCAAAGGGGCGGCCGCCTCAGTCTAGAAGATTGGCGGCGCGATAATGTGAATCAATTGGTCCAGCGTCTGGCTCAAAGTATCAAAGCGATCAAGCCCCACGTGCGATTTGGGATCTCCCCCTTCGGGATCTATCGCCCTGGGCAACCTCCTGGTATTCAGGGACTCGATCAATACAATCAACTCTATGCTGATCCGAAACAGTGGCTTGCCGCTGCTTGGGTAGACTACATCGCTCCTCAACTTTACTGGCCGATTGATCCTCCCGCCCAAAGCTATCGCTCCCTCTTGAACTGGTGGCTGGATCAAAACCCCCAGATGCGCCATATTTACACCGGCAATAATATCAGCAACCTGAACGGTAAAGCCTGGACTATAAGCGAATTTGAGCAGCAAGTAACCCTGAGTCGGAGTTGGGAAACTCGCTTATCCCTCGGTAATATTTTCTACAGCCTCAAAACCTTGCGCGATAACCAGGATGGCATCGCCACCGCACTCCGAGCCCAGTTCTACCAACAACCAGCCCTCCCGCCGGTCATGCAGTGGCTCAGCACCGTTGCCGCACCGCCGCCGCTGCAAGTGATGCGCCAGGGCGACACGATCCAGTGGCAAGCGGATCGGCAGGCCGCCACAACGATTCGCGGCTGGACGCTCTACCAACAGCAAGGGACGACTTGGGAATTGATGCAAATCTTACCCGCTACCGCCACTACGGTTAGGGTCAATCCGGGCCGCTATGCTTTGGCGGCCGTCAATCGCGCTAACCGGGAAAGCTTGGGGGTGGTTGTCTGAGGAGTGATATTCTACTTAGGTGTTAGGGAAATTCAACCGCGATGAGGCGATCGCGCCCCTAGAGCGCCACCCAGAGTTGCGACCTCAGGCGTCCACAAGCGAGACGGGGTTAAACGGATCGCTGGGCAAGATACGCTCGCCAACCGCCCAGATGGGTAATATCAAGCGCATCCACCGTCGCGTAAGGTTCGCAGATGAAGCCTTTGACGACTTCATCATCTTCTAAGACCAAGTTGCCCATACCCAGGGGGGGCGGAATCTGGTTGACAAAACGCCCGAACCCCTCAACAGAAATCTGCCACACCTCGACCTCGATCGCGCCGCCTGAGCCGTCTGCCTGACGAATCAAGCCCGGTTTCGGTAACGCTCCTTCGAGGGCATAGAGTTTATAAATCGACTTTGTTTTACAGGTCCGCATCAGGGTTGCCTGCTCATCAGTGAGTTGAAAATTGAGGGGCTGCCCTGTGAGATGAGCACCGACAACGGCAACTTTAATCATTGGAGAATTTGTCAACAGAGAGGGTTGAGTCATCCGTTAACCGTTGGACAAAGGCTTGGTGTTCAGGTGAATCTAATCCTGCTTGTAGCACCGATAGCACCTTGGGCATCTTTCCTGACAGCAACGCAGAAATCGCTAGCCATAGCCCTGGAAAGACCTGGCTGCAAATGATTCCCTGCTCGTTGGGGGTCAATGGAACATACTGATCTGCCTGGAGGCTCAACCAATCTAACTGGTTGTCTAAGGTTCGCCAAACAATATACTCTTGCACGCCGTTGCGCTGATAGGCCTGCTTCTTGGCGTGCAGGTCGATGGCGGCACTGCTGGCGGCCACCTCCGCCACCAGGTCTGGCGGACCTTCGATGTAATCATCCTGGCTAATTGTTGCCTGTCGCCCTGGAATGAAGAGAACAATATCAGGTTGAGGTTCATTGTCTCGATCGAGGCGCACCGTGGGGTTGTCACCCATCACGACGGTCGGCGTGAATGCCTTGTAAAGGCCTAGCCAGGTGATCAGGTTTCCATGGGGTTCCCCATGACTTCTAATCCGCAACGCCGCTGCCATGTAAACCACTCCCTCCACCAATTCAGCCTTCTTCAGATGAGGCATGGCGGCATAGCGACGCTCAAATTCATCGCGAGAGAGGCGATCGCCATTTTCTAGGGGTGGAATTGCAAGGATCTGTTGTGGCGTTGTAACCACCGGTTAGTCCTCCGCTGGATAGAACAGCTCAAGCCTTAGTGTATCGCATCGACACGCCGGTTCATCTGCTGCTGAAATGGCTGGGGGAGCGAAAATTTACGCGGGATGGTGGTACTCCGGCGCTCAGCCCTCTCCCAAGTTGAGAGATGGGCTTCTAGCTCTCAAGGAGAGCGAAGAGGGGTCTCCCGCAAGAAATATCCCCTTCCCGACCCCACGCTCCGCCAGTACCCGAGGGCCTAGATCGAGGGGGGGAAGGAATCTGGGCGACAAACCGCTGCATAGGGCACAGCCGTAGCCCCCAGGGTTCCGCCGGTGAGGGCCTGGAACTGGCTCCCCAGTTGGCCCAGGGCCTGATCCTGCCAGGCTGGAGCCATGAAGGTAATGCCCGTGGGCAATCCATTGGTCTGAAAACCACTGGGCAGGGCGATCGCGCTCAAATCTAGCAGATTCACAAAATTGGTGTAGAGTCCCAGGTTGCGGTTGAGGGCAAAGGGCTCTTGCTGCACCTGCTCTAGGGTGTAGATCGTGCCGGTAGTGGGCACAGCCAGGATATCCATCGCCGCCCACTGCCACTCCACTTGGCGCTGGAGAGCTTTGAGCCGATAGCTGTCTTCAAAGACGGCGATCGCATCCAAGCGCTGACCCCCCAAAATAATGGTTTTCACCACGGGGTCAAGGCCGGGGTGATCCTGCTGCAAGAACTGACCCACCGCCGCCGTGCGTTCGGCCACCCAGGCCCCTTCATAGAGCAGCGCCGCCGTTTCTGCAAAGGGTTGAAAGTCGATCGGGACGATGGCATGGCCCAAGGCTTGCAACCGAGTCAGCGCTTCTTGGTAGTTACGCTCGGCCTCAGCGTTGCCGAAGAAATTGAGGTGGTCTGGACTGGGAACCCCCACCCGCAATTGAGCCAGGTTCAGCGCCGGGCCGGCCGTGGGCCTACGCGAGAAAGGATCGTCTGGATCGAAGCCGCTAGCTACCGCCAGCACCGCAGCGGCATCGTCACAGGTGAGGGCAAAAATTGAGACGCAATCTAAACTACGCACAGCGGGGACAACGCCCCGGGTGCTGAGGTAGCCCTTGGTGGGCTTGAGACCAACTAGGTTGTTAAAAGCGGCGGGCACTCGCCCAGAGCCAGCGGTATCCGTGCCGAGGGCAAAGCTAACCATCCCTGTCGCGACGGCCACGGCCGACCCCGCACTCGACCCACCGGGAATGTAGTCGGCCTTGAAGGGGTTGCGGCAGGTGCCGTAGGGCGATCGCGTGCCCACCAGCCCAGTGGCGAACTGATCCAGATTCGTTTTGCCGATGGGAATCGCCCCCGCCGCGCAGAGGTTTTCAATCACCGTGGCCGAGCGAGTGGGGGTATAGGCAAACTCTGGGCATCCCGCCGTGGTGGGCACGCCCGCCCAGTCGATATTGTCTTTGATGGCAAAGGGAAGACCGTAGAGGGGCAGCGCCGCCGGGTCTTGGGACTGCAAGGCCGCGGCCCGGTGCAGGCTTTCTTCTCGGCTGGCCAGGTAAATCCAAAGGGCGGGATCGGCATATTGGTCAATGCGCTCATAGACTTGGGCGATCGCCTCTGCGGGCGTCCTGGCGCCACTCCGGTAGGCCCGCCGCAAGGCCTGCACGGATAAACTGCTCTGACCAGTCGATGGACTCATCATTTTGCCCCCCGTTATTCCGGCCCGCGTTGACTCACAACACCGACCCCTTGCAGCCAAATAATCGCGCAGTTGCTCCCAGAGCACAAGTAGGAGCATCCCCCTGGCGTGCCCCTCCTGGTTTGACCAAGCCGGCCTCCGAGTTGCGGCCGCTGGGAGGCTTGGCCGGACAGTTCCCTTGCCCATTTTTGCGGGCGGGGGACTGAGGAGGTGAGGGCCAAGCGGGCGGCGCCGCGCCCCCGGCCTACCCTAACCTTGGAGAGCATCGCTATATATTTCGTTAAATTTGGGGTGCGAGATTCACCGTATCCTGAACACTAGCGAAGCGTGCTACCACCGCCCTCCAAACCATGCGGCACGGCAGCATTAACCGATGTAAGTTTAGGACTCGCCCTATGATTAACAAGATTTTATTAGCGGACTCCGGTACAGACAACCCGAAAGAAATGCTGCAATCCCTGCTGGAGTTGCCGTCTCTTCAGAACGCCAGCGTCACGGTGCTGCACGTCGTTACGACCCAAGCCTCCATGGCGGGAATGACGAGCAAGACGGAAGCAGGGGGCAAGATTCTGGAAGAGGCTGTACAGGCTCTGAACCTTGATCCCAGCAAAGTTTCCACCCTACTGCGCCAAGGCGATCCGAAGGATACGGTCTGTGAGGTCGCGGTAGAAATCGGGGCGGACCTGATCGTGATGGGCTCCCGGGGCCTCAAGCGGCTCGAGGCGATTTTGGAAAACTCCGTGAGCCAATATGTCTTCCAGCTCGCCAGCCGGCCGATGTTATTGGTGCGCGACGACATCTATGTGAAGAAGCTCAAGCGGGTGATGATTGCCCTGGATAAAACGGCGAAGACCCAATTTTCTCTGGAGCTAGCGCTGTATCTGCTTCGCAACAGCCAGGGAATCGAACTCTTCCTCACTCGCGTTAACCCTGACCTTAACCCCAACCTCCTGCCCCTTTCCAAGGTGGAGCAGGAAAACAATCCCGTCATTGCCAGTGTTCTGCCCCAAGTGAAGCGCTCGGGGATCAATTACCGCTGCGTCGTGACTGGCGGCAAGCCGGGAGAAGAACTCTGCAAGCTCGTGGATGAGTACAACATCGACCTGCTCATTCTCGGCTCCCCCGATCGCCGTCCGTCGATTGCGAAGGGCTTGCCAGACTTGGATCGGCTCTTGGGCAGCTCCCTTTCGGACTATGTACGGGTCAATGCCAACTGCCCGGTGTTGCTGGCTCGCCAGGAAATAGGGGGGTAGGTAGGGCGGTTGTCAACCCACAGCCCTGGGGTCGGCCTGAAACCTGGCGCTACCGCTGCCTACCGGCATGAGGTACAGTAGGGTTGACAACATTTGTACTAAACTGCCGTGGCGATCGCGCCGGATACCCCCCTAGGGCTAGTGGTTCAGGGCTCCCTGAGCCAAGGGCTAGAGGTTCGCCTCAACCCTGAAGTTTTGGTCGAAGATATGCGCGTTGGCAAGTTTCTGGTGATCCAGGGGCGGCGATCGCGCTTCTTCTGCTTGCTGACGGATGTGACCCTCGGGGCCGCCAGTCAGCGCATTTTTACCAATCCCCCTAGCCCCGGGGATGACTTCCTGCGCGAAGTGCTGGCCGGCAGCAGCACCTACAGCTTGATCGAACTCGCGCCGATGCTGATGATGACCCCGGAGGAAGGGCGGGGGGGCGATCGCCCCGAGCGGCGCGACACCGCCCTAGCCTCCTTCGACACCAACAGCAACAGCGATGTCACCCTGTTGCCCGTGAAAACGATCCCCAGCCACTTCAGCCAAGTCTTTGACGCCAGCGAGCGGGATTTTCGCATCGTCTTCGGCTGGGAAGACGACCCCCAGCGGTGCAACTTTGCCGTGGGCCAACCCCTGGATATGGAAGTGGATGTCTGCCTCAACCTCGAGCGCTTCGTGGAGCGCAGCAACGGGATCTTCGGCAAGTCGGGCACAGGCAAATCGTTTCTCACCCGCCTGCTTCTATCGGGCATCATCCGCAAGCGGGCCGCCGTCAATCTCATGTTCGACATGCACTCGGAATATGGCTGGGAGGCGATGGAAGAAGGCCGGAGCGCCACCACTGTCAAGGGGCTTCGGCAACTGTTTCCCGGCAAGGTGGACATCTTCACCCTCGATCCTGAATCCACCAAGCGGCGCGGCGTGCGGGATGCTCAGGAACTCTACCTCAGCTATGACCAATTGGAAATCGAAGACCTACGCCTGATCAGCCGTGAACTGGGCCTTTCAGAAGCAAGCATGGACAATGCCAACATTCTCGCCGCAGAATTTGGTAAATCCTGGATTGTGCAATTGTTGAACTTAACGAACGAGGAAATCAAAGAGTTTTGTGAAATGAAGCAAGGCCATGCCGGTTCGATCATGGCCCTCCAGCGGAAACTCTCTCGCTTGGAAAACTTGAAGTATATGCGCTCGGCCTGCCCCCACAACTACATCGAGCGCGTCTTGCAAGCTCTGGATGCCGGCCGCCATATCGTGATCGAGTTTGGCTCCCAGTCCAACCTACTCTCCTATATGCTCGCTACCAATGCTATTTCGCGGCGGATTCACCAGAGCTATGTGAAGAAATCCGAAAAGTATCTGCGCTCCAAAGATCCCAAGGATCGCCCCCAACAATTAGTCATCACCATTGAAGAAGCCCACCGCTTTCTCGACCCCGGCATTGTGAACCAAACCATCTTTGGCACGATCGCCCGGGAAATGCGGAAATACTTTGTCTCACTGTTAGTCGTCGATCAAAGGCCCTCGGGGATCGATAACGAAGTCATGTCCCAGATCGGCACGCGGATCACCTGTCTCCTCAATGATGAGAAAGACATTGATGCTATTTTTACCGGCGTTTCTGGGGGGCAAAATCTGCGCTCAGTCTTAGCAAAACTGGACTCTAAGCAGCAGGCCCTGATCCTCGGCCACGCGGTTCCCATGCCGGTTGTCGTGAGAACCCGCTCCTATGACCAGCAGTTCTACACTGAAATTGGCGATACAGACTGGAGCCAAATGCCCGATGATTTCGTCCTCGCAGAGGCTGAGGCGGCGAAGGCTGATCTCGGTTTTTGAGATCGCCAGCCGCTGCTATGTTAGGGGTGTGGGAATTTCTAGACCTAGCGAGCCTGGGAGGGAGCATCTCAAATGAGATCGTCATCCTCCTAAAGCCGGAAGAGCTTGCTTTTGTGGGTCTACAGTGCGAATTTGGGATGATGCTATGTCAACGGGTGGCCCGTGCGGCGCAGGATAAAATCCCGCACCTTCTGGTAGGCCTCGGGGTCACTCTGGGGGGTGAGAACGATCGGTAAGGCGCTATCGGGAAGCCAGAAGGTCAGCTTCTGGTTCGGGGCGTGGCAAAAGCAGCGCACCCGGCTGAGATCAATCACATATTCGCTGCGGTCATAGAGTAGACGCAACCAAGTGCTGCCCAACGCACTCGTGGCTACGGTGTTGAGATACTTGAGCAAGCACTGGTAGTCATCCGGGTTGCTCTGACTGTTGAGTACCACTGGCAAGGCGCTATCCGGTAGCCAGAAGGTAATCCGGCCATTGGGAGCACAGACAAAGGCGCTTACGCTCTCGATATCGACGATGTAATCCTGTCGTTCGTAGTTGAGCTTGACCCAATGTGCCAACGCAACCTCCTTGGCCCCTGCTGTGGCGTTGCGGCTCGGCTTGACTGCACCGGGGCGATCGCCCACCACTCCCTCTCTCAACCCTGCAACTCGCCAGCCCTTCTTTCAGGATAGCTCGCTGGCAACCCCGAACTGGAGAGGACGGACCGCTTCTTTAAGGGATCGGTTCCGGGGAACTCTGCGGGCGCGATCGCTCCCCACCTTCCTAGGGGTATCGGTACGAACTAGAGTTTGACGTAATCATTCAGGGGTAACTAAAGGAGAGGGCTCTAGGAGTCGGAGGAGAGAAATCAGAACAAAAAGCGCAAGCTACGCAACCGCCCGTAGCCCCAAAGCCGCGAACCGGTGGGACGGTCAAACAACCGCCCACCGGTTCGCACAGCCGAGGTATAGTTTTTTCAAACAATTTTGAGACACCCTGAACTGGCTGCAATTCTTGCTTGGCAAGGATTTCGTGGTTGACCCGTCTCATCCTTAACTGAAACGACCCTATCAAGGTTCATGCACCCAACGATAACAGAGTTAGCTCTTTCAAAAACCAAAATCCTGGCAACGGAATTGAAACGCGAGCCAGCCACCCTTCCTGCTTCCCGGTCCGTTGGGAGCATCTCAGGGTGGCTGTGCTCAGCTTGAAGCGCTCACCCAGCCTTAGTAGCGTCATTAGCACCCGTCCCCAGCCACTCTAGCCCAGTCTTTCCCAGGCTGGGCCAAGCATGGGCAGGAGCCCGAGGCTGAGATAGATCGCGAGCGTCCAAACGGCCGACAGAGTTTCGACCGTCGCCGCTACCTTCTGAGGATATCGCCAGCCCCGCCACGCCCCCCAGCCTGCTAGCGCGACCCCACACCCCGCCACTAGAGCTACTAGGCCGAACACCTGTCGAGGTGCGGCGGCGGCTAGGGCCGCGATCGCCCCCAGCAGCAAAGCTCCCCACCAGAGAACCAAAGCCCGCCCCCGGCCCCAGAGAGCACTGTAAGTTTCGACTCCCGGTTCTTCATCCGCGGGAGCCCGAATCTTGCGACCAAACTCGATCACAGCGCCATTCGCTGCACTGGCTAGAGCAAACCAGAGCACCCCCGGCGGCACACCCTCCCCAGCCACCAACCAATCGCAGGCCGTACCGTAGAGAGCGATCGCCGGCACAATACCCAAATGGCTGAGCATATACAGGACTGGGTGGGCCTTGAGCCAATCCCGGCAGCCAAACTCCAGACTCATGGCAGCGAGGTACAGCC
The DNA here is from genome assembly GCA_964397305.1 of uncultured bacterium. GTDB lineage: Bacteria > Cyanobacteriota > Cyanobacteriia > Cyanobacteriales > Spirulinaceae > JAAUTY01. The sequence goes on from CAYNIP010000058.1 coordinate 10,647, forward strand.
AGACCAAGAGGAGGGCGATCGCCAGCGGTCCAGACAACCCCCAAGTGAGTCCCAGTTGCAACCCCAGAGTGAGCAACCCCAGCCCTGCCAGCTCCCGCCGTTGAATGAGACCACGGGGCACAGGCCGGTAGGGGCGGTAGCGGCAATCGTCCGCATAGTCTTTGAATTCATCCGCCAGGCGCAATTGGAGAAAAAAGCAGAAGCTAACCCCAAAAGCCACCAGCAAGCTCCCCAGCCGGGGTGCAGCCTGACGCACCCCGGCCGAATAGGTCACGGCCGCGCTGCTGAAGACAGCGACAAGAATTCCATGCTTCAGTACTGGGAAGCGCTCACGCTGATAGATCCACCATCGCTGCATCGTCGTTAGAGCACCTCAAAGTTAGAATACCCCAAAAACAGGAGGGCATCCCCAGCTTACCGTCCGGGGGCTCGCACCTCCTAGGCCCTGCTTCCGAGGGATGAGGGCCGCCGTGGGGACCAAAGCGCCGCTACGGGGAACCCTAGCACCCCTGAACCCGATTGGTAGGGATGCATCTCACTTTGGAGACTCCCCTGCGCCCTCCTTGGGAGAAGGGGCCGGAGGATGAGGGCCAATGGGTAGGATCTAACTCGGCGCCGAAGTAGGGGACACCCCTTTCCGCACCTGGCCCGTGCTGCCATCCAGTTCCAGCCAGTCACCGTCTTGAATCCAGGTCATCGCGCCCGCCAGCCCTACCACCGTAGGAATGCCCAGCTCACGGGCCACGATCGCCACATGGGAGAGCACACTCCCCCGCTCGATCACTAGGCCGGCGGCGGCCGGAAAGAGGAGAATCCAGCCCGGATCGGTATGCCGTGCGACTAAGATCGTGCCGGCCTGGAGTTGCAGCGTGCCCTCGAGGCCCAGGGCCTGCTTTGGGTCCGTGATCGCCCGAGCCACCCCCCGGGCCAGACCCGGCCCGCAACCCAGCCCCTGTCGCACGTTAGCCGAATCGAGGTTGAGAGGTTCCCCGACCGCTGCCCTCAGGCCCAGGTACACCGGCCCATAGGTGGCGAAGCGATCCGGGAGGGCCGGTTGTTGGCGGTAGGCCGCAAACTCCGCCCGACGCAGGGCGGTGAGAGCCTTAAGATCCGTGCTCACCGCCGTGCCGCTGACAAAACTCAGTAACTCATCCACCGTCAGGTAAAAGATATCCTCAGCTTGGGTCAGGGCATCGACAGCACACAAGCGCCGGCCACACTCCAGAAAGACTTGTCGCGCCCGTCCAAAGACCCGGGTGCGCTCAAAGCGCAGGTTTTCGCGATCGCGCAACCGTCGCCGCGCCTGGGCCAACACCCACTGCAACCCCCAGCGTCGCAGGGGATAGCGCCGCAGGGCTCGCCGTACCTGCAACAGGGCTGGCCGCCGGTCATCGGCGCTGGGCTCCGGCGGGGGATGGTGGGCGAGCACCGCGATCGCCCGTAGCAGCGGCAGGGGATCATCCACCAGCGTCGGGCTCTCCAGCTTCAGCTCCTCCAGGCAGCGATCGCCAAACTCCGCCAAGTAGGCCCGATAGGCCGCGTGAAACTCCGGCGCCTGGGGCAGGGCCGCCTGAATCGTGCTCCGACTGCCGTGGTGGAGCAGGGCGGCAAACTGGGGATCGCGGCCGGCGATCGCCGCCAAGGCCTGCAAGCGCCGCGCCGGTTCCGCACTGATCGCCCCACTCCAGCCCCCGAGGAGTCCGTGGGCCAGGGCCCCCGCCTTATCCTCACACCAGCGCGCCGTCAGGCGTCGCAACAGGCCGTAGAAAATCATGGCGAAAAAATCGTTGACGATCGGGGCATCCCAGTGAGGCAGGAGTTGAGCCTCGAGGCGGCGGTAGTAGGCGGCCAAATCCTCCAGGGTCAATTCCGTCAGGGCGCGACCCCCGGCCAGGGCCAAGGAGCGCTGCAAGCGGCGCTGGAAGCGGTATCGCCGCCAGTCTAGCAGCAGATAGTTGCCCAAGAGACCCAGGACCGTGCGACCGAGCCGCCAGCGGTCGAGCCAGCGAGCCGACCAAGAACTCCGGGCCAATTCGGCCACCAGGTCCTCCGGCAGGGCCGCCTTCACGCCCATCATCTGCTCCATGAACTGGCGGTTGGTGCGGAAGCCGGGGAGCAGGGCCAGCATCCGATACCAGTTCAATAAGTTGTAGTAAAACCGCCCCTGAAGCAAGCCGAGGGTGTGGTCAAAGGTATCTTGCTGCTGGGCGATCACGGCGGCGGGGACTCCCATCAAGCGGCAAAACTGGCGGTAGACCTGACCGTAGGCGCGGCGGGCAAAGGAAAAAGTGAGCGGGGTGGTGACACCGCTGTAGCTCTCCGCGATATTGCTGTTGTCCCAGAGCTGATAACGACCTTGGGGCGGGGCGGCCGGCGGCGCGGCCGCTCGGAGGGTGGTCAGAGGTCGCGCTTGCAGCAGGTAGAGCGTGGGTTGGGCCTTGGCGAAGTCGGTTCCGCCGGAACATATCGCCCACTCAACATCCTGGGGCCCCCCCAGCGTTTGACTCACCTGGCGGGTGAGTTGCGCGATCGCCACCACCTCGCGATCGCTCAGCACCGGCGCCTCAACCAGGGCCGCCTGCACAGCGCGGGATTCAATCCGGCCCGTCTCGGGCACAAAGCAATCCCCCTGGGTCTTGGGGACGATCTGGCGCTGGACAATGCGATCGCTCCCATCGATATGAAACGTATCGCCCTCCCCCTCGCCACTGACCAAGCGGGCGCTCAGCCCATAGGTCGCGCTCACCACGACCATATCCGTCCGCCCCGTCACCGGATCGGCCGCGAACGCAATCCCCGCGGTCTGGGGGGCGAGCATCTGTTGCACCAGCACGGCCGGAATCTCCGGTCGGGGGTCTAGCCCGTGCTCCTGACGGTACCGCACCAAGCGATCGCTCAGGCCCGAGCGCCAGACCACCGCGATCGCCGCCTGGAGGTCCGCCGCATCGACGGCCAGGACACTCAACAACTGCCCAGCAAAGGAGTGGGCGGCACTGTCCTCACTACGGGCCGAGGAGCGCACGGCAAAGGAGCCGCCATAGGGAAAGGTCTCGGCGAGGATTTGCAGCAACTCCAACTGCACCGCCTCACTGGGCTGCACCTGGGCGGCGATCGCCTGCAAGCCGCGCAGGTCTGCCTGGGCGCTCGCCACTGCCCAGGCCTGGCTCTGGCGAGCGCTCAAGCTCGCGGTGAAGGCCGCCGGGACAATCACAAACCCCGGCGCGATCGCCAACCCCTGCTGGCGGAGGTCCATCAAGGTTTTTGCCTTGCCGCCCAGGGTCTCGGGCTCCCGCAGGTCGCGGGGATCAGCGTGTAAGCGGACGATGTACTGCATAGCGGCGATGGCAGGGTGGGGCAAGGGCATGGGATCTAATCAGTACATCTGTACCCAATTGTAGATCACCGGTCGGAGACAGCAGCCGTGCTACCCACTGCCCACCCCAGCCACGACCCTCAGGCCCGCAGGGTCGAACCGGTTGGGGGCAGGGCCCGGCCCCAGGCACTCGCACCCAAGCGCCGCAACTGGGCCTGGAGCTGCCAGGTGAAGAGGGCGATCGCCAGCCACTCTCCCAACAGCACCCACCCCAAGGCGATCGGCATCGCGACCGGCTGCACAGCAGCCCAGAGCAGAAGACCCAGGGGCAGGGCCGGCGCCACCAGCAGACCTGCAAGCCACTGGAGACGGGGCCAGCCCGCCACTAGGCGCAGCAGTTCCCAGCCCAGGGCCCAGACCAAGGCGGTGCTGACCCCAGCCCCCCAGAACCAAGTCAGGCTCCAGGCCGGGAGCCCCGGACTAGCCTGGAGGAGACGGATCAGCAAGGGCGGACCGGCGATGAGGCTGGCGATCACAAGGTTGAGCAGGATCGCCAAGCTGGCCGGCGCGTCGTCGTTCCAGAGCAAATCAGCCACCAGGGAGCGGCGACGGGCCTGAGGCCGATAGCGCCACCACTCGATCAACGTCTGCCGCTGGGGGGTCAACCACAGACTCAGGCTCAGCCACCACACCACGAGGCAGGACAAGACCGTATAGCTATTGCCAATGAAGAAGTCGCCATCCAAGACCCCCTGGACGGCGAAGCCCAGCAGCACCAAGCTCAACGCCGTGGTGAGCCCGTAGCTCTGGCACTTGCTCAGCAGCGGCGCGCTGGGCTGCTGGTAGCGGCGCAGGCTGCTCTGCCAGCCGCAAGCCGCGATCGCCCCCCAAGTCCCGAGCGTAATCCCAAAGGCTACCGCCATGGAGTGCCACAGGGGCAACCCAAACCAGTTCAATTGCATCCAATCCTGGACATTCAGGTAGCCCACCGTTTCCAGGGAGTGGGGTACTTGGCCCACGGTATAGGTCAAGAAGTAAAGGGGATTCAGCACCTTGACCGCATCCAGGGGACCAAAGTGGAGCAGATCATTGCCGTATTGGAGGTGCTCCAAGGCCAACAGGGTGGCCAGGCCGACGGGACAGACAAACCAGGCGAGTTCCACCAGCCAAGGGGAGTGCTGTCGTGAGCCTGAGGGCGCGATCGCCCCCAAGGCGATCGCCGCTAGGAGCAACTGCACGGCCCCCGTCATCGCGATCGCCAGCAGGTCAAAGAGCAAGATAGGAGCAAACGCCACCCCCGCATGAGCGGCTGACCACAGTTGCAAGGGCAGAGCCAACAGCACCCCCCCATACACCAACACCGGCACGCCCAACACCTTACCCAGCAACACCCGCGCCCCGGACTGGGCGCTGAGACGCACAAGGCTCAGCGTGCCGCTCCGGGTCTCCCGATACAGGTTGTGCAGCAGCAGCAGGCTGCTCCCCAGCAGCAGCAGCCCACAACCCGTAACACTGACCCACATCAGAAGATCCAACCACCAGAGGGGCCAATTGATCGCGGGCACAATCACCTCTGCGGAAGTGCTGCCAGGACAGAGGACGTAGTTTACCTCAGGGCTAAGGGGCCAGGAAGCGATCGCCGCCGCCGCCTCGTGACTGGCGCAGAGGTAACGATTCCAGTAGTGGGCTTTGCCCCAGGCGTCATCGCCGCCCAAGGGCAAGCCCCACCTCACGATCCAGAGCAGAACCCCCTGCAAGCCTAGGGACGAGACCCCCGCGATCGCCCAGTGAGCCCCGGTGAAACGCGATCGCAGCTCGCGCTCGAGCTGGGGATTCCACTCCCCCAGACGTTCGGATAGCAACGCCATGATCATGCCAACCGCCTCAGCAACGTTCGTTTCACTCTGTTGTAGCCTACTCGCCAACATCGAGCCCTAAACCCGACCGATCGCCAAGCCGACCACCAGCATTCCCAACACCAGAAACGGCTGAGCACTAGCCTGGTACTTGACATCATTCTCCAGCGGCGCCCGCAGGAAATACATATCCTGAAACGTGATCTGGGGGATAATCAGCAACAAGAGCAGCGCCGCGTAGAGGGTTTGCCCCAAGCTGATCAGGTACAGCCCCATGGCCGCTTGGAAGAGGTCGATCGCAAGCACACAGATCCAGGCCGCCGTCGTCACCCCAAACATCACCGGCAGCGACTGGAGACCCAATTGGCGATCGCCCTCCACACTCTTAAAATCATTCACCACCGCAATCCCCAGGCCCGCCAAACTGTAGATCAGCGTCAGGATCACAATCGACCCATTCAACTCCCCAAACAGAGCCTGACCCGCCCACCAAGGCAGAGCAATATAACTCGCCCCCAGAGCATAGTTCCCCGCCCAGCCATTCTGCTTCAGCTTCAGCGGCGGCGCCGAGTAGATATAGGCCAGAAACGCCCCCAGCAGGGTCAAACAGAACATGATCGGAAAACGGTGGCCCGCCCAGAGGTCCAGAGCCACCGCCACCCCCAACCCCGCCAGCAACAACACCACAATCTGCGTCACCACCTGGGGAACAGAAATCGCCCCCGACGGGATCGGCCGGTAAGGCTCATTGATAGCGTCAATCTCGCGGTCGTAGAAGTCATTGAGGGTCTGGGTATACCCCGCCATCAGGGGCCCCGACAGCAACATACAGGTGAAGGCCTGCACGAAGTCTTCCAGGCCCCAGGTATAGCCCCCCGAGGAGGCCGCCCCACAGACAACCCCCCAGATCAGAGGAATCCAGGTGATCGGCTTCATCAACTGGAGCCGAATTTTCCAAATATTGGTCTCACCGCTGGCCGCTCCCTTCATGCCCAGGAGCTGGCGCGCTTTCGAGCCTTCTGACGGCTTGGCCGGAGTCGAATCGGACATGAACTTCCCTTGTCAGCGAACAATCAACACGGTAACGCGGGTAGGTTCCCGAATCAAGCAGCGGCACTACTGTTTGGGGATTTTGAGGTGCTGGGCGGGTCGTCCGTCACCAGTTCCACCGCTGGCTGCTCCGCCCCCTTGAGCACCAGCACCCCCAAGGGCGGCAGCGTCAAAGGCAAGGCCAATTGCCAGCGATGATGATGACCCCAGGGTTGCGCCCGCACCCCCGCGCCATTGCTCACGCCGCTACCCCCATAGCAGGTCGCATCGCTATTGAAACCCTCGCCATAGTAGCCCGCTTGGGGAACCCCCACCCAGTAGTCGTGGCGCGGCAGCGGCGTGAAGTTGCAGACCACCACCAGAAAATCCTCCGAATACTTATCCTTACGCAAGAAAGACACCACACTATTATCCGCATCATGGCACTCAATCCACTCAAAGCCATCGTGACTAAAATCATCGGTATACAGAGCCGGTTCTTGGCGGTAGAGTCGGTTCAAGGCCGCGACATAATCCCGGAGCTGGCGGTGAGGTTCTTCGTTCAATAACCACCAGTCGAGATCAGCCCCGGCATTCCATTCATTCCACTGCCCAAACTCCATCCCCATAAACAGCGTCTTCTTGCCCGGGTGCGTGAACATATAGGCCAAAAGCGCCCGTAAGTTCGCCCGCTTCTGCCAATCATCCCCCGGCATCTTCGCCAGCAGATTGCACTTGCCGTGAACCACCTCATCGTGGGACAAGGCAAGCATAAAGTTTTCACTAAAGGCGTACCAGATACTAAACGTGACATTGTTGTGGTGGTAGCGGCGATGCACCGGATCTTGGCTGAAATAGTGCAGCATATCGTGCATCCAGCCCATATTCCACTTGAGATTAAATCCCAGACCTCCTACATAGGTCGGTCGCGACACATTCGGCCAAGCTGTGGACTCTTCCGCGATCGATAAAATACCGGGATAGTAACCAAAGATGAGTTCATTGAGCTCTCGCAAAAAATCGACCGCCTCGAGGTGCTCATGACCGCCGTATTGATTGGGTAGCCACTGCCCCGGCTCGCGGTCATAGTCCAGATAGAGCATGGAGGCCACCGCATCAACGCGAATTCCGTCGATGTGATACTTGTCAAACCAAAAGAGAGCATTGGCCAGCAAAAAGTTACGCACCTCCGGTCGGCCGTAGTCAAAGATTAGGGTTCCCCACCCCTTGTGCTCTCCCTTGCGGACATCAGCATATTCATAAAGATGCGTGCCATCAAAAAAGGCAAGGCCGTGGCTGTCTCGAGGGAAATGCCCCGGAACCCAATCGACAATCACGCCCAGGCCAGCCCGATGGCAACAATCAACGAAATACATAAAGTCCTGGGGTGTGCCAAAGCGTGAGGTCGGCGCAAAAAAGCCAACCACTTGATAACCCCAAGAGCCATCGTAGGGGTGTTCGGCTACGGGCAGGACTTCAATGTGAGTGCAGCCCAATTCTTGGACGTAGGGAATCAGCTTGTCCGCCAGTTCTCGGTAGGTTAAGAACCGGGCCTGGGAATTTTGATCCACTTCGACACTGTAGCCCCCTGCGGGGGGTATTTCTTTACTGGTATGTAGCCAAGAGCCGAGGTGAACTTCATAGACTGAGATGGGCTGTTTCTGGGGCTCGCTGTGGCGACGCTGCTCAAGCCAGTCCTCATCCTGCCAAGTGTAAGTGAGGTCGCAGACAATGGAACCGGTTTGGGGGCGGACTTCTTGGGAGTAGCCGTAGGGATCGGTTTTGGTGAAGAGATGACCGTGGTGGTTCCTGAGTTCATATTGATACACCGTGCCTAGGGCGAGTTCTGGGATGAAAAGATCCCAGACACCGCCGTTGAGACGACGCATGAGATGCAGGCGGCCATCCCAGTGATTAAAGTCACCGATGACTGAAACTCGGTTGGCATTCGGGGCCCAGACGGCGAAATAAAGGCCGGGAACACCTTGCAATTCGACCCGGTGCGCCCCCAGCTTTTCATAGATGCGGTGATGCTTGCCTTCGTTGAAGAGATGAATATCAAAGTCACTGATCAGGGGAGATTTGAACGCATAGGGATCGAAAATGATGCGCTCATGGTCGCCGGTCTGAATTCGCAGTTGATAGTGGCTGCATTCCTCGGCCTCGATCACGCACTCAAAGAAGTGGGGGTGGTGGATGGCCTGCATGGCGTATTCACGGCGCGCTTCTGGGCGCACAACCCAAACGGCCTTGGCGTTGGGCAGGTAGGCCCGGATTGCCCAAGTGGAGGGGCCCACCTCTTCTGACTCCCCCGGCTCCGGGCTCAGACGATGGAGCCCCAGGACCTCGAAGGGGTTATCGTGGCGGCTTTCAGCGATGCGAGCAACTTGCTCAGGGGTGACAGATCTCGGGGTGGGCATAGGTCAAGTGATGAGCAAGGTTATCAGCACTGTACACAATCTTGGCCAGCTTCGGGAACGGGGCGCAGTTTGCCCAGCCCCTGGGTAGCCCTAGTTTGCCGTCTGCATTCTTGCATCCCCCAGCGTCTGCTCCGAGCTTGGGGGCAGGGGAGCGAGGGCAGCACTGAATCTCCCGGTTCTTCCCCGGCCTCTCCCTTGCCTAGCAGAACTCCTTGCTGCTGCAAGCGGGCCAAAGCGGAGCCAAGGCCAACCTAGGTCAAAATTGCTGAGCTGAAGGAATGGCTAACCGCTAAAGCTGGATACTCTGGTGCTCGGCTTGGTCCGGTAGAAGGCCTTAGGAAGGCCTCCGGCTAGAGCCGCCGTTCATTGCGATCGCGCTCGTAGGCAATGAGCTTGCTGTAGTAATCATGCTTCGTTAAGTTGAGAGAGAGAAAGACATGCTTCCGCTCACTGCCGAAGCCCTTGCGCTTAAAAAACCGGATTGCGGGCGTATTGGTCGGATCGGTATCGACAAGGATCATCCGCGCCCCCTCGACGATCGTGCGCTCAATCAGGCGATCGGCTAAGGCATCCGCGACCCCCTGGCGCTGGAATTCTGGCGCGACCCCCAGCCAGGTAATGTAGCCATAGGTCCAGGAGGCCTTGACGATCACGGTTCCCAGCACAAAGCCGGCCAGCACCCCCTCCCTCTCAGCCACGAGGCAGTATTCTGGCTCTGTGTTGAACAGCCGTGTCACTTCCCACTCATCCCAGATGCGATAGAGGGAGGGATAGCGATCGCTAGTAAACAGCCGCTCTCCCAGGTGGAAGACGGGTGCCAAGTCATCAATGCCCAGCTCGCGAATCACTAAGGCGGGGGGGCGATTGGGGGTCGGGGTGTCACCCGAAACAGAGACCATACCGGCAAACTCAACGGGCTGCTGCGAACAAGGAGGAAACTTAGCGCTAGGAGCGGCGCTGTCATTCTTTCTAGGATAAACCGCGATGGCGGTTCCTTAGGGACCCCAGCGCCCTTCGCCATCTCCCTGCACCCAAGCTGCCGCCCAAGGCAAGTCGCCACCCACCTCGAGCCCACCGTAGCGGCTGCGGGCGGTCACGACCGTCTCCCCCGTCCGTGTTTGCAGCTCTAGGTGCAGGTCGCCGTGCATGGTGTCGCGACAGCAGATGGTGAGGCCCGTCGGCGTTGGTGCTCGTAGGGGCGTGCCCGGGTGGGCGGTGGTTCCGGTCAAGGTCACTTGGTAGCGCTCGTTCTGGGCCCACATCTGCCAGCAGCCCCAAGGCTCAATCCGCCAGTTCACCTGGCTATTCCAGGGCACGAATTCGTAGAACTGCCCTTGGTAGTGAATTCCCACCAGGGCCACCGCCTCGCGCCACCCCAGCACCTGCCGCCGACCCCCCCCGGCTGTCAGGGCCAGGTCGGGCTCTGAGTTGAATAAATTGCAATTAAGCCAGAACCACCGTTCCGGAAAGGCCCGCCCCCAGTTCTTTTCCCCGTAGGCGGGGGCTTCGTGGAAGTAGTAAAGGCGGCCCTGCCAGTCGATCCAGCCGCTGGCGAGCCCGTGAGCCATGAGGACCTGCCAGCCGGGCTCAAAAATTTGTAGGCGCGAGAGCCAACCAGCGGTGGACTGCTGGGGGCGATCGCGATCGCCCCAGCCATCAAGCGGGTGAATGTCATAGCACCAGCGACAGTGGCGATCGCTTCCCGGATCACGGATCGCGCCCTGGTTAAGCTGAGCCGTAGCCTGGTAGCCGTTTTGAACCTGGGCTTGGAACTGCTCGGGGCTGAGTTCCCGAGGCGGCCCAGGCGCCTCCCCGTGCCCCCAATGGCCGAGGGCGAGCCGCTCGGGGTCGGCCCAAAACCCTTGGGGGTCAGGAAAGGTGCGCCAGAGGTAGGCATCGCCGGGGCCGAGGATCTGAGCAGCACCGCCGCTGTAGGGGCCCCCTCCCCAGGGATCTTCGATCGAGTACATGAAGGCAAAGGTCTCGCCGACGGCGGGCAGGGTGACGCGGTAGTACCAGCCTTCAAAGAAGCGATCGCGTTGGTGCTGCCCGTGGTAGCCACTGTGGGGAGTTTGCCAAAGCTGGACCGTCGCCATAGGGAGAAGCTTGCCATTGTAAGGACTGGGACTATCTTAACGGCAGGGCTTGGACAGTAGGGTGAACGAAATTAGGCGCGGGATGTTGGTCCTCCTGCGCTCAGCCCTCACCCTCAATCCCGCCCCTAAGCAGGGGAGCAAGACTTCTAGCTCCCCTGCTCCCAGCTTTGGGACCAGCAATGATGGTAAAAATCAAGAGCCGCCGCCCGCAATCCCAGGCCCAGAGCCTGAAGGAGCCGCCTGCTCAAGCAGGGGCTGCCAGCAAGCCCCCGGCTTCAGCCTCTGACACCACCCTAGAGCAATTTCAATCAAGAATGAGACAGTTGGCCAGCAGCCCTCATCCCCCAGCCCCTTCTCCCAATCCTGGGAGAAGGAGAGCCGGAAGTCCCTCTCCCAAGTTGGGAGAGGGATTTAGGGTGAGGGCAGCAACGGGTCAAGATTCCCTGCCTTCACGCCCTTCTGAAGGGTCTCAAAATTATTGGAAACAACCATACAAAAGGCCGGAGGATGTAGACGCGCAGCGGCTTCTCGCAGAGGGGGCCAACTTGCCTAACTGAGATGCACCCAAGGCCAGAGGGTGCATCTCACTTTGGAGACTCCCCTTCGCCCTACCTGGGAGAAGGGGCCGGGGGATGAGGGCAAACTTGCCTAACTGAGATGCACCCAAGGCCAGAGCACCTCCCTCCGGGGATTAACTAGCTAAAACTTTCTCAGCCTCGCTGGCAGTGGCGGCTTGTTCCGCCCGCAGCCGTTGCTCTTCCACCAAATAAGCATCCAGTTGGGCCTGAATATTGTTTTTGACGATTTCCCGGTATTCCAAGAAATGCTCAATTTGAGCACACACGCCTAAGTAACTGGGAATACCGCCACGGTTATGGATCAGCATTTGCACCAAATAGAGCCAGAACTTAAACCGAGTTTTCCGGACAACCCCCTGTCGCCAACCGATAATCAACATTGCTTGGAGTTCCCGCCGGGTGACTTGTTGCTTCCCCTTGGGTTTGCCCTTCATCTTGGCACGGCGTTTGGCATGGCAAGGAGCAGTGCCGAGAATGCGATAGTGGTGATAGGTGCGATCCAGGAATCGGATCGGATCATAAAGCTGCTCCCAACCCTCCACAAATTCATGGGCAATATCCTCTAAAGGCCGGGTGGGGACAAAGTTAATCAGCGTGCTTTGGTTAATGTTGCCCTCGCCACTGAGGAGGCGGCCTTCTTTTTCGAGGCGATGCCACAGAGCCGTATCCGGGAGAGCTTGCAACATACTAAACAAAGCGGTGGGAATCGTCGTTTTTTCAACAAAATCCACAATCCGCTGCCCAGCGCCGGTTTTTTCCCCGTCAAACCCGATAATAAAGCCGGCCATCACCCGCAGGCCAGAGCTAACAATTTTATAGACAGATTCACTGAGGGGATCGCGGGTGTTCTGGAATTTTTTCGTCACCTCTAGGCTGCTTTCATCGGGGGTTTCAATCCCCAGAAAGACGGCACCAAACCCGGCAGCGGTCATCAAATCCATCAGCTCTTGATCATTGGCCAAATCCACCGAAGCCTCTGTGGAGATTGTGAAGGGATAGCCCCGCTCTTCCATCCAGGGGATCATCGCTCGGAGCAGGAGCTTAACATTGCGTTTGTTGCCAATGAAGTTGTCATCTACCATAAAGATGCTGCGCCGCCAACCGAGATCGTAGAGGCGTTGCAGTTCTGCCAGCATTTGCTCCGGAGCTTTGGTGCGGGGTTTGCGACCGTAAAGGACGATGATATCGCAAAACTCGCATTGAAAGGGGCACCCCCGAGAAAACTGCACCGCCATTTCTGAATAGGCGCCAAAGTCTAGCAGATCGAAGCGGGGGATGGGGGTACTGGTGACATCGGGTTTCTCGGTAGCGCGGAACTTGCCGGATTCGGCCCCCTTGTTAATCGCTTCCACAAAGAGGGGAATTGTGATCTCGCCTTCATCGAGAATCAGATAATCGGCTCCGGCCGCTTCGACTTCGGGATAAAGGGAGGTGGCGTAGGGGCCGCCGACCGCCACTTTTTTGCCTCGGCGTTTCGCTTCACCAATTTGGGCGAGCATATCGTCTTTTTGGACGATCATCCCGGACGTGAGGATCAGTTCTGCCCAGTCCCAATCGGCTTCGGTGAGGTCGCTGACGTTACGATCTACGAGGCGAAATTCCCAGTCCTGGGGCAGGATGGCGGCGACGGTAGCTAAACCCAGGGGGGGGAGCATGGCTTTGCGACCCACCAGTTCGAGGGTTTTTTCAAAAGACCAAAAGCTTTTGGGAAAAAGGGGATAAATGAGCAGAACTTTTAACATAGTTGAAGTTAGGAAGTTATAGGAGACCACACCCAATCCTGGCGCTCCGCCAAAGCGTAGTTAGAGACCTTTCTGCCGATGGTCGGTCAGACCTCGGTAAACGCTCCCTGCTCAAGCGTGGGTTGTAGCTTGTACTCGTAGGTTGTGTCCAGCATGGAGCCATGATAGCACTCCCAAGGAACTGTAGGCCAAGACAAAACCGCCCAGGAGGGGCGGAGCTTGTGTTCCATGACCTTTGATCAGGGCTAAACCCCTCAGGCCTCCTCGCCCAGCGGCTACAGCTTCACCTCAATATCAACCCCAGCGGGCAAATCCAGCTTCATCAAGGCATCAATCGTCTTGGACGACGGCTGATAAATGTCGATAATGCGGCGGTGGGTGCGGGTCTCGAAGTGTTCGCGGGAGTCCTTATCGACGTGGGGCGATCGCAGCACACAGTAGATACGGCGCTTCGTGGGCAGGGGAATTGGGCCGATCGCCGCCGCATTGGTCCGGTTCGCAGTATCGACAATCTTTTCACAGGATGTATCGAGAAGGCGGCGGTCAAAGGCTTTCAAACGAATCCGAATTTTCTGCTGTTGAATTGTAGCCATGAGTTCCAGTTTTCAAGGTTCAGAATAAAAGATGGGGATGAAGTGGCTACCAAGGAGATAAGCCTTCATCCCCAGCGTGGATCAGCGGGGTGACTACTTCAAGATCTTGGAGACCACACCCGCACCGATGGTGCGACCGCCTTCGCGAATGGCAAAGCGCATCCCTTGCTCAATAGCGATCGGCGAGATCAGCTCCACGGTCATCTTGATGCGATCGCCCGGCATCACCATTTCCACCGAGCTGCCATCATCCGCCGTGTAGGCTTCGATCTTGCCAGTCACATCAGTGGTGCGGACATAGAACTGCGGACGGTAGCCCGCAAAGAACGGCGTGTGCCGGCCGCCTTCTTCCTTCTTCAAGACGTAGACCTCCGACTCGAACAGCGTGTGAGGCGTGATCGACCCCGGCTTAGCGAGCACCATGCCGCGCTCAATCTGGGCTTTTTCAACACCACGCAGCAGCAGGCCTACGTTGTCCCCCGCCATACCTTCATCCAGGGTCTTCTGGAACATCTCCACCCCCGTCACCGTAGTGCTGCGGGTATCGCCCAAGCCAACCAATTCCACCGTTTCGCCGACCTTGATCTTGCCGCGCTCGATCCGGCCGGTCGCCACCGTCCCCCGACCCGTGATCGAGAAGACATCCTCAACAGCCATCAGGAAGGGCTTGTCAATCTCCCGCTCGGGGTCGGGAATGTAGCTATCCACCGCATCCATCAGGGCGTAGATTTTATCGACCCACTCATTCTCGCCCTTGACGAGCTTGGAATTTTCGGTTACAGCTTCCAGGGCCATCAGTGCCGAACCCGACACAATCGGGATCTCATCACCGTCAAACTCATAGCTGCTGAGCAAATCCCGCACTTCCAGCTCCACCAGTTCCAGCAGTTCCTCATCGTCCACCTGGTCTTGCTTGTTCAAAAACACGACCAAGTTAGGAACCCCGACCTGCTTCGCCAGCAAAATGTGCTCCCGGGTCTGAGGCATTGGGCCATCCGCCGCAGACACCACCAGAATCGCCCCGTCCATCTGGGCCGCCCCGGTGATCATGTTTTTCACGTAGTCAGCGTGACCCGGGCAGTCCACGTGGGCGTAGTGACGGTTTTCCGTCTCGTACTCCACGTGAGCCGTGTTGATCGTGATGCCGCGAGCCTTCTCTTCCGGAGCGGCATCGATGTCATCGTACTTGCGGGCCTTGGCTTGGCCCAGCACCGACAGCGTCATGGTGATCGCAGCGGTCAGGGTCGTCTTGCCGTGGTCAACGTGGCCAATCGTGCCGATGTTGACGTGAGGTTTCGTGCGTTCAAACTTTGCGCGTGCCATTGATACTCGTTCCTTCGTTGCTAGTTATGCGTTCCCTTGACTTTTGGCGATGATTGCCTCAGCCACATGACGAGGCACCTCAGCATAGTGGCTGAATTCCATCGAGAAAATACCCCGCCCCTGGGTTTTGGAGCGGATGTCCGTCGCGTAGCCAAACATCTCAGCCAACGGGACATTGGCTGTGATTTTCGACAGACCCTCTTCGGCACTCATGCCTTCGATCTGGCCGCGACGAGAATTCAGGTCGCCCATGATATCCCCGACAAACTCTTCGGGAACTTCCACTTCAACCTTCATCATCGGCTCCAAGAGCACCGCCGATGCCTTCTTGACCGCTTCGCGAATACCCATCGAGCCTGCGATCTTGAAAGCCATTTCCGAGGAATCCACATCGTGGTAGGAGCCATCCACGAGGGCCACCTTGAGGTCAATCAGCGGATACCCTGCCAACATACCCGATTCGCAGGCTTCTTTGATGCCTTGCTCCACGGGGCCGATGTACTCCCTGGGAATGGAGCCACCGACGACTTTGGAGACAAATTCAAAGCCACTGCCAGGTTCACCGGGTTCAATATCGAGCACCACGTGACCGTATTGGCCCTTGCCCCCGCTCTGGCGAATGAATTTGCCTTCCGCATGGGCCGGCTGGCGAATGGTCTCCCGGTAGGCCACCTGAGGCGCACCGACATTCGCTTCCACTTTGAATTCACGTAGCATACGATCCACGAGAATCTCCAGGTGGAGTTCCCCCATGCCGGCGATCACCGTCTGGTTAGTCTCCGGATCGACGCTGACGCGGAAGGTGGGGTCTTCATCGGAGAGCGATTGCAGGGCCTTGGAGAGCTTGTCCATGTCCTGCTTCGTCTTCGGCTCCACCGCCACCGAAATGACCGGCTCGGGCACGAAGAGGGACTCCAGCACGATGGCGTTGCTTTCGTCGCAGAGGGTATCCCCTGTGATCGTTCCCTTCAAGCCCACCGCCGCCCCCAAGTCTCCAGCCCGCAGCTCATCGACCTCGATCCGGTCATCAGCCTTCAGGACAATCAGGCGCGAGATGCGCTCCTTAGTGTCCTTGGTGGAGTTGTAGACATAGCTCCCTTTGGCCAAGACCCCGGAGTAGATACGCAGGAAAGTCAGGCGGCCGAAGGGATCAGCCATGATCTTGAACGCAAGAGCAGCAAAGGGTTCTTCGTCCGAAGCCCGACGAACCCCCTCACTGTCATCGGGCAGCACCCCCTTGATTGGCGGTACATCAATCGGAGCCGGCAGATAGTCTACCACTGCGTCTAGGAGAATTTGCACCCCGCGATTCTTAAAGGCCGAGCCACAGAGGAGGGGCACAAGCGTACCAGCAACCGTGCCGCGCCGTAGGGCTTGGCGAATTTCAGCCTCGCTCAAGTCGCCGGTTTCGAGATAGGTTTCCAGGAGTTCCTCATCCGTCTCAGCCACAGCCTCGAGCAGCTTGGCACGGTACTCATCAGCCAGCTCCTGAACCTCAGCCGGGATTTCTGTGTCTTGAATATCGGTGCCCAAATCGTTGGTGTAAATTCTGGCGCGCATCCGTACCAGATCGACCAGGCCGCGAAATTCACCTTCACTACCGATGGGGATTTGGATGGCGATCGCATTGGCGCGGAGGCGATCGCGAATTTGTTCATGGACCCGAAAGAAATTCGCCCCTGTGCGATCCATTTTGTTGATAAAAGCAATGCGAGGCACGTGGTAACGGTCCGCCTGTCGCCATACCGTTTCCGATTGGGGTTGCACGCCGCCCACGGAACAAAACACCGCAATCACCCCATCAAGAACGCGCATCGAGCGCTCGACCTCAATGGTGAAATCAACGTGACCAGGGGTGTCGATAATATTGATCCGGTGATCCCGCCAGCTCGTGCTAATCGCTGCTGCCGTGATCGTGATGCCTCGCTCCCGCTCCTGAGCCATCCAATCCGTGACCGCCGTGCCCTCATGCACTTCGCCGATCTTATGGACAATCCCGGAGTAGAACAAAATCCGCTCGGTAGTTGTTGTTTTCCCCGCGTCAATGTGGGCCGCAATGCCAATATTACGAACTCGCTCCAGCGGGATACTCCGTGCCACAGCTACTTCCTCCGTCGTACCGAGCAAGACATCAGACTCATCAAAACCCTACGGACAGTATTTACAATTCTATACGTTTTTAAGCCGTTCGCGGTAGTGGCTGGTCAGACTTTCCCTGACTAGCCACCCTCAAAGTCCTTAGCATCATCACAGTGCTAGCTCCCCGGCTGGGGAATGAGCACTTTGTCCGCAACCAGCCCGCACAGAGCTTAGTAGCGGTAGTGAGCAAAAGCCTTGTTCGCCTCTGCCATACGGTGAGTCTCTTCTCGCTTGCGAATAGCCCCGCCCGTTTCGTTGGCAGCGTCCATAATCTCGTTCGCCAACTTCATTGCCATCGTTCGGCCGGAGCGGGCACGAGAATACTGGGTGAGCCAGCGGAGAGCCAGGGTAGTTCCCCGATTCGGCCGCACTTCCATGGGCACTTGGTAGGTTGCACCACCGACCCGGCGGGCTTTCACTTCGACTAGGGGTGTGATATTGCGAATCGCTTGCTCAAACACCTCGAGGGGTTCGCCACCCGTGCGCTCGCCCACAATCTTGAGAGCGTCGTAGATGATGTTGGCAGCAACGGACTTCTTGCCGTGACGCATGATCCGGCGCATGGTCATGCTGACGAGACGGCTACTATAGACCGGATCAGGGGGAACTTCGCGCCGTTTGGTAACGCTGCGACGAGACATAAGCTTTTGGTTGGGTAAACTGAAGTGCGACGATGGTAGCGGTCAACTCTAGAACGGAACAGCGGCGAGGCGGCTCAAGCCTTGGGGCGTTTAGTGCCATACTTTGAGCGACTTTGGCGGCGATCTTTAACGCCGGTCGCATCCAGAGTCCCACGCACAATATGATAGCGAACCCCGGGTAAGTCTTTGACCCGTCCGCCACGAATGAGCACCACGGAGTGCTCCTGCAAATTGTGGCCGATGCCCGGAATATAAGAGGTAACTTCAAAGCCAGACGTAAGGCGCACCCGCGCCACCTTGCGGAGAGCCGAGTTGGGCTTCTTGGGGGTGGTGGTGTAGACCCGGGTGCAGACCCCCCGTCGTTGGGGGCACTCTTTGAGGGCCGGTGACTTGGTTTTTTTCTTGGCGCGGGAGCGTTCGCTGCGGATGAGTTGCTGGATGGTTGGCATGAGTTACGGCCTGAGCCCCGTACTGAATAAGCTTGCTACTAAATGTGACAGCCTCTAATCATACTAAAGCTTTAGGAACTATGTCAACTGCAAGCTGGCCTAGGGGGTGGACGAAAAAAAGCGCGGCTCCCCTAAATTTTGAGCGATGGTTCCAGGAGCAGAGGGTCGCCCTCTATCGCTACGCGACGCTAGCGCGAACAGCGTTACCGGGCCCTCATCCCCCGGCCCCTGCTCCCAAAGCTGGGAGCAGGGGAGCTAGAAGCCCCTCTCCCAAGTCTGGTAGAAGTCACGGATCACCGGATTGAACCGCGAAGCAGATAGCACCGCCCCGTAGAGAGCTG